>DASUSI010000049.1:0-35270 GCA_036375165.1 Micromonosporaceae bacterium | reverse complement strand
AGACTCTACCCCTCGCGGTCCCGTGGGGTCCCGGCGCGGAGTCACCGGATCGGACGAAATCACCGGCAACAAATCACGAGGAACGGGCCCCGGCACCGGCCACCGACGACCAGCTCGACGCCGCATTGCGGGCGGCTGTCCAACCGTGACGTACACGGCCAATCTGGCCCACGGCCAATCTGGCCGGTCACGCTTGGCCGCGGCGGGTGAAATTGTCCGGAACCGGAGTCGTCAGTCCAGTCCGGTGATGCGGACCTCGGTGGTGAACGTGGTGTAGCTGCCGTAGTGGCCCTGTAGATACAGCAGCCGCACCATGGTCGTCGACGGGTCACGCCGTGGCGACACCGGGCGGATGCCGCGTTCCACCAGCACCGGGGTCTGCCACGTCGTCCCGTAGTCGGGGGTGACCCACACCTCGACCTTGAACACCCCCCACTCCGGGGGCTTGCGGCTCAGGTAGACGATGCTCGGGTGCCAGCCAGGACCTCCCGCCGGCTGGCGCTGTCGCTCCGGCTGGCGCTGTCGCTCTTGGCGGGCCCCGAATGTGAGGGAACCGTCGCCCGAAGGCTCACCGGAGCCTGACCCTCGTTAGCATGGCGCGGTGACTCCTGCCAAGCTCGCCGATGTCGTGCTCGCCGCCGCACGGGCGACGTTCCAGGCCCGTGACCTGGACCTCGCCGCGCTTCCGGAGACCACGACGGTGGAGCGACCCCGCAATCCCGAGCACGGGGACTACGCCTCCACCCTGGCGTTGCAGCTGTCCAAGCGGGTCGGAGTCAAGCCCCGGGACCTGGCCGGCTGGCTCGCGGAGCGGCTGTCCGCCACCGATGGCATCGACTCCGTCGAGGTCGCCGGCCCCGGGTTCCTCAACATCCGGCTGTCATCGGCCGCGTCCGGGGCACTCGCCCGCGACGTCGTGTCCCAGGGGCAGCGGTACGGCAGCGGCGACGCGCTGGCAGGTCAGCACATCAACCTGGAGTTCGTCTCGGCGAACCCGACCGGTCCGATCCACCTCGGTCACACCCGGTGGGCCGCGGTCGGCGACTCGCTGCACCGGATCCTGGAGGCCGCCGGAGCCCGGGTGGTCAGCGAGCACTACGTCAACGACGCCGGCACCCAGATGACGAAGTTCGCCGAATCGTTGTACGCCGCCACGCACGGCGAGCCGGCACCGGAAGGTGGATACGGCGGCGAGTACGTGGCTGAGGTCGCCGAGCGGGTCGTCAAGCGCAACCCGGAGGTGGAACACCTGCCGCGCGAGGCAGCCGTGCAGGTTTTCCTCGACCAGGGCTACCGGCAGATGCTCGGCGAGATGACGGCCAGCCTGAGCCGGTTCGGTGTGGAGTTCGACGTCTGGTTCTCCGAGCGCAGTCTGCACAATTCCGGCGCGGTGGATCACGCGCTGGTCGAGCTTCGCCGGCAAGGCCATGTGTACGAGTTGGAGGGTGCGGTGTGGCTGCGTACCACCGACTTCGGTGACGACAAGGACCGGGTGCTGGTCCGCGGCAACGGCGAGAAGACCTACTTCGCCGCGGACGCGGCGTACTACATCAACAAGCGGGAGCGGGGCTTTGACCGCTGCGTCTACATGCTGGGGGCCGACCACCACGGGTACGTGAACCGGCTGCGGACCATTGCCGCGTGCGCCGGGGACGACCCGGACCAGCACATCGAGGTGATGATCGGGCAGTTGGTGAAGCTGGTACGTGACGGCGAAGAGGTCAAGCTGTCGAAACGGGCCGGCACGATCGTGACCCTGGACGAGTTGGTCGACGCCGTCGGGGTGGACGCCGCCCGCTACACCCTGGCCCGGTACTCGGCCGACACCCCGATGACCCTGGATATCGGGCTGGTCACCCGCCGGACCAACGAGAACCCGGTGTTCTACGTGCAGTACGTGGCGGCGCGTACCGCTTCGGTGTCCCGTAACGCCGCCGACCTCGGGCTGGGCCGGGGTGCCCCCGACGACTTCCGGCCGGAACTGCTGGACCACCCCAAGGAAGCCGACCTGCTGCTGGCGCTGGCCGAGTTCCCGGAGGTGGTGGCGACCGCCGCGCAGTTGCGGGCCCCGCACCGGGTGGCCCGGTACCTGGAGGAACTCGCCGGCACGTACCACCGGTTCTATGACAACTGCCGGATTCTGCCGCGCGGCGACGAGCAGGTCAGCGACCTGCACCGGGCGCGGCTGTGGCTGAACGACGCCACTCGCGTGGTAGTCGCCAACGGCCTCGACCTGCTTGGCGTGTCCGCGCCGGAACGGATGTAGCGGTGCGTGCTCATGAGGCCGGTGCCCTGCACGGCGAGATCGGACACCACGGACCGGCCTGGCTGCGCCCCCCTGACGACGTCAACGCGCTGCTGGACCAGTTGTGGCCGGCGACCGCGCGGCGCGGCCCGGACGGCGTGTTGACCGTCGGTGGGATGGACGTGCGCACCCTGGCCGCCGAGTACGGCACTCCCGCGTACATCTTCGACGAGGATGACTTCCGGGGCCGTTGCCGCGCGTACCGGACCGCGTTCGACGGCGCTGACGTGTACTACGCCGGCAAGGCGTTCCTGTGCAAGGCGGTGGTCCGGATCCTCGCCGAGGAAGGGCTGAACCTGGACGTGTGCACCGGCGGTGAGCTGGCCGTGGCACTGGCCGCCGGGTTCTCGCCGGAGCGGCTCGGGCTGCACGGCAACAACAAGTCGGTGTCCGAGCTGGCCCGCGCGTTGCAGGTCGGGGTGGGTCGGATCATCGTGGACTCGTTCGACGAGATCGACCGGCTTGCCGCCCTCGCCATGGAATTCGGGGTACGGCCCCGGGTGATGGTGCGGGTCACGGTGGGCGTGGAGGCCCACACCCACGAGTACATCGCCACCGCGCACGAGGACCAGAAGTTCGGCTTCTCGCTGGCCAACGGCAACGGCTTCGAGGACGGCCGGGGTGCCGCCGCGGAGGCGGTGCGCCGGGTCCTGGCCGAGCCGGGCCTGGAACTGGTCGGACTGCACTCCCACATCGGGTCGCAGATCTTCGACACCTCCGCGTTCGAGGTCGCCGCCCGGCGGGTGCTCGGACTACAGGCCCAGATCAGCGAGGAGTACGGCATCCAGTTGCCCGAACTGGACCTCGGCGGCGGCTTCGGGATCGCGTACACCACCCAGGACGACCCGCTGTCGCCCCGGGACATCGCACATCGGCTCAGTAAGATCATCGAGCATGAGTGCGGGGCGTACCGGCTCCCGATGCCCCGGCTCGCGGTGGAACCCGGCCGGTCCATCGTCGGCCCGAGCGTCCTCACCCTGTACGAGACCGGCACCGTCAAGGACATCGCGCTCGACGCCGGGGCCACCCGCCGCTACGTGTCGGTGGACGGCGGGATGAGCGACAACGTCCGCACCGCGTTGTACGACGCCTCATATTCCTGCACCCTGGCGTCCCGGGTGTCGCAGGCGCCCCCGATGCTGGCTCGCGTGGTGGGCAAGCACTGCGAGGCGGGTGACGTGGTGGTCAAGGACGAGTTCCTGCCGGCGGACCTGGAGCCAGGGGATCTGCTGGCCGTGCCCGGGACCGGGGCCTACTGTCGCAGCATGGCGAGCAACTACAACCACGTGCCGCGCCCCCCGGTGGTGGCGGTGCGGGACGGCTCCGCCCGGATCATCGTCCGCCGGGAGACCGAGGACGACCTGCTCGCCCTGGACCTCGGATGAGTGCGAACGGGGAACCTCGCAAGCCGCTCCGGGTCGGGATGCTCGGCTGCGGCACCGTGGGCGCGGAGGTGGTACGGCTGCTGCACGAGCAGTCCGCCGACCTGACCGCGCGGATCGGGGTCCCGCTGGAGCTGGTCGGGATCGCGGTACGCCGCCCGGACCGGGATCGGGGGCCACTGCCGGTGCCCCGGGACCTGTTCACCGCCGACGCCCTCGGCCTGGTCAAGCGCGACGACGTGGACATCGTGGTGGAGGTGGTGGGCGGGATCGAACCCGCCCGTACCTGGCTGACCACCGCGCTCCGGGCGGGCCGTAGCGTGGTCACCGCCAACAAGGCGTTGCTCGCCGAGGACGGCGCGACCCTGGCCGCGGCGGTCGCCGAAGGGGGAGCCGACCTGTACTACGAGGCGGCGGTGGCCGGTGCGATCCCGCTGGTCAGACCGCTGCGGGAGTCGTTGCACGGGGACCGGGTGACCCGGCTGACCGGGATCGTGAACGGCACCACCAACTACATCCTGTCCCGGATGGACGCCACCGGAGCCGGGTTCGCCGAAGCCTTGGACGAGGCCACCGAACTCGGGTACGCCGAGCCGGACCCGACCGCGGACATCGAGGGTTTCGATGCCGCCGCGAAGGCCGCGATCCTGGCGTCGCTGGCGTTCCACAGCCGGGTCACCGCCGCCGACGTCTACCGGGAGGGCATCACCGAGGTCACCGCTGCCGACGTGGTCAGCGCCCGGGACATGGGCTGCACCGTCAAGCTGATCTGCATCGCGCAACGGTTCCCCTCCGGCGTCGGGGTACGGGTCCACCCGGCGATGATCCCGCGCGGGCACCCGCTCGCGGCGGTGGGGGACGCGTTCAACGCGGTGTTCGTGGAAGCCGACGCCGCCGGCCAGTTGATGTTCTACGGGCAGGGTGCCGGGGGCGCGCCGACCGCCAGCGCCGTGCTCGGCGACCTGGTCGCGGTGGCCCGCAACCGGATCACCGGTTCCCGGGCACCGGCCGAATCCTCGTACGCCGAACTGCCGATCCTGTCGATGGGTGACATCACCACCCGTTACCACATCTCGCTGGACGTGGACGACAAGGCCGGTGTGCTGGCGGCGGCGGCCAACGTGTTCGCCGCGCACGGGGTGAGCATCCAGACGGTGCGCCAGGAGGGTCGGGGTGAGGACGCGCTGCTGGTCGTGGTCACCCACACCGCGACCGACGCGGCGCTGCGGGCCACGGTGGCGGATCTCACCAAACTGGACGTGGTACGTGAGGTGGCCAGCGTGATGCGGGTCGAGGGTGAGTGAACCGATGGCGTGGCGTGGCCTGATCAACGAGTTCCGGGACCGGTTACCGGTCACCGACGCGACCCCGGTGGTCACCCTGTACGAGGGCGGTACGCCGCTGCTGCCGGCCGCGACGCTGTCCGACCGTACCGGCTGCGACGTGTACCTGAAGGTGGAGGGCGCGAACCCGACCGGGTCGTTCAAGGACCGGGGCATGACTGTGGCGATCTCCAAGGCGGTGGAGGTCGGGAACAAGGCGGTGATCTGCGCCTCCACCGGCAACACCTCGGCCAGTGCCGCCGCGTACGCGGCCCGCGCCGGGATCACCTGCGCGGTGCTCGTACCACAAGGGAAGATCGCGCTTGGAAAACTTGCGCAGGCGCTGGTACACGGCGCGAAACTGCTGCAAGTGGACGGCAACTTCGACGACTGCCTGGAACTCGCGTCCAAACTGTCCGTCGACCATCCGGTGGCACTGGTCAACTCGGTCAATCCACATCGGATCGAAGGCCAGAAGACCGCCGCGTTCGAGATCGTCGCGGAGTTGGGCGACGCGCCCGACGTACACTGCATCCCGGTCGGCAACGCCGGCAACATCACCGCGTACTGGAAGGGCTACCGGGAGGACCACGAGGCCGGCAACACCACCGGACTGCCCCGGATGCTCGGCTTCCAGGCCTCCGGTGCGGCCCCGATCGTGCGGGGCGCACCGGTACGCCACCCGACCACGATCGCGACCGCGATCCGGATCGGCAACCCGGCGTCGTGGACCCGGGCGCTGGAGGCCCGGGACTCCTCCGATGGTTCGATCACGGCGGTCACTGACCGGGAGATCCTCACCGCGTACCGGCTGCTGGCCCGGTCCGAAGGAGTGTTCGTGGAACTGGCCAGCGCCGCCAGCGTGGCCGGGCTGCTCGCCGCTGCCGACCGGGGTGAGGTACGCCGTGGCGAGACCGTGGTCTGCACGGTGACCGGTCACGGTCTCAAGGACCCGGACTGGGCGGTGTCGATCGCACCCGCGCCGACCACCATCCCGGTGGACGTACGAACCGCCGCGACCGCCCTCGACCTCGCCTGACCGCTACGGCTGGGGCCAGGGTGGCGGGGTGAAGTCCACGAATCCCTGCTCCGCCGGGAAGCTCGCCGGCCGGTCCCCGGTGGCCACCCACCGCTCCAGGGCGCGCACCGAGGTCAGCAACTGGCTGGGCGTGAAGTTGCAGTGCCCGGTCCCGCTGGTCCAGGCGTGTGCCAGCCGGTCCGAACCGCCCGCCGCCGCCACGGTCTCGGCGTACGCGCTGATACTCGCCGGCACCACCAGCGAGTCGATCCGGGTGCCCAGGGTCAGCACCGGGCCGTCGACCCGGCCGGTGTAGTCGGCATACCGCTCCAGGTACCCGCGCGGGCCCGGGGTGGCCGCGACCCGGTCGCCGTTCATGTGGTCCAGCCAGCCGTCGATCTGCTGGTCGGCCAGCCCCATCCCGGTCAACTGCGCCCGGTCGGCGGCCGACAGTGTGTAGTTGTGGGTCACGCTCTGGGTGACCGGCCCGCCGGCCCGCCGTTCCAGTTCCGCTCGCGCCTCGGTGACGAAGAACCACACCGTCAGCGGCCACTCCGGTCCCTTCGGCACCCCGGTCACCAGCCGCAGGAACTCGAAGCGCGCGGTGCCGCCGGGGGCGTTCAACCGGGACAGCAGGGTCGGCGCGACATCCTTCTCGAAGTCCAGGTCGTCCCGCACGTCCGACGGGGTGCCCCAGGTCTTCGGCCAACCGAACACCGCGTCGTACGCGGCGGCGATGGCCTGCGTGCCGTCCCAGGTACGGGGTGCCCCCGCGCCCACCGCGCAGGCCGGCAGCGCGCCGTCGTACAGCGCGCCGTACCGCTCGATGCTCTCGAAAGCCACCAGGGACCCCATCGAGAACCCGGCGACCAGCGTGATGGTCGGCTTGGCGACGGTGTCCCGGAAGTGGTTCAGCAGGGCCTTGGTGTCGTGGATGCCTTCTTTCACCGACCAGCCGTTCGCCGCGTAGGCGGATCCGGCGACGGCGTACCCGGCGGCGAGCATCTGCTGCTCGACCGGGTCGGCGACGAACGCCTGCGCGCTGCGGTCGTCCCGCTCCCCGGGGTGGTCCGCCGCGTCCCGGTAGCCGTGCGCGTACATCACCAGCGTGCCGTTCCAGCCGGCCGGAACCCGGATCTCGTACGGCACGCCGTCCAGCTCGCCGATGAGGTCCAGCGGGCCGTCCACCGCCGGAACCGGCCGCGCTGTGACGGCAGCGTCGTCGCTGGTCTGCGCCACAGCGGGCAGTGGCAGGAACGCCACCGCCGCGGTCACCGCCGTACCGGCCGCCAGTCGCGCGAGCTTCGTCATGGCTGGTGTCTACCATGTGATGTTGGCTGCGCGCACCCCTCCCGGCTGGGAGGCGGTCAGTAAGCTGCCGGTACGTGACCCGGGCCTTATCTCTGATGCGCCGAAATCCCGACTTCCGGCGGCTGTTCATCGCCGAGCTGGTGGTCTTCGGCGGCGACTGGTTCATGCTGATTCCACTACTCGCGTTGCTGTCGGAACTGACCGGCGGGGGCACCTGGGGCGGCGTGATCCTGGCCCTGGACACCACCGTGCTGGCGCTGCTGCTGCCGTACGCCGGCACCCTCGCCGACCGGCTGGACCGGCGTGTCCTGCTGATCACGGCGAACCTGGTCAGCGTCGGCGCGGCGTTGCTGCTGATGTTCGTCCGGTCCGAGGAGACGGTGTGGGTGGCGGTCGCCGCGATCACCACGGTCGCCACCGCCAAGGCGATCTATTCCCCGGCGTCCCAGGCGGCACTGCCCAACCTGGTCGATCCCGAGGACCTGCCCACCGCGAACGCGATCGCCGGCAGCGCCTGGGGCACCATGCTGGTGGTCGGCGCCTCGCTGGGCGGGTTGATCGCCAGCCTGCTCGGCCCGTACCCCAGTTTCCTGGTGGCGGCCGGCTGCCTGGCCGCGGCAACGGTGCTGACCATCCGGGTACGCCGCCCGTTCCAGGCCGTACGGGAACGGCGGCCGGCGACCCGGGCGTACCCGCTGCTGGTGGAGGCCGTCCGCTACATCGGCGCGCAGCCCCGGGTACGGGCCCTGGTCACCGTGAAGTCCGCGGTCGGGGTCGGCAACGGGGTGCTGGCCACGTTCCCGATTCTGGCCACCCAGGTGTTCGGGGTGGGCACCTTCGGGATGGGCCTGTTGTACGGCGCGCGTGGCCTGGGTGCCCTGATCGGGCCATTGTTGCTGCGTCGCATCCTCACCTCGCCGGGACGGCTGCTGCCCGGCCTGGCGATCTCGATGGCCGGGTACGGGGTGTGTTACCTGCTGGTCGGCATCACCCCGTGGTTCGGGCTGGTGCTGCTGCTCGTGGTGCTCGCCCACACCGCGGGCGGTGCCAACTGGGTGCTGTCGAACTACGCGCTGCAGACCGAGATCCCCGACGGGTTGCGAGGTCGGATCTTCGCCGCGGACATGATGATCGCGATGGTCGCGGTGTCGCTCAGTCAGGCGGCGGCCGGGGCGCTCACCGACCAACTCGGCCCGCGACTGGTGATCGCCGGTTGCGGTTCCCTGACCTTGCTGTACGCGGTGGTGTGGCGGCTGGCCACGGTACGGCTGATGCGGCGCACCGTGCGGGAGCCGACTCAGGACACCAGCTAGCCTGCCGGGATGAGTTCCCCGCGATACACCGACGGCGTGGTACGGGTACGGGTCCCGGCCACCAGCGCGAATCTGGGCCCCGGGTACGACTCACTCGGCCTCGCGCTCGACCTGCACGACGAGATCGAGGTCCGGTTGGCGCCGTCCGGGATCGCGGTCGAGGTGACCGGTGAGGGCGCCGGGGAGGTTCCCCGCAACCAGGATCACTTGGTGGTGCGCACGATGCGCCATACCTTCGACCAGCTCGGCGGCCAGCCGGCCGGACTGGTGGTGCGGTGCCGCAATCAGATCCCGCACGCCCGCGGTCTCGGTTCGTCCGCGGCGGCGATCGTGGGTGGCGTCCTGGCGGCCCGTGCGTTGGCCAACGACAACGCCGCCGTCCTGGACGATGCCGCCGTGCTTCGACTGGCGTCCGGGATGGAGGGCCACCCGGACAACGTGGCGCCGTGCCTGCTCGGTGGCTTCACGATCGCCTGGATCGAGCAGGACGGTGCCCACGCGGTGCGGCTTTCCCCGCTGCCGCGGGTGGCTCCCGTGGTGTTCGTACCGGAGCAGCGGGGAATCACCGCGCAGGCCAGGAAACTGTTGCCGGACCGGGTTCCGCATTCGGACGCCGCGACGAATGTGGCCCGCGCGGCACTGCTGGTCCATGCCCTGACCTCCGACCCGTCGCTGCTGCTGGTAGCCACGGAGGATCGGCTGCACCAGGACTACCGGACACCCGGGATGGAACATTCCATCGCGCTGGTCCATCATCTACGGGCCGCCGGGGTGCCGGCGGTGCTGAGCGGCGCGGGGCCGAGTGTGCTGGCTTTGGCTGGGCCGGGCGAAGACCTCACCGGTATGGCCGCCCCCGGGTTCGTGGCCCGCTCCCTGCCGGTCTGCCCCGACGGGGCCACCGTCAGCGTCTGCTGACAGTGCTGCGTGGTCAGCGTCTGTTGACAGTGCTGGTGGGGGCTTTGGCGGCCCCCGGCGCGACCCAGACCATGAGCGGCGTGTGACCTCCCCCGGCACGGGGAAACACGCCGAGGTGGACCTCCTGTTGCTGCTGGTAGGCACCGTTGGTTACGCTTGCGGTCAGAGCAGCCGCCGAGCGCGAGCGATCTCCCGGACCCCGGTCGTCTGTGGCATCCCCTGCCTTCACGGCACTTGCGTGTATCCCTAAAGATCGCACGTCGACGGTCGGACGTATCGAGGCGCCCCCACCGTACGGCTCTGAACCAGTCCCGCGAACCCTGCGGGCACACCCAAAACGGGCCGGACGCCGCCCATATCGGCTGGTGTCCGGCCTCAGCTAGGGAAGGAATCCATTGAGCGACACGACCGGCCTGACGTCGGATCAGGACCACGTTGCGGCACCGCAGACCAGACCAGACGCCGCAGCGACTCGACGTCGGCGTTCCGGCTCGGGACTTTCCGGGATGCTGCTCACCGAGCTGCAGCGTCTCGCCTCCTCGCTCGGCATCTCAGGCGTGGGCCGGATGCGTAAGGGCGAGCTGGTCGCGGCGATCCAGCTGAAGCAGTCCCAGTCCGAGCAGCCCGCCGACCAGGTTGGACAGGTTGCCCGCCCCCAGAAGGGTACGGACGTGGCAGAACGTGATATAGCACATGGCTCAGCCAGCACAGTTTCCGAGGCCGGCGGGTTTGCCCGCCCGTTCCAGCGGATGGACGCCCAGTCGGGCGGTGCGTCGGTGAGAGCCGACGCATCCGCGGTCTCCGAGCCCCGGCAGGCGCCTGCCGAGGTGCGGGAATCGCAGGACGTGACGGTACGGCAGGGCACCGTGGGTGAGGCCGGGACCGAGTCGGCGACCACGAGCCACTCCGTGGTGCGGCGTGCCACCCGTCCCGCCGGACCACCCGCCGCGAACCCGTCCATGGAGGCCGGCACGCGGTCCGGTTCGGAGGCCGACACGCCTTCCGCCCCGGAGCGGTCCGAACCCACCGGCGAGGAGCGGCCTCGCGATGATCGCCGGGAGCGCTCGCGCCGCCGTGCCACGTCCGGCGACGACGAGAGCACCGAGGCACCCGCGGCCCGCCGCGACGACGGCGACCAGTCGAGTCAGCGGGACCGCGGCGAGAACGGGCGCGAGCAGCGCGGCGACTCCGGCCGCGACCAGCGTGACGGCGGACGGGACCAGCGGGACCAGCGCGACCAGCGGGACCGCAACAACGACGACGACGGCGACGGCAGCGGTCGCCGCCGCCGGGGTCGCTACCGCGACCGCCGCAAGCGCGGCGACCGCGGTGGTGAGGGGGAGCCAGTGGTCACCGAGGACGACGTGTTGGTACCCGTGGCCGGGATCCTGGACGTCCTGGACAATTACGCGTTCGTACGGACCTCCGGCTACCTCGCCGGTCCGAACGACGTGTACGTCTCGATGAGTCAGATCCGCAAGTACGGGCTGCGTCGCGGTGACGCGATCACCGGTGCGGTACGGGCGAACCGCGAGGGCGAGAACCGGCGGGACAAGTACAACCCGCTGGTGCGTCTGGACACCATCAACGGGATGGACCCGGAGGAGGCGAAGCGCCGTCCGGAGTTCTACAAGCTCACCCCGCTGTACCCGCAGGACCGGCTGCGCCTGGAGACCGAGCCGCACCAGCTCACCACCCGGGTGATCGACCTGATCACTCCGATCGGCAAGGGTCAGCGGGCACTGATCGTGTCCCCGCCGAAGGCTGGTAAGACCATGGTGTTGCAGGCGATTGCCAACGCGATCACCCGCAACAACCCGGAGTGCCATCTGATGGTGGTGTTGGTGGACGAGCGTCCGGAAGAGGTCACCGACATGCAGCGATCGGTGAAGGGCGAGGTGATCGCCGCGACCTTCGACCGGCCGCCGTCGGACCACACCACGGTCGCCGAGTTGGCCATCGAACGTGCCAAGCGGCTGGTCGAGATGGGCCACGACGTGGTGGTGCTGCTGGACTCGGTGACCCGGCTGGGTCGGTCGTACAACCTGGCGGCGCCGGCGAGTGGCCGGATCCTGTCCGGTGGTATCGACTCGACCGCGCTCTACCCGCCGAAGCGGTTCCTGGGCGCGGCCCGCAACATCGAGAACGGTGGCTCCTTGACCATCCTCGCCACCGCGCTGGTGGAGACCGGTTCCACCATGGACACCGTGATCTTCGAGGAGTTCAAGGGCACCGGTAACTCCGAGTTGAAGCTGGACCGCAAGATCGCCGACCGGCGGGTGTGGCCGGCGGTGGACGTCAACGCCTCCAGCACCCGTAAGGAGGAGATCCTGCTTTCCCCGGAGGAACTGGTAATCGTGCACAAGCTGCGCCGGGTGCTGGGTGCGCTGGACCCGCAACAGGCCTTGGACCTGCTGCTGGATCGGCTCAAGCAGAACAAGACCAACATCGAGTTCCTGATGCAGATCGCGAAGACCACCCCGGGCGAGTAGCCCCGGGTTTCCGGATCTTGGAAAGCTACCCGCAACTGTTTCGCGGTAGCTTTCCAAGATCTCACGGGCCGGCATTCCGAGAACGTGGAGGCCACCGGAGGTCGGTGTCCCGCAACGTGCAGCTTGGCAACGGAGCCCAGCTGCCGTGGCACGTGGCGGTGTTCGACCCGGCCACCGGCACGCTGCGGGCGGTTCGGGAGGGCACGGTCACGCTCGGCGGGCCCGACTGTGGGCTCAGGGAGCAGCCGGTGATTGCCAGTACGGGCCAGGGAATCCGGCGGCGCGCATCAGACGCGTCACTGACCAGGACAGGAGTGGCCGGCCGGAATAAACCGGCGCCGTGGCACACTTGTACAGCTGTCCGTACGGACGATCCGGCAAGCGCGGTTCCGGTTCACGCCCGAGGCGATCGAGCCCGAGGCGACCCGGCGACCAGGAGAGGACACATCAGTGAAGCCAGATGGCCACCCGCAGTACGTGACCACCGAAGTGACGTGCACCTGCGGCAACTCGTTCACCACCCGCAGCACCGCGGGCAACGGTGTGATCCACGTTGAAACCTGCAACCAGTGCCACCCGTTCTACACCGGCAAGCAGCGGATTCTCGACACCGGCGGCCGGGTCGCCCGGTTCCAGCAGAAGTACGCCAAGGCCAAGGCAGCCCTGAAGGACAAGAAGAGCAAGTAGCTTCGCATGACGCCCGCCCGGCTCCGTATGGAGTGGGCGGGCGTTGTGGTGAACGGGGCCTGCCCCGCCCCTCGGTGGGGGCCGGGATGTCACATGTGATCGAGACGGGAGCGGGCGAGATGTCGACACGTACCGAGGGTTCATCGCGGTTGGCCGACCTGCTCGCGGAGCACGCCGAGCTGGAACGCAGGCTGGCCGACCCCGCGGTGCACGCCGACCAGGCCGTCGCGCGCCGGGTCGGCCGCCGGTACGCCGCGCTGGGCCCGATCGTGGTCGCCGCCCGCGAACTGGAACAGGCCCGCGAGGATCTCACCGCTGCCCGGGAACTGGCCCCCGAGGACGCCAGCTTCGCCGAGGAGGCCCGCCAGATCGAAGCCCGCCTCCCGGGCCTGGAGCAACGGCTCGGAGAACTGCTGGCCCCCCGGGACCCCAACGACGCCAAAGACGTGATCATGGAGATCAAGGCGGGGGAGGGCGGTGAGGAGTCCGCCCTGTTCGCCGGCGACCTGCTGCGGATGTACCTGCGCTACGCCGAGCGCAACGGCTGGCAGGCCGAGGTGCTTGACGCCGAGGACACCGACCTTGGCGGCTACAAGGACGTTTCCGTGGCGATCAAGACCCGGGGAGTGCCCGAGGGCGGCAACGGGGTGTGGTTCCGACTGAAGTTCGAAGGCGGCGTGCACCGGGTGCAGCGGGTGCCGGCAACCGAGTCGCAGGGCCGCATCCACACCTCGGCGGCCGGCGTGCTGGTGCTCCCCGAGGCCGAGGAGGTGGACGTCGGGGTCAACCCGAACGACCTTCGGGTTGACGTCTACCGGTCCTCCGGACCCGGCGGCCAGAGCGTCAACACCACCGACTCGGCGGTACGCCTCACCCACCTCCCCACCGGGATCGTGGTCTCCTGCCAGAACGAGAAATCGCAACTGCAGAACAAGGAACAGGCGATGCGGATCCTGCGTGCCCGACTGCTCGCCATGGCGCAGGAGGAAGCCGACGCCGCGGCCAGCGACGCCCGGCGTTCCCAGGTGCGTACCGTCGACCGCTCGGAGCGGATCCGGACCTACAACTTCCCGCAGAACCGGATCACCGACCACCGGATCGGGTTCACGGCGTACAACCTCGATCAGGTGCTGCAGGGCGAGTTGGATCCGGTGCTCGGCGCGCTCGCCGAGGCGGAACGTGAGGCACGGCTGGCCGGCGACACCCGATGGTCCCGCCGATGAGCCCGCGACAACCCGGTCCGGCCATCGCCGCCCGGTGACGGCCGGCAGTCCGCGGTCAGCGGCAGCGGGCTGTGGCCTTCGCGCGCAGCATGGCCCGGTCGGCCAGTTCGAACGAACTGGTCAGCTCCGTCCGGCCGTCCAGCCTTGCCCATCCCACGGTGACCGTCACCGGTGTGTTCGGAACCAGCGCGTCCCAGTCCTCGGCCTCGATCGCGGTCACCACCCGGTTGCCGACCTCCTCGGCCTCGTCCAGCGTGGTCTGCGGCAGTACCAGGACGAACTCATCGCCGCCGAACCGGGCGACGAAGTCCTCGCGGCGCATCACCCGTGCCAGGATCCCGGCCACTCGCTGCAGCACCAGGTCCCCGGAGAGGTGGCCGTGCACGGTGTTGACCGACTTGAAATCATCGAGGTCGAGCACCCCCACCGCACCGACCTCGCCACGGCGGGTCATCCCCTCCGCGTGCTGCTGCAGGTGGCGGCGGTTCGGCAGCCCGGTGAGCGGGTCGGTGTGCGCCTCGTCGGCGTACCGCGCGACGGTGCGGCGCAGGTCCTCGTGGTCGATCCGGGCGGCCACCCCGTCCACGAACAGTTCCCGCAGCCGGTCGGCCGCCTGCGCGGTGAGCTGGAACGCCTCGCGGTCCGCCGCGTGCGCGGCTGCGCCGTCATCGAGCGCCAGGTGGGCCAGCGCCCGCAGCCTGGGGATCTCGGCCGCCCCGAAGGTCTGCTCGTCCAGGGGGTGCAGCGTGTCCAGCAGGTGCAGGGCGTCGGCGGGCCGCCCGTCCAGCAGTGTCAGGCACACGTCGGCCAGTTCCTGCAGGGCCATCGACACCGACCCGGAACCGTCGTTCTGTAGCAGTTTGGTGATCGCCACCCCGGGATCGTGTCCCAGTACGGCGAGCCGGCTCGCGGCGTACCCGAAGTAGTTGCGGTCACACTGCGGCAGGATGTCGAAGCCGCCGGGGTCGGGAATCCAGCGCAGCAGCTCGGTCATCACGTCCCGCAGCACCCGGACACAGCCGTCGGTGTCGCCGCGGTGGTCCAGGGAGACCGCGAGCCGGACCCGGATCTCGGGCAGCAGGGTGTCGGTGTCGGGCACGCCCACCGCCGCGGCTGTCCTGCGGGCGTTGTCCATCGCGGAAAGTGCCTGACCGTGGAACCCGATGTAGGAGTACGAGACCGCGAGGTTGTGCCAGGCCGAGGCAGTCTCCACGCAGTCCTCGGCACCGGCGAGTGCCCGCATGCTGCGCACCATGTGCGTGACGCAGCGTTCGATGGAACCGTCCAGGTGTGCGACTATCGCGGCCAACGCATGGAACGCGCCGACCCGGCTGGGATCCGGGCAGCCGCGGATCGCCTGGAACGCCCGGTCGACCGCGGCCGGGTACTCGGCAGCCCGTTCCAGGTTGAGTAGCGCCGCGAGCTTGCGCAACAGCGCGTCGGTGACCTCCACCGGATCGGTCGACTCCCCGGCGATGGTGTCGGCCAGATCAGCCGCCTCGGCGGTCCGTCCCGCCAGAAGTAGGCGGCGTACTTCGACAATCGGTGAGGTCCCCGCGCTCGCGGCGGCACTGGACCCTGCCACGTGCCTGTCCCCTCTCACATCGCGGTACGCATGATTATGGGGTGTCAAGTCCACCGCACGCGGCCCGCCGCGACCGTCAACCCAGTATCCGGGAAGCGATGGTGGCCGCCATGCGCCACCTTGAGCAGGCCAGCGTGCCCTCACCGCGAGTGGACGCGGAGTTGCTGGCCGCCCACGTTCTGGGATGTTCTCGTGCGGCGCTGGTCGGCATGGACCGGTTCGACCCGGTTCAGGAGGAGCGCTATTTCTCTCTGGTACGCCGTCGCGCCCAGCGGGTGCCGTTGCAGCACTTGACCGGCACGGCCGGCTTCCACCGGCTGGAACTGGCGGTCGGACCGGGAGCGTTCGTACCGCGTCCGGAGACCGAACTGCTGGTTGAGTGGGGACTTGCCGCGTTGTCGGGGGTGGCCGGTCCCTTGGTGGTCGACCTCTGCGCGGGAACCGGGGCGATCGCCCTGGCCCTGGCCCGGCAGCGTCCCGACGCCGTGGTGTACGCGGTGGAGCGGGCCCCCGAGGCGCTGTTCTGGTTGCACCGAAACGCCCGGCGGTGCCACGCCGCCGGGGACCGTCCAGTGGCCGTGGTGGCCGGCGACGCGGTGGCGTCGAACGTGCTCTCGGGCCTGAACGGCCGGGTCGACCTGGTGCTGGCCAATCCGCCGTACGTCCCGCTGGGTACGGTGTTGCCTCCCGAGGTCGCCATCCACGACCCGGGCCAGGCACTGACCGCCGGCCCGGACGGGCTCGCGGTGATCAGACCGCTGTTGACCCGCGCCGGGGCGCTGCTACGCCCGGACGGCTGGTTCGGTGTGGAGCACGACGACAGTCACGGCGAGGTGGTTCCCCGGTTGCTCGCCGCCCAGAACACCTGGACCGTGATCGCGGACCATCCTGATCTCGCCGGCCGTCCCCGGTTCGCGACCGCCCGGCGACGCTGGTCTGCCGCGTGCGAGACTTGCCCATCGTGAGGCTCTACGACTGTCGCCGGCTCGACGAGCGGGAACAGGGCATCTCCGCCGCCGTGGCGGCGGCGAAACGCGGCGACCTGGTGGTGCTGCCGACCGACACGGTGTACGGAATCGGCACCGACGCGTTCAACAGCTACTCGGTGGAGGCGCTGCAGCGGGCGAAGGGCCGGGGTCGGGACAAGCCACCACCTGTGCTGGTCGGTTCCGCGAGAACCCTGGACGGCCTGGTGCTCGCGATGCCGGCGGCGGCCCGGGACCTGATCGCCGTGTTCTGGCCAGGTGCGCTGACCATCGTGGTGCCGCACGCGCCGAGCCTGGCGTGGGACCTCGGCGACACCGCGGGCACCATGGCGGTGCGGATGCCCCTGCACCCGGTCGCCCTGGCGGTGCTGCGTGAGGCCGGCCCGATGGCGGTCTCCAGTGCCAACCGCAGCGGCCAGTCGCCGGCGAAGACCGCCGAGGCGGCCCGGGAGCAACTGGGTTACTCAGTATCCGTCTACCTTGAGGCCGGTGAGAGCCCCGACCCGATGCCCAGCACCATTGTGGACCTCAGCGAGGAGACCCCCAGAGTGCTGCGGGACGGCGCGATCCCGTTCGAGAAGCTGCGGGACGTGGTGCCGGGCATCCTGCCGGTCGAGACCGAGGACTGAACCGGATGCCCCCGTTCTCGGTGCTGCACGTGTGCATGGGCAACATCTGCCGTTCCCCGATGGCCGAGCGGTTGCTCCGGGCACGTACCGCCGACATGGCGGGTTCCGACCAGGTCGACACGCTGCTGTTCAGCCACAGTGTGGGCACCGGGGGTTGGCACGTCGGGCAGTCGATGAACCCGCCGGCCGCCCGCCAGTTGCGCTCGCGTGGCGTGGACCCTTCGGGGTTCAAAGTCCGCCGTCTGAACCGGGCGCACCTGGACGCTTCGGACCTGGTGTTGCCCGCCACCTGGGACGTGGCCGAGTACGTACGATCACTGCGCCCGGACGTGGCCGCCCGTACCTTCGTACTGGGTGAACTGGGACGGCTGCTGACTGACCTGGACGACCGGGACCTGCCGGCTGGCGCGCCGACCCCGCAGGCGGTGTACAACCGGGGAACAGCTCTGGTGAAGCTGCTCGACCGGCAACGCGGGGGCGAGCCGTCGCTGCCGACCGACGACCTGGACGACCCGTACGGAATGGATGAGCGCTACTTCGCCCGGGTCGCTGGCGAGATCGACGCGACGGTACGGCCGCTGGCCGCCGTCCTGATCGGACAGTGAACCTGTGGCCACGAGATTGCGGCACCTTCCCCCGCTCCTGCTGGCCTGCGTGGTGCTGGCGGTGCTGGCCGGGCTGCTCGGTGGCTTCCTCCGGGGGGTCGACGGGGCGGTGGGTGCGGTGGCGGGCGTGGCTGTCGTGGTGGCGAGCTACACGTTCTCCACCCTGCTGATCGCCTGGGCTGACTCGGTGGACACCAGCCTGGTGCTGCCGTTCGGCCTGATCGCGTACGTCACGAAGTTCACCCTGATCGGTGTGGCCATGGTGGCGGTCGCGGCAAGCGCCTGGCCGGGGTTGGAACCGATGGGGCTCGGTGTGGTCGCGGGGGTCGTGGTGTGGAGTGGCACCCAGATCTGGTGGGTGGTGCGGCACGGCCCGCAGGCCGGCACGCCGGACAGTGGTCGGGCTTCGGACAGCAGTCGTCCGGCAGCGGCGCGTGAGGAGTAAGGTAGTCGGCTGTCACCGACCTCGCCGCCCACGCGTCACACCGCGCGGGGGTCGAATCATGGTCGCCATTTCCGGCTGATATCGTTCGCGGCGTCATGACCGGTGACCACTCTCAACACCAGGGCGACCCCACGCCTGGCGCCGGCCAGGCCTGGGCTGCTCTGGGTTATCTCATCTCCGGGATGGCCGTCTGGGGGTTCGCCGGCTGGCTGGTGGACCGCTGGCTCGGCAGCGACGGAATCGTGACCGCTGTCGGAATCATGGTGGGCGTGGCCGGAGGGATCTACCTGATCATGAAGCGGATGGGCCCGTCGTGACCGGGATGGCGAGGGAAGGGGTTCGGTGACCGGACAGGTGAGCGTGCGGGCGGCGGAGGAGCTTCCGTTCCCGCCGAGCGTCGAGGACTTCTACCTGCCCCCTCTCATTGACGGTGGGGGATACTGGCTGACCAAGTTCACCCTGCTGGTCTGGCTCGCGGTCGCGATCCTGATCGTGTTCTTCACCATCGCCTACCGGGATCCGAAGCTGGTGCCGGGGCGGGTGCAGTGGATGGCGGAGTCCGTTTACGGATTCGCCCGCAACAGTGTCGCGCGGGAGATGATCGGCGCCGAAGGAGTGCGGTTCGCGCCGTATCTCGCCACCCTGTTCTCCTTCATCGTGCTGACCAACATCTTCGGGATCATCCCCGGGATCCAGCTTTCGCCCAACTCGCACATCGCCTTTCCGGCGACGCTCGCGGTGATCAGCTACATCCTGTTCAACTACGTCGGGATCCGTCGGTACGGCCTTGCGAAGTACTTCAAGCACAGTCTGGTCCCGCCAGCACCGTGGTTCGTGCTGCCGATCCTGATCCCGATCGAGTTCATCTCCACATTCCTGGTGCGGCCGTTCACGCTCGCGGTCCGGCTCTTCGCGAACATGTTCGCCGGACACGTGATCCTGCTGGTGTTCACTCTCGGTGGGTTCGTGCTGCTCAGAGCCGAGAGCCTGTTCATCAAGCCGGTCTCTCTGGTGTCCTGGGCCCTCGCGGTCGCGCTGACCTTCCTGGAAGTGCTGGTCGCGCTGCTCCAGGCGTACATCTTCGTCGTGCTGACCTCCAGCTATGTGCAGGGCGCGCTCGCCGAAGAACACTGATAAACATGCCACCACCCCCGTCCGCCGGCGCGTGAGAGCCACGCGCGGTAATCAGGAGGAACTGAGCAATGAACCTTGCGGAACTCACCGGCAACCTCAGCGCGGTCGGCTACGGTCTCGCCGCCATCGGCCCCGGCATCGGTGTGGGTCTGGTGTTCGCCGCGTACATCCAGGCCACGGCGCGGCAGCCCGAGTCGTCCCGGCTGACCCAGCCGTTCATGTGGGTCGGCTTCGCCCTGATCGAGGCGCTCGCCCTGTTGGGTATCGCCTTCGGCTTCGTCTTCTCGTAAGCCAGCCGGCTGGAACGGAAGGTTCCCATGCGTTATCTCGCCCAGGAGGAAGCCCACAACCCGATCCTTCCGCTGGGGGAAGAGGTCGTGGTCGGCGCCGTGGCGTTCGCGCTGCTCGCCTATGTGCTGATGAAGTTTGTCTTCCCCCGGATGGAGCAGACGTTCCAGGCGCGGGTGGAAGCGATCGAAGGTGGCATCAAGCGGGCCGAGGAGGCTCAGGCCGAGGCAAACAAGCTGCTTGAGCAGTACCGCCAGCAGTTGGCCGACGCCCGCGCCGAAGCGGCCCGGATCCGGGACGAGGCACGTGCCGACGCCGCGGCGAGCCGGGACGAGATCCTCGCCCGCGCCGCGGAGGACCGTGACCGGATTATCGCCGCCGGCAAGGAACAGCTGGTCCAGGAACGGGAGTCCCTGGTACGCCTGTTGCGCGGCGAGATGGGCTCGCTGGCCGTCGAACTGGCTGGCCGGATCGTGGGTGAGTCCCTCGCCGACGAGGCTCGGCGGCGCGGCACCGTCGACCGGTTCCTCGCTGACCTGGAGGCCCAGCCCGCGGTGGGAGGGTCCCGCTGATGCAGGCTGCCAGCCGGGAGTCGTACGCCGCCGTCCGGGAGCGGCTGGACAGCCTCTCCGCCACGGCCGGCCGGGGCAAGTCCAAGGCGGTGGGGACAGCGGTGATCGTACGGATCGCCGACGACCTGCTCGCGGTCGCCGGCCTACTGGCCGCCGAGCCGCGGCTTCGCCGGGCCCTCGCGGACCCGTCCCGTTCCGGTGAGGACCGTGCCAGGCTGCTCGGCACGGTGCTGGGCGACCGGTTGTCGCAGCCCGCGCTGGAACTCGCGGGTGGGCTGGCCTCGGGCCGTTGGTCCTCGTCCGTCGATCTGGTCGACGCCGCCGAGCAACTCGGCGTCGAGGCGCTGCTGGTCAGTGCCGACCAGGCCGGCACGCTCGGCGAGGTCGAGGACGAGTTGTTCCGGTTCAGCCAGGTGGTCAGCGGGGGCCCGGCACTGGCCGCGACCCTCGGTGACGCCTCGGCGGCCCCGGAACGGCGCCGGGAACTGGTCCGCGGCCTGCTGGACGGCAAGGCGGACCCGGTGACAGTACGGCTTGCCGAGTTGTCGGTCACCGGGTTCGGAGGCCGCAACTTCGCGGCGTCGCTGAGCCGGCTGGTCGAGCTCGCGGCGGAGCGGCGGGAACTGCGGGTAGCGTACGTGAGGGTGGCGGCGCCGCTCTCCGATGCGGAGGAGGAGCGGCTCGCCGCGACGCTGGGCCGGATCTACGGGCAGCAGGTCTCCCTCAAGGTTTCCGTGGAGCCCGAGCTGCTCGGCGGTGCCAGCGTCCAGATCGGGCACGACCTGTACGACGGCACGGTGCTGCGGCGGCTCAACCAGGCCCGTGGCGGCTTGCTCGGCCGTACCGCCAGGTAGCTTTGGCGGGGCAGTCCGCGGCCCGCTGTCCGCACCCGGGACCGGCAAAGCTGACAGCTTCGCAGGGCAGCCGGTCGACCTGCCGGAGGGCCGCGGGGTTGAGCCGTAGATACGTACTCACAAGAGCCGAAGACACACACCAGCAGCCGAAGACATTTGACGAGCCGACATACGAGCAAGGGACGAGGACTGCGACGATGGCCGAGCTGACCATCTCCTCGGAGGAGATCCGGAGCGCACTTGAGCGCTACGTCTCCTCCTACACGCCGGAGACCTCCCGCGAGGAGGTCGGCGTCGTGACCGACGCTGGCGACGGCATCGCCCACGTCGAGGGCCTGCCTTCCACGATGGCCAACGAGTTGTTGGAGTTCGAAGACGGCACCCTCGGCGTCGCGCTGAACCTGGACGTGCGGGAGATCGGGGTCGTCATCCTCGGCGAGTTCGCCGGAATCGAGGAGGGCCGGAAGGTCAAGCGCACCGGCCGGGTGCTCTCGGTACCGGTGGGCGACAACTTCCTCGGCCGGGTGGTGGACCCGCTCGGGCGACCGGTGGACGGGCTCGGCGACATCGCCGAGGAGAGCTACCGCGAGCTGGAGTTGCAGGCGCCGAACGTGATGGCCCGCCAGCCGGTGACCGAGCCGCTGCAGACCGGCATCAAGGCGATCGACGCGATGACACCGATCGGTCGTGGCCAGCGGGAGCTGATCATCGGCGACCGTAAGACCGGTAAGACCACGGTCGCCATCGACACGATCATCAACCAGCGGGACAACTGGGCCTCCGGCGATCCGAAAAAGCAGGTGCGCTGCATCTACGTCGCGATCGGACAGAAGGGCTCCACGATCGCCTCGGTGAAGGGAACGCTGGAGGAGCACGGCGCGATGGAGTACACCACCATCGTCGCGGCCCCGGCGTCCGACCCCGCTGGCTACAAGTACCTCGCCCCGTACACCGGCTCGGCGATCGGGCAGCACTGGATGTACGGCGGCGGGCACGTGCTGATCGTCTTCGACGACCTGTCCAAGCAGGCTGAGGCGTACCGCGCGGTGTCGCTGCTGCTGCGCCGCCCGCCGGGCCGCGAGGCGTACCCCGGTGACGTGTTCTACCTGCACTCCCGACTGTTGGAACGGTGCGCCAAGCTCTCCGACGAACTGGGCGCCGGGTCGATGACCGGCCTGCCGATCATCGAGACCAAGGCCAACGACATCTCCGCGTACATCCCGACCAACGTGATCTCGATTACGGACGGCCAGATCTTCCTGGAGACAGACCGGTTCAACTCCGGTGTCCGGCCGGCCATCAACGTTGGCACCTCGGTCTCCCGGGTGGGTGGCTCGGCCCAGATCAAGGGCATGAAAGACGTGTCGGGTCGACTGCGACTGGACCTCGCGCAGTTCCGGGAGCTGGAGGCGTTCGCGGCGTTCGCGTCTGATCTGGACAAGGCATCCCGGGACCAGTTGGATCGCGGTGCCCGGATGGTGGAGTTGCTCAAGCAGCCGCAGTACTCTCCCTTCCCGATTGCCGAGCAGGTGGTCTCGATCTGGGCGGGCACCACCGGCCAGATCGACGACATCCCGGTCAGCGACGTCGGCCGGTTCGAGAACGAGTTCCTGGCCTACCTGCGGCACAAGCACAGGGGCATCCTGGAGGGCATCGCCGAGTCCGGAAAGCTGGGCGACGACCTGGTCGAGTCGCTGACCAACGCGATTGCCCAGTTCAAGCAGATGTTCCTGGCCGAGGACACCGGCATGCGGCCGCATGACGTAGCCGCCGAGGCGATGCCCGAGGGCGAAGAGGCCCATGAGAAGCTCACCCGCTACCGTCCTCCCACGGTCGAGAAGTAGCCCATGGGCGCGCAACTTCGTATCCTCCGCCGGCGGATCAAGACGGTCCGTTCGATGAAGAAGATCACCAAGGCGATGGAGCTGGTCGCCACCAGCCGGCTGGGCAAGGCCCAGGAACGGGTGGCGGCATCCCGGCCGTACGCCGAGGCGATCACCAATGTGCTGACCGCGCTGGCCTCCAACGCGAACCTGGACCACCCGATCCTCAAGGCCCGTGACGAGGTACGGCAGGCCGGGGTACTGGTGATCAGCAGCGACCGCGGGTTGTGCGGCGCGTACAACGCGAACGCGATCCGTACCGCGGAAGAGCTGATCTCCCGGCTGCGGGCCGACGGCAAGGAACCGGTGCTGTACGCGGTGGGTCGCAAGGCCCTGACGTACTACCGGTTCCGGGACCGGCCGGTGCGCCAGAGCTGGACCGGGTTCTCCGAGAAGCCCACGTTCTCCGACGCTCACGAGGTTGCGTCGGATCTGCTCACCGCGTTCGAACAGGGCGGGGGCGAGACCGGTGGTGTCGACGAGTTGCACATCGTCTTCACCACGTTCAAGTCGCTGATAACCCAGACCCCGGTCGCCCGCCTTCTGGCCCCCATGGAGGTGGAGGAGGCCGTGGCCGCGCCGGGCCTGCTGCCGGCGTACGAGTTCGAGCCGGAGGCGGAGGAGTTGCTGGGTGCGCTGCTGCCCAGGTATCTCAACGCACGGGTGTACGCGGCGCTGCTGGACGCGGCGGCCAGTGAGTCCGCAGCCCGGCGTCGGGCGATGAAGGCGGCGACTGACAACGCCGAGGATGTGGCCAGAAGCCTGACGCAGGAGATGAACTCCGCGCGGCAGGCGGAAATCACCCAGGAGATCAGCGAGATCGTCGGCGGCGCGAACGCGTTGGCCGCGGCAGGAAGTGAAGTGTGATGACCGCTGTTACCGGTGAAAACGCGGCGAAAACCGCGGCTGTGGGTCGTGTTGTCCGGGTGATCGGCCCGGTCGTGGACGCGGAGTTCCCGCGGGACTCGATTCCGGCGCTGTTCAACGCGTTGCACGTGGACGTCTCGCTGTCCGGCGGGACCAAGACCCTGACCCTGGAGGTCGCCCAGCATCTGGGTGACAACATGGTGCGGGCGATCTCGATGCAGCCCACTGACGGTCTGGTACGCGGAGCCGAGGTGACCGATACCGGGGAGCCGATCTCGGTCCCGGTCGGCGACGTGACCAAGGGTCACGTGTGGAACGCCATCGGCGACTGCCTCAACCTCGCGGACGGCGAGGAGCTGGAGATCAACGAGCGCTGGTCGATCCACCGCAAGCCGCCGGCGTTTGCGGATCTGGAGCCGAAGACCGAGATGCTGGAGACCGGCATCAAGGTGCTGGACCTGCTCGCCCCGTACGTGAAGGGCGGCAAGATCGGCTTGTTCGGCGGCGCGGGTGTGGGCAAGACGGTGCTGATCCAGGAGATGATCATCCGGGTCGCCCAGAACTTCGGCGGTACCTCGGTGTTCGCCGGGGTCGGGGAGCGTACCCGTGAGGGCAACGACCTGATCCTGGAAATGGGTGAGGCCGATGTGTTGCCGAAGACGGCGCTGGTCTTCGGGCAGATGGACGAGCCGCCGGGCACCCGGCTGCGGGTCGCGCTGTCCGCGCTGACCATGGCGGAGTACTTCCGGGACGTGCAGAACCAGGAAGTGCTGTTGTTCGTTGACAACATCTTCCGGTTCACCCAGGCCGGCTCCGAGGTGTCCACCCTGCTGGGCCGGATGCCGTCCGCGGTGGGTTACCAGCCGACGTTGGCCGACGAGATGGGTGAGTTGCAGGAGCGGATCACCTCGGTGCGGGGTCGCGCCATCACCTCGATGCAGGCGATCTACGTGCCCGCCGACGACTACACCGACCCGGCGCCGCACACCACGTTCACGCACCTGGACGCCACCACGAACCTGGAGCGGAAGATCTCCGACAAGGGCATCTACCCGGCGGTGGATCCGCTGGCGTCCTCATCCCGGATCCTCGCCGCGGAATACGTGGGGGCGGAGCACTACGCGGTCGCCAGCGAGGTGAAGCGGATCCTGCAGAAGTACGCCGATCTGCAGGACATCATCGCGATCCTCGGTATGGACGAACTGTCCGAAGAGGACAAGCTGACCGTGGCCCGGGCGCGGCGGATCGAGCGGTTCCTGTCGCAGAACACTTACGCCGCCGAGCGGTTCACCAACATCCCCGGCTCCTTTGTGCCGGTGAAGGAGACGGTGGAGGCGTTCAAGAAGCTCACCGAAGGGGAGTACGACCATTACCCTGAGCAGGCTTTCTTCATGTGCGGTGGGCTCGAGGACCTGGAGCGCAAGGCGAAGGACCTGATGAAGAGCTGACCCGCGGGTGGCAACGGGCCGGGTTCTGGCGTACGCCGTTCCCGGCCTTTGTCATATCCGCACGCGCCGTCGGGGTGCTGCCGGTGCATCGGCCCTGACAGCCGGACCGGTGGGCCGTTTCCCGAATATCAGGCTGTGACCTCAAGGTTGTCACAATCAGTGGACCCGACCGGTGGCACGGGCCACCCGTACGTCTAGACTCTGCAACCGATCCTGTCCACATCGCATAGGGGTTCGGGTGGCGACACAGCTCCATGTCGAGATCGTCGCGGTTGAGGCGAAGGTCTGGTCAGGCGAGGCCGAGGCGGTCTTCGCACGTACCACCGAGGGTGAACTCGGAGTGCTTCCGGGACACGCGCCGCTCCTCGGCCAGCTCGCCGACCCCGGGACGGTACGGGTCAAGCTGGCGGCGGGCGAGGAGTTGGCGTACACGGTCAACGGCGGGTTCCTGTCCGTGGATTCCCACGGTGTGACGGTGCTTGCCGAGACCTGTGAGCCCGCCACCGCGTCGGCCCACTAACGCGGGGATTGAGACGCCGATGGGGTTTCTGACAGCCTTCGGGATCGGCGTTCTCGCCCTGTTCTTCGCTCTCGCACTGATGTTCGTCCGCCGTGCCCTGATCGCGCGGGGCGGTGGCGCGATCGTGATGAACGTACGGGTCTACACCCGCTACCGTGGCCGCGGTTGGGCACCCGGGCTGGGCCGGTTCGTCGGTGAGGAGTTGCGCTGGCACCGGATCTTCAGCCTGGCGACGCGCCCCCGTTACGTGTTGGACCGTTCCGATCTTGAGATCCGCTCACGTCGCAGTCCGGACGAGATGGAGCGACTAGCCCTGCCAGAGGACTGCGTCGTGTTGCGTTGCGCGGTGAAGGACCGCCTGCTCGACATCGCGATGCGGCAGTCCGCTCTGAACGGCTTCCTGAGTTGGCTTGAGGCCGCCCCACCCGGGGCGGCCTCAAGGCGTCTGACGGTGTACTGAGGCAGTGAACCTCCCGACGGCTCAGGTTTCCCGGCCGCCTCCCGGCCGCCACAGCACGTCCCCGCCCGGGTTCGCGATCCGGGACAGGATGAACAGTAGGTCGGAGAGCCGGTTCAGGTATTTCGCCGACAGCGGCGTGGTCTCCTTCGGGGCGTGCTCCATCAGTAGCCATGCCGAGCGTTCCGCGCGCCTGGCCAGGGTCCGGGCCTGGTGCAGCAGTGCCGCACCCGGTGTGCCGCCGGGAAGGATGAACGAGTCGAGCTTGCCGAGCCGGGCGTTGAACTCGTCACACCAGTGCTCCAGCCGGGTGACGTACTCCTCGGTGATCCGCAGCGGGGGATACTTCGGTTGCTCCGCAACCGGTGTGGACAGGTCGGCGCCGACGTCGAACAGGTCGTTCTGAACCTGGGTGAGCACCGCCCTGACCTCCTCGGAAAGGCCACCGGAGGCCAGTGCGACACCGATTACGGCGTTGGTCTCGTCCACATCGGCGTACGCGCCGATCCGCGGATCGGTCTTCGAAACCCGGGTACCGTCACCCAAGGCGGTGGTGCCCGCGTCGCCGGTCCTGGTGTAGATCCTGGTGAGGTGTACAGCCATGACGGTCAGCGTACGTTGCCGCAGGTCGTGCCTAGGATGGCCGCCGTGGACGTGATGCGGTTGACCGGACGTGCCTCGCTGCGCGGCGAGCTGGCGGTGGTCGGTGCCAAGAACAGTGCGCTGAAGCTGATGACCGCCGCGCTGCTGGCCCCGGGGCGTACCGAAGTGACGAACGTGCCCCGGATCACCGACATCATGATCATGGCCGAGGTGTTGCGCCGGCTGGGGTGCGGCGTCCAGGCCGACGGTGACACCGTGATCGTCGACACCCCCGAGCAGCTCTCGGGTCATGCTGACTACCACCTGGTGCGCCGGCTGCGCGCGTCGATCAACGTGCTGGGTCCCCTCGTGACCAGGCAGGGGTACGCCAAGGTGGCCCACCCGGGGGGCGACATGATCGGCTCCCGGGGCTTGGACATGCACGTGTCCGGCCTGGCCCGGATGGGCGCTGAGGTCTCCGGCGAGCACGGCTACGTGATCGCCCGTGCCGGTCGGCTGCGGGGGGCCAGCATCTGGCTGGATTTCCCGAGTGTCGGCACAACCGAGAATCTCATGATGGCGGCGGCGCTGGCGAAGGGCACCACCGTGATCGACAACGCGGCCCGGGAGCCGGAGGTCGCCGACGCCTGCGCCATGCTGAACGACATGGGGGCCCGGGTCGAGGGCGGCGGCACGTCCACGCTGACCATCGAGGGTGTTGACGAGTTGCGTCCGGTCAGCCATCGTGCCATCGGCGATCGGATCATCGCGGGCACCTGGGCGTACGGTGCGGCGATCACCCGTGGCGACCTGACAGTGCGTGGGGCGTCCCCGGAACATCTGAAGGTGGCGTTGGAGAAGCTCGCCGCGGCCGGGGCGGCGGTGGACCTGCTGGACGACGGATTCCGGGTACGGATGAGTGAGCGGCCACGTGCGGTGGACGTGGTGACCCTGCCGTATCCAGGGTTGGCCACCGACCTGCTGCCGATGGCAATCGCCCTCGCCGCGGTGGCCGACGGGGTGTCGCTGGTCACCGAGAACGTCTTCGACGGCAGGTTCATGTTCATCAACGAGATGTGCCGGCTGGGTGCGGACATTCGTACCGACGGGCACCATGCGGTGGTACGCGGCCGGGAGGTGCTCTCCAGCGCTCCGGTACGCGCCACCGACATCCGCGCCGGCGCCGGACTGGTGCTCGCCGCCCTGTGCGCGGACGGGGTGACCGAGGTGTCCGCGGTGCATCACATCGACCGCGGCTACCCGGACTTCGCCGCCGAGTTGCGCACCCTGGGGGCTGACGTGGAGCGGTTGACCGTACCGGACGAGCCTGACCCGTTCGCCTGACCCGTACCACTCTTTCGGGTGATAGGTCACCGACCGTAACGGTGCTCCGGCCTCGAACCCTGAGAGGTTTCCGGGAAAATCCGGGTGTGCGATCGCGGGGACCGCAATACGGTCTCTCTGTGCGGCGGACTGCGGTCGCACAAGGGGTGGTTTGCGGGCGGCGCAGGGGTGGCATAGATGGGCATGCATGGCAGAGCCCCAGGGGTGGCGGTGACGGTAACTGACGACCGGCCGGTCCAGGCGGTGGTGCTGGGCGGCAGGCTGGATGGGCACACGGTGACGGCGGTACGAGAAGAGCTGCACACCGCGGTGGATGGCGGTGCCGGTGATCTGGTGGTCGACCTGTCCGGGGTCGACCTGGTGGACGCGACCGGCCTGGGTGTGCTGCTGGGCACACGGCGTCGCGCGTTGCGGGTTGGGCGCCGGGTGGTACTGCGCGGCACCCCGCCCCGGTTGCGTCGACTGCTACGGGCCACCCGGATGGAACGGATCCTGCCGACCGAGGCCGGTGTCGAGCCGGCTGCGGTGTCGGCGGCCTCGGGGGCGTGACGGTCAGCGCCCCCGGTTCCCGGTGAGTTGTCTCACCGCCAGTAAACCCTACTGACCAGTAGACTCCGGCTGAGAGGACCGATGGCCGAGGGGCCGGGCGCTGCCCCGGCGGGCCGGTTCCCTGGACCGCTGCCGGAGGTGTGCTGTGCCGTTCCCGCGCGAACCTGGCGAACACGACCGACCCTGGGTGATGCGGACATATGCTGGGCACTCGTCACCCACCGAGTCCAATGCTCTGTTCCGGCGTAACCTCGCCAAGGGTCAGACCGGACTCTCGGTCGCCTTCGACCTGCCCACCCAGACCGGGTACGACCCGGACCACGAGCTGTCCCGCGGGGAGGTCGGCCGGGTAGGGGTGCCGATCGCGCACCTCGGTGACATGCGGGGATTGTTCGACGGCATCCCGCTGGCCCGGATGAACACCTCGATGACGATCAACGCGCCGGCGATGTGGCTACTGGCGCTGTACGTCACGGTGGCCGCCGAGCACGCGGCGGGAGAAAGTGTCCCGGCCGCCGACGCGCTGCGGCAGCTCACCGGCACCACCCAGAACGACATCGTCAAGGAATACCTGTCCCGGGGCACGTACATCTTCCCGCCCGGCCCATCGCTTCGGCTCACCACCGACACCATCGCGTGGGCGGTGTCGAACACGCCGAAGTGGAACCCGGTGAACGTCTGCTCGTACCACCTCCAGGAGGCTGGGGCCACTCCGGTCCAGGAGGTGGCGTACGCCCTTGCCACCGGCATCGCGATCCTGGACTCGGTACGCGACTCCGGCCAGGTGCCCCACGAGAAGATGGGCGACGTCGTCGCCCGGATTTCGTTCTTCGTCAACTCCGGCCTGCGGTTCGTCGAGGAGATGTGCAAGATGCGCGCCTTCGCCGAACTGTGGGACCGGATCACCCGGGACCGGTACGGCGTCGAAGACCCCCGGCACCGCCGGCTGCGGTACGGCGTCCAGGTCAACTCGTTGGGGCTGACCGAGGCGCAGCCGGAGAACAACGTCCAGCGGATCGTGCTGGAGATGCTCGGCGTGACCCTGTCCCGGGACGCCAGGGCGCGAGCGGTCCAGCTCCCGGCCTGGAACGAGGCGCTGGGACTGCCCCGGCCGTGGGACCAACAGTGGTCACTGCGGATGCAGCAGGTGCTGGCGTACGAAACGGACCTGCTGGAGTACGACGACCTGTTCGCCGGCAGTCCCGTGGTGGAGGCGAAGACCAGGTCCATCGTGGACGGCGCCGCCGGGGAGATCCAGCGCGTGCTGGACATGGGCGGTGCGATCGCGGCGGTGGAGACCGGCTACCTGAAAAGCCAGCTCGTTGCCTCGCTCGCGGAACGTCGACACCGGATCGAGACCGGTGAGGAGGTCGTTGTCGGGGTCAACCGCTACCCAGAGACCGAGCCGAGTCCGCTGGTCGCGGAGGGCGCGGCCCCCATCCACACCGTCGACCCGGCGGTGGAGGAGGCGGCCCGGGAGTCGGTGGCGGCATGGCGTTCCGGCCGTGACTGTGAGGCGGTCGAGGCGGCGCTGCACCGGTTGCGGGCGGACGCGAAGAACGGCGTGAACCTGATGGACGCCTCCCTACAATGCGCCCGAGCCGGGGTCACCACCGGCGAATGGGCTGGCACCCTGCGGGAGGTGTTCGGGGAGTACCGCGCGCCGACCGGAATCTCCTCGGTGGCCGGCGCAGCCGGTGACTCCGAGATCGCGTCGGTCCGGCAGCGCATGAAGGCCACAGAGGCAGAACTCGGCAAGCGGCTGCGGCTGCTGGTCGGCAAGCCGGGTCTGGACGGCCACTCCAACGGCGCGGAACAGATCGCGGTACGGTCCCGCGACATCGGCTTCGAGGTGGTCTACCAGGGGATCCGGCTCACTCCGGCGCAGATCGTGGCCGCCGCGGTGCAGGAGGACGTGGACCTTGTCGGGCTGTCTGTGCTCTCCGGCGCGCACCTGTCGCTCGCCGGGGAGGTGCTGGACGGACTGCGCGAGGCCGGGCTCGGTGACGTACCCGTGGTGGTCGGCGGGATCATCCCCGCGGAGGACGCCGTGGCGCTGCGCGAGCGCGGCGTGGCGCGGGTCTTCACGCCGAAGGATTACTCGCTGACCAGGACCGTCAACGAGATGGTGTCGATCGTCCGGCAGGCACACGGTCTGTCCTGACCGCTCGCCGACGTCGGGACCGGCGTCGCCAGAGCAACCAGGCACCGGCAGCGAGCACCACGAACAGCAGTAGCACCAGGACCGGCACCAGGATCGCGACCAGTGACATCGCCACGCTGGTGAGGTCCTCGCCGGTGCTGACCACCGGGGCGGCGGCGCCCGCTGTCGCGACGTTCGCCACCGGCCGTACGGTGGCCTTGACGCCGTGTACCACCAGTGCGATCGCCGCGCCGGCCAGCAGCGGTAGCCAGGTCGGTTGGCCGTCCGCGGGGTTGGGGACCGCGAGGGTGGACGCATCGGCGGTCGCCCCGAATACGAGCCCGCCGGCTGCTGGGCGCACCACCGTGCCCAGTACGTCGTTGATGTGATCCACCACCGGGACCTTGTCCGCGACCACCTCAACCGCGAGCAGCACCCCGAGGATCAGCAGGACCCAGCCGTTCTCCAGCCACCTCCAATCGGCCGGCAGCGTGATCCAGTCCGTGTACCGGCTGGTCAGCCCGACCACGACCAGCGGGATGTACGCGTTGAGCCCCGCCGCCGCGGCCAAGCCGCTGCCGGTGAGTGCCTCGAGCATGGTGCGTTCCTCATCTCCGCCGCCGGGCGCGGCGTCTGTTCAATGATTTCACGATCTTGGACAAACGACACGGCTGCGGCGGTGGCCTGCCCGGGATCGGGGGCGGGTTGGTTTAGGCTCGCCCGGTGCGTTTGGTGATTGCCCGGTGTTCGGTCGACTATCAGGGCCGGTTGCAGGCGCACCTGCCGATGGCGCTGCGGCTGCTCGTGCTCAAGGCGGACGGCTCGGTGCTGGTGCACTCCGACGGTGGCTCATACAAGCCGTTGAACTGGATGTCCCCGCCGTGCCGGATCCAGGAGGAGCCGGGCGTGTGGCGGGTGGTGAACAAGGCGGGCGAGGAGTTGCGGATCACCATCGAGGAGATCCTCCACGACACCGAGCACGAACTCGGCTCGGACCCGGGCCTTCGCAAGGACGGGGTGGAGGCGCACCTTCAGGAGTTACTCGCCGTGGACCCCACCCCGCTGGGCGACGGGTTCACGCTGATCCGGCGGGAGTATCCGACCGCGATCGGCCCCGTGGACCTGCTGTGCCGGGACGCGGCCGGTGCCACCGTGGCGGTCGAGGTGAAACGCCGTGGCGAGATCGACGGGGTGGAGCAGCTCACCCGGTACCTGGAACTGCTGAACCGGGAGCCGCTGCTCGCGCCGGTGACCGGTGTTTTCGCGGCGCAGGTGATCCGGCCGCAGGCCCGGGTGCTCGCGGAGGACCGCGGCATCCGCTGCGTGGCGCTGGACTATGACGCGCTGCGCGGCGGCGACGATCCAAGCCTCCGACTGTTCTGAGGGATTCGGGCGAGTCTGTTCCGGTTCGGGGAAATATGTCGTTGATCTTTCGTGGGTAGGCTTGGGCGATGACTGGTCCTCTCGCGGAGCGCAGGCTGTCCCGTACCGACCGTCGCGCCCGGATCATCGCGGTCACCGGGGTGGGGGAGCGGATCATCTCCCAGGGCCAGGAGATCATCGACCGGATCTACGCCGATGTTCTGGGAACCCCCGGAGGACGAACGACGGGGTCTCGTGGCCGGACTGGCGCGGCTGGTGGCCAGCCGGCTGGCCAACCCGGTGCGCTGTGACAGGTCGGTACGCAGGCGGGTACCGCGGGTGAGCTGAACCTGTCAGCCGCGACCGTGCATCAGCCGGATCGCCCGCCGCACCAACCGCTCAGCCCGCCTGGTGCGGTTGAAGGTCAGCAGCGGCACCAGACTCGGCATCCGGCGCCTCGCGATTCCCTTCGGCCTGGCGAACTCGCGTAGCCCGTCGTCACCGTGGATCCGGCCGAACCCGGAGTCGCCAACCCCACCGAAGGGCAGGGTGGGCAGCGCGGCGAATGCCAGCGACGCGTTCACCGCGGCCATCCCGGAACGCACCCGGCGGGCCAGTTCCAGGGCCCGGCGGTGGCCGAAGACGGAGGCTCCGAGCCCGTACGGGGTGGCGTTGGAATGCCGCAACGCTTCCTCGGCATCGGCGACCCGGGTCACGGTCAGTGTCGGCCCGAAGGTCTCCTCCCGCACCGCGGCCGAATGTTCCGGTACGTCGGTGAGGATCGTGGGATGCACATACGGTGGCCGAACCGCGTCGGGGCCACCCAGCACCGCCGTGCCACCGTGCTGGACCGCGTCGGCGATGTGCCGGCGGATCACGTCGATCTGGCCGGGCATCGTGATCGGGCCGATGTCCGCGTCGCTGTCCGCGCCCACCCGCAGTTTCTCCGCCCGCGTCACCAGCCGGGTCAGCAGCGCGTCGTAGACCGCGTCAACGGCGTACACCCGTTCGATCCCGACGCAGGTCTGGCCCGCGTTCGCCATGCCGCCCCAGACCGCGGCGTCCGCGGCGGCGTCCAGATCAGCGTCCTCGTCAACGATCATGACGTCCTTGCCGCCGCATTCGATCACCACCGGGGTGATCGTCTCGGCGCAGGCGGCCATCACCTTGCGGGCGGTGGCGGTGGAGCCGGTGAACGAGATCTTGTCCGCCCCGGCTCTGGTCAGTTCGGCGCCCACGTCGCCCAGTCCGTACACCGCCTGGAGCACGGGTGCCTCGGTGACCACCTCGGCGAAGCTGTCGACCAGCCACGCGCCGACCGCCGGTGTGTACTCGCTGGGCTTGAACACCACGGCGTTGCCGGCCGCCAACGCGTACCCGATCGAGCCCATCGGGGTGAACACCGGATAGTTCCACGGCCCGATCACCCCGACCACGCCGTACGGCTGGTACTCCAGCAACCCGCCGTACTCAGGCGTGAGCAGGCTGCCGCGTACCCGCCGCAGCCGCAGCACCCGGCGGGCGTTGCGGGCCGCCCATGAGAGGTGCTCGACCGCGTTCGCCACCTCCAGCAGCGCGTCACCGGTCGGTTTGCCGGTCTCGTGCCGCATCAGGTCGGCAAGCTCATGCATCCGTCTGGCGAGTATCGCGTTCCAGGCCAGGAGCTTGTCGCGCCGGCCGGTGAAACCCAGTCCGGCCCACCAGGTGGCGGCAGTTCCGGCGTTCGTCACCGCGGCCCGTACCTGTTCGGGCGAGGCAACCGGAAGGCGTGCCACCTCGTCCCCGGTCACGGGATTCGTCGAGATCAGCTCACCGGCTTCCACTGTGGGGATTCCGGGGACACGGGTGCTCGTCACGGCAGACTCCTCGGGCTCGTGGTGCAACCGGCCGGTTTCAGTCTAGGGGCAAACTTACCCCTGAGTAATCAGTGCCGCGGCTTCTCACATCGTTGGTTCGTCCCTGCCGCCACCGAGTCGGTGCCTCGTGGTGTGACAGGACACCCACGTGTGACATGCTGCCGTGACGGGAAGCGGCACACTGAACACCATGCGGTGACGTCCAGGAGGTGGCGCCCGAGATGGTTGAGGAGCTGGTGCGGCGGGTCTGCGCTGCCGCGCCGCCGGACGGCCGGGCGTTGTATCGGTTGGTCGCGGCAGCCCGCCGCGATCCCACGGTTCTCGCCCCTCATCTGCATCGCCTGCTTGAGGCCGGTGTGTTGTCCCCATCGGACCTCTATCGCGGTGCGAACAGCGACGTGCAGCGTGAGCTGGTGGCCCAGGTGGACAGTGGCGTCGAGGTCGACCAGCTCGACCTGCTGCTGCGGGCGGTCGCCCAGACCGGCGGTGCGATCGCGGAGTCGGCATTCCGGCGGTGGCGGGTGCAGGCGCCGCCCGGTGCCGACCGGCTGCGGGCCCCGGTAGGGGAGTACACCACGGAGGGTGGCTGGACGCTGGCCTCCGACGGTCGTCGCCGACTGTGTTCCCAGCGGGCGTACGCGCTGGTGCCGACCCGTCCGAAGGACGCCACGGTCTCCGGCGGTCCCGCCGCCTCCAACTGTCCACAATGCGGTAACGGACTGTGGACGGTGCTCAGCATCGACACCGCCGATCCCAGGGTGGACGCGGCGCTGGCCCACACCGGCTGGCAGGGACGGTTGCGCGTGATCACGTGCTATCGGTGTGCCTGCTACGGCGCGGTGTTCTGCGAGGTGGCGCCGGATGGTGCGGTGCGCTGGTCGCCGCACACCAAGCCACCGGAGTATGTGGACGACGGCGACTGGGCGATGCCGTCGGGGTGGCTGACCCTCGGTCCGGCCCGCAGCACGCCGTACCAGGCTGACGCCTGGGCGGCGGGTGGTTCCACTCTGGGCGGTCATCCCGACTGGGTGCAGGGAGCGGATTACCCGCAGTGCCCGTCGTGCGGGGTGCCCATGTCGTTCCTCGCCCTGCTGCACGGCGGTGACTTCGACGAGTGGGGGGAAGGTGCCCACTACGTCTTCCTGGACGCCCGGTGCAAGCTCGCCGCGGTGAACTACCAGCAGAGCTGACCC
>DASUSI010000048.1:0-8402 GCA_036375165.1 Micromonosporaceae bacterium | reverse complement strand
CCCGCGCCTGGCGCAAGGCGAACGCAAGTAACGGATCCGGTGGCGCATGCGTCGAGTTCGCAGTCTTCCGGGACGGCACGATCGGCGTACGCGACAGCAAGAACCCCAACGGCCCCGAACTCGTCGTCACACTCACCGCTTGGACGGCATTCCTGACCGACGCGAAACACGGTCGCCTCGGTCTCTGATCGCCCACCCAGCACTATCATCAGGCAACTCAAGCGGCTTGCCGCGAACCGTACCAAAGGCTCTCCATATAGGATGAGTCCAACCTCCTCCGCAGCACTGAGCGTGCGGGACTCCGTACGTATGATCCGAAAAATCGCGGAAGCGACCTAGCGCAAGGAGTCCACCCATGAATGAGCACTGCACCCCTGTCTGGCGGAAGGCACGCCGGAGCGACGGCCAGGCCGCGTGCGTCGAGTTCGCTGTCTTCCAGGACGGCGCGATCGGCGTACGCGACAGCAAGAACCCCGACGGCACCCGGTTGGTCGTGGATACCCCAGCATGGGCCGCCTTCTTGGCCGATACGAAAGGTGGCCACTTCGACCTCTGACCGTCACTGGGCGGGCGATGTGCTGGCGGCTACGAGCCTGACCGAAGCTCGGGTATGTAGATGCCCAACAGGCTGACGGTGAGCGGCGCGAGGATGCCGGAGGCGGCACCCAGGGTCGTACCGATCGTGGTATCCGCACCGAGGAGTTGACTCAGCCTCGCGCGTCCGTCCGCCCACTCCTCGGTGGGTCGAGCGTCGGCCGGCACCGGGTACACCGTGTCGATCAGGTGGTTGGCCCGCTCGCGCCACGACAGAAACGCTGGAACGTAGATCAGCGCGACAATGGCCGTGACCGCCGCCCCGTACAGCAACACCGAACTGGACGGGAATGTCTCGGCACGCAGGCCATGCGCGAGGTAAGCGTTCCGCAACGCAGCTGTGTTGATCAGTCCGGTCGAAGCGATCAGGCTCAGGCCCGACAGGCAACGCCCGAGATTGATACGGCTGGTCAGCAACTCAGCAAGGACGTTCTCGGACCCTTCAGGCCACCTCCGAAGCTCAACGTCGAGCTGGTGCAACCGGGCGTGGACCAGCCACAACCCCAACACAGCCGGTGCCGCCGCGACCTCCGCCACCGCGTACAACGGTCGCATCACCAGCGGCACAGTCTCCAACGTCCCGGCAGGCCCGTGCCCGGTCAGCGTCTCGAAGACCGCACCACCCACCAGCAGGTACGCGACGATCGACGTCACCAGCACCGCTCGGGACGGCGGGCGGACGAAACCTACCGTCCGTACGAACACCTGGACGTAGATCACGACACTGACCGACACGAACGCCGACCAGATGACGAACTCCGGCGAGCGTGCCACCTCAGCGTTCCCGCCAGATCTGAGTGCTGACTGGACGACCAGGAGAACGGTGAAGAGGACCGCCAAGGTGACGACGGTTGCCACCGCAGGACGGGACTGCCGAATCAACGACACCATGAGCCCTCCCCGTGGCGCCATGAACTGCCCTCAGAGTCAGACATGGACGGTCTGACGACGGTCGCATGTCAGAGACGCGGGTAAGCCGTACTTACACATGTCGTCCTCCTTGTCCAGGACCGCCGTCCAGCATCACCCCAGGTTGTGACCCCGTGTGGCGGGTCTGGCCTCTGCGGGTGCGGCGGCGACCGCAGTCACCTTGAGGGTCGCGGCGAGACACCACCCGTTCATGCATGTTTCTCCGGCAAAAGGTTGAGGGATACGGCGGACATTCGTCGGAGTAACGCTACCGCTGCGGAAAGTACAATGACAGTGGCGTACCGGTGCCCGCCCATCTGTTTTTTCCAACAAAAACGGCATTGATCGGGACGCGAACGGCGTGCCGTCCTATCTGCGATTTTTTTACGATGCCAGGGGCAATCCGATAACGCAAGAGACATCGGCCGCGCGTGCCCCTCCCCCGGGCTTCGGGACGAGCGCCCGGATGGTCGGTGTCAATGGGCCGGGCGGCCATTGTGCCCGTGATTGGATGATCCGATGGGACACATCAGTCATACTGTTACATGAGCGGCTATGAATTCGTAGAATTCATTCCTGCCAGTTGCTAACGTCGACCGCAGTTACTCGGTCCGAGATAACAGCCGACCAATCCGGAGTGGTCGAGGCGCCGACCGGGTGCCTGTAGTTCCCGTGGACCTTCCGCGAAAGGAAACAAACATGTCTGTTGTCAAGAACTGGTTCTCGAAGCGCAAGCTCATCGTCGCCGTGGTGACGGCAGGCGCGCTGGCCGCCGGGCTGGCGGGCAGCGCCGCCTCCGCCAGTCCCCCGATTGGCGTGACCATCGAAAACATCTTCGCGGGTGCGTTCAACACGCCCACCACGGTGCACAGCGAGGATGCCAAGGACGTCGTGCTCCAGAAACTGACCATCCAGCCCGGCGGTTCGACCGGCTGGCACTGGCATCCAGGTGTGGTCGTGCTCACCGTGGAGAGCGGCACCATGACGCGGGTGACCAAGGTTAATCGGCGCGGCTGCACGGTGGAGACATTCCAGGCGGGCACCTCGTTCATCAAGCAGGGAACCAACGTGCTGAACGGTTACAACCGCGGTTCGGTACCGCTCGTGCTGTGGGTGACCTACATCAAGCCGGAGAACACGCCGCTGCGTTACGAGGCGGACGACCCAGGCTGCTGACCCTCGCCGACGAGAAGCGCCCGCGCATTGCGCGGGCGCCTCGCCGTGTCCGTGGGACCCGCTGAAATTGTCGGGAAATGCGCGTACACCGAAAAGTATTCATGAATGAGCTAACCGGCGGCATCGTACGGTCCATGGATATGTCGAAACCTGGGTACGGCCGTCCTGTAAGCCAGGTGCGATTTTCGCGGTTCCAGCCATGAGAATTATTGATGTACGCAAGAACTCCCTGTCGCCCTGCCAGCTTGACCGGCAACGGGTCCTGTCCTTTTGGGAGTCGGGTTACTTGAGGGGGCCCTCGATCCCACGTACACCCGGCCGAGGCGCAGCGCCAGCGTGGTGGGCGAGTCGAATCGCGGGTCGATCACCCGGGTCACCACCGTGCCGGCGGTCAGCTCATCGTGAGCTGCACCACGTACACCCCTTGGCCGTGCGGCGCGGCGTAGCACCGCGTACACCGTCGTGCCACGCACTCACCGCCGCCCCCCATTTTCCGCGAGTTATCGATTACTTGTTGGTTTGGGCGGCGCCAATGCAACGAGTAATCGATAACTCGCGGGAAAGGCTGGCGGGGAGAACTGGCGGAGAACTGGCGGGGAAGTATCCCGTCAGCCGAGGCGGTCCGCGCGGCGGGCCGGCCGGATCAGGCAGGTCAGGCGGAGCGTACAGACCAGATCCCCAGCCTCGTCATTGATCAGGATCTGGTACGTGGCAAGCGCGCGACCCAGCCGCAGCGGGGTAGCCACTCCCTTCACCGACCCGGACCTGAGCGCCTTGTGGTGGCTGGCGTTGAGTTCGATGCCGAGCGCGTACCCGCCTGGCGCGGCATGCAGGCTGGCGCCGATGGAGCCGAGGGTCTCTCCGAGCACGCATGACGCCCCGCCGTGCAGCAGCCCGAACGGCTGCTCGTTGCCCGCCACCGGCATGGTGCCGACAACGCGCTGCGGGCTGGCTTCGAGTAGTTCGACGCCCATGCTTTCGGCGAGCTTGCCGACCATGCTGGCCGGCTTCGAGTACACGTCATCGCTCACGGCAGGTGACGCTACCTGAATCCCCGGTCAGGCCGTACGAAGCGGGTGAGGCGTGTGCTCTCCTGGGATCTCGTAGTACTCGTAGAGCCGCTGCTCGTCGCCAGCCGGAACCACGCCGTCACGTGCGGTGACCTTGGGCGCGCTGCCCACCAGCCGCCGCTCGTACGCCACGTCCACCCGCTGCTGTGCCACCTGTGCGTTGTCCAACGGGACCAGCCGGCGCTGCAGGATCCCAGTACGCACCTCGATCCATTCCGGACTGCCGACATCGTCGAGGTAGACACCGGCCAGCGTGCCGAGCCGATCTCCGCTCGGTCCGAACACGTCGCCGCCGAGTGCGCTCCGCAAATGCTCCAGATCGACATGAATTTCCCTCATGCGGCGATCGTTACCCCACTTGGTACGCCGTCACACCCCGCTGTCGCGTGCTCCGGCCCGTACCCCCTCGTGGTTTGTGGAGTTTTCGTTGTTAAGACGGCCGCCAAAGCAACGAGAAATCGTTAAACCGTGGGAAAAAAGGAGGCGGGAAGGCGGGAAGGAGGTCAGCGGCGGCGGCGTTCGAGGAAGTCGGTCATCCGACGCCGCTTCTCCTCGTCCTCGAACAGGACCGCCTGCGCCGCCAGCTCCAGGTGAGGGTGTGCGCCGTCCGGGGCGTCCACCGCCAGTTTCGTCAACCGCAGCGCCAGCATCGACCCCTTGGCGATCTCGTCGAGCATCTCGTGCCCGGCGTCCAGCAGCCGCTCGGGGGGCACCACGCGGTTGACCAGCCTTACCGCGAGCGCCTCATCCGGCCGCATCCGACGCCCGGTGAACAGCAGCTCCTTGGCCAGCCCTTCACCCACCAGCCGTGGCAGCCGGTACGTGGCACCAGCCCCCGCGATGATTCCGAGCCGCACCTCGGGCTGCCCGAAGAACGCACGGTCCGTACAGATCCGCAGGTCGCAGGCGTACGCCAGTTCAGCCCCGCCGCCCAGCGCCGGCCCGTCGACAGCGGCCAGGCTGGGCAGCGGCAAGGCCCGGATCCGGGCGAGCAGCCCTTGGTTGATCGCGGCCAGCGCGTCGTGCTTGCCGCGTTCCCGAAGCTGGGCGATGTCGGCCCCGCCCGCGAACACACCGTCGGCACCACCGGTCAGCAACAGCAGCCGAGGATCCCGCTCCAGCCGGGCGCAAACTTCGTGCAGTTCACCGACCATCTCGGCGTCGATCGCGTTCCGACGTTCCGGACGGTTGAGCGTGACGACCAGCCGGTCCGCTCGTTCCTCGACAAGCAGGGAGCTCACGGTCGCGGCTCCCCGTCCAACTCGTCGGCAGGTCCGGCCTTCTGTCCGTCCTCCCAGCGGTAGAAGCCCACCCCGCTCTTGCGGCCCAACCTGCCCCCGGCGACCATCCGCTCCAACAGCGGCGGCGGCGCGAACCGCTGGCCGTACGCCTCGGCGAGGGTCCGCGCGATGTCCAGCCGGACGTCCAGGCCGACGATGTCGGTGAGTTCCAACGGTCCGACGGGGTGCCGGTACCCGAGCACCATCGCCTTGTCGATGTCGGCCGGGGATGCCACCCCGTCGGCCACCATCCGGATCGCCTCCAGGCCGAGCGCCACACCGAGCCGGGAGGTGGCGAACCCGGGTGCGTCACGTACCACCACGGGGTCTTTGCCGAGCCGGGCGGCGATGGCGACGGCGGCCTCCCGGGTGGCGTCGGATGTGGTGGGCGCGACCACCACCTCCAACAGCGCCATCGCCCACACCGGGTTGAAGAAGTGCAGGCCACAGAACCGCTCCGGGTCGCGCAGCGACCCGGCCAGCTCACCGATCGAGATGCTGGAGGTGTTGCTGGCCAGCAGGGCCGGCTGCCGATCCTCTGCTTCGGCGAGCACCGCCCGCTTCAGGTCCGGCCGCTCCGGCACCGCCTCCACGAGTACGTCCGGGTGGTCGGCCACCGTGGCAAGCCGATCCACAATGGTCAGCCGCGTTCTGGCGGCGCCGGCAGCCTCGGCGGTGAGCCGACCCCGGGAGACCGCCTTGGCCCACACCTCGTCCAGGGTCGTCAGGGCGGCTGAAGCACGGTCCGGGTCGACTTCGACGAGTTCCACCTGGTAGCCGGCATTTGCCGCAACGTACCCGATGCCGGCACCCATGGTTCCCGCGCCCACCACCACGAACCGTCCGGTCGTCACGTCCTCGGTCACCCGCCAGAGCCTGCCATACCCACGAAACGGGGCCCGCCGCCATGTGGCCGCGACGGGCCCCGCTCATTCAGGAGGAGGGATCAGTACGCCGCGTGACGTCCGCGACGGCGTACCACGAACAGCATCGCCGCACCCACGAGCAGCAGCGCGACCCCGACGCCCAGGATGGTCGCCAGTCCGCCCACGCCGGTCTTGGGCAGGTCACCGCCACCACCGCCGGACGGCGTCGGCGTCGGAGACGGCGGCACCTCGTCCTTCTCGCAGTTGAGCATGCCCTGGTGGATTTTCTCGTACTGACCGGACTTGACGGTGATCTTGTACGCGGTGTCTTCCGCCACCGGGATCACCTTCGTCGCGATCTCCCCGCCTTTCACCGTGACGTTCTCGGTGGTCTCCCCATAGCTCACGGTGAAGTCGGCCGGCGCGTCACCCTCGTTGACCAGGCTGAGCTTCACTCCGGCCTTCGGCTTGCACACTTCCTCAGAGGACGATCCGGGAGCCGGCTTGGGGGTGTGCGCCCAGCTCACGACCGTCTCGTCGTGGACCTTCACCTCGTCGGAGTCGGCCAGGATCAGGATCTGGGATTCCACGTCCGCCTTGAAGACCCGACCCGGCGACACCCGCGCGGTCACGTCGGCGTTGACCTTGGCGGCACCGTCAGCGGTGCCCTTCGGCACCTTCACGTACAGCTTGTCGCCGTTCTCCGCCGTGGTCACCTCGGTCTCCTTGTCGGGACCGAGCAGCTTGGCGCCGTCCGGCGCGCCTGCGAGCGACACGTCCACCCGGTCCGCGGACGTGCTCACCTCGATCGGCCCCAGCAGGTCGCCGGGCTCGCCGCTGGCGTTCTCCGGCGAGAGCGACAGGGTCGGTGCCGGTTCGTTGTCCATACCGGTGTTCTGGTCCCCGGTGAGGTATGTGTAAATGGCCTCCACAGTGGCCTTGTTGTCGCCGACGCGAAGGTCGTATCCGTCGCTGAAGTGCCAGATCGCGGCCTGGGTGCCGGCCACCCCGTCCGACATGGACGGAGCCGAGGGCAGCCCGGCCGCCGACGCCAGGTCCTCCGCGCTGAGGAACGGCACCGAGTGGTGCAGGATCCAGTTGACATACTTGGCGTTGTCACCGAGCGAGGTCTCGCCCCAGCCCTTTTCGGCGTACGCGACCTTCCGGACCCGGGTGTTGATGTCGATGCAGTAGGTCAGCAGGATCTCGCCGGTGCCGTCCACCTTGAGTTGCAGCAGGCTGGTGGACAGTTCCCGGTTGTTCGAGCCCTTCTTCATCTGGACCTTGGAGTCGGTACCGGGATGGTGGCCGACATAGGTGCCGCGTACCGGGTCGGCGTTGGCGGGCGCGGCGAACGCCAGTACCGCCGCGGCGGCGACCGCCGCGGTGAACGTTGTGGTGAGTCGAGCGCGAGAGACCTCGCGCAACGCAGACAGCAAGGAACTCCTCCTAGGGACGTGAACAGCGGCCCCGAAACCGGTGTGGGACACCGGCCACCCGAGTCCGCCCCGGGGGTGGTTGCGCCACGGCTGGTCAAGCAGCCGCGAGCGCTAACCGGGAGACCTTCACAGGTCTCCGAAACGTCCATACAGGTGCATCGAGGGGAATTCGTCAAGTCGCCGGGTGCCGTCCGGAGGACCGGAATACCGTCCCGGACCTGCGACTTCGGCGCTGTCGGACCGGGGTTCGCGCGGCCGTGCCGCGTGGCGTGACGGTCTGATGGCCCCGAAACGGGCCGGGAGAACTGTTACAGCAATGGCAGGATCCGTTATCTAATCGATACCATCATCACCCGAACGGTCAGCTCTCCGCACCACTCCTAAGTGGCTGACCTCTGCCGGGTCGGTCGCGTCACGGATGTGATCGAGTACGACGTCGAGTGCGACCTCCAAGCCCCGGGTGTCCCGCCGGGTCTTGGTGAGCAGCAGACCGCCCTGAAGAGCGGCGAGGACGGCCAAGGCCAGGTGGTCGGGGTCGGCGTCGGGCCGCAGTTCCCCCCGGGCGCGCATCGTCCGCAGCCCGTCGCGGATGCTGGTCTCCCAGCGCGCGAACGCGTGTGCCAGGTCGGCACGTGCCTCGGCGTCCACATCGGCCAGTTCGTTGGCGAGAGACCCGATCGGGCAGCCTCCCTGGCACCCCAACTGGCGTTGCAGATCGACCACCTGGTCCCGCCACGCCCGCAGGGACTCCACACTGTCCAGCCGGCTCAACTTGGGCACCTGGGCATCGAGCACGGCTCGGGTCTGGTACGCGATGACCTCGCGCACCAGGGCCTTCTTGCCGTCGAAGTAGTGATAGATCTGCGAGGCGCTCACACCCGCCGCGGCCCGTACGTCATCGGTGCTGGTGCCCGCGACGCCACGCTCGTGCATCAGAGCTGCCGCCGCAGCCACGATCCGGTCCCGGGTGGCCTGACCCTTGGCGGTCAGGCGTCGGGTGCGCAATCCGTCCACAGACTTCAGGCTAACCACCCTGTTTAGTTGACAGTCCACTCTGGTCTCAAGAAG
>DASUSI010000047.1:0-9741 GCA_036375165.1 Micromonosporaceae bacterium | reverse complement strand
CCGGCGTACCAGTGAGATCAGTGTGATGCGGCCCGCCGACTGCCACTTCGGATACCGCGCCAGCGTGTTCCGGGGACACGACCGCTGGGTGGTGCTGGACGTCCGGTACCGGCTCACCACCGACGGGCTGTCGGCCCCCATCCGTTACGCCGAACTCGCCCGCGGGCTGGGCGCGTCGATCGGTGACCGGGTGCCGCTGGCCGAAGCGCGTGAGGCGGTGCTGGCGCTACGCCGAGGTAAGGGCATGGTGCTCGACGACGCCGACCCCGACACGTACAGCGTCGGCTCCTTCTTCATGAACCCGGTGCTGGACGAGACCGCCTACCGGCAGCTGCTGGGATACTGCGCCGGGAGGCTCGGCGAAGACGTGACACCACCGTCCTGGCCGGACGGCTCCGGTCGGGTGAAGGTCAGCGCCGCCTGGCTGATCGAACGGGCCGGATTCCCCAAGGGATGCCACCGCGACGGCGTCGGCATCTCCGGAAAGCACACCCTCGCCCTGACCAACCGGGGAACCGGCACCACGAAGGCCCTGCTCGGGTTGGCCGCCGAGATCCGTGACGGGGTTCGTACCGCCTTCGGGGTGACCCTGTATCCCGAGCCCGTGCTGGTCGGCACCACGTTCTGAGGCCATGGTCTGAGGCCATGGTCTGAGGCCATGGTCTGAGGCCATGGTCTGAGGCCGCGCCGGACGGTCAGCGGTTGATGCTCACGCCGTGTACCCCGGGCAGCTCGAGCAGCCGCTCCCCCACGGCCGCGAGCGACACCTCCAACGTCGGTCGGGCGGTCACCACCACCTCATGGCCACCCTCCCGGTACTGCACCCGCAACACCCGGCTGCGCGGCAGGGCCTGCCCCACCGCACGCTCCACGGCGGACAGTACGGCGTCAGGTTCCAGGGAGAGGGTCACCTCCATCTGCCGGCGCTGCGGCAGAAACTCCTCCTCCACCTTCTTGATCGCGGCGAGCACGATCACGGCCAGCACCATCGCGGCGACCCCGGCCAGGTACGAGCGCAGCCCGATCGCCAACCCGAGAGCCGCCGCCACCCACAGCGATGCCGCCGTGGTCAGGCCGCGGATCGACATGCCCTCCCGCAGAATGGCCCCGCCGCCCAGGAAGCCGATACCCGTGACCACCTGGGCGGCCACCCGGGTCGGGTCACCGTTGGAGAACTCCATACCCGCGATGGTGAACAGCGCCGCGCCCAACGAGACCAGCATGTGGGTACGCAGCCCCGCCGGCTGCGCGGACATCTCGCGCTCGAACCCGACCGCGGCGCCGAGTGCCGCGGCGACCACGATCTGGACGAGGATCTCCACCCAGCCCATGCCGCGACCCTACGCGGCAGGACTACGACGCGCTTCCCGATCCGACCGTCACAGCTGGTCACGCCCCCGAATCGGACCACGGTGCAGCGAGGTGTTGCTCGCCTGGGCGAGCGGGCGTACCACCAACCGGTCGATGTTGACGTGGTACGGGCGGGTGACACACCACGCGACACAGTCCGCGATGTCCTCGGCGACCAGTGGTCCGGCCACTCCCTGGTACACCGCCGCGGCCCGTTCCGCGTCGCCTCCGAATCGCACCAGCGAGAACTCGTCGGTGGCCACGAGACCCGGAGCGACCTCCACCACCCGTACCGGCCGGCCCACGAGTTCCAGACGGAGGGTCTCGCCGAGCCTGGTCTCGGCGCTCTTCGCCGCCACGTACCCGGCACCGCCGGGATAGCTGGCGTGCCCGGCCGTGGAGGTGAGCATCACGACGGTGCCGCGCCCCGACGCCTCCAGGGCGGGCAGCAGCGCCTGCGTCACCCGCAGCGCCCCGATCACGTTCACCTCGTACATCCGCTGCCAGTCCGCGACCGACGACGATTCCACGGGTTCCAGCCCGAATGCGCCCCCGGCGTTGTTCACCAGCACCTGGCAGGGTTGTCGGAGGCCCGACACCACCGCGGCCAACTCGGCGACCTGTTCCGGATCAGTGACGTCACAGCGGACCGGAGTACCGTCGGTCGCTGAGGCGAGGTCGGTCAACCGTTCCGTCCGACGAGCGGCCAGCACCACGTGGAAACCTTCCCCGGCCAGGCGTCGGGCTGTCGCCGCGCCGATGCCACTGGAGGCACCGGTGACCACGGCGAGGGGAGTTTCGGCAGTCATCCCATGATTCTCGGGTACCGGCCCGGCCCGGCGTGGGGCAGGCGTCCCGACAGACGTCCACCCCACACCAGGACACCGCCATAGGTGACTTACGTCACGAGTCGGTACGGGTCGGGAAGAACTGCCAAGTGGGTCGATGTTGTTGGTGCGGCGGCATTCTGTTCGCTGTTGTGTCCGAGGAGGAACCACGTGGCATCCGGTGTCTTCCCTGACGACGGCCCGACACCCATCCACCTGCCCCGCCGTATCGCCACCCTCTCGATGCACACCTCGCCGCTGGAGCAGCCGGGCACCGGGGACGCCGGCGGGATGAACGTCTACATCGTCGAAGTGTCCAGGCGGCTCGCCGAGGCCGGTGTCGAGGTCGAGATCTTCACCCGGGCGACCTCCAGCGACCAGCCACCGTCGCTGGAGCTGGCACCCGGTGTGATCGTGCGGCATGTCATGGCAGGGCCGTACGAAGGCCTCGCCAAGCAGGACCTCCCGGCACAGCTCTGCGCGTTCACAGCCGGCGTGCTGCGGGCGGAAGCCGCCCGTACCCCCGGCTGGTACGGCCTGATCCACAGTCACTACTGGCTGTCCGGACAGGCCGGTTGGCTGGCCCGGGAACGCTGGGGGGTGCCCCTGGTCCACACCCCGCACACCCTCGCCAAGGTGAAGAACGCGCTGCTGGCCGAAGGCGACACGGCCGAGCCCAAGATCCGGGTGATCGGAGAGGAACAGGTCGTCGACGAGTCCGACTGGCTGGTCGCGAACACCACGTCAGAGGCCGGGCAGCTGACCCGGCTCTACGGCGCGGCCCCGGACCGGGTCTCGGTGGTCCGGCCCGGTGCCGACCTGACCAGCTTCACTCCCGGCTCCCGGCAGGCGGCACGGCAGCGGTACGGCCTGCCCGCCAACGGGCTGGTGGTGTTGTTCGTGGGAAGGATCCAGCCGCTCAAGGCACCGGACGTGGTGGTCCGGGCCGTGGCCGCGCTGCGGGAACGCGATCCCCTGCTGAGCCGCAAGGTCACGGCCGTGATCTGCGGCGGTCCGAGCGGCACCGGTCTGGAGCGCCCCACCCATCTGCGGGAACTCGCCGTCTCCCTGGGGGTCCAGGACGCGGTGCGGTTCCTGCCACCTCAGCCCTCCGCCGCACTGGCCGACCTTTACCGGGCCGCGGACCTGCTGTGCGTACCCAGCTACAACGAGAGTTTCGGACTGGTCGCGGTGGAGGCGCAGGCGTGCGGCACCCCAGTGGTCGCCGCCCGGGTGGGTGGCCTGGTGACCGCGGTCGCGGACGGCGTCTCGGGGGCGCTGGTCGACGGTCACGACCCGCAACGGTGGGCCGCGGTGCTCGGCGGCCTGCTGGCCGATCCGGGCCGTCGGGCCCGCCTCACCGAAGGTGCGCTGGCTCATGCCCGGAACTTCTCCTGGGACCGCACCGTCCATGGTTTGCTGGAGGTCTACCGGGACGCCCTCGCCGCCAACCACGCGCGGCGCCTGAGACTCGTGAGCTAGGAGCCATGACAGACCTGCGTGAGACGGTGACCGAACTGATCCGGTCCACTCTGGAGGAACGCGGGCTGGACTGGGACCACACCGGCGAGTGGTCGTACGTGGCGATCCTGCCCGGCACCCGCAAGTACCGCACCAACTGCAACCTGATCGTGGGGGAGCACGCGCTGCGGGTGGAGGCGTTCGTGATGCGCCAGCCGGACGAGAACCGGGAACAACTGTGGGAATGGCTGCTGCAACGCAACGCCACCATGTACGGGGTGGCGTTCGCCGTGGACCGGGTCGGGGACGTGTACCTGACCGGCCGGGTGGCGTTGCACTCGATCACCGCGGACGAACTGGACCGGCTGCTGGGCTCGGTACTGCGCTACGTGGACGACAGCTTCAATACGATGCTGGAGATCGGCTTCGGCACGTCGATCCGCCGGGAGTACGAGTGGCGAGTGAAACGGGGAGAGTCGCTGGAGAACCTGAAGGCGTTCAGTCACCTTTTCGAGCCCACCCGATCGGAGCCGTCCGGTCCCGGCCGGTCCAGCTAGCCAGACGGGTCAGTTCCCGAAGCGTGGCGTGCGCGTCGTACCCGTGGTCGAGCAGCCAGTCCACGGCGAGCAGGTGACGGGTCACCCGGTACGGCTCGAACAGCAGATCGACCCGAGCCCGCAGAGCGGGGTCGGCGCGGTAGCCGCCCAGCACGGCGGCCAGCCGACCCTCGTCCCAGTGGGTCAGCACCACCAGGTCCCACACCGGATCGCCGACACAGGCGTCACCGAAGTCGAGCATGGCGGCGACACCGTCGTGGCCGATCCGCCAGTGGATCGACGCGCTGTCGCCGTGCAACAGCCGTTTCGGCGGTACGTCGGCCGTGGCGTACCCGTCCTCCAGGATCCGGGACAGCCGGTCCGCCACGGCTCCCGGAAGCAGTTCGCGGGTCCGCTCTCGCGCTTCCGGGAGCCAGCCGCGTAACCAGCCCCACCAGTCGTCCGAGCCCGCGGCCGGTATGTCGTGCGTGGCGGCGTTCTCGTGCAGCCGGCGAAGCGTACTGCCGGCCGCGCTCCAGTACCGGTCCGGGCTGGTCGACCGCAGTGGTTCACCGTCCAACCAGGACAGCACGAGTAACCCTGGGAGGTGTTCCACCACCTCGGGCACCACAACTCCTGCCGTACCGGCGGCCCGCAGCGCGGCGAGTTCCACGGCGAGCCGCGCGGGGTCCGCGAACGCCTTGACCACGACCCGGGTCCCGGTCGGTGTCACGCTCTGGAAGACCACACGCTCGTGGTGCTCGACGTACACCTCACCGACCCGGACGGTGGCGCCCCAGTGGCGTACGAGTCGCCGTCGCACCGTCGCCAGGTCCACGTGGGAATCATCCACCTCGGGCCGGGTCAGGGACGGACCGATCTGGCCTGCGGCGTGGCCGCGGCGTCATGCGCGGCACGCAGGGCAGCCGCCCGTCGCAGCCTGGCCGGGCGCGCGGCCAGGTGTATGCCAGCCACGGCGAGGCCCAACGCGAAGCACCCGATCCACAGGGCCCGCTCTCCGATGCCCTGTACGGTGATGCCAGCCAACACGGGCGCGGAGAAACTGGCCAGCGCGAAACCAAGCGCCGAGACGCCGTTGTAGCGGCCCCGGACCCGGGCCGGTGCCAGTTCGTTGGTCAGCGTCGCGTTGGTCGGGGTCATCAGCATCTCGCCCGCGGTCCAGACGGCCACGGTGAACCCGTACATCCAGACCTGGTCAGCCAGCGAGACCAGGCCGAAGCCCGTGCCCACGAGAAGCGCGGCGAGCACCAGGACGCGGCTGGGGTCGCGGTTTCCCACCAGGCGGGGCACGAAAAGCTGACCGAGAACGATCATGATTCCGTTGATCGCGACCACAGTCCCGAAGCTCGAGATACTGATGCCATCCGAGCGCATGGCCACCGGCAGCATGCTGAGGGTCTCGATGATCATCCAGGTGAGCAGGCCGGTGACGACCAGCATCAGGAAGACCCCGTCCCGGAGCACCTCCCCGAGACCACCGGACCGTTCTGCCGATTCGCGCGATCCGGCCGGCCCTGCCGTCGGGCGGCTTTCCGGCAGCCGCCACACCATCAGCGCGGCGGCCAGTGTGGTGGCCGCATCCAGGAAGAACAACAGCCTGGGCTCGAACCCGGCGAGCGCTCCTCCCAGCAGCGCGGCTCCCGAGAAGCCCAGGTTGACCGCCCAGAAGTTGAGGCTGAAGGCGCGCATCCGGTCGCGTTCCGGCACCACGTCGGCGATCATCGCGGCCGACGCCGGGCGGGTGGTGTTGGTGAGACAGCCGAGCACTCCGGCCAGTACCGCGATGGCCGTCCCGTGCGTCACCAGACCCAGTACGACCGCGACGCCGGTGGCGGCCAGATTGGCGCGGACCATTGTGGTCCGGCTGCCCCAGCGGTCGGCCAGCACGCCGCCGGCCAATCCGCCGACGGCGCTGCCCGCCCCGTACAGACCCACCACCAGGCCGACGAAAAATGGCGGGAAATCCCGGATCACCAGCAGGTAGATCGACAGGTAGATGACGATGAATCCGCCGATCCGGTTGATCAGCGTGGCGGCCCACAGCCACCAGAAGGCTCTCGGCAGTCCTCCCGCAGCCTGCGTCATCCACTGCCGTATGGCTGCCACAGGACCTCCGTGGGTAAGGAGCATATTTCGTTTTACTGCTTACCGTACCCGATCCGGCCCCGCGCGGCCCCCTCGCCACGTGTCGGTTGCCACCCGGCCGTCCGGCCGCGCGGGGGTGGATCAGCGGTAACCGTTCTGCTCGTACGTCAGGCTGAACGTGCCCTCGTTGCCGAAGTAGATCGACACCAGCTTGGCCGGGTCGGTGGCGAGCAGCCCACGCGGCAGGTCCGACCCGTCGTCCGTGTCATCCCAGCCCCACGGCGCGTTCGCGGAGTTGTCCTTGCCGTTGTCGCCCCGGAACGTGCCCCAGCTGTAGAACGTGGCGGTGTCGTAGCGATGCCCCCACAAGCCGTCCGCGGCGAAGATGTCGACCAGTCGGTAGCGCACGGACCGATCGTTGCCACCGGACGGCACTTCCGCCGTGGCGGCGTCCGGGTAATAGACCACGCCGTCGCCACCGGCGAAGTCGTTGCCGTTCCACGCCTTGCAGCCGTGGCCCTTCGCCTCCTGCCACGTGGTGGGCCGGTAGTAGCCGCCGTAGGACTGCAACCGCACCGTGCCGTCGATGCTCTCCCGACCGCTGGTGTACGGGCTGCCGCTGGGCGTGTAGGAGTAGAAGTGGCTGTGCGCCACCGTGACCATCGCCTCGAAGCGACCGTACGTGCTGCCGTCCCGGCGCACCGCCAGCACGACACCTTCCATGTCGTTCTCGTGCGAGTCGGTCGACGCGCAGAACAGCGTGTCGCACCAGTCTCTCGGGTGGTAGAACCCGTACACCATGAACCAGTGGGTGCCGGTGGTGACCACCGAGTAGTAGACGGCTCCGGTGAGCCGGGCGAGGTTGTCGTCCTGGTGTTCCCAGTTGTTGAGGGTGTCCCACTCTCCGTCGAAGTCGATCGCGGAGAGATAGTCGGCGTCGTAGTCGCTCGACGCCGTGTCCTGGTAGTGGACCGGTGCCCAGCGGGCCGCCAGTTCGGCGTCGGTTGCCGCCATCGCGGGTCCGGGCACCGCCAGCGCGGTCGCGATGGCGACAGCGAATCCGGTCACCACCGCCGTACCGAGTCTCACCCAGCGTCTGCTGCTCATTGTCACAAGCCTCCCCATTTCCAGCGGTTTGCACCGCTCCGTTGGCGTGAGGCTAACGGCCACCCTCCCCTGTAGTCGATGCCTTACTCAGGGTTTTTCCAGACGTGCCGCCCGATGTGGCAGATCGCCCCCCAACAAGCCGGCCTGCGCACCGCGCGGGACGTACGGCAGGATGAAACTCATGGTCGGGACCCTGGTGCTGCTGCGGCACGGCGAAAGCGAATGGAACGCCAAGAACCTGTTCACCGGCTGGGTCGATGTGGATCTGACCGCACGCGGTGAGGACGAGGCCCGCCGTGGTGGAGAACTCCTGGCCGAACGTGGAGTGCTCCCCGACGTGGTCCACACCTCAGTGCAGCTTCGCGCGATCCGTACCGCCGAGATCGCGCTGCATGCCTGCGACCGGCACTGGATCCCGGTACGCCGGCACTGGCGAATCAACGAGCGGCACTACGGGGCACTGCAAGGCAAGAACAAGAAAGAGACCCTCCAGCAGTTCGGTGAGCAGCAGTTCATGCTGTGGCGTCGCTCGTACGACACGCCACCGCCACCGCTGGACGACGACGCCGAGTGGTCACAGGTCGGCGAGCCGCGTTACGCGGACCTGCCGCCCGAGTTGCTGCCTCGCTCGGAGTGCCTCAAGGACGTGGTGATCCGGGCGCTGCCGTACTGGTACGACGCGATCGTGCCGGACCTGCGGCTGGGCCGTACCGTTCTGGTGGCGGCGCACGGCAACTCGCTGCGGGCACTGGTGAAGCATCTGGACCAGGTCTCCGACACGGACATCGTGGGGCTCAACATCCCCACCGGGATGCCGTTGCGGTACGACCTCGACGAGACCATGAAGCCGCTGAAGCCGGGCGGCGAATACCTCGACCCGGCCGCCGCGGACGCCGCTGCCAGGGCGGTCGCCGCCCAGGGCCGCTAGCGCACTACTCCACCAGCCACATCTCGCAGGGCACCCCCGGCGCTGCCGCCAACCGCTTGTCATGGGTCACCAGCACAATCCCAAGCCCAGCGGCGAGTGCCACATAGAGACCGTCGTAGAACGTGACGTTGCCCCGCAAGCTCCAGGCCGCGGCAGCCAACACTGCATGATCGTGACGGAAATCGATCAAGGCTGGAGCCGCGTGAAGTACGACCTCGGCATGAGTCGCGGTCAGCTCGCCGCGGAGCACCTTCCTCCGCAGCACATTGCCGAACTCAGCGTCGATCAGGTGAGGGGCATGACAGACCTGAGTAGCCATTACGTGACGCAAGGTAGCCGCGCCAGGACCACTTTCCGTGGTCGCGTAGCTCAACGCGGACGCGTCGATGACGAAGGGCCCAGGAGGGTGCCCATCGATCGGCGCCTCGCCTTCTTCCCCTATCTCACCCATGTGTCGTCTCACCGCTGGTCAGCGTGCAGGTCGCGGACGATGTCGTCCGGGGAGGCACCGAGCGGTCCGTACTTCTCCAGTGCGGCCTCGATGACGGCGAGTGCCTCGCCTTTGGCAGGCCGGCTGGCAAGCGCAATGATCTGGTCTCGCATGTACACCTGAATCGACTTGCCTTCCGCTCGGGCACGACGTCGTATCACCTCGTACACCTGTTCGGGGATTTCGCGAACCTGAATCGTTGCCATAGCGCTACAGTAGCGCAACAGCGCTGAACGTGAACACCGGCTGACCTGGCGGTGAACTCTGTCGCCAGCCGTTCCGTTATGCCGCTTTCGCACCGCCACCTCGACGCGACGCGGCCTACCATCGCTTCGTGGAGGTCGTGGAAGCATTCGCACTGGGTACGACAGTCGGGGTGGTCGCCGCCGTCACGACTGTCGGGCTGGCCTGGCTGCTACTACGCCGGCACACCCGGGTTGCTTCCCGGACCGGGTCCGCGACACCCGGAGTCGACCCGACACCCGCACTCCCCGAACCGGTCACCTCCGAAGACCTGGCACGACGGGGCCTCGACGTGCTGCGGGCCGGGGTCATGTTGCTGGACCCGGACGACTACGTGCTGTTCGCCAATCCCAGTGTCGACCGACTCGGGCTGACCCGTGAGGTCGCCGGCCGGACCGGCATCGGTCACCCGGTGCTGCGTTCCCTCGCCGGACGGGCACGCCGTTCCGGCCACGCCCGCGATGTCCGGCTGGAACTGCGACGAGCCGCCGCGGAGCCGCTCGGGGTACGGGTGCGCGTGGTCCCGCTGGGCACCGGCCACGTCGCGATCGAGGTGGAAGACATCAGTGAAGCACAACGGGTGGCCCGGGCACGCCGGGATCTGGTGGCGAACCTGAGCCACGAGCTGAAGACCCCGGTCGGCGCGCTAGGGCTGCTGGCGGAGGCGCTGCTCGACGCCAGCGACGAACTCGG
>DASUSI010000046.1:0-42998 GCA_036375165.1 Micromonosporaceae bacterium | reverse complement strand
CTCGATCACCGCCCACGCCTTGTCCGTCAACTCACCTCGACCGACCACCGAGACATAGTGGACCACCAACCACTACATGATCGGCAGGACACGCCCTAGACGACGAGCGCACAACATCGCAGTCCGTCCGACAGTCCGGCCGCCGCTATAGCAGCCGGCCGGTCAATTCCCACGCATCCGGGTCGAGATCCTGTGCTAGTCGCACCGGACTGAGCGCAGGGCGTCCAAAAACTCGTCGAAGTTCAGAATATCAGGACCTCGTAGCTCCTCTAGAGACCGCAGTGGCTGAATCCCTTGTTCTCGTGCCAGTGATTCCAAGGGCTGACGCCGCGCCTCGTGCAGCCGCTCAAGCCGACTGAGACTGCCTGCGTAGGTGTCGATCCGGCACCGTAACGCTCCTGGTGAGAGGTCGCTCGCGCGAAGCCGCCCCACAATAGTTGCCATCTCCGCATCGATGCCGACCGTATCTGCCATACAGCGGTCTACCACGGTCGCTATCTGCCGTATGTGGCCTTGATGACTCGTCGTACGAGTTCACTCATGGACTGTCCACGTTGGCGTGCCGTACGTACAAGAGTCTGATAGGTCTTTCGTCGATCCGCACACTGACCTGGCGTGAGCTGCCGCCACGATCTGACAGGGACGGCCGGCCGACCAGCTTGCGGGGCACCAGCTTCGCGGTGTCATACCCCTCCTCAGCCTCCGCCGCGAGTTCGGCTTCGACTGCGGGAGTCAACAGGGTCCCGCCTTTGGTTCGCAGCTCAGGGGCACGCGCCTGGGTACTTGGTAACCTTCTGCGCGCCTTCGCCTTCTTTCACATCAAGGTCCTCTACAGCCGCCACTCTTCACCTCCCTGTACAAGCGTGCGTACTTGGTACGCATCGGCATCACATGGATCACCGACCGAACGCACCTCGGCCGTCTGGGCCGTCATCACCACCGGACCCCCGCACAGGAACCGCCGCCACGCGCTCATGACTCCAGTCACTTCCTACTCGTGGTAACTTACGAACCTTACTCCTGGGTAAGGTTACTGGTGAGCCGCTCGAACCGCCCACGGACCAGCGGAGGATGCGTATGTCGACCAGACAGGGGCCGGTGAAGACCCGGGGACGCGACGCGATGGGTTACGGCCTGGCCTTCCTGCACCGCCTGGCCCGGCTGCCGGTGCTGGACCAGTTCGGGCTGCGCAAGACCACCGAGCGGGCGGTGTTCCAGGCGACCAGGACCGGCTTCAAAACCCGGGGCGCGGTGACCCGCGCCTTCACACCGGCCAGGAAGCCAACGGAGCCGGCACGGTTGCCGGCGGCCACGAGCGGCGGCCTGTTCGACCTCACCCCCACCGACGACCAGCAGATGATGGTCGAGGTGGTACGCGGGTTCGCCGCCAAACAGCTACGCCCGGCCGCCGCCGAAGCCAACGACACCGCCTCGGCGCCCAAGGATCTTTTGGAGAAGACCTCCGAACTGGGCCTGCACCACATCGGCGTACCGGAAGCCCTTGGCGGGGCCGGTGACGAACGGTCCGCGATCACCAACGTGCTGGTCGCCGAGGAACTGGCAAGAGGCGACATGGGCCTGGCGGTGGCCTGCCTGGCCCCGACCGCGGTCAGCACCGCGCTCACCCTGTGGGGGAACGAGGAGCAGCAGGCCACATACCTCCCGGCGTTCGTGAGCGATCAGGTGCCGACAGCCGCGCTCGCGGTCCTGGAGCCCCGGCCGATGTTCGACCCGTTCCGACTCCAGACCAAGGCCCGGCGTACCCCGGAAGGCTTCACCCTGAACGGCACCAAGTCGCTGGTGCCAAGAGCCGCCGACGCCGAACTCTTCGTGATTGCCGCCGAGTTGGAGGGCGGCCCGTCGCTGTTCCTGGTCGAGTCGTCCACCGCCGGGCTGACCATCGAGGCGGAGCCCGCGATGGGGGTACGCGCAGCCAGCATGGGTCGGGTCGTGATGGACGACCTCAAGCTGCCAGGAGCCGCCCTGCTCGCGACCGGGGACGCGTACCGGGAGTGCGTGGACCTGTCCCGGCTCGCCTGGTGTGCCCTGGCGGTGGGCACCGGCCAGGCCGTACTCGACTACGTGATTCCGTACGTCAACCAGCGCGAGGCGTTCGGTGAGCCGATCAGCCACCGGCAGTCGGTGGCGTTCATGGTCGCCGACATCGGGACCGAGCTGGACGGGATGCGGCTGGTGACCTACCGGGCCGCCAGCCGGGCCGCGCAGGGCAAGCCGTTCGGCCGGGAGACCGCTCTGGCGCACCGGCTGTGCGCGGAGCGCGGCATGGTGATCGGCAGCCACGGCGTACAACTGCTCGGCGGGCACGGCTTCGTGAAGGAACACCCGGTGGAACGGTGGTACCGCGACCTGCGGGCGATCGGCGTGACGGAGGGCGGGGTGCTGGTCTGATGATCAATCTGGAGGTTCCCAGGAAGTTCCGGATGCTGATCAACACGGCGCACCAGGCCGCCGTCGAGTTCATCCGGCCGATCTCCCGCACGTACGACCTCGCGGAGCACACGTACCCGAAAGAGCTGGACATGTTCGCGGCGATGATCGAGGGCATGGAGGCGTCGGGCGAGGGTTCCGGCGCGGGCGCGGGCGGCGTCCGGCGGGCGGATGACGGCGGCGGCGTCCGCAACGGTACGAACCTGGCGAGCGTGATCGGGATCATGGAGATGGCCTGGGGAGACGTGGGCCTGTTGCTGGCGATGCCCCGCCAGGGGCTGGGCAACTCGGCCATCGCCTCGGTGGCCGACGACCAGCAGCGGGAACGTTTCAAGGACATGTGGGCGTCGATGGCGATCACGGAGCCCGGGTGCGGGTCGGACTCGGCGGCGATCCAGACCACGGCCACGCTCGACGGCGACCACTACGTGCTGAACGGCGAGAAGATCTTCGTGACCGCCGGGGAACGCTCGGACGCCGTGGTGGTCTGGGCGACGCTGGACCGGTCGAAGGGTCGCGCCGCGATCAAGTCGTTCGTGGTCCCCAAGGGCACCCCTGGCATGGAGGTGGTCCGGTGTGAACACAAGCTCGGGATCCGAGCCTCGGACACCGCCACGATCCGGTTCGACAACTGCCGGGTGCCGAAGCAGAACCTGCTGGGTAGCCCCGAGATCCAGACCGGGAAGGGCTTCGCCGGGGTGATGCTGACGTTCGACAACACCCGGCCGTTGGTGGCCGCGATGGCGGTGGGCCTGGCGCGGGCTTCGTTGCAGGAGACCCGCCGGGTCCTCGGGGAAGCCGGCGTGACCATCGACTACGACAAGGCGATCCACCTGCAACCGGCGGCTGCCGCGACGTTCATCGCGCTGGAGTCGGACTGGGAGGCGGCGTACCTGCTGACCCTGCGGGCGGCCTGGATGGCGGACAACAACCAGCCGAACTCGCTGCAGGCGTCGATGGCCAAGGCCAAGGCCGGACGGATGTGTACGGAGGTCACGCTCCGCTGCGTCGAACTGTGCGGCAGCGTGGGGTACGGCGAGGGCGAGTTGCTGGAGAAGTGGGCCCGGGACGCGAAGATCCTCGACATCTTCGAGGGCACCCAGCAGATCCAACAGCTCATCATCGCCCGGCGACTGCTCGGCAAGACGTCGGCCGAACTGAAGTAACAATCGGATCACCCCAGCGCCGCGACGAGCGGTTGACCATCGGATAGGCCGTGACGGGATCGTTACCTCTACCGGGGGACCCGCGTTACGCTGCGTCTTCTTTCCGGCAATGTGGATCTTTGTGGCCGCGTCCTGCGGAATCAGGCGCGATGTGGCACGACGTCCGGGTTGTGAAAGTGGGCGATTCCCGGCGAGGATGTCGGTACGCGAACGGTCCGGAAATCCCCACGGCGGCGCGCTGAACCGTCGTGGCTGGTAGAAGCGAGGGGGTGAGGTGCCATGCAGGTCCGGGACGCCATGAGCAGCGTGGTGCTGACCGTCGGTCCCCACCACACACTGCGCCAGGCCGCCAAGCTGATGTCGGACCGACGCGTCGGTGCCGCTGTCGTGATAGACCCGGATTCGTCCGGTATCGGAATTATCACCGAACGTGACCTGCTGGACTCCATCGGAGCGGGCCACGACCCCGACAAGGAACGCGCCTCCTCCCACCTGACCAAGGATCTGGTGTTCGCCGGTCCGGATTGGACACTTCAGGAAGCGGCGGCGGCGATGGTACGTGGCGGGTTCCGGCACCTGGTCGTCATCGATGCCCACGAGGTCGTCGGGATCCTCTCGGTACGCGACATCGTCCGGGTCTGGTCCCAGTCCGGCGTCCCGGCGCGCTGACCGTCCCGGCAGGCTGATCGTTCCAGCCTGCTGATCGCTCCGACCGACCGGACTGTTCCCTCGGACGCTCCGCCTCTCCGGTGTTGTACGGGCCCTCAGGAGCCTCATTGCGACTCCAGCGGGCCGTCACAAACCGTAAATGAGCCTGTACGTAGCGAAGTAATCCCAAAGCACGGGCATTGCTGGCACACCGTGCTGGGTACTTCTACGGTTGGTATCAAACCCATACCACTCAAGGGGGCGTGGTACCGGTAGGTAGCAAGCTCGCGACCCTGGGGGAGGGGCCGATGGGCAAAGAAGTCAACCAACGCACGTTCACCCGAGAAGACCGCGCACGCTACCGCCAACAGGTGCGGCGGTGCCTTGACGTGTTCGCGTTGATGCTCAACGACTTTCGCTTCGACACCGACCAGCCCCTCACCGGACTGGAGATCGAGCTTAACCTCATCGACGGCAACGCCTCACCCGCGATGCGCAACGCTGAAGTACTTGAGCACATCGCCAACCCCACTTTCCAGACGGAACTCGGCCTGTTCAACCTCGAAGTGAACATGAACCCCCGGATGATCGCCGGTGACGGGTTCGCCGAATACGAGCGCGACGTCCGGGCCAGCCTGAACGACGCCGACGAGCGGGCCCAGAAGTCGGACGCCAGGATCGTCGTGATCGGGATCCTGCCGACCCTGATGCGGCACCACAGCAGCCTCGAGAACCTGTCCAGCAACCCGCGTTACCGGATCCTCAACGAGGAGATCATCGCCGCCCGGGGCGAGGACATCTACATCGACATCCGGGGCGGACCCGAACGGCTACGGACCTACACCGACTCGATCGCGCCCGAAGCGGCGTGCACCAGCCTGCAGTATCACCTCCAGGTCGCGCCGGAGACGTTCGCGAACTACTGGAACGCTTCTCAGGCGATCGCCGGGGTCCAAGTCGCCCTCGGTGCCAACTCTCCCTTCCTGTACGGGCGGCAGCTGTGGGCCGAGACCCGGATCGGCCTGTTCGAACAGGCCACGGACACCCGGCCGGAAGAACTGAAGGCGCAGGGTGTCCGGCCGCGAGTGTGGTTCGGGGAACGCTGGATCACCTCCATCTTCGACCTGTTCGAAGAGAACGTCCGCTACTTCCCGCCGCTGCTGCCGATGTTCTCCGACGAGGATCCGGTGGCGGTGTTACAGGCGGGTGGCCTGCCGCGACTGTCTGAGCTGCGGCTGCACAACGGGACCATCTACCGCTGGAACCGCCCGGTGTACGACATCATGGACGAGCGCCCGCACCTGCGGGTGGAGAACCGGGTGCTGCCGGCCGGGCCGACCGTGATCGACATGCTCGCCAATGGTGCGTTCTACTACGGGCTGGTACGCGCCCTCGCGGACGCCGACCGTCCGATCTGGACACAGATGACCTTCAGCGCCGCGGAGCAGAACTTCCACGTGGCGGCCCAGGACGGCATCGAGTCGTCCATCTACTGGCCCCGGCTCGGCGAGCGCAACGTGACCGACCTGGTGCTCGAACACCTGCTGCCCAAGGCGTCCGACGGGCTCGACCGCTGGGGCGTGGCTCCGCACATCCGGGATCGGATGCTCGGCATCATCGAGGGCCGCTGCACCACCGGCCGCAACGGTGCCACCTGGCAGACCGCGGTCACCCACCGGTTGGCTGAGCAACGGAAGCTGAACCGGGTGGAAGCGCTCCGGGAGATGCTCAAGCGGTACGTCGACCACATGCACAGCAACGAACCGGTCCACACCTGGCCGCTCACCTAGCTGGTGTCGACCCGGCAGCCGGCCACATCAGGCCGCGTCAGAACAACGGGTCGGTGATGACCAGCCCGAGGTCCTCACCGAACCGGGCGTAGAGCACGAACGTCAGCAGCGCGGCACCGCCCAACGACACGTCCTTCAAGAAGTGGGCGGTCTCGTTCTGACGCGTCATCGGGTCGCTCTCCTGCCAGAAACCGTGGAACAGGAACGCGGTGAGCAGCACGAACGCCGCGAGCATCAGGGCACCCAGGTCACCCCACAGCCCGAGCAGGACCATCAGGCTACCCACGATGATCCACACGCCGCTGATCAGCACCATGGGCCTGGCCGCTGGAAGTCTCTTGGACTCCGCGTACCCAGCCATGCCGGCGGTCTGGGTCAGGTGGTTCAGGCCGGAACCCAGGAAGACCGCGACGAACAGTATCCGGCCGATGAGAGCGACGACGTCCATATGAAGACCTCCGCATTGGACAGAGCCATGGCGTCCTTAGTCGACCGATGAGCGAGGACACCCGATCGGGACCAGGAGACGCACGGTTGTTGAAACTCACACTACCGCTGATCGCCCGCCGACTCCTCCTCGTTCACCGCATCCTCGCTGAACAACGACCACTTACGGCGTCGTGTCGACCCCGGTTCCGGTGCCGGCCGGGAGCTGTGCGGCCGGTCGTCGCCTCGGATCTGCCGCAGCCACGCCTCGTCCTCGTCCAACTCCCCCTGGGCGGTGACGGGCTCCTCGGCGGCTGCCTCGTCCGGCTCCCGGGCCGGTGCGGATGGTTCCCGGGCCAGTCCGGATGGCTCCCGGGCTGGCTCTGACAGCTCCCTGGCGGACCCGGCCGACGACAGCGCGTGGGTGGACCACATCGCACGCGTCGACTCCGGGGACTCCCCTGTCGGAGCGTCCATGTGCCATCCCGGTACCCCTGGATCCGGCAGGTTGACACCTGGTCGGGGCGGCTCCGCCGGCTCGGTGTCCGGCGGGGACAACTCCGGAGTCTCCGCGACGGAGGCATCGCCGGATGCGGCGGGACCGGCCGCGATGGCCGCCACCGGGGTCCTGTCCGAATCGGACAGTCCGGCTGGTTCGTCATCCGGTTCCGGTCGCTCGATCGCGGCCACCAGTAGGGATCCCAGCAGGCCGGTGAGTACGGCGTACGGCACCGCCAGGTAGGGGAGAAACTGCTCACCGGTCTCCGGACGGCTACCGGGACCGGCCACCAGGTACGCGATCGCGACCACCAGCGGCCCCGGAGCGCCACACACCGCCACCGCGACCCGGCTGTGGCCCCGACGCTTGGCCAGCAACGCCAGTCCGGCCCCGACGGCGAGCGCCGCGACCAGCATGGGGGCCATCACCGCGAACCAGCCGGGTGTTTCGGCGTAACTCCACACCGCGAGCCGGACGCTGTCCGGTGGCTCCCCACGCCCCAGCGAGACCAACACCGACCCGAACGCCACGGCCCAGAGCACTCCGGTGGTGGCCAGCGTGTTCCACTCGAGCGGCCGGCCGAGCAGCACGCCGACCGACACCACGGCCCCGAGCAGCACCCCGACCAGGGCGATCCGGGCAGCCGTCGAGGCTGGGGCCGAGTCGCCGGCCAGCTCGGCGTACCTGGCGGGAATCCCGACGAGGGGTACGGTCACCAGCGCCCCGACCGCCGCACTGGCCACAGTGGCGAATTGGGCAAGAACCGAACGGGGGAACCCGATGGGCGGGGTGACCCGGCGGCCGATGACCACGCCGAGCACCACGGACGCCGCGGCAAGCCAGCACACCCAGGTCAGGTTCGCGGCCCACGCACCCTCACCCGGGTCGGTGAAGTCCTTCGCCCAGAGCAGTATGGCGATCCCGTACGCGATTCCCAGCTGGGCCGCGCCTGCCACGGCGGCCACCCCGAGCGTCGTACCCAGTGGCTTGACCCAGGCGCGCATCGACATGGCGGGCAGACTACGCGTAGCCACAGACCCCGGCCACTCACGGTTCATACCCGTCGGCGCAGCCAGCCAACGAGCATCATGCCGATCACCGAGACCACGAACCCGGTCGCGCCACCGAAGATCAGACCGCGGGAAACCGCCTCAGAGACGTACCTGGGGTCCGCCGGGATCTCCTGCCGACCCTTGTCCGGAGCCACCGAGCGGGGTGGCGCGGCTGCAACCTCCGGCGTGCCGGTCGGCGTCACGCGTGGCACCACGCGTGATCCCTGGTACCGCCCGACAGGGGCCTGTTCCCTGGACTTCCCGGACGGCTCCGGTGGCCGGCTCACGGTCGAGACACCGGGGGTTGGCTCCGGTGACGGTTCCGGTGACGGTTCCGAGGACGGTGAGGTCGAATGACTTTCGGTCGGCGTAGTGGTCGGCGTGGTGGCGGCGGTCTGTGACGGGACAGGGTCCTTCACGGTCGCGGACATGGTGTCGCTGGGCGACGGCTCCGGGGTGTCCCCGGGATCGGCTCGCCCTGGGTACGGTCCGATCAACACGATCCCGATCACGGCGGCCAGCAACACCACGCACAGCGGCTTCGCTGCCACCGCCGCTCCACAATCCCCCCGTCGTGCCGGCATTCGGCCCCCAAGGTCGTACCCGCGTCCGCTCCTGCGCCTGCGGGGGGGACCAGGTGTCCCCTCCGTCTTACCCAGCCGGACGGGAAAAACTCGCATTTCCGATCTACCGTCTTCAGTCCAATGGACGGAGTTCCCGGGCCGCGCGGATCTTCACCACCCACGGTTCTTCGGACAGCTCAGCGACCTGCTGCGCGGTCAAGGTCGCCGACAGCACACCGCCCCCTGCCACCGGTTCCGCAAGCCCGAACCGCCGCGCCACCAGAGCGGCTTCGTCCGGTTCCAGGGACTCGGTGACATGGACGAATACCGGCAGCTGCCGGCTGAGGTCCGCGGTGTCCAGCGACAACTCAGCGGCAAGTACCGGATCCAGCTTCTGGAAGTCCATCCGGTCACCCCTCCGTCCCGGACCGGGCCAGCCGGTCCACCGCCAGCAGGCCATACCCCCATTTCCGGTCGAAGTTCCCGGCCCTACCTCCGGGAACCCGGGACGCGGCGACCAGGCGCTGCCGTGCCTTCGCCGGTTCCAGAGTGGGTTCCTGCTGCAACAGCAGCGCCACCACACCCGCCAGGAAGGGCGAGGCCATGCTGGTCCCGGCCTGCATGACACGTTCAGTGTCGATCACCCAGCGGCGGTCGAAGTCGGCGTCCCGGGACAGCGAGGCGGCGATCATCGCCCCGGGTGCGGCGACGTCAGGCTTGGAATGACCGTCCCGACGCGGGCCCTCCGAGGAGAAGTCGGAGATGTCGTCCGTCTCGAATCCGACCTGCTGACGCTGTCCGTCGATGTCGGTCCAGGTGGTTCGGGTGGTGTACGCGGCGGCGGTGATCGCGTCCGTGGCACATCCCGGGGAACCGACCTTGACCGCGTCCTCCGCGTACCGTCCGGTGAACTGGGCCGGCTGCCGGCGGCTGGACAGCACCCAGGCGTCCACTCGGCCATTGGTGACCCCGACGCCACGGAATCTGATCCGCCAGATCCGGGACGGCGCCGGCACCGCGCCGTCAGCCGGCTCGGCGACGATCACCACCTGGTGGTCCCCGTTGACCGGGTCCGGACCGGGGGTGGTGACCTGCACCGCGCCGTCGGGCAGCTCGTACCGTCGTACCGGGGAACCGGCCACGATCACCGGCTGGTACGGCGTGGCCGCCCCGGACGGCCCGGCCACCGACAGCTCCATCTCGTCCTCACCGGCGTACCAGCCGTTGATCTCGAACGGGCCGGTGGCGACGCAGGCCAGACTCCGCTGCCCGCCGTCGGGCACCCTGGCGGACGCGTGGATCGCGTCGTTTCCCTCGTTGCCCGCCGCGCAGACCGCGATCCTGCCGGGTCCGGATTCGGCGTCCAGGATCGCCGAAAGCGGGTCCGTGCCGTCGTGCGGGTCGGCGTGACCACCGAGGCTGAGGTTGACCACCGCCGGCAGGCCGAGGTCGGAGGCGAGCCGGAAGCAGTAGCGGACCCCGTCGGCGATGTGGGCGTCCATCAGCGTGGTCTTCACGATCACCAGACGGGCCCTCGGGGCGATTCCGGGGTAGCTGGCGTCGGCTCCGGCTGCGATCCCGGCGACATGAGTGCCATGTCCATGGACGTCGCGGGACTCGATGAGCCGGTTCCCGCTGAGTTCGACGCCGTACCGGCCCTCCGGGACGCCGCTACCCCGCAGGGTCTGGTCCCAGATCCGCTCGATCCGGCCCTGGAACGCCGGGTGCCGCGGGTCGATGCCGGTGTCCACGACGCCCACCACGACGCCGGAACCGTCGAGGTCGGCTCCGTCCACGAATGCCGGCACCCCGACCTTGCCGGGGGCCACGTCCATCAGGGTGCGCAGCCGGTGGGAGACGACGATCTGACCGAGGGCCGGCTCCGCGGTGACCGTTTCGATCGCGTCGAAGTCGATGATCCCGGTCCGTACCTGCCCCGAGCCCTGGTTCATCTCAAGGCCCTGGCACCTGACACGGTCCAGCGCGTCCGGGTCGGTCCCCCGCAGGAACACCACCGCTCTGGCCGGACGCGCCGGTTCCGTCACGGTCACCAGTCCCATCAGGGCGGCGTGGCTGCCGAGGCCGGGCCGCCCCTGGTCTTCGAAGCGCTGGTAGGCGCCTGCCAAGGCGGCGGAGAGTTTGCGGTGGTCCATGTCGCCACCTCCTCCGGAATTCATGTTCCCGGAACGGCGCGACACCGCGTATCAGATACGCGACTCTCCGCTCTACGAATCCGGCGGCTTGACCGGACCCTCTCAGGACGCCGGCCCCACCACCTCCTGGATCAGGCCATATTCCACGGCCTGCGCCGCGGACAGCATCCTGCCCTCGGAGAGGTCGCGTTCGATCTCCGAGCGCGGCTTCCCGGTCACCTCGGCCAGCCGCAGGATCAGGTCCTCCAGCATCTGGAGGTGCCTGCTGGCCTGCCCCACGATCTCGTCCGCCGTGCCGGAGATGTCGTCCACCCTCGGCTCGATCAGACGGAACCGGGCATGGGGGTACGCCGTGCGTTGCCGGGCCGCCGCCAGCACGCCCAGCGCGGCACCGCCGAGCTCGGCGGTGACCACGGCACACACCGTCACCCGCATCAGGTCCAGGGTGTCGACCAGCGTGAACACCGCGCCCAGGTCACCGTCCGGACAGGCCAGGTGCATCTGGACCCGGCTACTGCCCATCGCCCCGAGGGCGAGCAACTGTGCCGCCACCGACGACGCGGTGTCCGGGGTGAGTACGCCGTGCACCATCACCAGCCGCCGGTCGAACAGCCGCTCCCGCAGCCAGGGATCCAGGCCGTCACCCTGGCTGGGACCCGGCCGGGACGGTTCCACCGGGGATCGGCGGTGGGGATCCCGCCGGGGGAACTCCGGTGGCACGCCGCGACCCCACAGACCGGATCCCGCTCTCATCGGCTACCTCCACGCTGCCCGGACATCTCCCCCAGCATTCAGTGCCACGTGGACGGCGTCCATCGCTGTTCGCGGAACGCTCAGCGGCTCCAGCCGGGGTTCCGGCCACTGACTCCCAGCAGCCGCTGAAACGCGGGGGCGTCCCGCGGCACCTCGACCGGTTCCCCGAAGGCACCCGTCTGACGAGCCGTCGGCGCCATCTCGCTGAAAGTCCGGTACAGGACGTCGGCCACCTCCGGATCGGGGTGGTGTGGTTGGCCGGTGGCCGCGGCGAGGTCCCAGCTGTGCACGGTCAGGTCGAGCAGCAGCATCTGGGCAATCACCGGCTGGGGCAGCCCCATCCCGGCGGAGACGCCCTCCAGCGCTGACGGCTCCGACCATGCCTGGACGGTCTGGTCGGCCTCGGCCTGGAACCGGGCCCGCCAGTCCCCGGTCAGGTAGTCCGGGGTGGTGCTCATGTCCATCGGCTCCCGGCGGGCCAGGGAGCGGAAGCTCACCACCATGTGGAACAAATGGTTGAGCAGGGTACGGACGTCGTAGTCGGCGCAGGGCGTGGCAGCGGGGAACTGATCCTCGGTGATCCCCTGGACCACTGGCACGGCGGTTGCCGTGGCCCGGCGCAACAGGTCGCTGATCTCGCTTGCCATACCCTCGACCCTACGATCCGGGTCTGACAGCGGCAGGTCAGCGCTGCGCGGCACGCCAGTGTTCGTGTTGCGGCGTGTCCTCGGGGGGCTCGCCACGGCCGAGCGGTTCCAGCGGGTGGTCAATGCCGTACCGACGCCGGTACGCCACGACCGCACGGGTCCGCCGCAGCCAGGTGGGGTACTGCTCCGGCTTCGGCGGGTAACCGAGCCCGAGGGTGAACCAGGGTGGTGGCACCGGCAACTTGGCGTACGCGTGAACCAGCTGGTCGACCCGGCGGTCCAATTCCTCCTGGGCGCGACGACCGGCGTCCAGCACCCGCTGGTAGCGGGCGAGGTGGGCACTACGGCGGTCGCGTTGCCGCTCCAGGTCACGCAGTCGGCGTTCGGCCCGGGTGACCTGTTCCCGGACCGCTTCGATGGCGTTGCGCCGCTCGGTGAGCTGTCCGGCGAGGGTGATCCGCTGTCCCGGTCGTAGCCAGGCGCGCGGATCGGCCAGCTTGTCCTCCGCGTCGTTGATCTGTTCGTGCAGCGCCTCTTCTGCCTGTCGGGCCTGGGCGAACGCCGTACGCGCGGCCTCCAGCTTCTCCCTGGACGGTTCGGGAGGTGCGGTGGCGTGTACCTTCGCGGCCTCCGCCACCTGACGCCAGTAGCGTCGTTCGGTGGTGTCGATTCGGTCCAGGTCCGCGACGGTGGGGTCGGAGTGGTCCGACTGGTACGGAGGTCGCCCACAATGCTGGCAGGGTGTCTCGGCGAGCAGTTGGGCGATCTGGTCGAGCACGGCCGGGGCTACCCCCGGTTTGTCGTGGGACACGAGGCCCAATCGTGGCAGATCCACGGTGGACAGTCCGCACCGGACGCTGTGCGGCCTGCGTGACCTGCGGTCGCGAAATCTCTGCCGGGTCGGACGGACGTGGGGCCCAGGGGTTGTGAGCCTGCTGACAGGTAGCGAGGACGCGGCGGTTCCGGGGTCACGACGGAGCGTTCGATGTCCGCTCTGTTAAGAGTCACTTAACTGTCGTTAGGTCGAACGTTCTTTTTACCACTCTGGATCTTGGTATTTCAATATCTGTTCATGCCGGACATCTGCGAATAGTCTGCTAGCACGCTCACCCGAGCGGTGCCGTCTTATGCGCGACAGCTACCCGGCCGGTACGACATCGCGGACCCGGCACCACTCCGCGATGGGACAACGAGGAGGCAACACCGACCGAGTGTCACGCCGGACGGCGCACATGAAGGCCCACTGTCACATCCGGCTCTGGGCCTCAACAGGGGAGGTAACACCGGATGAGTTCAAAACACACCCCGAGACGCCGACTATTCGGCGCACTCGGGTTCGCGTCGGCGGCACTTGTCGCCGCCGCGACCGTCGCGATGGCATCGCCCGCACAGGGCGCTGAGGGCAACATCCTCGGAACCAACGCCAAGGACACCATCCCGGGCAGCTACGTCGTCGTGTTCAAGGACGGCGTGAGCTCCCAGGCCAGCACGCTGGCGAACCGGTACAACGGCAAGATCACGCACCTGTACAAGGCCGCGCTCAACGGCTTCGCCGCGAAGATGAGCGCTGCCGACGCCCGGCGCGCCGCCGCCGACCCGGCTGTGGCATTCGTCGAGCAGGACCGCGTGGTGCGCGCCCTGGAGACCCAGAGCCCGACCCCGTCGTGGGGCCTGGACCGGATCGACCAGCGCGACCGGCCGTTGAACAACAGCTACACGTACCCGACCACCGCTTCCACGGTGACCGCGTACATCATCGACACCGGGATCCGGATCAGCCACAGTGACTTCGGTGGCCGGGCGACCTGGGGCACCAACACGGCCGACACCAACAACACCGACTGCAACGGTCACGGCACGCACGTCGCCAGCACCAGCGGCGGCACCACGTACGGCGTTGCCAAGGGTGTCCGGCTCATCGCCGTCAAGGTGCTGAACTGCCAAGGCTCCGGGACGCTGACCGGCGTCGCCTCCGGTATCGACTGGGTGACCTCGAACCACACCACCGGCCTGGCCGTGGCGAACATGAGCCTCGGCGCCTCCGGCACCAACGCCACCATGGAGCAGGCGGTCCGTAACTCGATCGCCGACGGCGTCGTGTACGCCATCGCCTCCGGCAACTCGAACTCCGACGCCTGCAACTTCACCCCGGCGCGGACGGCTGAGGCCATCACCGTGAACGCCAGCGACATCAACGACGCGCGTGCCTCGTTCTCGAACTACGGCACCTGCACCGACATCTTCGGTCCCGGCGTGAACATCACGGCTGCCTGGAACAGCAGCGACACCGGCACCAACACCATCAGCGGCACCTCGATGGCGACGCCGCACGTGGCCGGCGGGGCAGCCCTCTACCGGGCGCTCAACCCGACCGCGAGCCCCGCGGCGGTGCAGGACGGGCTGAAGGCGAACGCCTCGCTGAACAAGATCACCAACCCCGGCACCGGCTCCCCGAACCGGCTGCTCTTCGTCGGCTCCGGCACCCCGCCGCCGACCTCGTCACCGCCACCCACCACCTCGCCGCCGCCGCCCACCGGCTGCACCGGCACCAACGGTGGCAACGTGAGCATCCCCGACCCGGGCACCGCGTACAGCAACATCTCCATCAGCGGCTGCAACCGCAACGCCTCCTCCAGCTCCAAGGTCGAGGTGCACATCATCCACACCTACCGCGGTGACCTCGTGATCGACCTGCTCGCTCCCGACGGCTCCGCCTACCGGCTGAAGAACTACAGCTACTTCGACTCGGCCGACAACGTCCACGCCACCTACACGGCCAACCTCTCGACCGAGGCCGCCAACGGAACCTGGCGACTGCGGGTGCAGGACGTCTTCTCCTACGACACGGGTTACATCGACTCCTGGACCCTCACCGTCTGAGGTGACAGGGCTTAACGGACCTGGGGAGTGAACAAAGCGGCCCCGGCGCTTCGCGCCGGGGCCGTGCCCTGTCTGTCAGGATCTGGGACGTGACCCCGGACGACCAGCGCACCACACCTCGCGATGCCATGCGACCATCCGACCCACCCAGGCAGCCCGAGCCAAAGATCGAACTGCATGTACACCTGGAAGGCGCCGTGCGGCCCGCCACCCTGCTGGAGATAGCCCGCCGCAACGATGTGGCCCTCCCCGCGAGCACCGAAGCGGAGCTCGCGACGCTGTACGAGTTCCGCGACTTTCAGCGCTTCCTCGAGGTCTGGGTGATGACCACCAACTGCCTGCGTACCGGCGAGGACTTCCGGCAGGTCGTGGTCGACTACGCGGCCGAGGCCGCCGCATCGGGCGCGGTGTACCTGGAGGGCATCTTCTCGCCGGCCGAACGGGCGATCCGGGGAGTCGGCTGGGACGAGATCTTCACCGGGTTCTGCGACGGCGCCGACGAGGCGTGGGAACGCCACGGCGTCACAGTGCGGTTCACTCCGGACATCACCCGCAGCTTCGACCCTGACCTCGGCTGCGAGGTGGCCCGGTACGCGGTGCGCTACCGGGATCGCGGCGTGGTGGGACTGGGCCTCGGCGGGCCGGAGGCGGACTGGCCCCCGAGGCTGTACGCCGACGCTTTCGCCATCGCCGCCGAAGCGGGCCTCGGACTGGTGCCGCACGCTGGGGAAGCCGCCGGCGCGGAGTCCATCCGGGAGGCTCTGAAACTCGGCGCGCACCGGCTGCGGCACGGCATCCGGGCGGTCGAGGACCCGGCGCTGCTCGACGAGATCGTGGCCCGTGGCGTGGTCCTCGATGTCTGCCCGACATCCAACCTGCGCACGAAGGTGGTGTCGGCATTGGACCAGCACCCGCTGCCCCGCCTGGTCGCGGCCGGCGCGCTCTGCTCGATATCCACCGACGACCCGGCGATGTTCAACACCGACCTGGCTCAGGAGTACGCGGTCGCCGCCCGACTCGGGGTGTCGCCCCGGCTCGCGTACGTGGCCGGACTCGCCGGAGCGCTCTGCGACGACAGGACGAGGGCCCGCCTGACCGAGATCGGTACGTACTGGACGAGCTGACCGCCGGACATCTCGATCTGCTCACGAAACTGGTCACTGAGACCCCGCGTAAGCGTCTGACCAGGGAACGGCCCCCAGAGCGTTCACCGGTCTGGGGGCCGTTGACCCGCTGAGCCCAAGCTCGGTCTTGGCAACGAGTCATCGACCAACCGTGCAGACGTGGGTGCGGCGGCGGGGACGAGAAGCAGGAGAAGGCTTCCCGCGAGCAGCGCCAGCCCGGTCAGGGCCGACAGGCCCAGTTGCTCTCCCAGCACCGTCAGACCCAACAGCGCTGCCACGGCCGGCTCGGCGAGGGTCAGCGTGGTCGCCGCGGCGACGGGCGTGGTCCGCAGACCCCGGCCGTACAGCAGGTATGCACCCGTCGTGGTCACCGCGCCGAGGTACCAACTGAGGGCCAGACCGTGGCCGGTCAGCAGCCAGCCGGGGTCCGACCCGAGCAGCACCGGAAGCAGCAACAGGCCGGCACCGCCGAACAGCGCGCCGAGCACCGCCCGGTCGTCCTCGCCAGCACCGATGAGGTACCCGGCAACCGTGGCGTACGAGGCGTAGCCGAAGCCGGAGAGCACCGCCAGCGCAACCCCGAACGGCTCCACCCCGGCAGCCGGGCCACCGGCGACCAGCAATGCGGATCCCGCGACCGCGCCGAGGGTGGACAGGATCCAGCGGGTGGTGACCCGTCCCCGCCCGGTGAACGCCGCCAGCAGACCGGCGAAGACCGGCCCGCTGCCGATCGTGACGATGGTCCCGGTGGCAACCCCGGTACGGGACACCGCGGCGAAGAAAGCGGTCTGGTTCGCGGCCACACATGCCGCGCCCAAAGCCAACAAGAGCCAGGTGGTACGGCCGCGGGCCGCCAGCTGGCGGATTCCGGTGCCACATCCGGCGAGTGCGAGCAGCAACCCGCCGCCGAGCACGATCCGGGCGGCACCCACCGAGACCGGGCTGACCCCGTTGGCGGCCAGTGCCTGGGCGGTGCCCGTGGTTCCCCACAGGCACGCCGCTAGCAGGATCGGATACATCGGGCACTCCTGAACTCGAACCGGAAAAGGGATTCGGCGTCCGGGGCGCGCGGCGGCCCATCCGGATCAGCGTGGTCCGGACAGGCGGAAGGAAGTAGACCCTAGATCCGTACCAGGACCTGGTCCAATGGTTTGCGGGTGATGTCCGGCACCATGGCGTCGTCGGCCGGATATCCCACTGGAATCACCAGGTAAGGCCGTTCCTCGGGAGGGCGGCCCAGGATCGGATTCAGAAAGCGCATCGGGCTTGGGGTGTGGGTGAGGGTCGCCAGTCCGGCCTGGTGGAGCGCGGCGAGCAGGAACCCGACGGCGATCCCCACGGACTCCTTGACGTAGTAGGGCCTCGGCGTGCTGGGACCCTTGTGGATCTCGAATATCACGATCAGTAGCGGGGCGGTTTCCAGGAACGGCTTGTGCCAGTCAGTGCCCAGCGGCGCCAGCGCGTCCAGCCACTCCTCAGACGCCCGCCGCTGGTAGAACTCGCGTTCCTCGGCCTCGGCGGCTTCCCGGATCCGGCGCTTCGCGCTCTGGTCGGTGACCACCACGAACCGCCAGGGCTGCAGGTTCGCACCACTGGGCGCGGTGGCCGCGGCCCGTACCGCCTGCTCGATCATCTGGTACGGCACCGGGCGGTCGGAGAAGTCCCGAATCGTACGCCGTAGCGACAACCATTCGGCGAAGTTCCGTACCCGGGTCAGGGCCTGGTCCTCCGAAAGGTCGAATCTCGGAGCCGGAACGGTTTCCATTCGTCACCACCTCGGGTACGTGTGGACCGGCAATCGGCGGTCGCGGAGCGCGGGGCGCCAGCTGGTTGTCCACATACCAGAACGGTCCCCGTCCATGCCTCCATGGAGAGGGACCGCCTGATCGCTGGTGGGGAAGGAGGGAGTTGAACCCTCACGCCCTTACGGGCACACGGACCTGAACCGTGCGCGTCTGCCATTCCGCCACTTCCCCGTGGGCCCGCCAGTGACCTGGCCCGGAACGATCATTCCCGGGGAAATCAACTAGCAGATGTGCTTCAACATGCGCTGTTCGCACGTCGCCGCCGTGACAGCGAGGCAAGACTAGCACGGGTACGCGGCTCGTTGCTTATCCGAGTGGGCAGGGCAGATACCATCAAGACCACGGGACCCTGAGGAGGAGCCGGTGAGCGTGCTGCAACGCTTCGAGAAGCGATTGGAAGGCCTGGTCGAAGGTGCCTTCGCCAAGGTCTTCAAGGGTGTGGTGCACCCGGTGGAGATCGCCAGCGCCATGCAGCGGGAAGCCGAGGCGCACAAGGCGATCCTCGCAGGCGGGCGGACCCTGGTCCCCAACCGTTACGTCATCGACCTCTCGCCGTACGACCACGGCAGGCTCGCGCCATACGCGGCGGCGCTCGCCCAGGAGTTGGCGCAGGCCCAGGCGGAGTACATCGGCGAGCACGGCTGGACGGTGTATGGGGACGTGATCGTGGAGGTCGAACGCGGGGAGGGCCTCGACACGGGCATGTTCCGGGTGACGGCGGAGGTGTTCACCGGCAGTGAGGAGCCGGCACCGGCGTACGGACCGCCGCCCGGCGCTCCAGGTATGCCGCCACCCGGGAGGCCGGGTGGTCCGGGGATGCCGGGTCCTCCCGGGATGCCGCCCGGTCCGATGCCACCGCAGGCACCCGGCGGTTACATGTCCCCGGAACCGGTCAGTCCCGGTCCGCAGTACGGGGGACACGCGCCGACCTCTGGTCCCCCGGCACCACCGATGGGGCACACCGTCCGCCTGATCTCCAGCGACGGCCGGCAGTACACCATCGCGATCGGATCCACCACGATCGGGCGTGGCGAGCAGGCCACGATGCGGCTGCCCGATGTCGGCATCTCGCGGCGTCACGCACGGCTGGACTACGACGGATCGCAGGTGGTGCTGACCGACCTCGGCTCCACGAACGGAACTCTGGTCAACGGGCAGCGGATCTCCGCTGTCGCGCTCAACCCGGGAGACGTGATCCAGGTTGGGACCACCACGATGACCTTCCGCGTGGACGGATAGGCCGTGGGAGTGGCGCTACTGATCGACTCACTCTTCCGATTGACGGTGTGCGGGACACGGACTGATGCCTGAGGTTGTACTCGCGGTCGCCCGCTTCGGATTCCTGATCCTGCTGTGGATCTTCGTGTTCGCGGTGGTGGGTGTGATCCGCCGTGATGTCTTCGCGGGGGCCCGCCAGTCCCGGCTGGTCGCCGCGCCCCGTGGGGTGTCGCAGGCACCGCGGCAGCAGCCTCCGAAGCGGGGGCGCACAGCACGCCAGCTCGTGGTGACAGAAGGGACTCTCGCCGGTACCCGAATCACCTTGAGTGAAGCTCAGATCACCCTCGGTCGCGCAGAGGATTCGACTCTCGTGCTGACCGACGACTACGCGTCGGCCAGGCACGCCCGCCTGGTACCGCGTCATGGAGAATGGCTGCTCGAAGACCTTGGCTCGACCAACGGCACCTACCTGGATCGCGCTAAGGTCACCGGACCAACCCCTGTCCCTCTCGGTGTGCCGATCCGGATCGGGCACACCGCTCTCGAGCTACGGCCATGACCTTGACTCTTCGTTATGCGGCACGAAGCGACCGCGGACTGATCCGCGACGGGAACCAGGACTCCGTCTACGCCGGTCCACGGCTGCTGGCGGTTGCCGACGGAATGGGAGGTATGGCCGCCGGAGACGTCGCCAGCAACGTCGTGATCGGCGTGCTGGCCCCGCTCGACGAGGACGTACCCGGCGGCGACCTGATCGACCGACTGCGCCAGGCGGTCTCCGCGGCCAACCAGCAGCTCCGGGAAACCGTCGACGCCAACCCTCAGATGGAGGGCATGGGCACCACCCTGACCGCGATGCTGTTCAGCGGCAGCAAGGTCGGCCTGGTCAACGTCGGCGACTCCCGCACGTACCTGTTCCGGGAAGGCCAACTGGTCCAGGTCACCAAGGACGACACGTACGTGCAGATGCTGGTCGACGAAGGACGGATCACAGCTGAGGAGGCCGGCAGTCACCCACAGCGCTCGCTGCTGACCCGGGCGCTGGACGGCCGCGAGGTGGACCCGGAGTACTCGGTCCGCGAGGTGCGCCACGGTGACCGCTACCTGCTGTGCAGCGACGGCCTGTCCGGTGTGGTCAGTCACGAGACGATCGCCGAAACCCTGCGCGACATCCAGGACCCCGACAAGTGCGTCGAACGGCTGGTCCAGCTGGCACTGCGGGGTGGCGGTCCGGACAACGTGACTGTGATCATCGCCGACGTCACCGACGCGGACATCATCGAATCGCAACCGATCGTGGGTGGTGCGGCGTCCCGGGACCGCGGCATGGCGACGGCCGCCGACCCGGCCAGCCCCGCAGCCCGCGCGGCACTCGCCGCCCGGCCTCCCGACCAACAGGGCCAGCTGAACCAGCCCCGCTACGACTCGGAGTACGAGGACGAGGAACCGGACAGCGGTTCCCGGCCGAGGCGTCGCGGCAGCGGCGTGCTGCTCACCCTGGTCGCTCTGGTCCTGTTTGGACTGCTCGCCGTCGGAACCTGGTACGGATGGCAGAACGCCTACTACGTCGGGGCGACCGGCGACGGCTTCGTCGCCGTGTACCACGGCTTCCGGGGTGAATTCGGCGGGATGCGGCTGTCCACGGAGGAAACCCGCAGCAACGGCATCACCATGCGGGACCTGTCGAAGCCGGCACAGGCCCGGGTCGAGCGGGGAATCCTCGCCGACAGCCGGAACGAGGCGTACCGGATCTTCTCCAACATCACCAAGAACAGCCCGCAGAACGAGAACCTGCTACAGCCGTGCACCAGTAGCCCGCCGAGCCCGTCACCCACCAAGCCCCCCCAGTCGAAGCAGCCGGGGCGCGACGCGACCGGTGCCGCGACACCGAAGGTGCCGAGCCCCGCACCGTCCGCCCAGGTCACCCCGAGTCCGTCAGCCACACCGGAGCCTCAGGTTCCCGGGGACAACTGCCGCGAGACCGACTGATCCAGATCATGACCGCCGCCCCGATCACCGGCCCGCCGCCCACGCCACCCGCCGCGGGTGGGCGTCGGCGGCTGCCCCCCAACCGCCGCAACAGCGAACTGCTGCTGATGCTGTTCGCCGGCCTGCTGGTGGCCTGGTTCGCGGTGGGGGCACATTTCGCACTGCTCCAGTCGGCGGGCGCCGCGGCACTGGTGATGCCGGCGATGTTCGTGTTCCTGGCGGTTGGCGGACACGCGACCGTGCGCTACTTCGCGCCGTACGCCGACCCCGTGATCCTGCCGTGCGTCACGTTCCTCAACGGGCTCGGAGTGGTCTTCATCGCCCGGCTCGATCTCGGTGACGCCGATCCGGAGGAACGTCAGACGCTGGCGACGTTCGGGGACTACGGGTTCCGCCAGCTGTTGTGGACGCTGGTCGCGGTGGTGGCGTTCGTCCTGGTGCTCGCGCTGGTCCGGGACCACCGGACACTGTCGACGTATGCGTACACCCTGGCCTTGATCGGCATCGTGCTGGTGGCGATCCCGGCCGTGCTGCCGTACAGCCTGTCGGGTTCCGGCGGCTCGAAGCTGTGGATCCACACTCCGGTGGGGTCGATCCAGCCGGGCGAGTTCGCCAAGCTGCTGCTGTTGTCGTTCTTCGCGTACTACCTGGTACGCAAGCGCGAGGTGCTGTCGCTGGCGAGCAAGCGGGTGCTGGGCATCGACTTCCCCCGGGGCCGGGACCTCGGCCCGGTGATCGTGGTGTGGGTGGCCAGCCTGCTGGTGCTGGTGTTCGAACGCGACCTCGGCACCTCGCTGATGTACTTCGGCTCATTCGTCGCGATGACCTACATCGCCACCGAACGGACCAGTTGGCTGCTGATCGGCCTCGGGCTGTTCCTCGGCGGCGCACTGCTGGCGTACAGCCTGTTCAGTCACTTGCAGATCCGGGTGTCGGTCTGGCTGGACCCGTTTCAGGATCCGGACGGCATCGGTTACCAGCCGATCCAGGCGCTGTTCGGGTTGGGCACCGGTGGCCTGTTCGGCACCGGCCCCGGGGTGGGCGCGGCGGACACCATCCCGGTCGGGCACAGCGACTACATCGCCGCCGGGATCGGTGAGGAGATCGGCCTGTTCGGGCTGTCGGCCGTGCTGGTGCTCTACCTGGTGATCGTGGAACGCGGGATCCGAACCGCGCTGCTGGTCCGGGACTCGTTCGGGAAGCTGCTCGCGGCAGGCTTGGCGTTCTCACTGGGATTGCAGGTGTTCGTCATCGTGGGCGGTGTGAGCAAGCTGATACCGCTGACCGGGTTGACCACGCCGTTCCTGTCGTACGGCGGGTCGTCCCTGGTGGCCAACTGGATCCTGGCCGCGCTGCTGCTGCGGATCTCCGACGCCGCCCGTCGTCCGGCCGACTCGTCGCCGCCGCCAGCCGGCAGGCTGTCCATGGCACAGACAGAGGTGGTACGGCTGTGAACGCGCCGCTTCGCCGGGTCTCCGTCGCCGTGATGGTGTTGTTCGGCCTGCTGTTCCTGAACCTGAACTACGTCCAGTTCCTGCAGGGCGACTACTACCGCAACCACGAGTTGAACAACCGCGTGTTGGTACAGGAGTACCAACGGCAGCGCGGCAACATCCGGGTGGCTCGAGATGCGGTGGCGACCAGCAAGGACACCGGCGGAGAGCTGCGGTTCACCCGCACCTATCCGGAGGGCCCGGAGTACGCGCACGTGGTGGGCCACAAGTCGATCTACTACGGCGACACCGGCATCGAGGCGGAGTACGACGACGTGCTCTCCGGAGAGGACCCGCGGCTTTTCGTGCGCCGGTTCACCGACATCATCACCGGACGCCGTCCGGTGGGTGGTGACGTCGTGCTGACCCTCTCCGAGAAAGCGCAGAAGACCGCGTTCCGGGAACTCGGCGACAACCGGGGCGCGGTGGTCGCGCTGGACCCGGTCACCGGCGCGTTGCTGACCGCGGTGTCGACCCCCAGCTACGACCCGAACGGCCTGGCCAGCCACAGCTCGAAGGCCGCCAAGAAGACCTGGAACAAGTACCTGAAGGACTCGGACAAGCCAATGCTGAACCGGGCGCTGGGGGAGCACTATCCGCCGGGCTCGACGTTCAAGACGATCGTGGCGGCGGCGGCTCTGAAGTCCGGGTACAGCCCGGCCACCATGATTCCGTCGGGTCCGTCGTACACGCCGGAACAGACCACCCGCACGATCACCAACGCGCACCCGTCGATCTGTCCGGAATCGCAGGTCACCCTGGAGGACGCGCTGCGGGAGTCGTGCAACACCGGATTCGCCCAGCTCGGCGTGGAGCTGGGTGCCAACCAGGTGAAGGACATGGCGCGCGAGTTCGGGTTCGAGGACGAGGACCTGCGGATCCCGCTGCCGGTCGCCGCGAGCCGTACCGGGGAGATGTCGGACGTGCCGACGGTGGCGCAGTCCAGCATCGGGCAGCGTGACGTCCGGATGACACCGCTGCAGGGCGCGATGATCGCCGCGACCGTGGCCAACGACGGCGTCCGGGTCCAGCCGCACCTGGTGAAGGAGGTCCGGGGGCCGGACCTGGCCGACATCCTGGAGACCGCGAAGGAGCGGGAGGAGCTGAGCCGACCACTCGACGGCGGAACCGCCTCGGCGCTGCGAGGGATGATGGTGAGAGTGGTCCAGTCCGGCACCGGCACCGCCGCTCAGATCAACGGGGTCGAGGTGGGCGGCAAGACCGGGACGGCGCAGAACGCGCAGGGTGCCCGCGACCACGGCTGGTTCATCGGGTTCGCGGTCAAGGACGGACAGCCGAAGGTGGCTGTCGCCGTTTTCCTGGAGAACTTCGGTTCTGGTGGCAGCAACCGGGCGACCCAGATCGCCGGCAGTGTCATGAAGACCGTGCTGGAGGAGCGGGGATGAAGGTAACGAGGGGGAATCTCTGATGCTCACATCCGGCACGTCCATGGGCGGCCGCTATCAGTTGAGCGAACGGATAGCCAGCGGTGGCATGGGCGACGTGTGGAAGGCGGAGGACACGGTCCTCGGCCGGACGGTCGCCGTCAAAGTGTTGCAGCCCGCGATGCTGGAGGAGCCGGGGTTCGCCCAGAGGTTCCGGGCCGAGGCCCGGGTGATGGCCACGATCAACCATCCCGGCGTGGTCCAGGTGTACGACTACGGCGAGAACTCCGTGGACGGCGGCGGCTCGGTCGCCTACCTGGTGATGGAGTACGTCGAGGGTGAGCCGCTGAACCAGGTGCTGAGCAATGTGGGCCGGCTCACGCCGGCCCGAACGATGGACCTGATCGCGCAGGCGGCTGACGCGTTGCAGGCAGCTCACGAACGGGGCATCGTGCACCGCGACGTCAAGCCGGGGAACCTTCTGGTGCGCCCTGACGGCAAACTGGTGCTCACTGATTTCGGGATCGCTCGCAGCGCGATCACCGGCAACCTCACGCAGGTGGGTTCGGTGCTCGGCACCGCATCGTACGTCTCCCCGGAGCAGGCGTCGGGAAAAGGATCCATCACCCCGGCAAGCGACGTGTACTCGCTCGGCGTGGTCGCCTACCAGTGCCTCGCCGGTCGCCGCCCGTTCGAAGGCGAGAGCCCGATCGAAGTGGCGATGAAGCACATCAACGAGGAGCCGCCGCGGCTGCCGGCCGACGTACCGGACAACGTCCGCACCGTGGTGATCCGGGCGATGGCAAAGGATGTGGCCGCTCGCTGGCCGAGCGCCCGGGGGATGGCGGAGGCGGCGCGGGCCGCGGCGGCTGGCAGACCGGTGTCCGGAGGACCCCTCGGCGGTACGGCGGTGCTACCGGCATCCCGCGGCACCGCCGTAACGCCCGGCGGGTTGGCACCGACCAGTCCGGCCCAGGGCGGCGTCGCCCCGACCAGCCCCGCGCGGGGTGGCCAGTTCGCCCGGGGCGCGGCTGCGGTGCCGTTTTTCGCGTCCCAGGGCCAGGAGGAGTACGCCCAGGCCACCGCGGGCCAGCAGGCGAATCAGGCTGGCGGCGGCTACCAGGCCACCCAGATCCGGAGCGGCAACTTCGCGCAGCACGGCCGGGGCGGCTACGCCCAGGGCGCCGGCTACTCACAGGGTGGCACGGCCCAGAAGAGCAACTCGGGTATGGTGCTCGGGATCGCGGGGGGCGTGCTGGCACTGTTGCTGCTTGGTGGGCTGCTGATGTTCCTGATGGACCCGGACGACGGCGGATCCGGTGGTGCCGGCGAGACCCAGACAGAAGCGACGTCAGCCGCCGCCGACACTGTCAAAATCAATGAGGCCGATTATCTCCGCAAGCCGGTCGAACAGGCGAAGAAGGAGCTGAAGGCGCTGGGCCTGAACCCTGTCACGGAAATCCGTAACAGGCACGGTTACAAGCCGTACCAGGTGACCGGGGTGAAGCCCAAAGGGGACGTGAAGCGGGGCACCACCGTCACGATCTTCTACCAGCAGGAGGACCGGGGGCCTGTCGTACCCGCGCCGGATGACGACGATGACACGGGAGACGGTGACTGGACCCCACCGGCGGCGACCACCGCTCCACCCGCCACGTCGGCTCCGCCGCCCTCTCCCACCAGGACCCCCGCCTCCCCGCCTGTCACGACGGGTGGTACCGCCAGGGCCATGACCGACGACGGCCAGAAGGAATTTTCAGGATGACCCAGCAGGCCCGCCTGCTAGGGGGCAGGTACCAGCTCGGAGAACTCCTCGGGTACGGCGGAATGGCCGAGGTACACCTGGGGCGTGATCTGCGGCTGGGCCGGGACGTGGCGATCAAGATGCTGCGTGCCGACCTGGCCCGGGACGCCACCTTTCAGGCCCGGTTCCGCCGGGAGGCGCAGAACGCGGCGTCGTTGAACCACCCCGCGATCGTCGCCGTGTACGACACCGGCGAGGAACGCGAGGAAGGGGTGAGCCTGCCGTACATCGTGATGGAATACGTGAACGGCAGAACCCTCAAAGAGGTACTCGCCGCCGAAGGGCGGATCATGCCCCGGCGAGCACTGGAGATCGTGGCCGACACCTGCGCGGCACTGGAGTTCAGTCACCGGCACCAGATCATCCACCGGGACATCAAGCCGGGCAACGTGATGCTGACCCGGGGCGGCCAGGTCAAGGTGATGGACTTCGGCATCGCCCGCGCGCTGGCCAGCGGCACCTCCACGATGACCGCCACGAGCGCGGTGATCGGCACCGCGCAGTACCTCTCCCCGGAACAGGCGCGAGGGGAGGCCGTGGACGCCCGCAGCGACGTCTACGCCACCGGCTGCGTGCTGTACGAGCTGATGTGCGGGCAGCCGCCGTTCATCGGGGACAACCCGGTGAGTGTCGCCTACCAGCACGTACGGGAGGATCCCCGGGCGCCGAGCGAAGTGAACCCGGACGTCAGTCCGGACATCGACGCCGTGGTGCTGAAGGCGCTCGCGAAGAACCCGATCAACCGGTACCAGAGCGCCGCCGAGATGCGTGCCGACCTGTTGCGGGCCGCGGCGGGACGTCCGGTCCAGGCGACCCCGGTGCTGCCCGCCGAGGAACGTACCCATTACCTCGGCCCGATGCCGGCATCCGGCTACCCGACCCGACCCACCGCCCGGGTGCCGGACGAGGGCAAGCGCCGGGCGGCGAGCTGGGCCCTGCTCGGGCTCGGCCTGCTCGCGGTGTTCGCCCTGGTCGCGCTGGCCACGGGACTGTTCCTGGCGAATCAGACACAGGACGTCGAGGTTCCCAACCTGAACGGCCAGAAGTACGAAGCCGCGGTGGCCACGCTGACGGCCAAGAAGCTCAAGGCCGCCAAACAGGATCAGTTCGACGCGGAGTGCACCAAGGGCAACGTGGTCGGACAGCAGCCGGCCGCGGGCAACCCGGTTGCCGAGGGCACGACGGTCACGCTCACCGTCTGCGCCGGCCCGAAGACCGTCGAGATCCCCGACGTGGTGGGCAAATCGGAGGAGGCGGCCCGGGACGCGCTCGAGAAGCTGAACCTCAAGGTCGACGTCGTGGAAAGGGACGGGCTGCGGGCGGCCGGTACGGTGCAGGACACCGACCCCAAGCCGGGCAAGGAGGTGAACGAGGAGTCCACCGTCACCCTCTACGTCTCGAAAGGCAACAAGAAACGGGTGCCCAACGTGGTTGGTGACGCCCGGGACGATGCGGTGAGCGAGCTCCGGAGCGAGGGCTTCCGCGTTGACGTGGTGGAACGGGAAGCGGGAGCCGGCGAGACGCCCAACACCGTGGTGGATCAGAACCCGAACGGCAATGCCTCGGTGCTCAGGGGGAGCACCGTGACCATCACCGTGGTAACCGAGCCGGCCACCTCGCCAACGCCGACACCCACCCCGACACCGACGCCGTCCGTGACCGGTGACACCATCGGATACCGGTCGGATGGCGATGCCGGATTGCGTCCCTAGCGGTCAGGCTACGCCGGTAACCACGCTGGTCCGGCGCTGCTCGACCTCCGCGACCAATGCGGGTGCCCGCTCCAGTGCCTTCGGGTGGCCACAGGTTGCCAGCCAGTTCGCGAGCATCTGGTGACCGCCCTGGGTGAGCACGGATTCCGGGTGGAACTGCACGCCCTCCACCGGCAGCTCACGGTGGCGCATCGCCATGACCACACCGGACTCGGTACGCCCGGTGATCTCGATCTCGTCCGGCAGGGTTTCGGCACGCACCGCCAGGGAGTGGTAGCGGGTGGCGATGAACGGGTTCGGCACTCCCGCCAGCACACCGACTTCGTCATGGTGGACCCGGCTGGTCTTGCCGTGCAGCAACTCCGGTGCCCGGTCGACCACGGCTCCGTACGCCACGCCGATCGCCTGTTGGCCGAGGCACACTCCGAAGATCGGGATGGTGCCGGCGTACCGCCTGATCAGGGGGATGCACACGGCTGCCCGCTCCGGCGTGCCGGGACCGGGTGAGAGCAGCACTCCCGAGACCGCGAGATCGGGCACCTCGTCGAGGTCGAGCTGGTCGTTGCGCCGGACGACACACTCGACACCGAGCTGGCCCAGGTACTGCACCAGGTTGAACACGAACGAGTCGTAGTTGTCCACCACCAGGACTCGGGCGGATCTGGGTTCGGGCATAAGTCGACTCCGGCGGATCGGGGGCGGCGCCGGCACCAGCGTACTTTGCCGGCTTGTGCTGGTCAGTGCGTCAGGTCGGGATGACGCTCCCGCTCGGGCTCGGGACGTCCGGACCGGCGGGGGTCCCACCGCCACCGGGCTGGGTCGGACCTTCTACTTGTACGTCGTCGAAGGGCAGCAGTGGTTCCACGGCGGGGAAGACGTAATACCACAACAGCCACACCGCGAGGCCGACCAGCAACCCGGACCCGATGATCTTTCCGGGCAGGCCGAACGGCAGCTTGTTCCAGATCCACCCGTACATCCCGACGCCTCAGTCGTCTTTCACCAGTTCGGCGGGCCGACCCTGGGACTTGGGTCGGACACCGGCGTGTTTCGCATGCACGATCAACCGTTCGTAGTTGTCCCACTGCGGATTGCAGGTTGTCAGAGTGAGCATGGCCTCGGTCGGTCTTTCACCCGGCTTGCCGGGCACCGGGGCTACCACCTCGACCGCGTTCGGGAGCACGATCCTGGTCTCGGTCACCTGGTACTCGTACCAGTTCTGGCGGTCCTCAAGGAAGATCTTGTCTCCTGGCTGCATCTTGTGCAGGTTCCAGAAGACGGCGGGCATCCGGTGCCCGGCCACCGAGAAGTTCCCGAGCTGTCCGGGCATCGCGGTGTCCGGGTAGTGGCCAGGCGCGTTCTTGATATCGCCCGGGTTGACGCCCTCCACCACCACCCAGTGCTTGTCCAGCCTGGGTATGTGCAGCCGGGCGATCGCATCGCCGGGTAGCGCCTTCTCCTTGGGGACGCCTTGAGCCGGCCCACTGCCGCCGCCCTCCCAGGCGTCCTCCAGCTTGGTGTCCAGCTCGTTCTGGGCCGCATCGACCTGGGCCGACTTGCCCCACACCTCGTATCCGGCGAACAGGAGCACCACCAGTCCGAAGGTGATGAGCACCTCGCCCAGGCCACGGATCCCGGAGTGCAGGATCGCCATCGGGGCTGGGCTCCGTGGCGGCCGCGGCGGTGCCTCGTCGTCCGCACCGGTATCCCGGGCAGCACGACGCCAGCTCCTGATCTGACCGAGTTCCGCGTCCCAGTCCACTTCGTCGGGACCGCGCCGGCGTCCCCGATACGACCGTGTGACATCTCCATCGGTCGCCTCCGGTCCACTGGACTCGGCCGGATCCGGTCCGGTGGGTTGCGCTCCTGGTACGCCGACGGAGGCCACGACAGGATGCGATGCCACAACGGGGTGGGACGCCACAACACTGGAACCCGCTGCCCGGCCCAGCGATGACATGCCCCCCGGTGTGGCGCGGCCGATCAGCGGAGACCGGCCGATCAGCGTGGCGCGGCCGGTTGGCCTGGCACGGCCGACCGGCCTGGCAGTACCAGCCACTTTCGCGGTGCCGGCCGCAGGGTTGGGAATGTCCGCTGGCAGCGGGCCGTCCGGATCGTCCGGTGCGGCGTGACGGCCGGAGCTGGCGGGACGGTCGGCCGGGGGGGTGGGCTCGCGGTCCGGCGCCGCGTGACGGCCACCGGGGCCGATGTCTCCCAGTGACTGCTCCGTGCCCACGGACGATGTCGTCGGCACAGCCTCCGGCGGATCGGCGGCTGCTGGGGGACCGGCCGTGGCCACGAGAGCCCAGGGCGGTACGGATCCCGCCGAACCGGCTTGGCCGACTGGCGCGGCTCCGTTCCCGGGCGTGGCGGGCTCCGCCGACACGATGGAAATGGCGGGGGGCATTTCCGGCCCGACGGGGGTCGCCGTATCCGGGGCGGCTGCTGCGATCCCGGAAGGTGCTGGATCAACGGGAGCGATCCGACCCACGGGCACCTTCGCCCTGGCTGCGGGTGGCGCGGCGGGTGGTGGGTCAGCCGGCGGAGGGGCCACAGAAACTGGTGGGGCCACCGAGGTGGGTGTGTCGATCGGAGGCGGAGCGATCATGGGCACCGCCGGGTCCGTCGCACCGGCAGGCGTCGGACTGACCGGTGTGGTGGAGCTGGCCGGGCTCTCCGCGGTGGCCGGGGCTTCTGGAATGACCGGCCTCTCTGGATGGGCCAGGCTTCCAGGGTCGAGCGGATCCGGCAGCGGCGATTCGACCTCGGGGGCGTCATCATCGTCGGGCACGGCGTGCCGGCCACGCCGCTTGGGCTTCACATCCCCGTCCGCCGGGGATGCGCGCTGCGACCGATAAACGGCCACCAGGCACCTCCGGTTATCGCGTCACCCGGGCATAACTCAGGGCCTCGGCGCCCTCGAACGCCGGAATCTTCACATTCTCCCCGACTGTCACGTCATAGCCCAACCCGAAGTCCTCCGCAGCCGCACGATACAGACGTACCCCCGGAGACCGGTCCAGTTCAGCCAGGATCCGGCGAGTATCACCGATGGCCCTGATCCGGAATGGCGGTGAGTACACACGATCATGTAACAACAGTGTGTTACCTACGCACCGTACCGCGCTGGTCGAAATCACCCGCACCCCCATGATCGACATGGCCTCGGCACCGCCCGCCCAGAGCGCGTTGACCACCGCCTGCACGTCCTGCTGGTGCACCACAAGGTCGTCCGGGCTGGCACCGCGGGGCAACGGTTGGTCCGGGCGGTACGGCGCGTCGTCCAGGACCACGATGACCCCAGGGCCGCGCACCGCGGTGAGGCCAGCCTCCGTGCGCACCTTGTCGGCACGCCGCTGCTCGTCCTGGACCCGCCCGTCCGAGCTGGCCAGCCGGTCGGTCTGGTCCTCCACCTCACGGGCCAGCCGGTCACGCCGGTCGGACAGCGAGGCGACCTCGGTACGGCGCTCGCCGATCAGATCCCGCATCGCGACCCGCCGGTCGCTGCGCAGTTCGGTGCCCCGGGCGGTCTCCGCGCTGGTCGCGAAGATCATCCCGGCGAGCAGCAGGACCACCGGGACGACGTACGACCAGCCCTTCACCCGGTCGGTGCGGCGCATCGGCAGCAGGGGCGACAGGGCGCGAGCCAGCGCCGTACCCCATCCGACCTGTGACTGGACGGAGCGTGGTGTCGAGGCTTCGGATCGGGTAGTGTCAGCCTGCCTCGTCGTGCGTTTCGGTGTGTGGTCCGGTGTGTGGCCTGCCACGCCCCCTCCTTGAACCGCGCGTCGACCTGACTACGCTAGCTGGCGAAGTTCCCCGCAGGAGAGCAGCACCGTGCCTAAGTCCCGAGTACGAAAGAAGAAGGTCTACACCCCGCCCGTAGAGCTTCGTCCCCGCCCCACAACGGCGGAGTCGAAGAGGCCGAGTCCGACCTGGCTGCCGGTCACCGCGGTCGGCCTGATCGTGCTGGGCATCCTGTGGCTGGTGGTGTTCTACCTCACCAACGGCTTCCTGGATCTCCCGGAACCGGTCAGCACGCCGCTGTACGGGCTGGGGTACTGGAACCTGGCGATCGGCTTCGGCGCCTTGGTGATCAGCTTGCTGGTGCTTTCCCGCTGGCGCTGACCGGGCGTCCATCGCGGGCCTCACAAATCGCGACGAATCCCACACATGTAGTTTTCCCCACCCCTTATCCACAGCCTGTGGGTAACGGGTGATGGCTGCCTGGGTGGCCGTCACTCGTGCCCGCGCCACGGGTGGTGCCGGGCAACGCGGACCAGGTCGCGACATGGCAGGCTGAGCAGCGTGCACGAAGAAGACTCCGGGCCCGTGACGCCGCGACCGGCCGTACCACCGCCAAGCGGCCCGGCCGGGGCGGTACCGACCCCGCTGAGCTGGCGGGTACCAGGCGGTGTCATGATCGGCAAGCTGGGGGCAGCGGTGGTCCTGGCCGTCGTCGGCCCACTTCTGGTCAGGGACCGGCCCGGCCTGATCCTGATATTGGCCGCCGCTGTCGCGGTAGGAACCTACGCACTGCGTGACATCCTGGCCCCGGTTCGGCTGGCAGCCGACGGTGAGGGTGTGACCGTGGTGACCGGCTTCGCGACCAAGCGACGGATCCCGTGGCGCGACGTCGAACGGATCCGGGTCGATGAGCGGCGCCGGTTCGGCCTGCGGTCCGCACTGCTGGAGATCGACGCCGGTTCCTCACTGCACCTGTTCGGTGCCTCCGAACTCGGTACGCCCGTCGAAGACGCCGCCGAGGCGTTGCGTCACCTGCGTACCGGCCGCTGACGCTCCGCTGTCACCTGGCTGGGCAACGGTCGGTCATTCCGGAAACACGAGAGAAATCACAGGTAGCCTCACAATTTTCGGAATGTGGCCGGCCGTCATGCCCGCGGTCACCCCGTCCGTCCACGGTGATGGAATTGACGAATTCCCGACAACCCATTCGATTCGTATTTGTTATAGGTATTCTCTAGGGTCATCAATTCAGGTTGAAGCTACGGCGATTGGCTTCGGACTGCCTGACCATTCGATCGGAGGAACTGCATGAAACACACAGGACGGCGTGCGCTGGCCGTCGTCTTCTCCCTCATGGTGGGGGTGGGTGGTGCGCTGGTGGCCGCCAGCCCAACGTTTCGAATGCCGTAGGACAGCTCGCCGGTCAACGGCCGCACCGGGCGGGCGACCCCAATTGCGCATCCACCCCCCTCCGAGCGGATGCGCAACCGGAGGGCACCTCCTGATCGTGTCTTTGGCTACTGGCGTCTAAAAGGTTCCGAAGTAGTCGTAGGGTTCGGCGGTGCCGGGCACTCCGGTGGTGTCCTGGGAGAACCACTGCGCCCCGACCCCGGTCAGTCCGGTCGTCGTGCTGGGTATCACCGTGACCGCGCCCCGCTCGCCGTTCTCATCAGACGCGCCGACCACGAGTGAGTCCTGGCCGATGCCTTTCACGTCCACGAACCGCAGGTAGCGGCCCCAATAGTCGCCGGGCTCGGTGGTGCCGGGGATTCCCGCCGAGTTCTGGGTCCAGGCCCTCGCACCGCCGTACGTCAAACCTCCGGGGATCACCGTGACGTACGTGTCGCCAGGACTGTAGACCGCCAACTCCGCACGTCCGTCCCCAGTGGAGTCACCGGATGCCAGGGTGGCTCCGAACCAGTCCTCCTGGCCTGCGGTACCTGGCATGCCGGTGGTCTGCTGGGTCACCTGGATCGCACCCGCGGTGCCGATCCGGTGACCGTCCGAATAGAGCATGGTGACCGTGCCGGCGTCCCGCTTGCGTACCCCATCGACGTAGACCGGAGAGCCGGGAGCCCCCACGGCCAGGTCGGCTTTGGCGTCGCCGTTGAAGTCCGCGAGCCCAAGTCGCGAGCCGAAGCCGTCCGATGAGTCGTCCCGGCTCTCGTTGAAGGACCCGGGACCTCCCGGAACCCCGGTGCTGTCCTTGGTCCAGCGCTGCGCCCCGGTACCGGTCAAGCCTTCGGAACCGGCGTAGAACAGCGTGACCGAACCGGTGGCCCAGCCCCGATCTTCCGAGTCGCCGGGTGCTCCGACCGCCAGATCGTCCCGGCGGTCACCGTTCACGTCTCCCGCTACCAGGGAGTACCCGAAGGCGTCGCCGTCGCGGTTACTTCCCGGCACACCCGGAGTGCCCTGGGTGTACTCCCCGAGGTAGCTGAACGCTCCGGTGCCGGTGCCGTGGAACACCGAGACGTAACCGGGGCCGTACCAGGGGGCACCGCCGACCACGAGGTCGTCCCGTCCATCCCCGTTGAAGTCACCGGCCGCGAGCGAGAACCCGAAGTCCGGCGACGGATCGGAGTGCGGGCGCACGGTGTCGCCGAAGTCGAGGACCCGGACGCTGTCGGTACGCAGGCCAAGCGCCGACCCCTGGAACACCCACACCGCGCCCGCGCCGAAATTCTCGTGCGGGGCGGACACCGCGAGGTCCGCGTAGCCGTCGCCGTTGAAGTCACCGCTGGCGTTCACCTGGCCGAAGCCGTCACCGAACTCCTTCGCACCCGGCACTCCGGGGGTGTCCTGGTGGATCGCGAGGCTTCCCACCGCTTTGGGGCCGTTGGCACTGCCGTACAGCAGGTGGAACATCCCGGCGAACTCGTCCTCCCCCGGCGCACCCACGACGGTGTCTGCGTGGCCGTCGGCGTTCACGTCGTACTCCAGGGGCCGAATGATCGTGCTGGCTTGACCTTTCGCCGGGGGATGGGTCTCGTCCCCGGGATGGCCGACAACGTACGTGGTGGGGCCGGTGGTGCCCACCAGTGGATCCGTGAAGGAGAACCTGCCGTCCGGTGCGACCTGCACGCTGCCCAGTTGCTGGGATCCGGCGCGGTTGATCCGGGTCAGGGTCGCCGTGGTGACCTCGCCGGGCGGGTACCCCAGCCAACCGGTGCCCCGGATGGTCCCCAGGTAGTCGACAGCCGCCGGCACCGAGACCGCGACGGGGGTCGGGTGGTTCAGCGGGTCGTGCAGGATGTGGAGGTACTTCGCGTCAGGAGCGGCCTCGATCGCGAACAGCCGGGACTTCCCGCCGAAGGCGAGACCGCGCTGCGCCAGCCCGTACGGGAACTCGTAGCCCCGGACGAAGCTGCCCGGGGTGCCGTTCTCGATGTCGAAGATCTCGATGTGGAGGACGTCACCGCTGCCGCTGCCGAAGACGCCGGCGGCGACGTACCGCTGGTCCGGGGTCAGGTCCAGGGCCACACCCTGCCCGGAGGTGTCGAGCGCCGGCTCGCTGGTCAGGTCAGCGGTCCGGTACACCTCGTGTCCCGGGGTCCGGGCGCAGGCGGTGACCAGCCGGTCACCGCCGGCCGCTACGACACCGTCCACACAGTTGGCCGGCTGCGACGGGGCCCGGTCGACGACCAGGACCGGCGGATCGACCGACACGTCGTAGACCGCCAGGTGCCCTTCGAAGCCGCCGAGGAACGCCAGCCGGTCCGGTCGGTTCGGGTCGGCCCGCATGGCGTACGCCCAGCGGGGTGTGCTGAGCAGCCCGGTCCTCACCTCGCCGGTCGCGGGGTCGTAGGAGCCGAGCGCCGTCTGGCTGGTGAAACAGGTCGCGTACGAGAACCACAGCTTGCCGCCGGTCAACGCGGCCGAGTACGGGCAGACACCGGCACCGAGGTCGACGTCGCGGCTGTCGAGAGTGGCGGTGTCGACCACGGTGATCCTGGTGTCGACGAGTTGGCGAACGGCGTACACCTGGGACGAGTCGGCCGGCAGTGTCAGGTGGACAAACCTGCCCTCGATGGTTTTCACGGTCTGACCGTCATAGTCGAGGACCTGGAGTCCTTCGGCCCCGGCCACGAAGACCCGCTGGTGCACGTCGTCAACCGCGAGGTCGTACGTGTTCCAGATCGCGAGCTTGACCTTGGAATCAGTCGGCGCCGCCGCGGCGGCCTGACCGGTGGTTCCGACGATTCCGTATGACGCGACAGCGACCACCGTCGCGACGACAGCTGTGCGTAAACCCACACTCATGGCCAGACCCCCGTTCGACCGTGTTATGGCCGTTGGGAAAATTCTTACCCCAATACCGGGATGGCGGCAGTCAGCTACATGACGGTTGAATACCGATGCGGTAACGCATCACGCGTTCAGGTGAAAGCGCTACCATCAAAACCGGGGTCACCGGATTCAGCAACCCCGGAGTGTCCTGGGAAAAGACCGGCACCGTCCCTGGAAATGCCGGGGGTCTACCACCCTGGGGAACCGGCGCTAAAAGGTTCCAAAGCTGTCGTACGACTCGGCGGTGCCGGGCACCCCGCTGGTGTCCTGGGAGAGGTACTGGGCTCCGGTGGCGGTCAGCCCGGTGCCGCTGCCGTGAATCACGGTGCAGGCACCCTGCCCGCTGTTCTCGCCCGGCGCACCGACGAGCAACGACGCGCGGGCGGCGCTCTTCACGTACCCGAACCGCAATGAGCCGCCCCACCGATCACCGGACTCGGTGATGCCCGGGATCCCGGACGAGTTCTGGGTCCAGGCTTTGGCGTTGCCGTACGCCAGGCCACCGGACGTTCCAGGCACCACGGTCAGGTACGTGTCACCCGGACTGTAGATCGCCAGTTCGGCGTCGCGGTCGCCGTTCGCGTCACCGGCCGCCAGCGTGGTTCCGAACAGGTCCTCCTGGCCGGAGATCCCGGGCATGCCGGCGGTCTGCTGGGAGACCTGAACCGCGCCCGCGTTGCCGATCCGGGACCCGTCGGAGTAGAGCACGGTGACCGTGCCGGCGTCCCGCTTGCGTACCCCGTCCACGTAGAACGGGGAGCCGGGAGCGCCCACCGCGAGGTCGTCGGAGGTGTCGCCGTCCAGGTCGGCGAGCACCACCTGCCGGCCGAAGCCGTCGGGCGCGTCGCCGTTGGCCACGTTGAACGACCCGCTGCCACCGGGAACCCCTGGGGTGTCCTTGGTCCAGCGCTGCGCGCCGTATCCGATCAAGCCGTACAGGTTGCCGTGGATCACGGTGACCGAACCGGTCGCCCAGCCCCGGTCCTCGGAGTCGTTCGGGGCTCCGACCACGAGGTCATCCTGGCCGTAGCCGTCCACGTCGCCGACCGCCAGGGACCCGCCGAACCCGTCGCCGTCGTGATTGGCACCGGGCACCCCGTCGGTGTCCTGACTGAACATTTCGCGATAGGTGAGCCCACGCATGTCGTCGCCGTGGAACACAACCACGTAGCCCGGACCGCTCCGGGAGGCACCGATCGCCAGGTCGTCACTGCCGTCGAAGTTGAAGTCACCAGCGGCGAGCGTCTCCCCGAAGTAGGCGAAGGTCTTCTCGGGAATCGGGGTGGCGTTGACGTCAATGGTCCGCACGTTGTCGGTACGCAGGCCGTTGGCCGAGCCGTGGAAGATCCAGACCGCACCGCCGCCGGCCGCCCCACCGACGCTCTCCCCCGGCGCGGACACCGCCACATCGGCGTAGCCGTCACCGTTGAAGTCGCCGCTGGTGTTCGTACGCCCGAATGAGTCGTTGCTCTCGCCGGCTCCCGGCACGCCTGCGGTGTCCTGGTGGATCGCGAGGCTTCCCGAGGCTTTCGGACCGGTGGCACTGCCGTACAGCAGGTGGAAAATACCGGCGGAGCGGACCGTACCCAGGGCTTCGCCGGGTGCGCCGACAATCGTCTCCGCGTAGCCGTCGGCGTTCACGTCGTACTCCAGCGGCCGGATGATCGTGGTGGCTTTGCCGACGCCCGGCGGCTGGCTGGCATTCCCTGCGTAGCGCACCGTGTAGGTCACCGGTCCGGTGGTCACCGGGGTGTCGGTGAAGCCGAACAGGCCCTGCTCACCGACCGGGAAGCTGCCCAACTGGTACGAGCCGGTGCGGTCGGTGCGGGATACCGACACCGTGCTGCCAGAGGCCGGTGCCGGGGTCAGGATGCCACCGATCGACACCTCCTGCCCGTAGTCGAAGGCCGGCTCTGGGAACAGCACCACCTTGGTCGCGGGCGTCGTGGGGTCGTGGAGGATATTCAGGTACGCGGCTTCGTCCCCGGTCACGTCCACGGCGAACAACCGGTCGGTGCCGCCGAACCGCACAGTGTGCGGCACCAGTGCGCCGGGGAACTCGTAGCCCCGGACGTAGTCGCCGGGGGTGCCGCCGCCGATGTCGTACACCTTGATGTCGTCCCCGGACAGCGCGAAGATTCCGGCCGCGACGTAACGGTCGCCGGGCGTGAGGTCCACCGCGTTGGCGTGTCCACCGTCGTGGACAGCGGCTTCGGGGGCCAGGTCGGCGGTGTGGAACACCTGGTGTCCCGGGGTGTGGGCGCAGGCGGTGAGCAGCAACCCACCGTTGGCGGTCACCGCGCCGTCCTCGCAGGTCGTGGGGTCGGGCAAGGACCGTTCGGCCAGCTTCGCCGGGGTGCTGCCGGACACGTCGTACGTTGCGAGGGACCCACTCCGGCCGACCAGGGCCAGCCGGTCAGGGTGATCCGGAGCCGCCCGCAACTGGTGTGTGTCGGGTAGCGGGATCAGCCCGGTACGCACCTCCCGGGTGACGGGGTCAAACGATCCCAAGGCCGGGTCACGCCCGAGATCGCAGGATGCGTGCGAGAACCACAGTTTCCTGCCGGTGACCACCGACGAGTAGGGGCACACCCCGAGGTCCACATCCACGCGACCGAGGGTCGACGTGTAGAACCAGGTGAGCGTGGTGTCGTCCAGCCGGGTCGCATACAACACGGAGGAGTCGGGAGTCAGGGTCAGGTCAGAGTAGGCACCCGGGATCGTGGTCAGGATCTGGCCCGCGATGTCGAGAATTGCCATGCCCTGATGAGAGCCGACATAGACCCGTTGGCGGACAGGGCTGGCGGCGATGTCGGTCACGTACCGGATCGGGAGTTTGACCCTGATGTCGTCGGCCGAGGCCGATGCCGTTGTCACGGCTCCGGCAGCCGGGGCGACAGCCGGCCCGGCCGCCGCTTGGCCGACGGTTCCGACGATTCCGTACGACACGACCGCGACCACCGTCGCGACAGTGGCCGCCCGTAGCCCTGAGCTCATGGCGAGATCCCCGTTCAGTCGAGTTGCCCGGATTGTGGGGTACATGGCGACCTGAAAACAATCGTGTACCTGACGCTTCAATACGGAAGCCCTGACGTGCACCCATTCGGGGGACATCGGGAATACGAGCCGGTCCGCTCCAAGAGGACCTCACGGCCGCCGCGATCCAACTGTTCGAGGTGGGCCAGGCGCGGCTCTGAACGCGATCCCAGTGTGAGACCCCAGGGGGCGGGGCCACAGTGGACTGGGATTGTCAAGCGATGTGGGTCGGTGATTCGTCCGATACAGACCTGAGTCGCGGTACCGATAGCGTTCCTGCCCGGGAACCGGAATGGAACGGGGTCGGGGCCGGGCATGTACGCGGTGTTGGACGTCGAGACCACTGGCCTGAACCCGGGTTGGAGACACCGGGTCGCCGAAATCGCCATCGTTCTGCTGGACCAACGCGGTCGGGTGGAGGCGGAATGGTGCAGCCTCGTGAACCCGCAGCGGGACCTGGGCCCGCAACACGTTCACGGGATCCGGGCCGCTGACGCGCGTCGCGCCCCGACCTTCGGCTGCCTGGCGGGCAAGGTCGCGGAACTGTTGGCCGGGCGGGTCGTCGTGGCGCACAACCTGCCGTTCGACGCGATGTTCCTGCGGCACGAGTACCAACTGATCGGTGTGGACGTTCCGGTGTGGCCGGATCTCGGGCTGTGCACGATGACGCTCGCGGCGCAATACATCCCGGTGACGGGACGGTCGTTGCGAGACTGCTGCGTGGCTGCCGGGGTCAGACTGGAAGGGTGGCATTCGGCGCTGGCGGATGCCAGGGCGGCGGCGGGGCTGCTCGCCACGTACCTGTCGGTGACCGCTGAACCGCTGCCGTGGGCTCCGCTGCTCGCCACCGTGGGCGAGTTGCGCTGGCCGTCCCTGCCCCACCAGGCCGTCGCCCCGGTCGTACGGTCAACCAGGCACAACACGGACCAGCACTTCCTGTCCCGGATGGTCGACCGGTTGCCCCGGGTGCCGGAGCCGACGCAGGCGGACACGTACCTGGCGGTGTTGGACCGGGCGCTGGTCGACCGGCACATCTCGGAGTCCGAAGCCGATGAGCTGGTGGCGCTGGCCGCTGACTTCGGCCTGGACCGCACCGCTGTCACCGAGTTGCACCACGCCTACCTGCGCGCGCTCGCCCGTACCGCGCTGAGCGACGGCGTCGTGACCGACGAGGAGCGGTGCGACCTGGAGAGCGTGGCGCACCTGCTGGGGTTGGGGCTCGATGCGGTTGACGCCGCGCTGGCCGTTGCCGCCTCCCCGTCCGGCGAGGACCGAGAGCTGCCAAGCGTGTTCCGGCTCCGGCCGGGGGACGTGGTGGTGGTGACCGGACAGACGAACGAGCCGCGCGAGCTGTTGGAGAAGCGGGCACTGGCGACCGGGCTGAACGTGGCCGGGTACGTGACCAGGAAGACCCGGCTGCTGGTGGCGGCCGACCCGGACAGCCTGTCCACCAAGGCACGCAAGGCCCGCGACTACGGCATCCCGATCGTCACCGAGGAAGGCTTCGCCCGGCTCGTCACCGACCTCGACGCGGGGGCCGGCGACAACGCGTAGCACCACCGACGTGCTCGCCCCCAGCCCCACCCCCAGCCCCACCGCCAGCCCCACCGCCGGCAGATCTTGGAAACCTGGCGTCAAATAATCGCGGTAGGTTTCCAAGATCGCGCAAGAGGGGCCTCCCGGTTGCTGAATCACCGTGGCTCGGTGCAGGCGATCTGGATCACCATCGCGGAGTGGTCGGTCAGGCCCTGCTCCCTCGGCTCGTGCAGGTAGCCGCAGGCGAGGAGCCGCGCACGGTGGGCAGCGGTGAGGAAGACGTGGTCGAAGCGGTAGCCGTTGCCGGCTCGGCCGTACCAGGATTGCTCCACGGTTTCGGGTAGCAGGTGGCGGTACGCGTCGGTGAGCCCGGCCGCCGGGAAGGATCGGTAGAAGTCGTACTCCCACTGGCCGAAGACGCGGTGATGCGGTGTGTGGCCCGGTTCGACGACGTTGAGGTCCCCGGCGACGATGAGCGGCCCTTCGCAGCGGGCGATCAGGCCGGACAGGGCGGCGGAGACGGCGGCTTGGAACGCACGCTTGTCCTCGTTGCGGCGCTGCTTCGGCCCTCGGGACGGCACGTACAGGCCGAGTAGGACAACATGGTGGCCGCCGAGGCGCAGCGCGGCGCACGGGGCCCGGTGCGGCAGCACGGTGACACCGCTGTCCACCGGCTGGAGCGCGGCGGAGCGGGAGGCCAGGACCGTGCGGTAGTCGCGGGTGGCCGGTGCCGGATCGACCACCGAGGCGTAACCGTGGTCGGCCAGCGCGGTAACCAGGGCGTCACCGCCCGGTCCGGGGCCGACCTCGGTGACCACGACAAGATCCGCGCATTCCTGCCTCGCCAGCCACGCCACCTGACGGCAAGCACGTTCCGGGGCGGCGTGCTGAGCGTTGAACACGACCAGCCGAACGGTGTCGCTGGCCGCCTGATGCCGTGGCGGTTCGGGAGCGAGCAGGGATAGCTGGCCAGCGGTCACGGACGGGATTGTCTCCCGGACAGAGCTCGGGCGGCTGGACGCCGGGCGTCGGCCGTTCTACTTTCCGATCCGGGCGAACGGCCCGATTCCGTAACTGGCCCGTACCAGGTGGGCGGCCATGGCTTCCCATTTCGCGTACGCGAGCGGGAAAGCGGAGACCTGCACGGACTGGGCGACCTGGGTCAACGGTCTGTGCTGCCAGCCCCTGATCCGCATCAGCTTCCGGTAGAACCTGGTCGCGGCGTACCGGGGGTTGGTGACCTGCTGGGGTGTGCCCCAGCCGGCGGACGGGCGCTGCTGGAACAGTCCCAGCGAGTCGTGGTCGTTGCGGTCGCCCAAGTGACCGTAGTTGTTCAGGTGGGATTCCTGGAGCGCGGTCGCGATCGCGATGACGGTGGCCCGTGGGGGCAGGCCGAGTTCCCGGCCGACCTGGACGATGGTCCGGGCGTTGGCCACCTGCTGCGGTTTGGGCCAGAACGAGGCCTGCCGTCCCTGCGGGGTGCGCGGGATCAGGATCCCGGCGGCGGGTACGGCTCGGGTCGACCGTGCGGCCCGAGTCGCGGCCTGCTTGCGCCGCTCGGCAGCGGCTTTGGCCTTGGCTCGCGCGCTGGTCTGCGCGTTGGCCCCGGACATGGCCGGTGTACCCAGTGGACCATCGGCGTTCCAGGCGTTCTGTGCCACGGCGGACATCCCAGCGATCAACACCAGGGCCCACGTGCTCAAGGACATCTTCAGTTTTGGTTCGCCGGGGAACCTCACGTTTCTGCCTCTCGTCGGTGGACAGGCAGCACCCATCGCGGCCGGCTCGGTAGGCGGACCGCACACCCATTGGCTCGGGGGGTGCACATCGCCACGCGGGAACTGCCACGCGGCACAGGCTGCGGTCACACTCAGTGACAGCCACGACGGAACCTACAGGTCACTTCGCCGTGATCAATACACAGCGTGATGGCACTCACGTCCAGGAAGGGCGTGACCAGGACGCTCTGGACACCAGTACGCCGGGCTCATCTGACTCGCCGCTCGGTGGGAACGCCGCCGATCGGCACGGCATGTCCCGGCGAGGCGAATTCGGCATTGAACGGGATCGGCCGAACCGAGCCGGTGCGTGCTGATACACGGGTCAGGAGCCGACCGGGAGAGCTCCACTCACGGCGGCGAGCGCCTCCTCCCCTACCCAAAGCACATCGCCGACTGTCCTCACGATGATGTGAACACTCTGAGAAGGGACGAACCACGCTGGACTTCACGTAGCTGTCAGCCAGCCACAAACCACCCAACCACCGGGGCATCCAAAGGATGGGGTCGTGCATTACGTAACACCAAGCTGACTTGCCGACCAGGCAGTTAGTACGACGGTCGGTGACCACACAGTTGCCCGGTACCGTATGTGCATGAACGTCGCCGAGCTCCGTAGCCTACGGCTTACCGCCTTCAAATCTTTCCGAGAGGCCACTGCGCCGATCGCGAAGCTGACGGTGCTCACTGGACGGAACAGTAGCGGCAAGTCGAACGTCCTTGACGGAATCGAAGTTCTCTCACGGCTTGCTGGAGGTGAGGACCTTGGTGACGCGTTGGACGGTCGCCGCAGGGAAGGTGGGCCCGTCCGAGGTGGCTCGCGAGGTTGCGCCCCTCACGGCCTCAACCATTTCGTTCTAGGTTGTGACGTCACCCTGAGTCGGAAGATATATCGATTTACGGTCAGGATACAGGTGGCGCCGGAGCTACGCATCCTCAGTGAAGCTTTGATCGGGCCCGGTCCCGCCCTCGAATCCGGCTCTATAGAACAGCGCAATTTGTTGTGGCCACGACCAGCGGAGGAGGGACATGCTGGACTGTCGGCTGAGGTACATA
>DASUSI010000045.1:0-23716 GCA_036375165.1 Micromonosporaceae bacterium | reverse complement strand
AACCCGGCGCAGGTCACCAACACCGCCCAGTCCGCACCGAACAGCCTCGGCAGCGCGTCCACCAGGGTCGCCGGCCCGCGTGTCGGGTCCGCCGCGATCTGCCCGACCACGGCCACCTCGGTCGACACACCCGGAAGGACCGCCGCCGGCCAGACTCCATCCACCACTACGCCGGGGATCTCCTGGAGCGTGGCGACCAGCCGTTCCCGCGACACCGAACCGGGCAGTTCGACGGTGAAGTCGTCGACCGCCCGGCCGCTTTGCCGACCCAGCACCACAACCTGGTAGATGTCCGCCCCGAGGACCCCGAGGGTCCAGGTCACGCGTCCCAACGAGCCTGGCCGGTCGGCCAGCCGGATCCGTACCTGCAGCAGCATTCGCCCCGCCCCTCTCGCGCCGACCCTGCGCTACCCCAGCCTGCCTCTGGGTTATTTCTCCCCGGTTGCAGCCTGCCGCAGCTCACGGCACAGATCAACCGGTCGTACGGCTAGGGTGAACCGGTGCCGCGACGTGCTCCCCGCCACGACCACGACGCCGGAGGCCGGCCGGACCTGCTGGCCGCGAAGGCGGATCTGCGGGACGAGGTGTGGCAGGCGATGCGGGCCGCGCGGGTGGCCCGGTTCCCCGGAGCTGTCGGCCGGATCCCGAACTTCACCGGGGCCGAAGCGGCAGCCGAACGGCTACGCGGTACGGACGCCTGGAAAGCGGCCCGCACGATCAAGTCGAACCCGGACTCGGCGCAGTGGCCGGTACGGCAGCGTGCCCTCGAAGACGGCAAGCTGGTGTTCATGGCGGTACCCCGGCTGGCCGAGCCCGAGCCGTTCTTCCTGCTCGACCCCTGTCACCTCGCCGACTCACCCCGTGCCGCGTCATCGATCAAGGGAGCGTCCCGGTCCGCCCGCCGGGTGTCGGTCGCGGACCTGGAACCGGTGGACCTGGTGGTCACCGGCTGCGTCGCGGCCGGGGAGGACGGTGCCCGACTGGGCAAGGGCGGCGGGTTCAGCGACCTGGAGTACGCCATCGCCGCCGGGGCCGGGCTGGTCGGCGACCATACGGTGGTCGCCACGACCGGGCACGAGCTTCAGGTACGCCCGGCAGGCGAGATCCCGACCACCGACCACGACGTGCGGCTGGACCTGATCATCACCCCGGACCGGGTGATCGACTGCTCTGGCCGGCCACGCCCGGAGGCCGGCATCCGGTGGGACGAGCTGACCGACGAGAAGATCGCCGCGATCCCGCTGCTGGCCGCGCTGCGCTCCACCCGTCTCTGATGAGACTACGGACTGTCCGGTTTCTGGCCGGTGACCAGGACGTTGTAGAAGATGCCCCTGGGCAGTACGGGTCGCAGCACCGTACTGTCCACTGCCGACAGCGCCTGCCAGGTGCGGTACGCGAACATCGCCCAGCCGAACCCCAGCTTGCCCTCGGGCACCGCCGACTCGAAGGTGCGTACCGGCCAGCCGAACATCGCCGCGCTGAGTTCCTCGGTCTTGACCACCACCCGGTGTGCCCCGGCCCGCCGCGCCGTGACGGCCAGCTCATCCGGGACGAAGGTGTGCAGGTCGACCACGGCTTCCAGGGCCGCGGCGGCGCTGGACTCGTCCAGCTCCTGCTGCGGCCGACGCCATCCGGTCAGGCCAGGCAGGGCGGTCAGGTGCGTGGTGGCCCACCAGGTGAGCCGGCTGAGCCGGCGGGCGTACCAGTCGCCGATCCGGGTCGGGTCCCCGGCGAACACGAACCGGCCGCCGGGCTTGAGCACCCGCAGCGCCTCCCGCAGCGCAGCCGCCACATCCGGGATGTGGTGCAACACCGCGTGCCCGACCACCAGGTCGAACGAGTCGTCCGGGTACGGGATCCGCTCCGCGTCCGCCGGACGACCGTCCACGGCCAGCCCGAGGTTGGCCGCGTTGCGTTTGGCGACCTCGACCATCTTCGGTGAGATGTCGGTGACGAAGCCCTTTTCGATCACCCCGGCCTGCATCAGGTTCAGGATGAAAAAACCGGTGCCGCAGCCGAGTTCCAACGCGGTCGGGTACGGCCAGCCCCGGGTTCCCGCGATGTACCGGAACCGGTCCCGGGCGTAGCCGACGCACCGCTCGTCGTACGAGATCGACCACTTCTCGTCGTAGGTGTCGGCTTCCCAGTCGTGGTAGAGGATGTTCGCCCGCTTCGGGTCGTCGCGGGCTGCCTCGACCTCGGCCCAGCCGACCCTCTCACCGCTCACCGTCATCTCCCGATGAACTTCGGCGGCTGCTTGGCAACGAACGCGTCCATGCCGATCCCCCGGTCCTCGGTGGCGAACAACCCGGCGAACAACTGGCTCTCCAGCGCCAGGCCGCTGGCCAGGTCGATCGCCAGGCCACCGTCGATCGCGGTCTTGGCGGCCCGCAACGCCTGCGCCGGCCCTTCGGCGAACTGGTGGGCGTACTCGATCGCGGCGGTGTAGACCTCGGCGGCGGGGACCACCCGGTCCACCATCCCGATCGTGAACGCCTCGGACGCGGTCACAAATCGGCCGGTGAAGACGATGTCCTTGGCCTTCGCGGGTCCCACCAGACGGGCCAGCCGCTGCGTGCCGCCGGCCCCTGGGATGACGCCCAGTTTGATCTCGGGCTGGCCCAGTTTGGCGTCCTCGGCCGCGATCCGGATGTCACAGGCGAGCGCCAGCTCGCAGCCACCGCCGAGGGCATAGCCGGTGATCGCGGCGATCACCGGCTTCGGGATCCGGGCCACCGCGTCAAAGGCGCTGGACAGCGCCCCGGCGCGGGCCACCATGTCGGGGTACGACAGCTCGGCCATTTCCTTGATGTCGGCACCGGCGGCGAACACCTTCTCCCCGCCGTACACCACGACTGCCCGCACGTCGCTGTCGGTGGCATGGTGCGCGGCGGCCCGCAACTCCTCCTGGACCTGCCGGTTCAGGGCGTTCATCGGAGGCCGTTGCAGCCGGATCACGCCGACACCGGTCGTGCCCTCGGGCTCGGCTTCGAAGCGGACGAACTCTGCCACCTGTGCACCTCCATCGGACAGGGCCTGTCCGGGCAGCCTATCGGTACCGGCCGGTAGAGATCACGCGCCGGACCGGCCGGGCGGCGCGGTCAGTGGCGGGTCAGAGCAGAAGGTCCCGGCTGGCTGGGCCGGTCATCCCTGGTCACCGTCCGGATTCACGGCGGAATCTTCAGGATGGGTACGACCGAAAGGAGGCCCGCGATGCAGACCATCAAGAGCGCCGCGAAGGGGTTCCTGAGCCAGCGGCGGATCGCGGTCACCGGGGTTTCGCGCAGCCCGGAGAATCACGGCGGCAACATCGTCTACCAGCGGCTGCGGGACCGTGGCTACCAGGTCTTTGCGGTCAACCCGAACGCCACCGAGGTGCAGGGCGACACCTGTTTTCCGAACCTGGCCTCGGTCCCGGGCGGGGTGGACGCGGTGGTGATCGCCACCAGCCCGAAGCATGCGGACGCCACGATGCGGGAGTGCGCGGATCTCGGGATCAAACAGGTGTGGATGCACCGTGCGTTCGGTGGGGGCAGCGTGTCGCCGACCGCCACGGAATATGGACGCCAACACGGCATCACCGTGATCGACGGCGGCTGTCCGCTGATGTTCGACCCGGTTTCGGACCCGGGGCACACGGTGATGCGGTTCGTGTTCACCGGCACCGGCAAGGTGCCGCGCCGGGTGTGACGGAGGACCGGGGTCGTGGGACCCGCTCGGCGTGTCCCACGACCCCGGTCATTGGTCGGACCGGTCAGCCGAGCCCGTTGCGCATCGCGGTGATCAGTTCGCCGCCGCTGGTGTCACCGGACAGTTCCCAGAAGAACGCCCCACCGAGGCCCTGGCCCTTCGCGTACGACATCTTGCCGCCGATCGTGCTCGGCGTGTCATAACTCCACCACTGGCCGTTGCAGAAGGCGTACGCGGTACCTCCCACCGTGCCGGTGGCCGGGCACCTCGTCTTGATCACCTTGTAGTCCTCGATGCCCTGCTCGTACGTCCCGGGTGCCGGTCCGGTCGCCGAGCCGCCGGGTGCGGACTGACTCACCCCGGTCCAGCCCCGGCCATAGAAGCCGATCCCGAGCAACAGCTTGCCCGACGCGATGCCCTTGCCCTTGAGCTTCTGGATCGCCGCGTCGGAGTTGAACCCCGCGATCGGGATCCCGCTGTACGAGGTCAGCGGGGAGTGCGGCGCGGTGGGCCCATCGGCGTCCCAGGCCCCGAAGAAGTCGTACGTCATCACGTTGTACCAGTTGACGGACTGGGCGGCACCCGCGTAGTCGGCGGCGTCGATCTTGCCGCCGCTGGTGGCGTCGGCGGTGATCGCCGCGGTCACCAGGTTGCCGGAGCCGAACCGGGTCCGCAGCGCCTGCATCAGGTTCCGGAACGAGGCGAACCCGCTGGTGTCACAGCTCAGCCCGCAGGCGTTGGGGTACTCCCAGTCGATGTCGATGCCGTCGAACACGTCGGCCCAGCGCGGGTCCTCGACCAGGTTGTAGCAGGAGTTGGCGAACGCGGTCGGGTTCTGCGCCGCCTGGCCGAAGCCGCCGGACCAGGTCCAGCCGCCGAACGACCACAGCACCTTGATGTTCGGGTACATCCGCTTCAGCTTCCGCAACTGGTTGAAGTTGCCGCGCAGCGCTCCGGCGTCCCAGGTGTCGGCGACACCATCCACACTGGACCCGGCGTCGTAGAACTTGTCGTAGTCGGCGTACGCGTCACCGATGGTGCACTGGCCGTTCTGCACGTTGCCGAAGGCGTAGTTGATGTGGGTCAGCTTCGCCGCCGAGCCGCTGGTGTGGATGTTCTTGACGTGGTAGTTGCGCTGGTAGACACCCCACTCGACGAAGTAGCCGAGCGTCTTGTCACCGCCGCCACCACCGCCGGACTGGGTGGTGACGCTGATCTGGTTGCTGGCCGCCGACACGTTGCCGGCCGCGTCCCGCGCCTTCACCGTGTACGAGTACGTGGTGCTCGCCGCCAACCCGGTGTCCGTGTGACTGGTCCCGGTCACCGTCGCCACCTTCGTGGTACCCCGGTACACCTCGTACCCGGTCACACCCACGTTGTCCGTTGACGCGTTCCACGCCAGGGACACACTGGACGACGTGGTCCCGGTCGACCGCAGGCTGGCCGGAGCGCTCGGCGGAGTGGTGTCGCCACCGCCGCTGCCGCCGGTCACCTGGATCGCCGAGACGGTCCCGTAGTTGGCGCCACCGTTCATGGTGAATCCGACGTTGAGCTGGCCGTCGCCGACCGTTGCCGTGAAGGTCCGGTCACAGGCGGTGAAAGGCCCGCAGGAGGCGTAGATGTCGAAAGCGGTGAGCACCGTCGCGCCCTCGATCCGGACGTCGAACCTACGATGCCCGGCAGCGGTGGCCCAGTCCTCCATCATCTTCAGGGTCACCTGGTAGCTGCCGTTGGCGATGTCGAACTTGTAGCCCGTTCCGTTGTGGAAGAGGTTGTACGTCTGGTACAGCGCGTCGTCGGTGGTGCCGGCGATCGGACTGGCTGTGGAGCCACTGCCGTAGCGGGTGTCGTACCCCCAGCTTCCGGCGCTGTGGGCCCGGTCGGCGGACCACGAGTTGCCCGCCGAGTCGGTGACGGCACCGCCGTTGGCGTTGCCGCGTACCGGGGTGGTGACCGCGCCGTATGCGGCGGAAGCGGACAGGCCCACGGCGGCGACGGGTAGCAGTAGCGCCGTTGCGGTAAGTAGTCGAAGTGTCAATGTACGTCTCATGGTGCGACTCCGGTCGGTACAGGGATCGATGCGAACGAAACCGGGCTTGGACTGCCCGCGACGCCGGGGGACCTGGGGAATGTGGTGGCCGGAGGACGATGGGCGGGTGGCGAACGCGGCATGGGCAGCCTCCCCCTACTGACCGGTCAAAAAATTAGGGAAGTTTCTTAACTAATTCTGAAGCTACCGATCCACGGCGGACCGGTCAACACCCAGGACTTCCCAATCAGGATAAATCGGTCAACCACTCGTCGGGGTTGTCGCCGGGGCCAGGACCGACAGGAGGAAGCCCGCATCGTCTCTGGCCGCGGACGAGTTCCGCACGGACCAGCCGGCGGTGGCGCGGTCGGCTCCCGGCGGGGTCAGCCAGCGCGAGCGAAGTAACGCTCGCCAGCACGCTCCAACTCGAGCGTCACACCGAAGGTCTTCGACAGGTTCTCGCCCGTGATGGTCTCGTGGGCGAGCCCCTGCGCCACGATGGCGCCGTCCCGAAGCAGCAGGGCATGCGAAAAGCCGGGTGGTATCTCCTCCACGTGGTGCGCCACGAGCACCATGGCGGGAGCGTCCGGGTCGTACGCCAGCTCGGTGAGCCTCGCCATCAGGGCTTCCCGACCGCCCAGGTCCAGACCCGCGGCCGGCTCGTCGAGCAACAACAACTCCGGGTCCGACATCAGGGCACGGGCGATCTGGACCCGTTTGCGTTCCCCTTCCGACAGCGTGCCGTACTCCCGCTCGGCCAGGTGCACCACGCCGAGCTGTTCCAGCAGCGCCCCGGCCCGGACCTCGTCGACCGGGTCGTACGCCTCCCGGAACCGGCCGACCACGTCCCACGCCGACGTGAGCACCACGTCGCGGACCCGCTCCCGGATCGGAATCCGGTCTGCCACCGCCATACTGCACAGCCCGATCCGGGGACGCAGCTCAGCCAGCGCGCTGGCCCCCAACCGCTCCCCCAGTACGTCCACAGTCCCCCGGGTGGGGTGCGACCGGGCCGCCGCGAGGTTGAGCAGAGTCGTCTTGCCCGCCCCGTTCGACCCCAGCACCACCCAGCGCTCGTCGAGCTCCACCTGCCAGGAGACGTCGCGCAACAGGTCCGTGCCGCCGCGGCTGACGGTGACATCGTCCATTGAGATCACCACGTCGGGGCTCAGATCTCCCCCTGACCTGTGACCTCCCGCCTGCGGCACCCGCCTATCCAACCATGACGCCGGACCAGGTTTCCCGCGGCGTGCCGCCACACACCTGGATAGCCCGGACGTCGTAGGGTGAGCCGGGCGAACCGCCACGCCGAGGAGACACCAGATGAGTGAACCAACCCACGGGCGGCAACGGGCCGCCACGGACGTCGGCCTCCCAGGTGCGAGCGCACCTCCGGATACCGGACGCCCGAGGGGAGCTGGCTCATGAGCGGTGTTCCAGGGCCGGTCATCGAGATCGAGGGCCTCCGGAAGGTGTACCGCGGTCGGCGCGGCGCGCGGATGGCGCTCGACGGCTTGGACCTCATGGTCGAGGTGGGCCAGGTGCACGGGTTCCTCGGCCCCAACGGCTCCGGCAAGACCACCACACTTCGAGCACTACTCGGGCTGGTGCGGGCTGACGCGGGTGTCACCCGGTTGTTCGGCCGGGACGTGCCGAAAGCCCTCCCCCAGGTGATGCCCGCGGTTGGCGCGATCGTGGAAAGCCCACAGTTCTTCGGTAACTTCACCGCACGCCGTACCCTCCGACTGCTCGCGACCGTGGGAGGGATCCGGCACAACCGGGTCGACGCGGTGCTGGAACTCGTCGGGCTGCGCGACCGCGCCAAGGAGCGGGTCCGCTCCTACTCGCTCGGTATGAAACAGCGGCTCGCGGTAGCGACCGCGCTGCTCAAGTCGCCGAGTCTGCTGATCCTCGACGAGCCGGCGAACGGTTTGGACCCGGCCGGCATCCGGGAGATGCGGGACCTGTTGCGTTCGCTCGCCGACCAGGGGGTGACGGTTCTGCTGTCCAGCCACATCCTGGCCGAGGTGCAGCAGGTCTGCGACCACGTCACGATCATCTCCAGGGGCCGCCGGGTGATGTCCGGTCCGGTGGTCGAGGTGCTCTCACGATTCGACAAGGGCGACGTCCAGGTCAGGGTCACGGACCTGGACAAGGCCGCCCAGCTGATAGCCGACGCCGGCCTGCCGGTGCGGGTTCTCGGTGACCACATGGTGGTTTCGGACCTCGCCGATCCCGCGTGGATCACCGAAGCCCTCGCCAAGCGCAAGATGTACGTCTCGGAACTCACGCCGCTGCTGCCGAACCTGGAGAACGTGTTCCTCGACCTGACCGGCACCGCCCCGACACCGGACGGGCACCGGCAGGTGGACGACGCGTACCGGCCGCCGGACGACGCCGCGCTGGACATCCTGGATCCCGAGCCCCGGCCGGAAGTTCTGGTAGCACCCGTCGACCGGCCGACAGCCGGCGACCTCGAGGCGGCTCCCGCGACAACCGCCGCGACAACCGCCGCGACAACCGACAGCCCCGGTGCCACTGACGACAACACCAGCACCGAGGACGGCCCCGCGTCACAGCAGGACACCGCCGTCCCGGCCCAACCGACCGGGCCGGATGCCGAGCCGGAAGCGAGCCGGACGACCGACGACAAGGAGGCGTCCCGATGAGGTTGCTGCGCGCCGAATTGACCCGGTTGTTCACCCGGCGGTTCACCAAGCTGATGCTGCTGGCCGTGGTGCTGGCACTCGGCATCGTGGGTGCTGTCACGGCGAGCGAGACCCAGCGGCCCACACCGGCCGAGGTGCAACGTGCCGAAGCCAGCGCGGCGGCGGCGGAGGCCGAGTGCGAACGCGCCGAGCCGGACATCAACGCCCCGCCCGGAGCCGGCTTCGACTGCGACCGGATCACCAGTCGGGACTACCTGCCGTACGTGCTGAACTTCCGGGAGCAGATGCCGGAGCTGCTGCTGGTGCTGGCCGGATTGCTGGCGCTGTTCGGATACCTGGTGGGAGCGTCGGTGGTGGGGGCCGAATGGTCTTCCGGGGGCATGACCAACCTGCTGCTGTGGCGTCCGCAACGGATCCGGTTGCTGCTCGGGAAGCTGACCGCGGTGGCGTTCGGCGTGTTCGCGGTCGGAGCCGTACTGGGCGTGGTCTGGTTGGCCGCGATCTGGCTGATCACCTGGTACCGCGGTGTGTTCGGGCGGCTGACCGAGGGCTTCTGGGCCTCGCTGGGGTTGGACGCGGCACGCGGCATGGCACTGGCACTGTGCGTGGCGCTGGTCGGCGCGGCGCTGGCGTCACTGGGACGGCGTACCGCCGCCGCACTCGGCGTGGTAGTTGGTTACTTCGTGGTGTGGGAGATCGGCACGCGGCTCGTCATGATGGTGCTGCGGGTCGTCCCGGACCGCTACATGATCTCCAGCTACGTCGGTGCGTTGCTCACCAAGGAGTACCAACTGGTCGACTGCCCGGCCCCGTTCGACGGTGACTGCCAGGTGAGCACGATTCCCTGGTCGTCGGGGCTGGGTGTGGTGGCTGGCCTCACCCTGTTCATGATGGTCGCCGCCGTCTGGTCGTTCCGCCGCAAGGACGTGGCGTGACTGATCCCAGGCCGCGGCCTGGGAGCCCATTCCCGCTCGGGACGACGGTCAGCGAGCAGGGTGTGAACTTCGCGCTCTGGAGCGCCGGTGCCGAGGCCGTCGAACTGTGCCTGTTCGACGAGGACCATGGCCAGCGTTCGCTGTGGCTCGCCGAGCAGACGTACCACGTCTGGCACGGCTTCGTTCCTGGCGTCCGGCCTGGCCAGCGGTACGGATATCGGGTGCATGGTCCGTGGCGACCGGCTGCCGGGCTGTGGTTCAACCCCGGGAAGCTGCTGATGGACCCGTACGCGCGGGCGTACTCCGGTGCGGTCACGTACCACCCGGCGATCTACGCCTCTGGGCCGGACGGCGGGCCAGACCACCGCGACTCCGCACCGTACGTCCCGCGATCGGTCGTAGTGGCTCCGTCGGGCGACCCGCCGCCACCCGGGCCGCGTACCCCATGGGCGGACACGGTGATCTACGAGCTGCACGTCCGCGGCTTCACCCGACGCCATCCCGGCATCCCGGAACGGCTGCGCGGCACGTACGCCGGACTGGCCCATCCGGCAGCCGTCGAGCACCTGGTGAACCTCGGCGTGACAGCGGTCGAACTGCTGCCGGTTCACCATGCCGTGACCGAACCGGCGGTCGCGGCCAGAGGACTCCCCAACTACTGGGGGTACAACTCTCTGGGCTACTTCGCCCCGGATGCCCGCTACAGTTCGTCGGGCGACCTCGGGCAGCAGGTCACCGAATTTCGCGAGATGGTCCGCGCACTGCACGAGGCGGGCATCGAGGTGATCCTCGACGTGGTCTACAACCACACCGCCGAAGGCTCCCCGGACGGCCCCGCGTTTTCGTTCCGGGGTATCGACAACGGCGGCTACTACCGGCTGGAGCCCGACGACCGCAGCCGCTACCGGGACTACACCGGCTGCGGCAACACCCTGGACATCCGGCAGTTCCACGCGCTGCAGATGGTGATGGACTCGCTGCGCTACTGGATCACCGAAATGGGAGTCGACGGCTTCCGGTTCGACCTGGCGAGCGCGCTGGCCCGGTCCCTGCACGACGTGGACCGGCTGTCCAGTTTCATGGCGGTGGTGCACCAGGACCCGGTGGTGAACCAGGTCAAGCTGATCGCGGAGCCGTGGGACCTTGGTGAGGGTGGCTACCAGGTGGGTGAGTTCCCTCCGCTGTGGACCGAGTGGAACGGCCGGTTCCGGGACTCGGTACGGGACTTCTGGCGCGGTGCCCGTACCGGGATGGCGGAGCTGGCGACGAGAATGTCCGGGTCCTCGGACCTGTACGCCGACGACGGTCGCAGGCCCTTCGCCTCCATCAACTTCGTCACCGCGCACGACGGCTTCACCATCCGGGATCTGGTCAGCTACCAGCGCAAGCACAACGAGGCCAATCAGGAGCACAACCGCGACGGCACGAACGACAACCGCTCGTACAACTTCGGCGTGGAAGGTCCCACCGACGATCCGGACGTGAGCCGGGCCCGGCGACGCCAGATCCGAAACCTGCTCAGCACGCTGCTGCTGTCGACCGGGGTGCCGATGTTGCTTGCCGGGGACGAGATGCTGCGCACCCAGCGGGGCAACAACAACGCCTACTGCCAGGACAACGAGGTCTCCTGGTTGGACTGGTCCATGCTGGACGACCCGGACGCGGCCCGGTTGCTGCGGTTCACCCAACGGCTGCTGCGGCTGCGCGGCACGTCCCCGGTGTTCCGCCAGCGCGCCTTCTTCCTTGGCGAACCGGCAGGGTACGACGGACAGGTGAAGGACCTCGCGTGGTTCAGGCCGGACGGCGAGGAGATGACGCACCACGACTGGCATTCACCGCGGGTCCGCACCCTCGGGATGTACCTGCATGGCGAGACGCACCGCGGACAGTCCACGGTGGATCCGGGGGACGACCCGGTCCCCGCCCGGTGCCGGTCTCACCACGTGTCCACCACGCGTCGCCGGATCGGCTGGGAGGGCCCGAACGACCACTCTTACGTGCTGTGGCTGCACGCGGACGAGGCCGACATCGAGGTGGTGCCGCCAGGCGAGCCCTGGGCCGGTGGCTACCGGATCGTCCTGGACACCGCCGAGGAGGATGGCTTTCCTGGCGATCCGCGATCGGCAGCGGCCGGCGAGCCACTGCCGATCACGGCACGCTCAGTGGTGTTGCTGCGGGTCACGCCGTGAGCCCGGTCACTCGGCGGTGCCGCCGGCTCACCTGGCGAGCATGATCCACTTCGGGTTCGCCGCACCGTACAGCACCGCGAGTGACTGCAGGCACACGAAGCCGTCGTCGACACCGCTCGGAGCCGGCCCGTCGAGCACGTCGAACAGCCCTTCCGGGTTCTGCTGCGCGGTGAGCCACCGCTCGCAGGCAGCCACGTCCGGGGTGGCTCCCAGCATGGCCAACGCCGCCACGGCGTGGTGGGTACCCGCCGGGTTCGCCTCACGCCCCGGCCGGTGGGTGAAACCACCGCACGGCAGTTGGCACGCCCGCAACCACCGGGCCGTCCCGAAGGGCTCCGGCACTGTCGCGTCCAGAAGCCGCAACGCGGTGACCGCACCCCGGACCGCGAAGCCGTTCGCGGGGCGACCCGGCCGGTTGCCGTACCCGCCGTCCTCGGTACGGGTGGCCGCCAGGAACCGGACACACTCCCGGGCGGCGTTCGGCGACGCGTCGAGCAGGTTCAGCGCGGTCACCGCCAGGCTGGTGTGCCAGACGTCGCTGACCATGCCGGGTACCGGACCGAAGCCTCCGTCCGACCGCTGGCAGGTCCGCAGGTAGCTGACCACCTGGTCCGCCGCGTTCGGGACCGCGCCCGCCAGATGTAACGCGACCACCGCGTGGTACGTGCTCGCCACGTCGCTGACCTGACCCGGCTGCTCCCCGAATCCACCGTCGGCGTTCTGGGAACGCAACACCAGGTCGATCGCCTCGCCCGGCAGGGCCGCGGCGCCGTCGAGCAGGCGGAGATTGGCCACCGCGCGGTAGACCATCGACACGTGCCAGCGTGGACAGGCCCTGAGCTGCGGTCCCGCCGCTGCCGACTCCCCCGTGGTGGCGCGGGAGCGAAGCAGGGTGCCCAGATACCGTTCCCGGTCCACCGGGAGCCGGACCGACCGGTCGACCCGCGCCGGATCCCGGCGGCCCACGGCGGTGGTGCCACCGGCCGTCACGGTCGCCGTGGTCCCGCGGCTGATCGCCGCCGGTTCGTCCTCGAGCTCCTTCACCCCGAACGCGCGGGCCACCGTGGCGTGGGTGTGGGTGGACTTCTGTTGCAGTGCCAGGTGCCCCAGACTGCGGTCGATCAGCAGGCCGGGCCACTGCGGATGGGGCCACACCTGCCGTTGGGAGACCACCGCCGGGTCCGTGGGCGTCGCCCACTGGTAACCCCTGGCGAGGTACACCCCGCCGTACGAGTGATCGTGGAGTTCCGCGATGGCCGCCTCTGCCCTACTGATCACGTCGCCGGCATACTCATCCGCCGCCTCCATGGCGCGGCCGGCGAGGATCAGGTGTGCCGCGTCCACGGCCCGCTTGATCGGGAACGGCGGTTTGCCGGTGTCCGGGCCGTCCGTCCAGTCGACCTTCACGGTCCCCTCGGGCGTCAGCCGGTCCCAGAACCCACCGTCGTCCGGGTCGTAGAAGTGGGTCATCGCCACGGTGAGGGCAGCCTGGGCGGCCTTGACGTACGTGGTGTCGTCGAGCAGCCGGCCCGCCTGGGCGAGGGCCAGCACGATCCTCGACACCGAACCGCACCTGGTCAACTCCGCCGGGGGGCGGGGCCAGGTGGACTCCTCCACGAGTCGGCGCAGCCGCTCCGCCGCCGCCGGCAACTGGCTGAAGTCCACCCCGGACTCGCCGACCGCGTCCGCGGCGGCCATCGCCCGTACCGCCGCGACCGCCGTCTGCGGGGTGTCACCCAGGTCATGGCCACCCCGCCAGTCCTCGGTCAGCCGGGTGGGGAAGGAGCCGTCCTGCCCGGTGGAAAGGCACCGGTTCAGGACATCGACCGCGACCGCCCGCAATTCGTCCAAGTCGAGCCGGTGGGCCGCGACGAGCAGCGCGGCGGCGGCCTGCAACTGGTAGCGCAGGGTTCGTACCCGGCCGGCCGGGTAGGCCCGCCAGTACCGGTCGGTCAGTTCGACGAAGCCTGGGTGGCCGTGTGCGCCTTGCATGTTGCGCAGGCCCGCCAGGGCGATTTCCAGGTCGTCGTCGCGGCCGTGCTCGGCGAGGGTGAGCACCGCACCGGCCTGCTCGGTCAACTGTTTGTCTGTCGAGAGCGGTTGCTGGCCCGAGACGTCGGCCGCGCTGTACAGGCCGCCTTCCTGCCGGTCCAGTAACCGCTGGCTGAGAAAACTCAAGGCTGACAGTGACATGGTGTTCGCCACCTTCGGACTTCCTCTGGTACGAAAGGCACGGCTATGCGGCCAGGGCGGGGTTGACAGGCGCGGAGACAGAGGTGTCCCGCTCAGCCAGTGAGAGGAACAGCTCCCGCAGGATCGTCGAGCCGTTCTCGGTCAGCAGGGACTCCGGGTGGAACTGCAAAGCGGCGAACCGCTCGCCACGCAGCGCGTACACCTGACCGGTGGCCGGGTCCCGGCTCACCTCGACGGTGCCTGAGATGCCGGAGGGCTTGAACCGGTCACTGTCGCATCGGGCGGCGAAGGTGTTGTAGAAGCCGACCCGTTCCGGACGGCCGAAGTAGTCGATCTCGATCTGGACGCCCTGGTTGGGCGCGGAGCGCCGGATCAGGTCAAGGCCGAGAATCCCGGAGAGCACCTGGTGGCCCAGGCACACCGACAGGAACGGGATTCCGCGTCGGATCACCTGCTCGGTGATCTCGCGCAACGCGGCGATCTTCGGGTCGGAGAGGTCACGGGGGTCGCCGGGACCAGGGCCGACCACGACGAAGTCGACACCGTCGAAGTCCATCGGCTCGTGGTACTGGCGGACCTCCACCCGCAACCCGAGTGAACGCAGCTGAAGTGCCAGCATCGCGGTGAAGGTGTCTTCGGCGTCCACCACCAGCACCCGGCGTCCGGTCAACTCCGGAAGTCGCGGCGGCTGTTCGGTTCCCAGCCAGTAGCGCGCCAACGTGGCGTTGCGCAGTCCCAACGCCGCACGGACCTCGGGGTGGGCGGTGATCCAGGGTTGCGACCTGCGTTCCGGGCGTGGGCCGGCGGATCCACCGGTACGGCTGTCGATGCCGAACGCCGCCAGCATCCCGGCGGCTTTCGCTCTGGTCTCCGCCACCTCGGACTCCGGCTTGGAAAGGCGCACCAGGGTGGCGCCTACCCCGATCTCCAGCCACCCGGACGCGTCGACCGAGGCGGTACGGATCAGGATGGACGAGTCCAGCGTGCGCTCACCCGACGCGTCCCGGCCGACCAACGCCACCGCACCGCTGTAGTAACCACGGCCCCGGGACTCGTGACGAGCGATCACCCGGCAGGCGTTCTCCAGGGGACTCCCGGTGACCGTGGGAGCGAACATGGTTTCCCGCAGGATGTCCCTGACGTCCCGGGAACTGCCGCCCTTGAGGATGTACTCGGTGTGGGCGAGTTGACCCATCTCCCGGAGGAACGGTCCGACCACGCGACCGCCCTCGTCGCACAGCCGGGCCATCATCTTCAGCTCTTCGTCCACCACCATGTACAACTCGTCCGCTTCCTTGCGGTCGCTCAGGAAGGCGACCAGCTCCGACAGCTCGGGGCCGGAGGACGGGTAGCGGTAGGTGCCGCTGATCGGGTTCATCATCAGCGTGCCGTCGGACAGGCTGACGTGCCGCTCGGGTGTGGCCCCGATGAAGGTACGGGACCCGGTGTGCACGATGAACGTCCAGTACGCGCCCGTCTCCCGGAGCAGCAGCCGGCGGAACACCGACAACGCGTGGCGCACCGAGTAGTCCCGAATGGTGGCTGTGAAGGCCCGTTTGATCACGAAGTTGGAGCCTTCGCCACGACCGATCTCCTCGGCCAACACCCGGCGCACGGTTTCGGCGTAACGCTCGTCGTCGACGTCGAAGTCGGCGTCGTCGAGCGCGACCGGCACGTCGGGAATCCCACGGATCACGTCGTCGAGCGACACCTGGGCCTGGGTCCGCACGCTCAGCGCCAGGATCGACTGGCCGTCGTCCCAGCACGCGAAACCCCGCTCGCTCACCTGGCGGTAAGGCACGATCGCGACGAGTTCGTGCCGTTCCACCGGTGTGTCCTGCGACGCCGGAGCCGCAGCCGGGTCGGCATCCGGCAGCGGCAGTTCCGCGAGCTTGTGCACCGCGCTGACTTCGCCGACGAGCAGGTCCAGCCGATCCGGGCCGGTCGGCGAGTCCGGCCGGTGGAGCAGTGCGAACGCTGGAGGATCCCCGGCGAGCAGCCGGTCCAGCAGCGCGGTGCCCGGATCAGGCTGGGTGTCTGGTGCGGTGGTTGCGGTGGTGGTATGAGTCATTGCCTGCTTCCTCCGATGAGCGCCGTACCGGGCGGCCGGCGGTCGGGTTGTGGGCGTTCAGCGCCCAATCACGTGGTTCAGTACCCCGGTCCAGGTCTCGGGGATCCGACTGCCACGCCATGCCACATGTTGGTCGGGGCGCACCAACACCAGGTCGCGTTCCCAGACGGCCCGTACCGTGGGATCGCTCACCGGGAGGTACGCGACCGGCACGCCGTACTCGTTGGCTTCCTTGGCCATCAGCTCACCGATGTTCTCGCCGGAGAGATCGACCAGGGTGAAAGCGACGCCGAACTGGTCGAACAGCTGTGAGCCGTCCGGGAGGCGCACCGATGGCGCCCGACCACCCGGCCACGTGCTGGGAGTGATGGAGCGCCACTGCCAGCGGGGCGCCGGCCCTTGCTCACCGCTGATCACGGGCGAGTTGTTGTAGCGGTATCCGAAGTGGATTCCCACGTTGTCGAGCTGGTAGCTCTCCTGATCGAGGAACCCGGCGAGGTGTTCACGTGACACGCCGTCGCCGCTGAGCTGCGCGAACCGTCGCCAAACCTCCATCAGGTTCGCGCACATCTGGCGGTTGAACAGGGCAACCGGACGGCGCTCGGCCTCGTAGCTGTCGATCAGCTTCGGACCTCCCCAACCGTTGATCATGGCTGCCAGCTTCCAGCCGAGGTCCACGGCATCGCCGATTCCGGTGTTGGCTCCGTGGCCACCGACCGGGTAGAAATGGTGCGCCGAGTCACCGGCCAGGAACGCGGAGCCGCTGCGGTATGCGGAGGCCACGGCCAGGGTCCCTTGCCACTGGCTGATGTTGATCACGTCATCGATCTCGAACTCGGCGCCGAACTTCTTGTGCATCAGCGACACGGGGTTCGCGGTGAGAGGTTCCTCGTCCACCCGGAAGCTCGCGGTCCAGGTGTCCTCCTCGTCCCGGGACACCAGCGTGAGGCCCTTGGCCGTGATCGTCAGGAACGCCCGGCCGTACCGCCGCAGTTCGGGGTCACGACTCTTGAAGTACATGGAGAAGTGCTGCGTCCTCGGCCCCATCTCATCGACCGGGAGCTGCAGGAACTGCCGTACCGTGCTGTTCGCGCCGTCACAGGCGACGAGGTACCGGGCCCGAATCGTGTGCCGGGTGTTGGTGGTGGAGTCGACGACAGACGCGGTGACCCCTTCGCCGTCCTGCTGCAGGCTTGTGAAGGTCCAGCCTTCGCGCATGTCCACCATCGGGTTCTCCCGGGCTCTGGCCCGCAGCATGTCCTCCAGTAGTGAACCCTGCATTCGCTGGTAGGGCTCCATCGGCATGGAGCCGTCGTTCACCTCGGCGATCCGCTCGTCAAGGGCGTCCGGGGAGGCGTACCGCCAGATCGCGATGGGTGGCTCGTCAAAGCTGCGGGACCAGATGAAATTCGCGGGATACCTGGGACTCACTCCGCCCTCGCGGATCTCGCCGGCCAGGTCCAGTCGGCGCAGCAACTCCATACTCCGGCCATTGATGTAGTCCATCTTGGGATACCGGGACGGCGTCAGTGAACGCTCGACGATCGTGCTGGAGACCCCGTGTCGGGCAAGTTCCAGTGCGAGGACACTGCCCACGGGCCCGGCACCCACGATGAGCACCGGAGCCTTGCTGGTGCCTGACAGAGACTTGGCGTTCGTACTCTGGGTACTCACGAATGTCGCTCCCTTTGCTGTTCTACGGGCCGACCTGGGGTCGTCCACGCCGGAGCGGCGGGCAAACAAATGTGGTGGCGACACCGGAAGAGACAAATACGCGGAACCACTCCCGCGACATGACAAACGCGGCAGCACCGCCCGGACTCAGAGGTCCGACCTCCGGAAATACGTCGTCCGAGATCCTGCGAGGCAGGCCGGAATGCACGGCGTTCTCACACCGTGGCCCGTGGTGCTTCCACCTTCATTTGATTCCACTCCTCTCCTTGGCGGCCCGGCCCTTTTCGGTTTCAGGTGTTCCGTCCTAGGAGAGGATCGGTCGTTCACGGCTTCCCGGACATCACGTCTTCACGTGATCCTCACCGTTCTCGTACGCCATAAAGCGGCGGGTCAGCTCAACGCGGCTGTTCACACCAAGTTTGGTGAACGCGTGGCGCAGGTGGCTGTCCACGGTGTGTGGCGACAGGAACAACCGATCCGCCACCTCGCGGTTGGTGAGCCCTTCGGCCACCAACTGGACCACCCGCAACTCCGATTCGGTGAGGCTGCCCCAGCCGGCGACCGGTCCGCCGAGGTCCCGCCGGTCGCGGCGGGCCCGGCGGCGCACCCCGGCTCGACGCAGCACCCGCTGGACCTGCCCGACATCCCGTTTCGCCCCGCTGTTGACGTAGTGGTCGAGCGCCTGGTCCCACAGTGCCATGGCTCGGTCCCGGTTGCCGGCGGCGTATTCGGCGGCAGCCGCGTCCTGCAGCGCGGCGGCCAGGGCCAACGGCCGGGGACTGGCACGGTAGTGCTCCACCGCGGTGTGCAGGGTCTTGCGGTCCCCGCGGAGCAGACCTTCGGCATGTGCCGCCGCGCCCTTGAGCGAGGCGATGTCGGGATTCAGCTCGGCGAGTTGCTGCGCCCCGGCCACCGCCGCTTCCGCCTTCTCGCGGTCCTCGACGCGCTGGGCGAGCCGGACCAGAGTGGCCGACGCCTGCGGCTCCTCGGTGAGTAGCAGCAACTGGTCGGGAAGCCCCTTGTAGACGTCCTCCAGCGCGTCCACCGCGGCCCGCGGCTGCTCCATCGCGTCATGCACGAGCGCCGCGGCCCAGGTCAACTGGCCGGGCGCGACGCTGATTCCGTCCGCCACCAGGCGCTGGGTACGCCGCAGGTACTCACGTGCCATCGGGACCTGGTCGCGCCGGACGGCGACCCGCGCCAGCAACGCCAGCAACGGCACCGAAAGCTGCAACGCGGTCAGTTGCTCGGCGGTCCGCACCCCGGCCTCGGCCTCCGCCTGGGCGTCATCCAGCCGTCCGGCGGCCATCCGCAGTTCGGCACGGTAGTAGTGCCACAGCGGCTGTGACCACGCCGTTCCCAGCTGGTCGGCCTCCCGCTGGCCGGTCGCGTACACGGCATCCGCCTCGGTGAAGCGGTCCGCCGCCACCAGGCCGCGCGCCAGCCACAGCCTGGGGTGCCGCTGCCGGGCCTCGCCGCCGTTGTACTCGGCGATCCGGACCGCCTCGCGGGCGTGGGTGATGGCCTGACCGATCCGTCCCTTGGCGCGGGCGGCGACGCTGCGCGCCACCATGCCGAAGACGGTCGCGGCATGCTCACCGGAGGTCTCGCCGATCGCAGCCGCTTCCTGTCCGGCGTGGTCGGCGGCGTCGATGTCGCCGACGTAGAGCAGCCCGTGCGCCTGGATGGCGAGCAGGTGCGCCCGGGAGGCCTCCGGGATTCCCGGCCGCGCCAGGGCACGACGGGTGTACTCCACCACGGCGGTGTTGTAGCCGGAGTGCTTGAGCGCCTCGGACAGGCCGAGCAGCAGGACCGTCTCGGCGGCCGGGTCCAGTCCGGTGTGCAGCGCGGCCTCACCCAGCTCGCGGGCTTCCACCAGGCGCCCCGCGGAGGCGAGCAGCCGGACGGCCTCCGAGATCAGCCTGGGTCGCGCTTCGTCCTCCTCACCCACCAGATCCAGGATGCGCAGGATGATGTCGGCGGCGGTCCCGGGCGCGTTGGGGGCCACCTGCGCGGCGGCGTCCCGCAGGATGCCGACCACGTCGTCGTCCCGTTTGTGGCCACCGCGCAACAGGTGCTCGGCGATCTCGACCGGTGAACGGTCCTCCGCCCGTGCCACTTCGGCCGCTTCCCGGTGCAGCGCCGAACGCACCGGCCCGGAGAGGTTGTTGTACACCGCCTCCCGGATCAGGTCGTGGCGGAAAGCGAACTCCCGCCCGTTGTCCACCAGCGTGCCGGCCGCGACCGCCTCGTTCGCGATCGGCACCACCTCCACCGCGGAGCGACCCATCAACCCCGCCGCCTCGTGCACGGTGAAAGGTCGGCCGAGCACCGATCCGGCTTCCAGCAGGCGCCTGCCGTCCAGCGAGAGGTCCCGCAACCGCTGGTTCACGGCGGCGAGGAAGCCCGACGGCAGGTCGCCGGCCACGACCGTGGCGACACCGTCGCTGATCAGCAACTGCCCGGCGTCCCGCAGCGTGGTGAGCAACTGCTCGAGCAGGAACGGGTTGCCGCCACAACGGTTGGCCAGCGCCAGCACCGTCGAGTCCGGCCGGGCCTCGAGTACGTTGGCGCAGAGTTCGGCGACCGCGGCTTCGCCCAACGGACCGAGTTCCAACCGGCGTGCGCCCTCACCGGCCAGCCAGTCGATGGCGTCCTGGGCGGAGGACCGGGTCGGCACCCGGCGGCGGGCGAGCAGCCAGAGCACCGGCGAGGAGGACAGCGCGGGTACCAGGACCCGCAGCGCCAGAGCGGTGAGCTCGTCCGCCCAGTGGGCGTCGTCCAACACGATCAGCAGCGCGCGGGCCCGGACGTAGTCGGCGATCATCTCCCCCAGGTGATGCACCAGCCAGAGCCGGTTGCCGTCCTGGGAGCCCAGCCGTGAGATCTCGAAACCGGGTGGGCTGTTCTGTCGCAGCGAGGTCATCAGGCTGCTCAGCGGAGCGACCCGGTCCAACTCGGTGGCCTGGCCCGAAGCCACCATCATGTCCAGCTTGTGGGCCTCGACTATCCCGGCCGCCAGCATCCGACTCTTGCCGATCCCGGCGGGTCCCTCCACGATCAGGCAACCGCCGGCACCGTCCACGGTGGTCCGGAGCGCACTCCGTAAGGTCGCAAGCGCGTCATCCCTGCCTACCAACAGAGAGCCCGTCTCAGGCATGTCTCCCTCTCCGCCCGCGTCTCTGCGGCAGGCAAGGCGTGTGCCAGGTAATGGGGGATAGCTGGTGGACCCCAAGACAATACAGGAGAGAGGTGATTGGAGATCCATTGTGTCCAGACGTGTTGGATCGGCGACGTATCGTCATTTGTGATGCGGCCTGCGCCCCGCCCCCGAGTCCCGCGTTTCGCCAGCTGACCGGCTCCTGCGAGGCGGCAAATCCGCTGGCTACGCCATGTGGTGTCGAGCGGATACCCCGGAATGGGTGACGTACCGACGACACCGCGTCGGCGAGTGCTCGTCACCGTGCGTGAGACGGCCGGCAGGCCGCCGGCAGGGTGGTCTCCGGAGGGCCGCGGAGCCCCGTTGCGGCAAGCCGCGCGTCACATCTCGGCATACCGGAAGCCACCGCGCGGGGACGCGCGGCATGTCCCTTGCCAGCTCAGCGCACCAGCCGTGGGCTGACCTGACCCCAACCCGTACCAAGTTCGTCCTGATATGTCCGATTCACCGTGAAACTGGACAAACTTCGCTGGGCAATCGTGTGTGAAATCTCAAGGTGAGACAACACAGTAGCGACGACAGAACGCCCCGAGGACACCACATATCGTCATCTTCCGGTCTTCCGGCGTCGGCACTGCCTGACAACGCACCTGTCACGTGATCCCGTGAGGTTTGCCAAACATCCCGTAAATGGGTGATGCCGTATTCGCCGCGACGTCGCAGGCTCCTTCCCTAGAACGAAGCGGGGAGGTGACTCGGAAGTTGTTACGGCCGACCGATGGACCGGGAGTACAGGTGAGACGAAGTGGTCGCAGCGGAAAAATGAACCCGTTCCGGTCATTGACAAACACCGGGCCCGATCCTTTCGTCCGGCCCAGCCAAACAGTCCGGAGGCACGGCGCAGTGGTGGACGTGTCGACCGGCACCAGTCGAGTCATGGTGATGAATCAGTCATGAATGTCGTGGTTCAGAAGTACGGTGGAAGTTCGGTTTCCACAATCGGCAGCCTGCACCGGGTCGCCGGCTTCGCGGCTGCCGCACACCGGTCGGGACGGTCAACCGTCGTCGTGGTTTCCGCCCAGGGCGACACCACCGACGACCTGATTGAGTCGGCCGCTCAGGTGACCGCCGGGACCCGCTCCGAGCGGACCGCCCGCGAGGTGGACCAGTTACTGGCCACAGGCGAATGCGCCTCGGCCGCTCTGCTGGCCATGGCAGTGGACCGACTCGGCATTCCGGCGGTCTCCCTGACCGGGTCGCAGGCCGGTGTCATGGTGGAGGGCAGATACGGGTCCGGCGTCATCGCCGACATCGACACCACGCGAATCAACCGACTGCTCGCCGCTGGCCACGTCGTGGTGATCGCGGGGTTCCAGGGCTTCAACACCGCTCAGGACGCGGTCACCCTGGGACGCGGTGGATCTGACACCACGGCGGTCGCCGTCGCCGCCACGCTGGGCGCCCCGCGCTGCGAGATATACACCGACGTGGACGGCGTTTACACCGCCGATCCCCGGATCTTCCCGAACGCCCAGGTGATCCCCGCCATCAGCATGGGGGTAATGGCGGAAATGGCTTTCGCGGGAGCGAAGGTACTGCATTCACGAGCGGTTGAACTGGCCGCTATGCGTGACATCGAACTCCACGTTCGTAGTTCCCGCGAGCCGGGGCTGGGGACATTAATCATCAGAGGGAGTGACGATATTGTGCTGGAAACCGAGCGCGCGGTTGTCGCGATCACCCACGACCTTGACGTCGCCCGGGTCCTGGTACACGCCAAAGGTGGACAAACCGACTTGGCGGCGGATGTCCTTGCCGCACTGGCGCGGCAGTCCGTACCCGTGGACCTGGTAGCCCGGACCGGCCCGCAGGAAGACCAGTTCCGGATGGGATTCACCGTCCGGGGCAGCGACGTCGAGGACATCCGACCGGTCCTGCTGCAACTGGTGGCCGAGCGCAGCGGGGGCGTTCGGATCGACGAGGACGTCGCCAAGGTGTCGCTGATCGGAATGGGCCTGCTGAACCGGCCGGAGTACGCGGCACGAATGATCTCGACGCTGGCCGAGGCCGGCATACCGATCAGTTGGGTCTCCACGTCGCAGCTACGTACCTCCGTGATCATTCCGCGCCACCAGGCCCTTCGCGCCGTGGATCTGCTGCACGAGCGTTTCGAGCTCGGTCAGGACGTTGTCGACATGACACCGGTGGGTTCGGCGTAACCGCCGAGAAAGGAGAGAGTTGTGTTCGCGAATCACCCGTTCGCCCACCGCGTCAGGTTGCGCCGCCTCTTCCGAGCGGCCAACCAGCGGATCTTCGTGGTCCCGTTGGACCACTCGGTCACCGACGGACCGATCACCACGGGCGGTGGCCTGGACCCGCTCCTCGGCCAGCTCGCCGGCAACGGAGTGGACGCCGTCGTGCTGCACAAGGGCAGCCTGCGGCACATCAACCCGCACTGGTTCACCGACCTGTCGCTGATCCTCCACCTCAGTGCCAGCACCATGCGCGCCCCCGACCCGAACCAGAAGTACCTCGTCGCCAGCGTCGAGGAGTCGCTGCGGATCGGCGCGGACGCGGTGAGCGTCCACGTCAACCTGGGATCCCTGGACGAACGTCGCCAGATCGCGGATCTCGCCTCAGTCGCCGACGCCTGCGACCGGTGGAACGTGCCGCTGCTGGCCATGGTCTACCCGCGCGGCCCCAAGATCGACAATCCGCGGGAGCCGGAACTGGTGGCCCATGCCGTGACGCTGGCGGCGGACCTGGGTGCGGACATCGTCAAGACCGTCTACGTGGGGGACGTGGCGCAGATGCGCGACATCGTCGACGCCTGTCCCATCCCGGTGATCGTCGCGGGCGGCCCTCGGCAGGCCGACACCGAGTCCGTGCTGTCCTACGTGGACGAAACGCTGCGGGCCGGTGCGGCTGGCGTGGCGATGGGGCGGAACATCTTCCAGGCGCCCGATCCCGGGGCGACCGCCCGCCAGATCTCACGCCTGATCCATCGCACCGTCGAACCAGCGATGGTTCCCCGGCTCGGCAGAGTGGAGGCGACCGCGAGCTGACACCACCGGCCGGACGGGCACGGATCCGAAGCAACCGTATG
>DASUSI010000044.1:0-18007 GCA_036375165.1 Micromonosporaceae bacterium | reverse complement strand
GGAGGCGGGGGGGAGCGGGGGGAGCGGAGGAGGTGGAGGAGGTGGGGGTGGGGGCGGGGTCAGGTCATCGGGTCGGCGCGGAAGCCGGTGAACGAGAACTGACAGTTGTCGCCGCGCAACCCGACCCGGCCGGAGTCCTTGATCGCGTCGCCTCGCCGACCCCGGTCGGTGGCGACCAGCACCCGGCCGCCGTCAACCCACAGGGTGATCCGTACCGATCCGCTGTCCAGGGTCACCACCCGCACCACCACGTCGATCCACCGGTTCAGCGGCTGAACCTTCGTGGCTGCCGCGAGCGTCACGTACTCACCGCGTCCGCCGTTGCCGGGCAGCTTGCGTTTCACCACCACCAGGCCGTCCCGGCGGAACATGGTCACCCCGTACAACTCGTCGGGGCCCTGGTAGCGCAGGAACAGGTGCGCCCCGTCGTACGCGTGCGTCCCGGCGACCTCGGTGAGTGACTCGACCCGTAACCGCAGCCGCACCGTGACGTCCTGGAAGTCGTCGCGGGCGCTCACCACCCGGAAGATGGCCGAGCCGGTGCCGTTGCGCGATCCGGCGTCCGGCAGCACCTCGTCCGGCGTTCCGGTCCAGCCGGCCCCGTCCCGTGCGAACAGGGAACCGCTGGTCACCCACCAGTCTGCGGACCGGCGGATCCCCGGCATGTCCGGACGGTGGTATGCGCGCTCGTTGGTCACCAGCCGGTCCGGGCCGGCGAAGCTGGGATGGAACGGCTGTGGTGGTCGGAGCAGCAGGAACCCGATCCCGATCGGCACGATCAGGAGCACCACCACGGGGATCAGCAGGGTCCCGCGTCGGCGGGCCGGTGCCTCACCCCGCAGGGCCGCCGCGTCGCTGGAACGGAAACTGATGATCACGATGTCCCCAGCGGCGTGACCCGGAGACCTTCGAACGCCGGGAACGGGGTCTTCGCACTCGCCCGGAACACCGTCACCCCGATCCCGCCGCGGGCCAGCGGCGAATCGACCAGGGTGCGGTCGTAGCGGGTCACCCCGTCGACAGTCACCCTGATCCGATGCCCGGACACGTTGATCGCCACGGCGTGCGAGTTGCGGGGATCCAGCGGTGCCACCACAGTGGTCCGGCCTTGGGAGACCCGCACCTGCCGGGCGCTGACCCGTGCCTGGATCGGGTGACTGCCGCCGGCTCCGGCGAGCAGGCTCGCGTTGGCGGTGCCCGCCAGCGAGCGGATGGTCGCGGACACCCGGTACCCGGTCCAGTCAGCGGTGGCCTGCGGCGCGTACCGGGCATTGAGGTACGTCGTGGCGCCCGCGAGGGTGAGCCGACCGCCGTCCGTGCGTACCGGCACCGGCTGCCCGTCCGGTGCCAGCCAGACCGCGTCGCGGGCGAGCGGCGCCGCCTGGGACACCGGCAGGGTGCGCATCCGTCGCATCGCGGCGAACAGGTCGAAAGCCGATGTGTACCGGTCGACCGCGAGCCGGTCCAGGATCAGCGACCGGCGGGCCAGCGCCCGTACCCCGACCGGCTCCGGGTTTCGCGCGAGGCTGCTGAAGGCGGCGTCGAACAACACCGAGATCCGGCCCAGAACGTGGCGCAACGCCACCGGGTCCTGGCCCGGCAGCGAGGATTCCGAGAACGGGTACGCGAACAGCCGCGGCCGGGGCAGGCCATGACTGGTCAGGTCGTGGATCGAAGCGCGCAGGTCGGCGTCCACCCGACGTTGGAAGTGCCGCACAGACTCCCGACCGGTGCCGGTCCAGCGGCGGTTGACCAACTCGGATCGGTGGGGAGCACGGGAGGCGGTGGGGCCCACGGGGATCTCCCGGTGGGAGTCATGGGTGTGCGAGCCGAACGTCCACCGGCCTGTCGCCGCCATCCGCACCACCTCCGGCCAGGAGAGGTAGTACGGCCCGGCGCGGTCGTCCAGGTGGCCGGTGATCACCAGTGCGACGGCGTGGAACCCGTACCGTCGCAGGATCCGGTCGGCGTACGTCCACAGCCCCTGAGTGCCGTCGTCGAAGGTGATCAGCACCGAGCGGGGCGGGGCCGGCCTGCCGCGCACCACGGCGACGAACTCGTCACCGGTCAGGGTGCGGTAGCCGGCGGCGTGCAGCATCGCCATCTGACGGGCGAACTCTTCCCGGGCGACGTCGTAGCGGTCGTTCGGTCGGGCCACGATGTCGTGGTACGCCAGCACGATCGGCGCGTCGGCGACACCCGGCGGTGTGTCAGCCGCCGCCCGGTAGGTCGCGAGGTCCGATGTGGCCAGCCGTACGGACGGTGGGTCCGGCTGCGGCCAGACCTGTCCTTCGGCACGGTGCAGCACGTAACCCGTGGCGAACGCGGACAGCACCAGGATCAGCGCCAGCAGGCCGAGCACCGACCGCAGGCCGCGTCTCCCGAGGCGACCGAGCCAGCCACGGGCCCGGCGCTGGCTCGATGGCGGGCGGGGCGGGTCCGGCCGGGCAGGTTCCGGTTCGCGCACGGTCACAGCCACAGCACGTCACCCCGGGTGAACACGATCAGCCACAGCCAGACGAATACCGCCACGATCACCAGGTCGATCACCACGGACCGGGTTCGGCGCAGCACAGGGTGTCCGGTCGATCCCCGGGACCGGGCCGGTCGCCCGTGCCGGGCCGGTTGCCAGGACCAGGCCAGCCGCGGGGGCGCTTCGTGCCGGGGGTTCATGTCGCGCTCCGGTTCCACCGGTTGCGGCGTACGGTCAGCAGCGCGTACGGCAGCAGCCAGGCCAGCAGGAACGTCGACAGGAAAGCCATCAGCACCCGGTACCGCCAGCGCGGGTCCCCGGGGTTGTCCAGCTTGTACGCGAAGGCCCACGCCGAGCCCTTCATCAGGATCCCGGCCAGGTACAGGAACGTCAGGAAGTACATCCCGTTGAGCGGTGCCCAGATCCAGTGGCGTACCGCCATGAAGGGTGCGGCGATCACCCACAGGCAGTGCCCGTAGTACAGCAGCGACGGGCCGACCCCGAGCCGCCACATGAACGTTGCCGTGAAACAGGTGTTCCGGATGAACGACTTCTGCCACCGGACCCGCTGCCGTACCAGCGGGCGTAGCCGTGCCGGGTTCTTCGTGAGTACGTGCGCGCTGCGCACGTACCCGACCCGCCATCGCCGCTCCGGGTAGTCCACCTCCCGGACGAACCGCGACCTCGCGTACTGCCGTTTGAGCCGGCGCCCTTTCCAGTACTGGCCGAGCACGTACCCGGTCAACTGGCGGTCGGTGGCGAACCGGAACTCCACACCGAGGAACCGGTCACGCGCCCAGGCCGGGAAGTAGTTGTAGACCGCGTCCCGGCGGAACACCGCCAGCGGACCGGACACGCAACTCACCGAGCCGAAGGTGGCTTCCGCGGCCTTGGTGACCCGGAAGCTGCCTTCCATCCAGGAGTCGGTGATCCGGGTGAGCAGCGTCTCCCGGTCGTTGAGTGCCCGCGCGTGGCCGCTGACCGCGCCCAGCCCCGGGTTGCGGACCAGCGCCCCGACGCAGCGGTTGAGCGCGTCGGAATCCAGTACGCAGTCCGAGTCGGTGAACGCGATGATGTCCCCGGAACACCTGGCCGCGGCCTCGGTCAGGGCGCGTTTCTTGCCCACGTTGCGGGACAGTGTGAGCACCGTGATGCCCAGTTCGGCCGACAGGCGGCCCAGTACGTCACGGGTGCCGTCCGTGGACGCGTCGTTGACCACGATGACTTCCAGGGCCGGGTAGTCCGAGCCGGCGACCGACCGTACACAGTCCTCGATCACGTCCTCTTCGTTGTGCACGGCCAGCAGGAAACTGACCAGGGGTATCGGCGGCAGCGGTGGGGCCCGGTCCCGGTTGGGTTCCACCGGGGTGGCGGCGTCGCTGGGATCCTCGTACCGGGTGTAGGAGATGTAGAAGATCAGGATGGTCCCGGACAGCACCACGAACCCATAGCTGGCGAGCAGCGGGTCACCGATCAGTCGCGGCGCCGACCAGGCGAGCACGGCGATCAACGGCATCAGACACACCACGACCACCAGCCGGCGTACCCCGATCCGCAGGTGCCGGTCGCGGACCGCGATCCAGCCCTGCCACCACCGGGTCCGCGCGGCGCCGAGCGCAGGCGTGTCCAGCCGGTCGAGGGCCTGGTCCAGGGCGGGGTCCAGACCGTCGTCCAGGGTCTCCAGCTGGGTCATGGTCCCCGGTCACGCCTCCAGGTCGCTGGGGCGCGGCTGTGGCATCGCCTCGCCCGCACCGACCCGTTCACCGGCGTGACTGAGAGACGCCTCGTACAGCTCCTGGTAGAGATCGTCGACCTGCCGGGCGACCGCCTCGATGCCGTACCGCCGCCGCACCTCGGCGTCCGGGGTGCGCGGCCCCGGTTCGCGTTCCAGTTCCCGGCCGATCGCGGCCCGCAGGTCCGGTGCGGTCCCGGCCACCTGCTGGGCCCGCCCGGTGGGGACGTCCCGCAGTGCCGGGCAGGTGGTGTAGAGCGCCGGCAGCCCGTTGGCCATGGCCTCCAGCACGGACAGCCCGAACGTCTCCTGCGCCGACGCCGCGATGAACAGGTCCATCGCCGACAGCATGGCCGCCACGTCGTGCCGTTCCCCGGCGAAGACCACCCGGTCGGTGACCCCGTGCCGGGCGGCCCACTGCTCCAGGTGCTCGCGCTGATCACCCTTGCCGACCACCAGCAACCGCTGGTTGTCCCGCAGCAGCGGTGCGACCGCCTCGATCACCAGGTCGAAACGCTTGTTCGCGTCCAGCCGGCCCAGTACCCCGGTCACGTGCGCGTCGCGCGGGATGTCGAACTCGCGGCGGATCCGGGTCCTGGCATCCGGGTCGAAGGCCGTCCGGTTGAAGTCGACGCCGTTCGGGATGATGCGGATCTTGTGTTCTGACACCCCCCAACGGACCAGCCGGTCCCGCACCGTGTCGGACACCGCGATGCTGGCCTGCGAGCACAGTTCGCTGGTCAGGTACAGGGTGCGCACCCCGAGAGTCATCTTCCGCCGCTCCAGGTGGGTCTCCCCGATGGAGTGTTCGGTGGTGAGCACCACGGGGGTGCCGGCCAGCCAGGCGGCGATCCGGCCGTAGATCTGGGACCGGTACAGGTGGGTGTGCACCACGTCGTAGCCGCCGGCAAAGATCAGCCGACGCAGTCTCGGCAGCGCACTGAGCTGGGTGTTGCTGGTCATCCCGAGGTCGGTGACCTTGACCCCGTCGGCTTCCAGCATGTCGGCGACCGGGCCCTTGTTGTACAGGGTCACCACGTCGCAGTCGTGGCGGGTGTGCCGGAGCTGGGTCCACAGTTGCAGCTCGGCGCCCCCCACCCCGAGGCCGGTGATCACATGCACGACCTTCACGGGCGTCCCCCCTTCATAGCGTTCCCCCCTTGACCGCGATGCGGACCCGGTTCAGGGCCCACTTGGCGGTCAGCCGGGCAGCGCCGTCCCGCGCCCCGGCGTAGCTGCGTGGCAGGGTCAGCGGCGAGAGTGCCTTGCGGGGCACAGTCACCGCGCAGGCGTACCGGTAGCCCGCGTGGCGCACCGCCTCCCGCGCGGCGGCGTCGACCGAGCCGTACGGGTAGGCGAACCCTGGTGGCGGTGCGCCGAGCAGATCCGCGAGCCGGTCCCGGCTGGACAGCAGCTCGTCCCGCAGCCGCGCGGGGTGCAACCCCGCCAGTGGTACGTGCGTCGCGCCGTGTGAGCCGATCTCGATCCCCTCGGCGGCGAGCCGGTGGATCCCGTCCGCGTCCAGCAGCGGCCACACCGGACCGGTGTCCCAGTCGTTGCTGCCGCCCAGCCGTTCGGTGACCACGAACACGGTGCCGCCGAACCGGTACCGGCGCAGCACCGGCAGGGCGTGACGCGGCAGCTCGGCGTACCCGTCGTCGAAGGTGAGCCCGACCAGCCCCCGGGCCTGCCCGGCGGCCATCGCGTCCAGCAGGTCACCGACGCCGACCCCGCGCAACCCGAGCCGGTGCAGCGTCGCCATCTGCCGGGCGAATCTTTCCGGCGGCACGGCCAGGTGGTACGGGTCCTCGGTCACCTCGGCCACCGCGTGGTACATCAGCACCAGCGGGGTCTCCCGTACCCGCAGTACGGTGTCGGCCGCGACCGACGGCGCCGCCATCACGCCCTCCCCGGCCTGCCCGGGGACACCGCCGCCACGGTGCGGCGGCACACCACGGCGACGGTGCGGACCAGGATCACCAGGTCCGTCCACAGTGACCAGTCGTCCACGTACCGGTTGTCGAACCGGGCCCGTTCCCGAACCGAGGTGTCCCCGCACAGCCCGTGTACCTGCGCCCACCCGGTCATCCCGGCCGGCATCCGGTGCCGCGCGGCGTAGCCGGGGATCCGCCGGGCGAACCCGGCCGCGAAGTACGGGCGTTCCGGCCTCGGTCCGACCAGCGACATCTCCCCCCGCAGCACGTTGACCAGTTGTGGCAACTCGTCCGCGTGGCTGGCGCGCAGCAACCCACCGAGCCGGGTGCAGCCGCCCGGTTCGGCCCAGCGGGTGTCCGCCGCCGCGTCGCCGTCCGGGTCCGGTGGCAGGGTGCGCAGCTTCACGATCCGGGAAACCTGTCCCGCGCCGGTCACCCGGGCCTGCCGGAACAGCGCCGGTCCGCCGCTCGCCCTGCGTGCCAGCAGCGTGAGTGCCGCGAACCCTGGGGCCAGGACGGCCAGCAGCAGCCCGGCCAGCACCGCGTCGATGCCCCGCTTGACCAGCGGTGCCAGGCGGCCGGGACGGCGCAGCGGCACAACCGGGATCCCCCACACCTCGTCCCGGGCCGCCGTCCCGGCCTGACCCAGCTCATACAGCCGGGGCACCAGGCACACGCTGGCCGGCGCGTCCCGTAGCACCGGCAGCAGCGCGGCGTCGGGTAGTTCCGGGAAACACACGATCACCCTGCGGATCCGGTGCACGGCCAGCACCCTGCGAAGCGCCGACACGTCGCCGAGCCATGGCAGCGGCCGGTCCCCCGGATGCCCCGCCCGCGGGACCGGTGGCCGGGAGTCCACGAATCCGTACGGGATCAGGCCGAACTCCGGGTGTGCCGCGAGGATCGCCGCGATCTCGCGACCCAGTTCCCCCGCGCCGAGCAGCAGCGTCGGTTCCGCCAGCAGGCCCCGCCGCCGGGCGGCGCGCAGCAGGCCGTAGCCCACCATCCGGCCAGCGGTCAGCGTGACCGCCACCGCCGGTACGACGAGCAGCGCCCCGCCGCCGGCCGCCGGCACCAGCAGCAGTCCGGGCAGCAGCGCACAGCCGAGCAGTCCGGGCAGTTCGTCACCCAGCCGCAGGGTGATCCGGGGCCGGTGCCGTCCGGTGCCGGCCAGCACCAGCAGCCCGGCCAGCACGTACCCGGTGACGGCCCACCACGTCGCCCCGGTCGCCACTCCGGCGACGGTCAGGGCGGTCCCATCCAGCCCGGCCAGCACCCAGCCGCCCGCGGTGTCGCGCCGGGCCGGTGCCCCGCCGGGCCAGGGACCGGACTGGGGCCAAGGGGCGGGGCCGGGCCGGGGCGCCGATCCGGGCCGCGCGACCCCCGGCGCGGCCAGTGTCGTCATGATCGTGTCCGGGTGTTGATCAGGACTCTGGGAGCGGTCAGCGCCAGCCGGCGGGAGAGTCTCCTGGCGGCGAAGTCGCAGCCGTGCACGAACCGCATCACCGGGCCGAAGCTGCTGGCCACGGCGGGCCCCACGAAGTACAGGCCGGGCACCGACGACTGGAAGTCAGCGCCTACCACGGGCGCGCCGTCCAGGGTCTGGATCCGGGAGGTGATCGACCGGTCCAGGAATCCCAGCCGGGTGACGTCGGGCCGGTAGCCGGTGCCGGCGATCACGTGCTCGGTGAGCACGTCGGACTCGCCTCCCCGGTGCCGTACGGTCAGCCGCACCCCACCGTTCGACGCCGCGGCCCGGGTCAGGACGTGCCCGGTCTCGACCGGGATCCGGTCCTGGATCCGGGGCCGCAGCCAGTGGGCCCCCGCCGGACCGAGCGCGGTACGCGCGATCCGTACCCGTTGGTGGGCCGGCAGCCGCCGGAACAGCGCGGGCCGGGTCGAATAGAACCAGGTCGGCCAGCCCGAGCCGAGCGCTGCCTCGGGTTCGCGCAGCCGGGAAACCAGCGGCCGGTGGTCCGGCAGCGGCTCACCGTTCCACTCCACCGTGGACTCCCGTACCAGCACCCGCACTGTGGCGCCCCGCTCGCTGGCCAGCGCGGCGGTCTCGAGTGCCGACTGGCCGCCGCCGACCACGGTGATGTCCATGCCCCGGAACACCCCCAGGTCGGTGTGCGCCGAACTGTGGCTGCACAACGTCGGCGGCAACGTGTCCAACGGTGGCGGGGTGTACGCGAAGTGCTCGACCCCGGTGGCGACCACGACGCGCCGGGCCCGTACCCGTTCCCCGTCCCGCAACGTCAGCTCGTACCCGTTGCCGGACGGCCACAAGTGCTCCACCAGGTCCGGCATCACGTCCGGGACCTGGGTGCGCTGGAACCAGGCCCCGTACGCGGTGAACCGTTCCAGGGACACCGGCTCTCCATATGGGACGTACCGCTGGCCGGTCGCCTCGCAGAACGCCCGCAACGTCGCCGCACCGTCCGGATCGGACAGGTTGGACGCGAACGGCTGGGACTTCAGGAACATGCCCGCCGGCATCGCGTCGCGCCAGAGCCGCATCGGACGGCCGAACACCCGCGCGTCCACGCCGGTCGCGCGGAGGTGTGCGGCGAGTGACAGGCCGTACGGCCCGGCTCCCACGATCGCCACGTCGACGTTTTCCGCCATGATCATGCCTCCCGTGTGGTTTGGTCCTCCCCCTGTTCCCCGGTCCGGGAACGCACCGGAACCGCCGCCGGGGCAAGGAGGTGGGTGGCCCGTCCCGGCCGGAACACCGGATGTGTGCTGCCGGTCCCCGCCGCCGTGCCGCCCCGCCGCAACGGCCGCGACACCGCCCGGCCGGCGGTGCGCAGGCACATCAGCCCGAACGGTGTCAGGTCGTCGGGTGCGAACCAGGCGGCCTCGTCCACCCGGCGCAGTGACGCCAGCCAGGACCGGATGCCGAGTTCGCCGCGCCGCAGGTACCCCAGTGCCGCCAGGCTGTCGTAGTTCTCCACCACGAACCGGCGGTCGGGAACCGGTTCGCCGGGCGGTACCGGGCGGCCGGTCAGGTGCAGGTGCGCGGCACGCGCCACGTCGAGTCCGTCGGTGGTGGTGAACAGCCGGAACTGGGCGCCGATCCGGGGGTTGAAGTCCAGTAGCTTGTACCGGTCGTCCCGGGCGTCGTACCGCAGGTCGAGGTCCATGATCCCCCGATATGAGAGCCGCCGTAGCATGGCGCAGACCTGCTGCCGGAGCCGGTCGTTGGGTACGTGCCGGCCGAAGCTGGTCAACCCCGCGTGGGGTGGGTACGAGCGCTCCTTGACCCCGGTGAAGGCGGGTACGCAGCTGGACCGCTCGTCGCAGTACCCGTGGAAGAACCAGTCGTTCCCCGCCCCGCCGGGGATGTATTCCTGCAGCATCAGCGCGGCCCCGCCGGCCAGGTGGAACAGGTCGGCGATTTCCCGACGCCGCCCGACCAGGGTGGTGCTGCGTATCTTTGCGGTCCCGTTGACGGCTTTCCAGGGTTCGGCGAGCTTCACCATGACCGGCAGGCCCACCTGTGCCACGAACCGTTCGGCCTCGAACAGCCCCCGCGCCAGCGTCGCCCGTACCACCGGCAGCCCCAGGTCCTGGCACACCGTGGTCAGCGAGTACTTCCCGGCGAGCCGCCTGGGCAGGTCCCCGGCAACGGCCGGGAACCGGAACCATCGGCGCAGCGCGTCGCCGTGCTCGGCGAGCAGGATCGCTCCGGCGTCGTCGGTGGGGACCAGCACCGACGGCCGGCCGATCCGTTCCGCCAGCCGGACCAGGCCCGCCAGCAACTGTTCCGGCCGGTGTGGCTGCGGCGGGTTCCACAGGAAGCGTCCGTGCAGGTACCGGGAGTGCGCTGCGGGGGCCAGAGGGTGCTCGTAGACCGCGTACACCGGGACCGCGGCACGGCCCAGGCTGCGGATCACGCCGAGCCCGCCGTGGTGCATCACGTTGTGGTCCAGCTTGAGCACCACCGCCGGGGTTGTCGTGTCGAAGTCCGGTGGCATCGCGCTACACCACTTCCCGGTGCTTGGCGGCCTGGAACCGGTACGTGGCGTCCAGCACCAGCCGACAATCCGCCGCCCACGCGTAGTCCACGCCCGGGTGCAGGGTGTGGATCAGCGCCAGGTCCCAGTCCGCCGCCGCTGGGTCCACCTCGTTGTGGAGCACCTGACCGGTGGGCAGCCGCAGTTGTGGCACCAGCGGGTCGTGGTAGCTGACCTCGGTGCCGCGCCGGACCAACCCCGCGATGATCTCCACCGCGGAGGATCCGCGCAGGTCCTGTACCCCTGGCTTGTAGCTGACGCCGACCACCATGACCCGGGCGCCCGCCAGCGGAACGCCGGCCTCGGACAGCACTTCGGCGGCCCGGCGCAGCACCCGCTGCGGCCGTTGCGCGATCGCGGTCATCGCCAGGTCGGTCAGCGGTGTCGGCAGCGCCACCCGGCGCAATTGCCAGAGCAGGTAGTGCGGGTCGCACGGGATGCAGTGGCCGCCCACGCCGGGTCCCGGGAAGCAGGCCAGGAATCCGTACGGCTTGGTCGCCGCCGCCGCGGTGACCTCGATCGGGTCCAGGTCCAGGACCCCGCAGACGTCCGCGATCTCGTTGGCCAGGGCCAGATTGACCGCCCGGAACAGGTTCTCGTACAGCTTCGCCAGTTCGGCGACCTCTGGGGAGCCCACAGCGAACACCTGGTCGGTGAGCCGGCCGATGACCGCGGCGGCGCGTTCCACGCAGCGCAGGGTGTCCGCGCCGATCACACGTGGGGTTTCGCGCTGCCGGTGGTTGTCCACGCCGGGGTCGATGCGTTCCGGGCTGTACGCCACGCAGATGTCGGTGCCCACGTCCAGGCCCCGCCGCGCCAGCGGCTCGATCAGCAGTTCGCGAGTGGTGCCGACGAAGCTGGTGGAGGTGAGAATGATGACCTGGCCGGACCGGGCGTGGCGCACGACGCCCGCGCAGGCGCTGCGCAGCGGACCGAGTTCCGGCAGCCGGTGCTGGTCGATCGGGGTTGGCACGCAGATCACGACCGCGTCCGCGCGGCGTACCGCCGCCGCGTCGGTGGTGAGCCGGAACCCGTCGCTGCGCACCGCTTCGGTGAGCACGGCGCGCTGTGTGGCGGACAGGTCCACCTGCCCGGATCGGATCGCGTGGATCCGGTCGGGGCTGATGTCGACGCCCAGCACCGGCATGCCCTCGTTGTGCAGGGCCAGCGCGGTGGGCAGGCCCACGTATCCCATGCCGACCACGGCCACCGACGGCGGGTGTCCCGACCGGCTGTCGGTGGCCGTCGCGTCCCGGGTTCTGGTGGGCAGCGCGGTGAGCTTGGCTGTCACGTCGTCGAGCGCACCGTTGACGGCGAGGGCCAATTCGTAACTGGGCATGAGACCACCTGAGAACCGGGTTGTTTGCGATGACGGTATGCGGATCGACGGCGCCGGGTCCTCGGACAGCAGGCGTAGTCGGCACTACGCCGATTGACGCACCGGTCGGGCCCGGTGCGGGTGGGGACCGGGAAACTGTCGGACTTCCGGCAGTTACCGGCGAGTTGGCGCAGCCGGGGAATCTTTGGTGGATCGAAGGCCGGCGACAGCGCGGGAATCGTGAGTTTCCGGTCCGGCCATTCGGGACCCACGGTTGACCCGACCCTCAGCCGTACGGACGTTCCGGGGGTACGTAGGTTGGCTACGTCTCCTGCGGGAGGCGGAATTCCTGGAAACCCGGCCGGTACCTGGCCGTCGGACGTAGCCTGCTCGGTAACAGTTCTGACTCCTCACAGACACGCTACGTGATAATGCGCATACCGGTGTGATCAGACACATCCTGTCGCCGCGCTTTGCGCCGACGGAGGGTATGGCGCGGGCGGGAGTATCGGTGGAACAGCAAGCAGGTACCCCGGCAGGAGATGGCGAGTCACGCGACGCCGGGCCGCGTGGCACCTCCGGTTTGTCAATTTCGGAAGTGTTGTCAAGGACGACCCGGGAAGTGCATGCATTGGAGAGATTGCGCCGCCAACTGAATCACGACATTCAGCAACAACTGGGCACGATAATGATGCTCGCTTCCGTTATCGGATCCGCGCAGGACGTCGGAATGGCCAGCCGGATCCGCAGTGAGCAGATCCTTGGCGAGGCCCGTTGGATGCGGCGACTGCTCCGGGCGTACGACGCCGTGCAATGTCCCGAGGAACCGGCACCACAGCCCCGGCCGGTCAGCGTGGACCGGATCGCCGCCGAGGTGGTTGCCGCGCTCCGGCTCGGCGGGGACGCCACGGTCACGCTGCGGGCCGAACAGGCATGGGCCGACGTGGAGGAACTCGACCTGTGGCGGGCACTGCGAAACGTCGTGGACAACGCGGTCCGGGCGGCCGGCGAGCACGGCACGGTGGCGGTTCAGGTGTACCTCGACGACGGTTGGGCAGTGACCGAAGTGGACGACGACGGGCCCGGCTTCGGAGCCGGTCCACCGGGCCTGGCCTCGCTCGGGCTGGGCATCGTCCGGGACTTCACCGACGGCTCCGGCGGTTCCCTCCAGATCGGACAGAGCCGGTTGGGTGGCAGCCTGGTCCAGATCCGGCTGCCGGCCGCGCCCGCGCCGACGCCCGGCCCGGGATGGGGGTGAGCCGGGAATGCGGGTGCTGGTGTGCGACGACCACAAGGCATTCGCCGAATCCCTGGCCCTGGTGCTCGCCGAAGCCGGGCACCAGGTCGTCGCCGTCACCCACAATCCCGACGAGGCGCTCGCGGTGCTGTCCCGGGAGTCGGCCGACCTGTGCCTGCTCGACCTGGTCTACGCCCACGGCACCGTGCTGGACCGGCTGGCCGAACTGCGCGCCGCGGCCCCGGACGCCGCGCTGGTGGTGCTGTCCGGATTCACCGATCCGGAGGTGGTCGCGGCGGCCGAGGCCGCGGGAGTGCGCGGCTTCGCGGACAAGAGCCAGCACGTCACGGAGATCCTCGCGATGCTCGGGAGGGTGGCCGCGGGGGACCGGGTGATCACTCCGGTGCCGGCGTGGCCGGCGGTCGAACCGGCGACCCGCAGCGAATCCCAGCGGCTGGCGGAGTTCCTCACCGAGCGGGAACGTGAGGTGCTGTGCGGCCTGGTGCGCGGCGACGACACGTACGCGCTGGCCAAGGCCATGGGAGTGACCTGGGCGACGGTACGCAGCCACGTGCAGAGCGTGCTCAGCAAGCTCGGCGTGCATTCCCGTCTGGAAGCCGCCACGGTGGCGGTACGGGACGGCCTGGTGGACGCCCGGACCGCGAAGTGGCGGGCGAGATAGCCCACCGGCGCGGCGTCAGCTGTCGCGGCGTCAGCCGGAGGGGTGGAACACCACCCGTACGCAGTCGTCCTCCTTGTCCTTGAACATCTGGTAGCCGCGCGCTCCCTGCTCCAACGGCAGGGAATGCGTCGCCAGGTAGCTCGGATCGAGCTCGCGCCGGGAGATCCGGTCCAGCAGCATCGGGATGTAGCGCTGGCCGTGCTGCTGCGCCATCCGCATGGTCAGCGCCTTGTTCATCGCGGCACCGATCGGGAACTTGTCCAGGTAGCCGCCGAACACCCCGATGATCGAGACGGTCCCGCCCTTGCGGCAGGCCAGGATCGCCTGGCGCAGCGTGCCGCCCCGCTCGGTGTGCATCCGCATCGCCTGCTTGGTCCGGTCGTACGCGTGCTCCAGGCCGACGCCCTGAGCCTCCATGCCGACCGCTTCGATGCAGGCGTCCGGTCCCCGGCCGCCGGTGGTCTCCCGCAGCGCCCGCAGGATGTCGACCTCCTCGAAGTTCAACGTCTCGGCCCCGGTGTGCCGCTCGGTCAATCTCAGTCGTTCCGGGAGCCGGTCGATCGCGATCACCCGCTCCGCGCCGAGCAGGAACGCCGCCCGTACCGCCGACTGGCCGACCGCGCCGCAGCCCCACACCGCGACCACGCTGCCGGGCCGCAGGTCGCACATGTCCGCGCCCATCCATCCGGTCGGCAGGGCGTCCGAGGCGAACACCACCTGCTCGTCGGTCAACCCGTCCGGCACCGGAAAGGCGTTCACGTCGGCGAACGGCACCCGGATCAGCGGGGCGTGGCTACCCGGGAAGCCGCCACCGGTATGGGTGTACCCGTACACCCCGCCGATCGCGTGGCCCCACAGCTTCTCCTGCGCCACCGGCTGTGGGTTGGTGTTGTCGCACAGCGACCACAGGCCCTCCTGGCAGTAGTAGCAGCCACCGCATCCGATGAACGAACCCACCACGACCCGGTCACCGGGGCTCAGCCGGGTCACGTCGGGGCCGACCTCGACGACCTCCCCCACGAATTCGTGGCCGAGTACGTCACCTTCCCGCATGCCCGGCAGGTAGCCGTCGATCAGGTGCAGGTCCGAGCCGCACACCGAGCTGGACGTGACGTTGACGATCGCGTCCCGGCCGCTCATGATCTCCGGCTCGGGTACGTCCTCCACGGTGACCCGGTTGACTCCGGTCCAGCAGATCGCCTTCATGGCCGGCCTCCCGTCGCCAGGCGACGCCGCAGCAGTCGGGTGGCCCGCCGCTGCACCGGCCCCCGGGCGGACACCCGCTCGTCCACCTTGATCACTTCGCCGCACTCCAGCACCTGCTTGAGGTGGCGGAGGTCTTCACGCACCTGTTGATCCGGGTCTTCCCCGACGAGCCGGGCCAGGGCGACACCGGCCGCGCCAGCGGGCGGCCGGTACGTCAGGCTGACCCGTACCTCGGTGCCGCGTCCGCCCGGGGCGGGCGCGAAGCTCACCTGTCCGGCGTTCGGCACCCCGGCGTGCTCCAGGGCCCGCCACCCGATCACCTGGTCGGGCACTTCCTCGGTGATCTCGGCGTCCCACTCCACGTGGCGCAGCGGGGCCTTGGCGACCCAGTGCGACCGACCGTTCCCGAGCATGTCCACCCGTTCCAGGTGGGTCATGAACCGGGGCAGGTTGCTGAAGTCGCGGTAGTACGCGTACACCTCGGCCGGGGTGCGGTTGACCGTGACCGCCCGCTCGACCCGCACCGCTCTGTTGGACCGGGTACGGGTGGCGGTCAGCACGTCTACCGCCGTGATGCCGGCGACCGCGGTCCCCGCCAGACCGGCTCGCAGCGGGCTGGTGGCCTGGCGGGTGGCCAGGGCCAACGCCGACAGGTCCAGCACGTCCCCGGCGACCCGGGACCAGACCCAACCTGAGGGGCGGCGACCGCTCAGCAGGCCCGCGCCCTGCACCAGTTCCCGCGCTCCCACCAGCCGGACCACGGTGCTGGTGCTCGCGGAGCCGTCGATGCCGGCCAGCCGGCTCACGCCACGCGGCGCGGCCAGCGCCGCCACCCCCAGGCCGAGGCTGAACCACCCCAACCCGCGCGCCATCCGGCGTGTGTTGCCGTCACCCTCGTGTGCTGGTGTGGCCTCGATCCCGAGAGCCGAAAATCCTGCCGCCTTCATCGCCGCCCCTCCCGAACCGGTTCCGTGATGCCCCGCCGTACGTCACACCGCCCCTACCCGGCCTCTGGCGAAATATCCGTGCCATGTGTGGGGCCGCCGTGACGGTCACCGGGCACCGGTCCCGGTCTACCCGGACGGGTACCCGGCTGAACTGGTCCCGAGCTCACCGGTGTGGAGGTTTCCTCCACGGTTCTGCGCGGATTCACCAGCGGATGCCCGTATCCGACCGCCCGGAAACGGCCATAGCGTCGGTGGAAAACCGGGAGGGTCGATGGGGCGGCAGGTGCGGGTAGCGGGCGTTGGCATGGTGCCGTTCACCAAACCGGGAGCGGGTGGGCCGTACCACGTGATGGCGGTACGGGCGGCCCGTGCTGCCCTGGTTGACGCCGGGATCGAATACCGTCAGGTCCAGCAGGCGTACGCGGGGTACGTGTACGGTGACTCGACGTGCGGTCAGGCCGCGCTCTACGGGCTCGGCCCGACCGGCATCCCGATCGTCAACGTCAACAACAACTGCGCCACCGGGTCCAGCGCGCTGTGGCTGGCCCGCCAGGCCGTGGCGAGCGGCGCGGCCGAGTGCGTACTCGCTGTCGGGTTCGAGCAGATGAACCGGGGCCCGCTGCCGATCGTGTGGCAGGACCGGCCGAACCCGCTCGCCCGGTCGTTCGGCATCATGGCCGCCGCCCAGGGCCGCAACGAGCAGGCCCCGTGGGCCGCTGAGTTTTTCGGTGGCGCTGGGGCGGCCTATGCCAAGCGGTACGGCACCGCGCCGGAGACCTTCGCGGCGATCAGCGTGAAGTCGCGCCGGCACGCCGCCAACAACCCCTACGCCGTGTTCCGGGAGCAGGTCACGGTGGCCGACGTGCTCGCCTCCCCGCACATCCACGGCCCGCTGACCAGGTTGCAGTGCTGCCCGCCGACCTGCGGTGCCGCCGCCGCGGTGCTGTGCGGCCCCGACTTCGCCCACCGCCACGGCCTGCGTACCGTCACCGTCCGGGCGCAGGCGCTCACCACCGACACCGAGAGCAGCTTCGGCGGCGACCTGATGAAGCTCGTCGGGTACGACCTGACCCGTTCCGCCGCGAGCCAGGTGTACGAGGAGGCCGGCGTCGACCCGGAGGACATCCCCGTGGTCGAGTTGCACGACTGCTTCACCGCGAACGAACTCATCTCGTACGAAGCCCTGGGGCTGACCCCGGAAGGCACCGCCGAGAAGTTCGTGGTCGACGGCGACAACACCTACGGCGGCCGGGTGGTGACCAACCCGTCCGGGGGGCTGCTGTCCAAAGGGCATCCGCTGGGCGCCACCGGGCTGGCCCAGTGCGCCGAGTTGGTGTGGCAGTTGCGCGGGGAGGCGGGCGCGCGGCAGGTGCCGGACGCCCGGCTGGGACTGGCGCACAACATCGGCCTGGGCGGGGCTTGCGTGGTCACGCTCTTCGAAAGGACTTCGGATGGGAAAACTCGACGGTAGGACCGCGATCGTGACCGGTGCCGGGCGTGGCATCGGACAGGCCATCGCCGTGAAGCTGGCCCGCGAGGGTGCCCGCGTGGTGGTCAACGACCTGGATCCGGTACCGGCCGCCGACACCGTGCAGGCGATCAAGGAAGCCGGTGGGCAGGCGGTCGCGTTCCCCGGTGACATCACCGAGAGCGGGTTCGCGGAACGTTTCGTGGCCGCCGCCGTGGACGCGTTCGGCGGGCTGCACATCGTGGTGAACAACGCCGGCTACACCTGGGACGGCGTGATTCAGAAGACCACGGACGAGCAATGGGACGCGATCCTCGACGTACACCTGAAGGCGCCGTTTCGGATTCTGCGCGCCGCCCAGCCGGTGATTTCGGCGGCGGCTCGCCGCGAGGCGGCCGAGGGCCGCGCCGTGCATCGCAAGGTGGTCAACGTGTCTTCGATCGTGGGCCTGTCCGGCAACGCCGGGCAGGCCAACTACGGCTCTGCCAAGGCCGGGCTGGTCGGGCTGACCCGTACCCTCGCCAAGGAATGGGGCCGGTACGCGGTGAACGTGAACGCCGTCGCGTACGGCCTGATCAGCACCCGGCTGACGGAGGCGGCGGCCGGGGACGACGCCGCGATCGAGGTCCAGGGCCGGCGGATCGCGGTCGGCATCAGCCAGGAGTACGTGGCCGCCATCGCGCAGACGATCCCGCTGGGTCGTGCCGGGACCGTGGCGGAAGCCGCGGGGGCCGTCTATCTGCTGTGTACCCCCGAATCTGACTACGTCAGCGGTCAGGTGCTGGTCTGCGGCGGCGGCTTCACCGGCTGACCCCCGGTTCAGGCCCCCCGCCCGGCCGCCCGCTCTCCCTCCCAGTCACCGTTTATCGATAAAACGTTGTTATGAAGCGCCCTGGCGGGTCGGGAGGCAACTGTTTATCGATAAAAGGCGTGGGACGGAGGCGTGGGACGGGGGTGGAGGACGGGGGAGAGAGTCGGGCCCGGCAGCGGA
>DASUSI010000043.1:0-34260 GCA_036375165.1 Micromonosporaceae bacterium | reverse complement strand
ACCCCGTGACCCGAAGCCGACTGGCGGCGGGCTCGCCCTTTCCGTCGGGTCGAGCCCGCCACTACCCTTCCAATATGAACAGGCGTAAATTTTTTACCGTCAGCGCTGCCTCGGGCGCGATTTCCTCCATCGCGGCGCTGGGGCTGGGCCGCGCCGCGTACGCGTCCGACTGCAGCCGTACCCAGACCGGGCGGGTGCCGGTCAATGATCTCGGGACCGGCACCTACCAGGGCGCGCAAGGCGGCCTGTACCCCGGCGGTGTCAACGACCGCCCCGCCACGCACGACCAGAACGGGCAGTACCTCGCGAACAACGTCGTCCAGCCCCGCGACCGGCAGGGGGCGGTGGACCCGGTCAACGGCAGGATCGTTTTCGTATCCACCGGGATGTCCAACACCACGCAGGAATTCTCGTACTTCATCCAGTCGGTGCAGGGCGACCCCAGGCTCCACCCGAAGCTGACCATCGTCGACGGTGCCCAAGGCGGCCGTGACGCGGTCGACTGGTCCGACCCCAACAGCACCACCTGGTCCGTGCTCGCCAACCGGTTGACCGCAGCCGGCGTCACCGCACCCCAGGTGCAGGTCATGTGGCTCAAGCATCAGATCCGGGGAGACGACCTGGTCAACTTCCCCCAGGACGCCCAACACCTGCGCGACCTACTGCGCGGCATCGTCACCATCGCCCGCGCCAGGTACCCGAACCTTCGCCTGGCGTTCATGTCCAGTCGCAGCTACGGCGACTACAACGGCGAAGCCCGCGGCACGGGAGCCTACGAACAGGCATTCGCCGTCAAGTGGCTGATCGAAGACCAGATCAACGGCGACCCGCGGCTGAACTACGGCAACAGTGGACCGGTGCCGTGGCTGTCCTGGGGGACGTATCTGTGGGCGGACGGGCTGGCTGGGCGCTCCGACGGACTCACCTGGGCCTGCGGCGACTTCGTCACCGATGGCATCCACCCGACCACGTCCGGGAAGGAGAAGGTCAGAGGGCAGTTGCTCAAGTTCCTGACCAGAGACCCCACCGCCACACCCTGGTTCCTGGCCGGCTGACCGCGCATCTCCATCCGGACACCCCCTCCCAGGCCGCACCAAGTTCGCGCGGTGCGTGGCGCGGGTAGTCGGTAGGCGACGACGGCGGGCCAGGCGGGGAGCGTGGAAACAGTGGCATCGAGGACCTTACCGGGGAGACGGTGAGGCTCACCGTTCTCATGAACGCGGGGCCGGGGAGACCAGGCACCCGGCCTGTTGAACGAGATCGCCGGACACCGCCGGCACGTGGTGTCGGTGATCTTCACCGTGGAGGAGTGACCGGATCCCCGCCCGCCGGGAACCAGTTCGCGACAGGATGTCGAAAGCGGGCGGCGTGCTCCGACCTACTCGTGGAAGACAGGAGCAGACCGACACGGTGAGGAGCCTGAGATGAAGTACATGCTGCTGATGAACTACGGCGGGGCCGACTGCGCGCCGATGACCGAGTGGGCGCCGGAGGAGATCAAGGAGCACATCGCGTTCCAGCAGCGGCTGGGCCAGGAGTTGACCGACAGCGGTGAACTGGTCGACGCGCAGGGCCTGTCCGCACCCGAGCTGGCCAGGTTCGTCAAGTCCGACGGGCAGAGCCCGCCCGTGGTGACCGACGGCCCGTTCCCGGAGTCCAAGGAACTACTCGCCGGCTACTGGGTGGTGGACGTGGAGAACGAGGAACGCGCCGTCGAGATCGCCGCGAAAGCGTCCGCGGCACCCGGTCCCGGTGGTGCGCCGATCCGGCAGACCATCGAGGTGCGCCAGGTGATGAGCGTCCCGGCCAGCGAACTGTGAATTCGACGCCCAGTGTCGAGGACCTGCTGCGCGATCTCGCGCCGCGGGTCCTCGGCGCCGTGGTACACCGGCACGGCGACTTCGCCGCTGCCGAGGATGCGGTGCAGGAGGCGCTGGTCGCTGCCAGCATGCGGTGGCCCACCGAAGGTGTCCCGGAGCGTCCGTACGGCTGGCTCACCCAGGTCGCGATGCGACGCATGGTCGACCAACAGCGCAGCGAGGCGGCGCGACGCCGCCGGGAGGATCTCGCGGCGAGCCGGGAACCGCCGGGGGCGGAGCCCTCGGACCGCGACGACACGCTGATCCTGCTGTTCCTGTGCTGCCACCCGGCGCTGACCCCGGCATCGGCGATCCCGCTCACACTCCGCGCGGTCGGTGGTCTGACCACAGCGGAGATCGCCAAGGCGTTCCTGGTGCCCGAGGCCACCATGGGACAACGGATCAGCCGGGCGAAGCAGCGGATCACATCGTCCGGGTCGGGGTTTCGGATGCCGACCGCCGACGAGTTCCCGGAACGGCTGCGCTCGGTGCTGCACGTGCTGTACCTGATCTTCAATGAGGGTTACACCGCGAGCGTCGGCCCGAACCTGCATCGTGGCGAGCTGTCCGGGGAGGCGATCCGGCTCACCCGGGCGGTACACGCGCTGCTGTCAGACCACCCTGAGGTGGCCGGGCTGCTCGCGTTGATGCCGCTCACCGACGCGCGCCGGCCGGCCCGTACCGGCCCTGACGGCGAACTGATCCCGCTTGCCGAGCAGCACCGTGACCGCTGGGACCGGGGCCTGATCGCGGAGGGCACCGCGCTGCTGGTCGACACCCTGGCGAAGGGTTCGGCCGGGCCGTACCAGTTGCAGGCGGCGATCGCGGCGGTCCACGACGAGGCACCCAGCGCCGAGCAGACCGACTGGCCGCAGATCCTCGCCCTGTACGGGCTGCTGGAACGGATGTCCGACAACCCGATGGTGTCCCTGAACCGAGCCATCGCGGCGGCCATGGCGTACGGGCCGCAGGCGGGTCTGAAGCTGCTCGACGGGCTCGGCGACCGGCTCGCCGGCCACCATCGGCTGCACGCGACCCGGGCACACCTGCTGGAGCTGGCCGGCGACCCGGCGGCGGCTGCCGAGCAGTACCGGGTCGCCGCGAGCCGTACCGCGAGTGTCCCGGAACGGCACTACCTGACGACCCGGGCCGCCCGGCTCAACCAGCGTTGATCCTGACCTCCTCGGGCCACTTGCCAGGACGCGGGTTACGCCCGCGTCCCGGGCGAACTCCCAGGCCACCGGCTTCCCAAACGGCGATGTGGCCGGCCAGGGGCCTGCCGGGAACTCGGCTGACAACCTCAGCGCACCAAGCCGCATGACATCGTGCGAGACGCCCTGGAACTTCTGGTTTCGGCTGATATACCAGGCCAGGTATGGTCCACATCAGAGGTTCCAAAGAGGACTCCGGCATGCTCCAATACCTTGTCCCAACCGGCAGTCCACCGCTAGCCTGATCCGTCAGAGACGGCGGGGGCATGGTCATCGCGCCTTGAGCGGCCTACGACGCGCGGCGCGCTGGTGGGGAGGAAAGAATGTCGACACGCGCCTATGCGCTGTGGCAGCTTGCTCGTCCCCGTACCTGTCTTCCCAGTGTTCTGGTGTTCGTGCTGGCGGTCGAACTCGTTGGTACACAGTGGACATTCCGGGCATGGTTCGGAATCATCGTCAGCTTTCTCGTGCCGTTCGTGGCCAACCTTCACAATGCCTACACTGATCTCGAAGAGGACCAGAGAAATCTTCCCGGCCGGGTCGGCCTGGTAAACCAGGTGGGCCCCGATACGCTGTCCAAGACCGTCAAGCTCCTGCTGGCGACCATCCTCATCCTGTGCGCGATAGCCAGTTCCGTCGCCCTGCTCATTGCCGTCGTCGGCGGCGTCCTGCTGCTCTCGTATTCATCGAACCCGATCCGAGCCAAGGCTCGCCCACTGCTTGGCCTTTACATTTTCTCGCTCGTCGTCGCCATCCCCTACCTGGCCGGCTCCCTGACGAGCAACGACTGGCTTTCCGTGGCTGACTACGGAAAAAATGGTGCGATCTGGTTCACCGCCTACTTCTTCATCTGGTTCGTTGCAAAGGGATTTGTCAAAAATGTTCCGGACTACCACGGCGACAAAGCCGCCGGGCTGCGGACATCAGCGACGATCATGCCCTCCCCCGAGGTCGCGGCGCGAGTCGCCGCCGTTGCGACAATCTCGGTCTACTGCCTGTTCCCGATCGCCGTCGTTGCCTTTGGCGGCCCACGCCACATGCTGTACGCCGGCCTCTGGATTCCCATCGCAGCAGCTAATGCACTGACGCTCATGAAGGGGAAAACCCCGAGAGAAATGAACCACGTCCTCAAACGGGACATGGTGATCACGACAGGATTTCTTGCCACTCTCGTCCTGACGGTCGCGCAGACGGCGCAGGCCAGGTCCGTTGCCGTGGCCTGCGTGCTGGCAATCGTCATCCTCGACTGGTTGTCACGGGATTCCCGTGATGACCGACTGCTCGCCGTCAACAGTTCCAGAGACAGGGGACAATCGTGACTGCGGAGCTCAACAACCGCGCGGCGACTCTCGCGAGTTCATACGGATTCGTCGATGACTTCATTGCCAGGATGGGCACCGCCATGGGTGCCGACGTGGTCGATCGAGCGCCACTTTCATCAATACTGGAGTATGCGCTCGACAAGCGTGGAAAGCTTGTCCGGCCGCTTGTGATGCTGGCCGCCAGCGATGTCGTGGGCGGTGATCCGAAGCAGATCTTCGACGCCGCGCTGGCGTGCGAGTACGGTCACATCGGCTCGCTTGTCCATGACGACGTCATCGATAACGATCTCACCCGGCGGGGGCGGCCGTCGGTCCTGGCAAAGTACGGCACCCCGGGTGCCATCGTCGGCGGGGACGCCCTCATCTTCCTGCTGTTCCATGCGGTCACCCGCTGTGCCGAAGCAGGCATCCCGGCCGGGCGCGTGGTGCGCGCCATACAGCACATCGCGAACGCGGGCGTCGAGATGTGCCGGGGGCAGGCTCTGGAAGCGGCGGCGACAGTCGAATCGGATCTCTCGATCGAGAGCTACCTGGCGGTCATCTACGGGAAGACCGCCGCCTACTTTGAAGCCGTGTGCGCGGCGGGTGCGACGTTGGCCGGCGCCAGCGCTGACGACACCACCGAAATCTCGATGTTCGGAAAGCACTTCGGTATGGCATTTCAGATCCAGGATGATCTCCTCCCCTACCGGAGCTCAGGGGAGGCGGCCGGAAAATCGCCGTTCAGCGATCTGGAGAACGGACGGGTCACTCTGCCCTTCCTCGTCGCCGTCCAGACAGCGGCCCCTGCGGACCGCGAACTTCTGATCAAGACGCAGACCATGGCCGCCGCCGGTAAGCAGGTCGCGGACATCAGGCAGGTCGCGGCAATTATCGGCCGGGAGAAAGTACTGAGCCGCTGTGCGGAGTTCGAACGCCGAGAGATCGCGCAGGCGGCAAGCTCACTGGACCGGTTCAACGGAGGACCTGGCAAACTGTTCCTCGGCGACCTGATCGAGGCGATGGCGGGGCGTTCGGCGTGACCGGCAGGACAGATGGCGGCCCAACCAGAAGCGTCCGTCCCGCTACCCCGCAAGCCCTCTTCACCCGCGTGGCACCGGTCTACGATCTCGTCAATGGCATGCTCAGCCTCGGCTTGGACCGCAGTTGGCGCCGGCGTGCCGTTTCCCGCCTTCCGCTGTCGGAACTGACCACGGTCCTTGACGTGGCGTGCGGGACGGGTGCCATGGGTGCGGCGCTGCGACATCACGCCCCGACGATCCAACTCTCCGGGATCGACGCGAACACCGCGATGCTGGCACGCAATCGTAAACGGTCCATCGGCTACACCGAACTCATCGAAGGCACTGTCGAGCGGTTGCCGTTCGCCGACGCCACCTTCGACGCCGTGATGATTGGATTCGCGTTCCACGACTTTTCATCCCCTGACCAGGCGTGCCGCGAGCTACACCGAGTATTGCGGCCCGGGGGCCTTCTCGTGGACCTGGAACTCACCGTGCCGACCGCCCGGCTACTACGAGCCGGGTATCTCACGTGGCTGAAGGTGTTCGGACTCCTGTCGCGGTCGAAACGACTGTCCGGCTACGGCCACCTGCAGGACGAGGTTCGCCACAGTCCGGACGACAGATACATTGTGGCGCAGCTGACAACACAGGGCTTCAAACCTCTGGAGACCAAGAAATACACCGGCGGGATCGCAACCTGCTACCTGGCGGAGGTGTGACGGAAATGGTGTCAGCTGCCCAACGCTTCGCGAATGAGGTGAAACGGGTCTCGCGCGGTGCCGACTTCCTGGTGGAGTCGCTGGTCCGGGCCGGTGCCGACGTACTCTTCACCTTGCCCGCAGACTCGATCAATCCCCTGGTCGACGCCTGCCGCCGGAACGAACGGCTCCGGCTGATCACCACCCGCCACGAAGGCTCTGCCGCCCTGATGGCCTCGGCTTATGCGAAGCTCACCGGAAAGCTCGGGGTCTGCGCCGGGACGAATGGACCCGGAGTCACCCACCTGCCGATCGGGGTGAACGACGGGCAAGCGGACCGGATTCCGCTGGTCGCCCTCTGCGGCGGCGTGACCAGCGATACCTATGGGACCGACGCTTTTCAGGAGGTCGATTCGGCCCAACTGCTGCATGCGGTGGCAGATCGCACGCACAGCGTGTGGACGGTCGGCAACCTCGGCAACGTACCTGCCCTGCTGCGGCAGGCGGTGAACCAATCCCAGACGCTCGCACTGGCGCTCGCCCCCGACGTCCTGCTCGCGGATGCGAAAGCGATCCGGAACCGGTTGGCGAGTTCTGTTCATCTGCCCTCCGGCCACCGCAGCAGTGACGAGTCGGTGCTGACCGCCCAGCAAATGGTTGCCGGTCGGAAGGTGGTCATCGCGCTCTCCGACGTACGCGACAGCCCGGAACTGGCGACGTACATCCCCGCGCCCGTCGCTGACCTCACGGTCGGACTGCTGGAATCCATCGCGACGCCCACCTGGGACTCAGTGCCGGTGCCGCGGCGGATGACGCCGGCGCGTCTTGGTTCGGCGCTAGGGCCCGGTACGGCACTCATCGTGGTGGGCACATGGCCTGCCCACACGATGCGCGACATTCCCCACGAGGTGCCGGTCGTCCACATCACCGACCAGCCGTCCGGTCGGCTCAACGGCGGCAGCTATCTCAACATCGTGGGGAGCACGGGGTCCCGGGTGCTCGAATCGATTGAGCCTTCCTCCATCGTGGACGCGCTCAACACCAGCTCCGACGACCCACACTTCTCCGACCGTACCGTGAAGTACCTTGAGCGCATCGTGGCGGATGACGCCACGGTGGCGGTGGAACCCGGGCTCGCCGATGCGCTCTACCTCGACCTGAGTGCCAGATCACGCCGTTTCACGTCATCGTTCGGGGCGGCCACGCCTGGATACTCGATACCGGCGGCCATCGCGGCGAAGGTCGCGCACCCCGGCCGCGCCGCGGTCGCCCTCACCGATGACAAAGGGCTGTACCTGTCACTCCCCGAGCTGCTCACGGCGCGGAAGTACGACTTGCCGCTGGAAGTCATCGTCCTCACCGCCGACATCGCCCGGTCGGACCGCAACCTGGACCGCCTCGCTCGGAGCGTGGGATTCGAGATCCGTCGAGTCACCGAGGGATCGCTTCCCGACAAGCTCCCCGGCGACCCGTCTGTCATCACGATCATCGAAGATCCGATCGCGGCAGTGCCGCATGAGCACTCTCCCACGGTGTCGTCGGTGATTGACGAAGTCCGCGCCGTTGCCCGGGAGACGAGCCGTCGGGTGGTGATTCCGCTCGCGAGCCCACTCGCGGCGGCGCGACACAACGACGACGTGGTGTGCGAATTGGCCACCGCCGAGGGAAGCGCGATGTTCGCCTCGGCCGTGGGCAAGATCCAGCACCGGGCAGGCTGCCTGATCCTGCCCACCGACTCCGATGTCCTCTACTCGCTCAACGGCCTCTACGACGCGGCGTACGACCGTGCGCCGCTTGCCGTGGTCACGTTCGACGAGGGCACCACTCTCGACAGCACGGCGCTGTTCGGCGGCATCGCGGTGAGCACCACGGTGACGAGTGTGGATCGGCTGCGGACCGCGATCCGCGATGCCGTTGTCGCGGCGGACTCGGTGCACGGCGTTGTCCATGTCCACGTGACGCGTGATCAGGGCGTACGTCAGTTCCGGCAGCAGCGGGCCAGCCGGAGTGACGCTCAGGTGTTGCCGGAACCAACAGCGGTGCAACAGGCCGCGCGGGTGCTGTCGCGCGCCCGCCGGCCGCTGATCCTCGCCGGGGCGGGCGCCCTGACCGCACCCGACGCGGTGGCATCCCTCGCGACAGAGCGCGGTTGGCCGATCGTCGCGACCATGGGCGGTGCCGGCCCCTTCGACTCCCATCCGATGTTCACCGGATACGTCGGGTCGTCGGGGCATCCCACGGCGATGTCAGCGGTACGGCACAGTGACGCGATCCTGGTGCTCGGGGTGTCGAACCGGGGTGCCGTCTATGCGCTCTGGGGGGAAAACCAGGCGGTCATCACGGTAAACGCCGATGAGCGCGGTCCCCAGGCGGCCACCAGGAACACGACCACCGTGGTTTCGTCGATTTCCGCATTCCTGCAGGCCCTGCACCCCCAACTGGCTGCCACCGGAAGCGCTGTGGAACCGGCGGCTCACGCCACCCGCTACCGCCGCTGGCGCGCACGTGCTGGTCAGCGGGTTGAGCTGCGCGGCGAACTCCGACCGTCGTATGTCATCAGCACGCTCGCCCAGTTGCCCACGGGCGAGTTGCCGGTGACGTTCACCGCCGACGTGGGCCTGAATACCTTGTGGCTGTTCAGGTACGGCCCGCCGCACGACAGGACAGTGTGGACGCGCAACTTCGCCACCATGGGGTTCGCACTACCGGCGGCCATCGCATCGGGATGGCTCAACCCTGACGTGGTCCCTGTCGCGGTCGTCGGCGATGGCGGCTTCACGATGACCATGACCGAGATCCAGACAGCGGTACGGCTGGGCGTGCCGGTCGTCGTGGTGATCCTCGACAACGGGCGCCTGGGGGCGATCCGGTACGAGCAGGAGATCATGGGGTGGCCGGAGCACGAGTCGTCGCTCTGGAATGGCGACTTTGCCCAGTTCGCCAAGGCGCTGGGTGCCGACGGCGTCGCGGTTTCGGACGCCCGCGGTCTGACGGAGGCGCTTGACCAGGCGGTCCGGGAACGACGGCCAACGGTGATCCACGTGGCCTGCTCGCCGGATGAGCCACCCATGCCCGCGGGACGGCCGCAGATCTGGGCCCGAGCCTCGATCATCATGAGCTGGATCCGGCAGGGACGACGTGGAATGCTCTCCGCGCGTACGACGATCCCGGGATCGTGGCAGTCGTGACGGCAGCGAGCACCGCATGGCTCGGGTGGCACATGTGGACCGAGTCGGATTCGTAGGGGGTGGCTGGTGGTGTATGAGCTCATCGACGTCTCGAAGACCTACCGGGTGGGCGAACGTGATGTCGCGGCACTGCGAGGGGTGGATCTTCGGGTCGATGCCGGCGAGTTCGTCGCGGTCGTGGGCCCGAGTGGTTCGGGCAAGAGCACGCTGCTCAACCTGCTTGGCCTGCTGGACCGGCCCAGCGCGGGAACGCTTTCCCTCGACGGGGTGAACGTGGCGGGTCTGGACGAGAAAGGAGCCGCCGATCTGCGGTTGCGCCAGATCGGGTTCATCTTCCAGGCGTTCAATCTCCTGGCGTCGTTACGGGCGTGGGAAAACGTAGCCGTGCCAGCGGTGCTGGCGGGGCGTCGGTTGGGCGCGGTGCGCGAGCAGTGCAGGGAACTGCTGGCTCGGGTGGGCCTCGCCGACCGGGCTGAGCACTTCCCGTCCCAGCTGTCCGGCGGTCAGCTGCAGCGGGTGGCGATCGCGCGTGCGTTGTCGTTGGAGCCGCGGGTGATCCTGGCCGATGAGCCGACCGGGAATCTGGACTCGGCCAGCGGAGAAGAAGTCGTCGGACTGCTGCGGCAGGTCGCCGCGGACACCGGCCGCACCGTGGTGATCGTGACCCATGATGCTCAGGTCGCCGCAGCGGCCGATCGGCAGTTGACGATGCGAGACGGTCAGCTTGTGGAAGACGCCCGGGTGGCGCGATGAGCACTGGCTTTCGCCTGTTCCACCTGCGCAGTCTTCGGGTGCGCCCATGGCGTGCGGTTCTGATGTTGCTGGTTGTCTCCACCTGTGTGTCGCTGATCGTGGCGACGACCACGGCCTTCGCCTCGCTGGGACGCTCGGCACAGGATTTCGCCTGGGGGGTCGCCGGGGAGGCGCCCCTGTCCGTGGTGGGAGTGTCGGACGCCGGGCTGCCCACCAGCCTGGTCCAGCGGGTCGCAGACGTGTCCGGAGTCGACTTCGCGGTGCCCGTCATCACGGTCCGGGTGTCAGTGGGGGACACCGAGGCGGTGCTCATCGGGGTTGATGCGTCCGCCACGGACCTGTCCAGCGCCCTGGAAAAGGAGGTCGACCGGGTCGACGTGGCGAGCCTGCCGGCCAACGGTGCCGTGGTCGGGGAAGCTCTGGCCACGGAGTTGGGCCTCGCGACGAACGAGACCGTGGGGGTTGGCACGCCGCGCGGCTCGGAGGCGACGGTGGTCGTCTCCGCGCTGTCGCGGGGCGCTGCCTCAGCCCAGCTCAACGGCGGTCGCTTCATGGTTGTGTCGCTGGCCTTCGCCCAGCAGGCGCTACAGCGTCCGGAGAGTGTGGACGCGGTCTATGTCGGTGTGACCGGCGATCGGAGCGTGGCGGCGGTCACCGCGGACCTGGAGCAGGTGGTCGGTGAACAGGCGTTGGTGACCACGCCCGCCTACCAGGGCGAGCAGGCCGATCGGGCGACCCAGCTGACCCGGGACACCGCGCTGATCATCGCGGTCCTGGCGCTGTTGGCGGGCGTGTTCCTGATTTACACCATGTGTTCGGCGACGGTCGCCCAACGCCGCCGCGAGCTGCTGACCTTGCAGGTGCTGGGGGCGCGCCGCCGCCGGGTGGCGAGAGGGTTCGTGGCCGAGATCGGGCTGATCGCCCTGATCGGCGCGGTCAGCGGGATCGCCTCTGGCATGGTGGTCGGGCGGATGATGGTCGAGATGCTGCCACCGGTGATCCTCTCGGCGATCGACGTCGATGTGGCCTACCGGCCCGACCCATGGGTGATTGGCGCGGCGGGGCTGGTCGGTGTCGCGGCAGCGGTCACGGCGGCGGTCTTCGCGGTACGGGTGGACATGAACGTACCCCTCGCGCAGGCGATCCGAGGCACCGAGGATGACAGCGTCGCGGCCGCCAGCCGGCGGCCCGTGCTTCCGGTGGCCGCGACGGCACTCCTGCTGGTGGGCGCCGGCGCTTCCTGGGCCACCGGCTTCCCCACCTCCGCTCTCGTCCTGCTGGCCGGCGGCGTCATCGCCGCACTGGCGGCGGCACCGGCGCCATTGGCACGAGCCTCCTCAGCGGTGACGTCCAGGCTGGGTGGGACGGGCGAGCTGGCCGGGCGCAACGCGACCCGCCACGCTCGCCGGACGTGGAGCATCATCATGACCATCGCGGTAGCCATCGCGGTGAGCGTGGCCATCCAAGGCTCGATGTCGAACCTGCTCACCGCGGCCAACCGCAGCGTGGCCTCCTTGGGGGACACCGCACTGTTCGTTCAACCGGTGGTCGCCGAGGGCCTGCCCACCGATCCGGTCTTCGATGACCAGACCGTCCAGGAACTCGCCGCGATCGATGGCGTGCGGCAGGCGGTGCCCGGCCAGCTCATGCCGTTGTCCTTCGACGAGCGGTCCTTCATGGTCCAGGGCATCCACGAGGGGTCGAACACCCCTGGTTTCCGCAACGCCACCGGCCAAGCCCGAGAGGGGGTCACCAACGGTTCGGCGGCCATCGTCTCGCGCAAGGCATCCCTGGCGCTCGACATCGTCGCTGGCGACTCGCTCACCCTGCCCTCGCCCACCGGCCCGCACGTCGTACGGGTCGCCGACGTGGTCGACTACCCCACCCTCAACGACGGTCAGATCGTGATCTCCCTGACCAACCTCCAGCAGTGGTACGCCCGCCCGGGGGCCAGCTTCGTGGAGATCCTCACCGAGGAGGGCGCTGTCGCCGCCCAGATCGCCGATCGGGCCCGTGACCTGGCTGCCTCGCACACCTCCGCGACGGTCTACGTCGTACCCGGGCAAGAGGTCCTGGGTGCGCTGCGCTCCAGCATCGAGCAGGCCAGCCTGCTTGCCCAGACGTCCCAGTGGATGATCGTGCTGGTGGCCGCGCTCGGGGTGTTCAACGTCATGATGATGACCGTTCTGGTCCGCCGACGCGAGCTCGGCGTGCTGCGTGCGATCGGTGGGCGCGGATCCGCCATCCGCCGGATGATTCTCACCGAGGCCACCGGGTACACCCTCATCGGTCTGGTTATCGGCACCGGGCTCGGCTTCCTGTTGCACTACAGCGCCAACGACCTGGTCAGCGCCTCAATGGCGCTGAACGTCCGGTTCGCCCCGGTCGCCCAGTCCCTGGTCTCGGCCCTGCTAGCCTGCGCCGTGGTCATCGCCGGCGCGCTCATCCCCGCCTGGCGCGCCAGTCGCCTGGACCCGGCGACCGTCCTCGCCGAGGAATGACGACCCCATGACCCTCCAGCAACAGGTCACCCTCTGGCCACAGGTCGCCTTCCCGCGACCGCCGGGGCGGATCCCCCTGCTGGGCGACCTCCGCCCGATCAGCCCGCGCGCACCGTTGCAGGACATCATGCGCCTGGCTCACGGACTCGGCCCGATCTTCGAGGTCAAGGCATTCCGCCACCGGATCGTGGTCGTCGCTGCCCACCGGTACGCGGCTCAGCTCTGCGACGAAGACAAGTTCGACAAGGCGCGGACTCCCGGCTCCGCCGCCCTGCGCCGGCTGGGCGGCGACGGGATATTCACCGCCCATACCGACGAGCCCGTGTGGCGGCTGGCGCATGATCTGCTGCTGCCAGCCTTCAGCCGCGCCTCCATGCAGCGCTATCACCACACCATGATGGCGGTCCTCGACGAGCTCATCGAGGTATGGGGGAGCGCCGCCGACCGCGGGCACTGGGTCGACATTCCCACCAGCATGACGCGCATGACGATCGAGATTCTCTGTCGATGCGCGTTCGGGATGAGCATGCAGCCGCTCTCCTCCCTGGACCAACCACAGTTCGTCATCGCGATGCTGACGGCCATGAAGTCCGTCCAGCGACGCGCGTCGCTTCAGGTCATCCCGGGGATCGGCGCGCCGATTGCCAGCGCCCTCGAAGCGGTCAACCGACGCCATTTCTCGTACGCCTGGAACTTCCTCGACGAAATCATTGCCAAAGCACAACAGGAGCGCCCCGGCGACGACAGTGACCTGCTCGGCATCATGTTGACGACAACCCATCCGGAAACCGGGGAAAAGCTCAGCCTGCAAAACGTCAGACACCAGATACTGACGTTCCTCGTCGCGGGCCACGAGACCACCGCGGGTGCGCTGTCGTTCGCCCTTCACTTCCTGCTGAAAAATCCACACGTGATGCGGCGGGCGCAGGAGGAAGTCGACAGCCTCTGCGGACCGTTCCAGGATGGCGACATCCGGTTCGAAGACGTACCCAAGTTCCGGTACCTGCGCCGGGTCCTCGAAGAGACGCTCCGGCTCTGGCCGACGGCCCCCGGCTTCAGCCGTGAGCCGAAGACCGAAGCCCTCCTCGATGACCGCTGGCTGATGCGTCACGGCGACTGGGCGACCATCATCCTGCCGCTCCTGCATCGGGATCCCGAGGTCTGGGGCTCGGAGCCGGAGGTGTTCGACCCCGACCGGTTCCTTCCGGAGAATGCCCGGGAGCGCCCCGCACACTCGTACAAGCCCTTCGGCACCGGTCAACGCGCCTGCCTGGGCCGTCACTTCGCGATGCACGAGGGCGTTCTGGCCCTTGCCCGGTTCCTCTCGCGCTTCACATTTCACGGCGATCCCGGATACGACCTGAAGATTGCCGAGCACCTCACCGTGGCACCGACCGGTCTGCGCGCCATGGTCCAACGCCGGGGATCGGCGTCACCGTCGAACCCGACCCGGGCCAGCCTGCCCGCGTCCTGACCCCGATCCCCGTGCCGGGCGACATCGCGTTCCTCGATCGGCTTCTTGCGACAAGGCGCGAGTTCCCGGATCGCGGCGATGTCCGCTTGGGGCCGCGCCGGCCCGGCTCGTACCGGGATTCCAGACGCTTGGCCACCACGCCCTCCAGGCCGTGCTGTCTGGCGGCGTCGAGCACCAGAGGTCCGTCTCCGGCTGACCGGCAGGGCCGCCCAGCTCAAGATTCGTACGCGCGATTCCCGGGGAATCACACGGTGAAAAACTTCGAGTGAATACTCAAGGTGAGAATCCCATGCTATGTCCTGTATTGCCAGGCTCTCGCGGCCATTAGATAGTGATGCCTAGATAGTGATATCGACCTATCCGTCCCTCGCCAAAGGACTGGGGCATCGGCGCCGCGAGCTGTCCAGGAGGAATTGCCTTGCATCCCTTGACCGTCCGACCCAGCCGCCGGCTGTACTCATGGCTGGCCGCCGCCGCAGCATCGATCGTCGTCGCGGTGGGTGTCATCATCGCGCTGCCCACGGTATCGCCCGGCCAGAACACGCTCACTCTCGAAACGGCGTGCACCCGGGTCATCCTCGGCATACCCGTTTACCTTGATCCCTGTATACCGGAAGGCGAACCCCTACCCGAAGACATCGGGCCGTGGATCGAGGAAATCCAGCACATCGTGAACTGCACGGGTGCCGAGATTCAGCCCATCGAATCGGCGAGCCCGACGCAGACGCCGACCGCCGCCGAGCTGGCCACAACCACTCTGCCGACCGCCACCACTGAGCCGACCGCCCCACCACCTACGACAGACCCACCACCTACGACAGACCCGACAGCCACCACCTTGCCGCCGGATCCATCGGCGAGCACCACAACGGAACCGTCCGAAAGCTCCTCCCCGACAGCCAACCCGACGCCGTGTCCGACGGTGACGCCGACCTCACTGCCGTCCTCGCCGCCACCGTCATCGTCACCGCCTCCGCCGTCCTCGCCGCCGCCGTCGTCACCGCCGCCACCTTCGCCGGAGCCATGCCCGACACCGTCGGACACACCGCTCGCAGCCAATGTGGATGAACCCAAGGACAAAGATGCGGACCGGCTGTGCCGCCGGCCCGAGGACTCCTCAAAGGACGCGGTGCTTGTCGCGACCGGCGACTCGGTCACCTCTGCCTACCACCAGACCATGAGCGCGGCGTCCACCAACTGCGCCATAAACAACTCTGCGAAGGACCATCGCAACCTGCCCGGCAACGACATGCTCTTCAGCTACGCCGGGCGTTACTACACGAACCTCAACAAGAACATCAGCGAGTACTACAACTTCGCCCGGGTGGGGTTCACCACCGACGACATCATCAAAGCGGGTGCCGGCACCCAGGATGCATGCAAGAACAACTGGAACCGGGTCAAGCCGCCGCTGGGCCTGGCCGACGACGCGGTCAGGGCAGCCAAACGGGCTGGTAAGAAGGCTTACTTCGTCACCACGGGCGGCGTCAACAACACCAACTGGACCGACATGCTGGTCCAGTTCTCACAGTGCCGCGGCCTCGAGGTGCTCACCGAGGCGTTCAAGGCCACTGTGTTCTCCACCAACGCCACCAAGTTCGAGTGGTGGGCGCGCGGACAGCTGCCCGGCCAATGGGACAAGATCATCGACAATGGTGGCGGCTGCCGCGCCACCTGGTGGGTGCCGCGCCCGTGGCCGTTCCCGCCACTGCTACTCCAGCCGATCCGGATTGGTGTGCCCGCCTACGACGGCCCCGGCTCGCCCAACCCCAGCGCGCTTTCCAAGCAGATCGCCGATGACGCCAAGACCATCGTCGACACGATGATCAACGCTGGCGCGGACAAGGTGGTGTGGATGCTTTACTACAGCATCCTGCCGGCCGAGGTCGACCTCGCAGCGGTGGTCTCCCAAATCCTCGGCGGCTACGCGGGAATCAGATACCTCAAGGACGTCGTCCCCTGGATATTCAACCTCGGTGATGCCTCGCTTGTGCCAGTGCAGCTAGTGGGCCGAATACGCACGCTGGAAACCGATCTCAACAATGCGATCAAGTCGAAACTGCCGGTGAACGCGAAGCTGGTCGTCCAGCCCGCGCCCGCCCTGGGTGCCGGGGACATTCAGAAAACCGTCCCGATGGGGTGCCCGCACCCCAACGGCAACGGCCACGACAAACTAGCCAACTCCCTGAAGACCGCAATCGGCTGACCTCACGGGTGGAGCCGATGAATCCGGTGTCGCCGGATTCATCGGCTCCGCTCTCACCACGAGAGCGTCCACGTGATTGGCGCGTGATCGAATCAACTCACCGGGGGTTCGCAGACGCCGAGTCAGCCGTACGGGCTGTGGACTGGCGGTGACGTTCCGACTCCGGCCGTCTGCGAGCAAAGACGCGGCCAGGATCACCTCGTAGGGGGCTACAGGAAATCTCGGGTAATCTCCTCGGGCCGCTTGTCGGGACGCAGGCCGCGCCAGGACGGGTGCCGCAGTCGATGGTCCGGGGTCATGCTGCGGTAGACCACCTCCCCGACCAGAACCGGATCGATCCAGTGCGCGTCCCGGGCGAACTCCCGCGGCACCGGCTGCCCGAACGGCGAATCGGGTCGCTCCAACGGCGCGAGCACGCCGGCCAAGTGACGCAGCGCGGCCTCGGTGAAGCCGGTGCCGACATGCCCGATGTACCGCAGGCGGCCGGTGTCGTCGTACGCGCCGAGCAGCAGCGACCCGATGCGACCGGCCCGCCGCCCGGCACCGGGTTTCCATCCCCCGAGCACCACCTCGGTGGTGAGAGTGATCGGAGTCTTGATCCAGTTGCGACTGCGCCGACCAGGCTCGTACCGGGAGTCCACCCGCTTGGCGACCACACCCTCCAGCCCGTACTCCCGGGCCGTCGCCAACACCGTGTGTCCGTCCCCGGAAAACCTCGGCGGCACCGACGCCGGACCCGCCCCCAGCGGGAGCGACTCCAGCAGGTCACGCCGCCGCCGATAGGTCCGGTCAGTCGTGGCCGTGCCGTCCAGATACAGCAGGTCGAACAGGTAGTAGAACACCGGCACCCGGTCCACCAGGCGCCGGTCCGGGAACCGCACGTGCATCCGCTGCTGCAACAACGGGAACGACGGCCTCCCGGAGGGGTCGAGCGCCACGAGTTCCCCGTCCAGCAGCATCCGACGACCCGCGACCTGGCCCGGCAACGCGATCAGTTCCGGGTAACCGGCGGTGATGTCCTTGTTGTTGCGGGAGATCGCCCGGACCTGACCGTCACCGACCGCGACGACCGCGCGTACCCCGTCCCATTTCATCTCGTACGCCCACCCCGCGCCCTCGGGAACCTGGCCGGGGGACGCCAGCATCGGCGGCACGGTCGGCGGTAACCGCGGGTCCGCAGCCACAAGCGCGATCATCCACGGCCGGACCGTTCGGCCGCAGCCGGTTTCCAGGAACCCGTGAGGCGGGTCCGCTCCAGGAAACGCTTTCGCCGCGCGGTACGAACGAATAGCGTCGGATCTATGGGTATGCCGGATGGTGTCACGGTGGTCGGGCCACTGCACGAGCGGTTCGAGGAGATCCTGACCCCACGGGCATTGGGGCTCCTGGCCGACCTGCACCGTGCGTTCGAGCGACGCCGCCGGGAGTTGCTGCGCCGCCGCGAAGAACGGGCGGCCGAATTCGCGGCCGGGCGGCTCCTTGACTTCCTGCCGGAGACCGCCGAGGTACGAGCGGGCGGTTGGCGGGTCACCGACCCGGCGCCCGGCCTGGTGGACCGCCGGGTCGAGATCACCGGGCCGACCGACCCCAAGATGACGATCAACGCGCTGAACTCCGGGGCGAAGGTGTGGCTGGCCGACTTCGAGGACGCGAACACCCCGCTGTGGCAGAACGTGGTCACCGGGCAGCTCAACCTGAAGGACGCGATCGACCGGAAGCTGGAGTTCAGCTCGCCGGACGGGAAGCGGTACGCGCTGCGGGACGGCGAGCTGGCCACCATTGTGGTCCGGCCCCGCGGCTGGCACCTTTCCGAGAAACACCTGCTGGTGGACGGGGAACGGATGGCCGGCGCGCTGGTCGACTTCGGACTGTACTTCTTCCACTGTGCGGCGCGGCAACTCGAACGCGGCTCGGGCCCGTACTTCTACCTGCCGAAGCTGGAAAGTCACCTGGAGGCCCGGCTGTGGAACGACGTGTTCACGCTGGCGCAGCAGCGGGTGGGTGTGCCGCACGGCACGATCCGGGCCACGGTGCTGATCGAGACCCTGCCGGCCGCGTTCGAGATGGACGAGATCCTGTACGAACTGCGGGAGCACTCGGCGGGGCTGAACGCCGGGCGGTGGGACTACATGTTCAGCATCATCAAGAAGTTCCGCACCCGGGGTCGGGAGTTCCTGCTGCCGGACCGGAACGCGGTGACGATGACGGCACCGTTCATGCGGGCGTACACCGAACTTCTGGTACGGACCTGCCACCGACGCGGCGCGCACGCGATCGGTGGCATGGCGGCGTTCATCCCGAGCCGGCGCGACCCGCTGGTCAACGAGACCGCGCTGGCCAGGGTGCGCGACGACAAGACCCGGGAGGCGGGTGACGGCTTTGACGGCTCCTGGGTGGCCCACCCGGACCTGGTGCCGGTGTGCCAGGAGGTGTTCGACGGGGTGCTGGGCGATCGACCCAACCAGCTCGACCGGTTGCGCGACGACGTCCAGGTGACCGCCTCCCAACTGCTGGACATCGCGAGCACCCCGGGCCAGCGCACCGAGACCGGGCTGCGCAACGCGGTCAGTGTGGGCATCCAGTACCTGGCGACGTGGCTCACCGGCTCCGGCGCGGTGGCGATCTTCAACCTGATGGAGGACGCCGCCACCGCGGAGATCTCCCGGTCCCAGGTGTGGCAGTGGTTGCACAACGACGTCACCCTCGACGACACCGGCCACAAGGTCACCCGCGACCTGGTGGCGCGGATCGCCGACGAGGAGATCGCCAAGCTGGATGGGGGTCCGGACCGGTACGCGCCGGCCCGCGAGCTGTTCATGGAGGTCGCGGTGGCGGACGACTTCGTGGAGTTCCTGACCCTCCCGGCGTACGAGCGGATGCCATGAGCGCCTCGGTGGAAAGTTCCACTTCGGTCCAAGGGTCGGCGGCTACCCCGGTGATCCAGGCGCTGGCCACCCGGTTGCGGTCGGACATCGGTGGCGAGCGGGTGATCTCCGACCGCCAGGAGTTGCGGACGTACGAGTGCGACGGGCTCGCCCACTACCGGGTGACCCCGGCTCTGGTGGCCCTGCCGCAGGACACCGCGCAGTGCGCGGCGGTGGTGACGGCGTGCGCGGAGGCGGGAGTGCCGTTCGTGGCGCGTGGCTCCGGCACCGGATTGTCGGGCGGTGCGCTACCGCACGCCGAAGGCGTCCTGATCGTCACCTCCCAGATGCGGCGGATGATCGACGTCGCGCCGGACGACGAGCGGGCCGTGGTCGAGCCCGGGGTGATCAACCTGCAGGTGACGAGGGCCGCCGAACCGTACGGCTACTACTACGCACCTGACCCGTCCAGCCAGCAGGTCTGCTCGATCGGCGGCAACGTCGCGGAGAACTCCGGCGGCGCGCACTGCCTGAAGTACGGGTTCACCGCCAACCACGTCACCGGGCTGACGGTGGTCGCCCCGGACGGCGAGGTGGTTGAGCTGGGCGGTCGGGCACCGGACGCTCCGGGTTACGACCTGGTCGGCGCGTTCGTCGGATCGGAAGGCACGCTCGGGGTCGCGACCGAGGTGACGGTGCGGCTCACCCGCGCCCCGGAAGCGGTGCGTACCCTGCTCGCCGCGTTCCGCACCATCGACGAGGCGGGCGCGGCGACCTCCGCGATCATCGCCGCCGGGGTGGTGCCGGCCGCTGTCGAGATGATGGACGCGCTGGCCATCGAAGCCGCCGAAGCGGCGGTGGCGTGCGGCTACCCGGCGGGCGCGGGCGCGGTGCTGATCGTGGAACTGGACGGGCCGGAACCGGAGGTGGTGGCCCAGTTCGACCAGGTGGAACGGCTGTGCCGGGACACCGGGGCGTTCGAGATCCGGATCGCGGCCGACGACGCGGAACGGGCGCTGTTCTGGAAGGGCCGCAAGTCGGCGTTCGCCGCGGTCGGCCGGGTCAGCCCGGACTACATCGTGCAGGACGGGGTGATTCCCCGCACCGCGCTGCCGGATGTGCTGCGCCGGATCGACCGGCTCTCGGTGGAGAGCGGGATCCGGGTGGCCAACGTGTTCCACGCCGGGGACGGCAACCTGCACCCGCTGGTGCTGTTCGACGAGACCGTCGACGGTGAGGCCGAACGCGCCGAGGCGGTGTCCGGCGCGATCCTGGACCTGTGCATCGAGTACGGCGGTTCGATCACCGGGGAACACGGGGTGGGTGTGGACAAGGCGAGGTACATGCTCCGGATGTTCACCGACGACGACCTGGACACCATGCAGTTGCTGCGGTGCGCGTTCGACCCGGACGGACTGTCCAACCCCGGGAAGGTGTTCCCGACACCTCGGCTGTGCGGGGAGGTTCCAGGCCGCCGCAAGGGGGTCCACCCGCTTCAGGAGTCCGGCGTGGCGGAGGTGTTCTGAGTGGTGGACGCCGTGCTCGACGCGCTGCCGGACCTGCTGCGCCCGGCCGGGTCCGACGACGTTGTAGCCGGGGTTCCGGCCCGCTACGTCGCCGCCCCGGCCAGCACCGAACAAACGGCGGAAGTGGTACGGGTCGCCGCCGCACAGGACCTCGCGGTGGTGGTCCGGGGCGCGGCCACCAAACTGGACTGGGGCCTGCCGCCGCGCCGGCTCGACCTGATCATCGACACTCGGCGACTGTCCGGTGTGGTGGAGCACGCGGCCGGTGACCTGGTGGCCGTGGTCCGGGCCGGCACCACAATGGAGGAACTGGCCGCCAAGCTGGCACCGCAGCAACTCGCGGTGGACGTCCCGTTGGCCGGAGCCACAGTCGGCGGTACTGTCGCCGCCAACGCCAGCGGGCCCCGGCGGCTGCTTTACGGCACGGCCCGGGACCTGCTGATCGGGGTCACCGTGGTCCGCCCGGACGGGGTGGTCGCCCGGTCCGGCGGCAAAGTGGTCAAGAACGTCGCCGGGTACGACCTCGGCAAGCTGATGACCGGCTCGTCCGGCACGCTCGGGCTGGTCACCGAATGCGTGTTCCGGCTGCACCCGCTGCCCCCCGCCACCGCCGTGGTCGTCCGGCGGGTGGACACGGTGTGCGAGGCCGGGATCCTGGTGACCTCGGTACGCCGGTCCCAGGTGGTGCCGAGCGCGGTGGAGGTGAACGCGCCCCCCGACGGTGGGGTCGAGCTCGCCGTACTGCTGGAAGGCACCCCTGCCGGGGTGGAGCAGCGCGCGGCTGGCACCCAGGCGCTGCTGGACGGCGAGGTGCTGCCGGAACCGCCGGACTGGTGGGGCGGCTACCCGTGGCAGCCGGGAGATATCGGGATGAAGGCCGGCGTGTCGCTGTCGCGGGTGCCGGAGGCGCTCACCGCGGCCCGTGCCGCCGCCGAACGGTACGACGTGTCGGTCACGGTGCGCGGCTCGGCGGGCGCGGGCGTGCTGTACGTGGGACTGCTCGGTGCCACTCCGCCGGAGGTGGTCACCGGCCTGCTTGACGAGCTTCGTGCCATCTGCGAGCACGCGGTGGTGCTCACCGCTCCCCCGCTGGTACGGGACCGGGTCGACGTCTGGGGTCCGGTGTCCGGTCTCGGGTTGATGCGGCGAGTCAAGGAGCAGTTCGACCCGGACGCCCGGTTCGCTCCGGGCCGGTTCGTCGGAGGTATCTGAATGACCACCACGTCACAGCCGCCGACCCCAGCGTTCGACGACCATCACCCACCCCGCGCCGAGTTGGTCGCCGACTGTGTCCACTGTGGCTTCTGCCTGCCCACCTGTCCCACGTATGCGCTGTGGGGGCAGGAGATGGACTCCCCGAGGGGCCGGATCTACCTGATGGAGACCGGCCTGCACGGCGAACCGCTGAGCCAGAGCATGGTGACGCATTTCGACCGGTGCCTGGGGTGCATGGCGTGTGTCACCGCCTGCCCGTCCGGGGTGCAGTACAACCGGTTGATCGAGGACACCCGACAGCAGGTGGAACGCCGCCACCGCCGGCCGCTGCGGGAGCGGCTGCTGCGGGCTGGCATCTTCGGGTTGTTCCCGTACCGGGGAAGGCTGCGGCTGCTGCGCGGGCCGCTGCGCGCGTACCAGGCCAGTGGCCTGCAACGGCTGGTACGCCGGACCGGCCTGCTCCGGAAGTCGCCGACACTGTCCACTCTGGAACAGCTGGCCCCGCGGCTGCGTCGGCGGGAACGGCTCGCGCAGCGGATCCCGGCGCGGGGCCAGCGACGGGCCGTGGTCGGGATGCTGACCGGGTGCGTGCAGGGCGCGTTCTTCCCGGACGTGAACGCGGCCACGGCGCGGGTGCTCGCCGCCGAGGGCTGCGACGTGGTGATCCCCCGCCGGCAGGGCTGCTGCGGCGCGCTGTCCGTCCACAACGGACGGGAAGCCGAGGCGCAGCGGTTCGCCAAAGACCTGATGGAGACGTTCCGGGACGTGGACTACGTCGTGGTGAACGCGGCGGGCTGCGGATCGTCCATGAAGGAGTACGCCGCACTGCTGGACGGCGACCTGAAAGCGGCCGGGTTCGCCGCGAAGGTGCGGGACCTGTCCGAGGTGCTGATCGAACTGGGACCGGTCGCCCCGCGCGGCCCGGTGCCGGCCACGGTCGCGTACCACGACGCCTGCCACCTGGCGCACGCGCAGGGGATCCGCGCCCAACCGAGGGCGCTGCTCGGGGACATTCCGGAGTTGACGGTACGGGAGATCGCGGACCCGGAAATCTGCTGCGGCTCGGCCGGGGTGTGGAACCTGTTCAATCCCGAGCCAGCGGCGGAGTTGGGGGAACGCAAGGCCCGCAACGTGCTCGCCACCGGGGCGGACCTGCTGGTCACCGCGAACCCGGGCTGCCTGATGCAGGTGTCGGCGTCGGTACGCCGGCTCGGCGGCAGGATCCAGCTCGCCCACATCGCCCAGGTGCTCGACGCTTCCCTGAACGGCCGCCCCCTGCCCACCGTCTGACCGGCTCTGACCAGTTCCTGGGGATGACGCGCCGGGGGCGGGCAGGCCAGCGTTCACTTCCTGGTCGTCACTCCGGTTGGTCTGTGACCGAGCCCACGCGGTGCATCCCCGGGTGCGAAGTGCGAATCAGTCCCAGGTGTGGCTGATATCCAGGACTTCCAGACCGGCTGGCCCCGCGGCGGCAACAGCCTTCGGGTCGCGGGTGACCAGGTAGCAGCGGTACAGCACGGCGGTGGCGATCGCGTGAGCGACGTCGAGCGGCACGCCGAACTGTGCTGCGATCCGGGCGACCCGTCGGCTCGTCGCCGCGTCGACGACGGCCACCTGGACGTCGCGGTCGGCGGTGACCAGCAGGTCGAGCATGGCCAACGCGGGGGAAGCGGCAAGCTCCAGGTGCGCTTGGCCGAGGCACAGCGCGGGAATCCACACCTGCTGCCCGGGATCCTCCTCGGCGAGGGTGAGCATCGCACCCGGCTCCACACTGTCGCCGGAGGCGTAGGCCAGCAACGCCGAGGTGTCCAGCACCAACCCGTTCACGCGGCTGGGGTGTCGTTGTCGAACTGGCTCAGCCAGGCCAGGTTGGCGGCGTGCTGTTCGTCGCTGATCGGTGCCAGGCCCGCCAGCCGGGCCCGGGTGCGCTCCACGTCCGCGTCAGTGACCACGTAGCCAAGCTCGGCCCACCGGGCGCGCAGGCTGTCGGTTCGCATCCTGCGCCGCAGCACGTCAGCGATGAAGCCGGAGGTGTTGTGTCCAGCCCGCTCGGCGTAGGCGGCCACGTCATCGGGCAGGCTGATCGTGATCCGACGAGTCATACTCTGACTGTACCAATTTCATACCCCCCTCTGATCCGCGACTTCGGCATCCCCGTGAGAGCCCCAAAGGGGGCGCTCGTCTCGCGTTTACGAACTGTATACGCTTGACCGTGTGTTCGAGGAACGCTTCGACATCGACCTGGACGACACCGCGTTCACCGACAGGCTCCGGCACAACGGTGTCGGCGTCATCCAGGTCATGCAGATCGTCCACGGTCGCTACCTCGCGCGCCGGCACATCGGCTCGACCGTCAACCTTTACGGCCCGGCAGTCGACACGACCGGAGGGACAACATGGATGGAGGGGCAGTGAGCACGTACGAGGAGAAGGTGCAGGCCGCGATCGACAGTCTCGCCGGACCCCTGGACTTCACCGATGCCCAGGTCGTCACCCAACCCCGGAAGACCACGGTGGTGTATTCGGTGCGGCTTCCCGAAGACTTGGCCACCCGGATCGCCGCGATCGCTGAGCAACGCGGTGCCACAGCCTCCGACGCGGTGCGTGATCTGCTGGTTCTTGGTCTGGCTGCGCTTGACGAGGACCGGGTGATCACCGTGCACACCGCAGACCTGCGGCGCCTTGTCGAACAGTTCGTCACCGGCAACGCCGCATAGGGAACTGAACTTCGGTCGCAGCGCACACGAAGCCGCGTGGCGTTGGGGTCAGGTCGTGGTTGTTTCCTCGGCGTGGAGTTGCCGTACCCATCCCCGGGCGCGTTCCGGGTCGTGGAAGATCGCGGGCTTGCCGGGCTGGTGGATGGACTCGGCGCGCCAGTGGTCGTCCCGGCCGATGTACTCGACGGTGCCGATCACCCGGCCGTTGTCGTCGCGTACCTGCTCCACGTGACTCTCCCGGCTCGATGGTGTGGCCCCGGCCCGGTATGGCGGTACCGGACCGGTGGTGGTGCATCCCAGCGGTCACCGACCCCCGGGCACGGGGAGTCACCGGGAGCCGGGGACACCGGGACCCTACCCGACAGGTACGGGCTGGTCCTATCCGGTGTCAGAACGTTCTATCTGGTCATGTGACATAACCGCAGGTCACGGCATGTCGTCGGTCCGTACCGTCGATCCCGTGGAGACGGAGACGTACGGGCCTGACGACCAGGTAGACCCGCAGGGGGCCGATCACCTGTATGTGCAGCTCGCGGGGATCCTCACGGCCCGGATCGAACGCGGTGACTGGGAACCGCGCCGGTTGATCCCGTCCGAGAAACACCTGATGCAGGAGTACGAGGTGGGTCGCAGCACCGTCCGCCAGGCGATCACGGTGCTTGCCGAGCGCGGCCTGGTCCAGGTGGTTCCGCAGCGAGGGACGTACGTCAAACCCCGGGACTAAACCAGTGGTAAAGCCCGGCTCGAAGCCGGGATCGATCGCGTACCGGATGCGCAGCTCCCTACGCGGGTTCCCGAAGTGGGGGCCGGACTGCGCCCCGGTGAGCTGTTCGGCTTGCAGCTCGGTGATGTGGCCGGACGACGAACAGCGGAGCCGGCCCGCGACAGACCAGCTCTTCCAACCAGGTGGGCGCCCGCCCCGGAATCGAGGCGTGATGGCGTTTCAGCAGGTCAGGCAGCATGCACGCGGCCCACCGAGCATTTGCTGATCTAGTCAACAACGCCGAGGCGTCGGAGTTCGGCAGCGATTGCGGAAACCTCGGCAAGGGAACCGTCTGCGACAGCGAACATGAACGCTTCGGCACGGTCGACGTCCACATCACGGACTGGTCTGTCGTCGTTCAAACCGATGAAAACCACGGCGGCGGCCCATGCCAGGCGTTTGTTGCCGTCGATCAGCGCACGGTTGCGGCAGAGGGAATGTAGTAAGGCGGCGGCCTTGCTGGCGAGCTCCGGGTACGCGTCCTGACCGAAGACGGCACGTTTGACCGGTGCCCTACAGGTCGACGGCGTCGATAACGTGAGGTTGGAACTGCGGACGGCGGATGGAAGGACGGTGCGTGTGAACCTGTCACGGAGAGAGTTCGCCCGACTGCTTGCCGGTGGCGCACTGAGCACAGTCCTCCCGGCTGAAGCTGTCGAGATCGATCACCTGAAGCAGGTTGCCAAGACTCTCAGCGAACCGCACCGCGCGGGTCCACAGGTACTGCGTTACTTCACGGTGCAACTGGAGCAGCACTTCACCGCCGACCGGATGTTGGGTCCCCGGCAGCTGGTGGGTCCGGTCCTGGCCCAGATCGAGGTACTCGAACGGCTGCGCCGACAGACCCGCCCAGGGACCACCGAAGCCATGCTGCGGCTGCTGGCGCAGTACGGAGAATTCGCCGGCTGGCTGCATCAGGATCTGGGTGACATCAATGCGGCGATGCACTGGTCAGACCGGGCGGTCCAATGGGCGCAGGCGGCTGGCGACTACCAGATGGTGGCATACCTGCTGGTACGCAAGTCCAACATCGCGTTGCTCGATGACGACCCTCTGACTGTCATCGAGTTGGCAGCCGCAGCGCGCAAGGTCCCTGAGCCCATCAGTCCCAAGCTGCATGCACTCGCTGCGCAGCAGGAGGCCCGTGGCTGGGCGCTGCACCGGAACGCCGACCAGTTCCGCCGCCACTTGGACAAGGCCGCGACGCTGCTGCGCGATCACCCAGACGATCTCGACGCCACGGCCCCGGTCTACTTGCACCAGTACAACCTGGACACTCTGGAAGAGCAGTCGGCTGGTGGCTTCCGCGCCTGCGGACAGGCGGAGACCGCCGTGGAGATCCTGGAACGCAAGATCGCGGCAACTCCGGACCATCTGCGGCGAGACCAGGGCCACCAACTCGTCAAGCTCGCCAACGCCCTGCTCACCACCGAACAACCCGATCCAGAACGGGCAGCCGCCCTCGGGGTGGAGTGCGTGGCCACAGCCGAGACGACCGGGTCCGCCCGCATCGTCAAGGAGCTTCGAGCCTTGGACCAGACACTCAGCCGGCGCTGGCCCACGCTGCCTGGAACGCATGAAGTGCATGGAGCTCTGCACGCCGCTTGAGAACAGCCACCGGCGTAGGTGTATCTCTCGGCGGGATCAGAGCCGCCCTCAGCCTCGTGGATGGCGGAAAGGTTGGTCGGATCGTGGATGAGCGTTGGCAGTTCTGGATCGACCGCGGTGGCACGTTCACTGACATCGTCGCCCGGACGCCCGACGGCCGGTTGGTGACACACAAGCTCCTGTCGGAGAACCCGGCACGCTACCGCGACGCCGCGGTAGCGGGGATCCGCGCACTGCTGGACGGAGCACCAACCGGACCCGATCAGATCGAAGCGGTACGGATGGGTACCACGGTGGCCACCAACGCGCTGCTGGAACGTAAGGGCGAGCGCACCGTTCTGGTGATCACGAAAGGTTTCGGTGACGCGCTGCGGATCGGCTACCAGAACCGGCCCCGCATCTTCGACCGGCACATCGTGTTGCCGCACATGCTGTACGAGCGTGTGATCGAGGTGGACGAGCGGACCACTGCCGACGGTACGGTGCTGCGCGCACCGGACCTGCCACAGCTCACGGTGGAGTTGCGGCGGGCGTACGACGGCGGTATCCGTTCGGTCGCGGTGGTGTGTCTGCACAGTCACCTGTACCCGGCGCACGAGCGGGAGATCAGGAAGCTGGCTGAGCAGATCGGGTTCGTCCAGATCTCCTGCTCCGGTGAGGTCAGCCCGCTGATGAAGCTGGTGCCTCGGGGTGACACGACGGTGGTGGACGCGTACCTCTCGCCAGTGCTGCGCCGCTACATCGACCAGGTGGCCGACGAGTTGGCCGGCGTCCGGCTGATGTTCATGCAGTCGAACGGTGGTCTGGCCGAGGCGGGGCATTTCCGGGGCAAAGACGCCATCCTGTCCGGTCCGGCGGGGGGCATCGTCGGCATGGTGCGGATGTCGCAGTTGGCCGGCTTCGACAGGGTGATCGGCTTCGACATGGGGGGAACCTCCACGGACGTGTCGCACTATGCCGACGAGTACGAGCGGGTGTTCCACACCCAGGTGGCGGGCGTCCGGCTACGCTCCCCGATGCTGGACATCCACACCGTCGCGGCGGGCGGCGGTTCGATCCTGCATTTCGATGGCAGCCGGTACCGGGTCGGGCCCGATTCCGCCGGGGCTGACCCGGGTCCAGCGGGCTACCGCAACGGCGGGCCACTGGCGGTCACCGATGCCAACGTCATGCTCGGCCGGATCCAGCCGGATCACTTCCCGCACGTGTTCGGCCCTGACGGTCGCCAACCGCTTGACGCCGACCTGGTACGACAACGGTTCACCGAACTGGCCGCGGACATCAAACACGCGACCGGCGACGACCGCAGCCCCGAGCAGGTAGCCGAGGGGTTCCTGGCAATCGCGGTGGCCAACATGGCCAACGCGGTGAAGCGGATCTCGGTTCAGAAAGGCCACGACGTCACCGGGTACGTGCTCACCACCTTCGGCGGCGCCGGGGGGCAGCACGCCTGCGCGGTGGCCGACTCACTGGGGATCCGTACCGTACTGGTGCCGCCGATGGCGGGGGTGCTCTCGGCGCTCGGCATCGGACTCGCCGACACCACAGCGATGCGGGAGCAGTCGGTGGAGGCCCGTCTGGAGCCCGCGACGATGCGGCGGCTGATCGACGTCGCGGACGCCCTGGAGACGGCGGCGGGTTCGGAACTTCTGGATGAGGACGTCCCAGCCGAGCGGATCAACGTCACCCGGCGGGTGCAGTTGCGGTACGACGGCACCGACACCACGGTGTCGGTGGAACTGTCCGACCTGGACACCATGGTCGCGGCGTTCGAGGCGGGGCACCGGCGCACGTACTCCTTCCTGATGGACCGGCCGTTGATCGCCGAGGCGGTCTCGGTGGAGGCGGTCGGCCTGACCGAGCAGCCAGACCTGTCCCACGTCGGTGAGCCGACCGGCGAACTCAGCGGCGAGCCGGTGGCCGCGGTGCCGATGTACACCGGTGGGGCGTGGCACGAGGTGCCGCTGTACCAGCGGGAGCGGCTGTGCCCCGGCGACACGCTCACCGGCCCGGCGATCGTGGCTGAGGCCAACGCGACCACGGTGGTCGACGACGGGTGGCGGGCCACTGTCACGCCGTACGGGCACCTGCTGGTGGAGCGGGTACGGGCACGTACCGAGGCGTCCGATGTGACCACCGACGTTGACCCGGTACTGCTGGAGATCTTCAACAACCTGTTCATGTCGATCGCCGAGCAGATGGGCGCCCGACTGGAGTCGACAGCGCAGTCGGTCAACATCCGCGAGCGGCTGGACTTCTCCTGCGCGTTGTTCGACCCCGGCGGCAACCTCATCGCCAACGCGCCCCACATGCCGGTACACCTGGGCTCGATGGGCACCAGCGTCAAGGAGGTGATTCGCCGCCGCGTCGGTGCCATGAAGCGAGGCGACGTGTACGCGGTCAATGACCCGTACCACGGCGGCACCCACCTGCCCGACGTCACCGTGGTCACCCCGGTCTTCGACACCGACGGGGCGCAGATCCTGTTCTACGTGGCCTCGCGCGGGCACCACGCGGAGATCGGAGGCATCACACCGGGCTCGATGCCCGCGAACAGCCGTAACGTGCATGAGGAGGGCGTGCTGTTCGACAACTGGCTGCTGGTCGAGGACGGCCGGTTCCGCGAGCAGGAGACCCTGCGGCTGCTCATCGGTGGGCCGTACCCGTCCCGTAACCCGGGCACCAACCTGGCCGACCTGCGCGCGAAGATCGCCGCCAACGCCAAGGGGGTGGAAGAGGTCGGAAAGATGATCGACCACTTCGGACTCGATGTGGTGCAGGCATACATGCGACATGTCCAGGACAACGCCGACGAGGCGGTACGACGGGTCATTGACGCCCTTGACGACGGCGCGTACCGCTATCAGATGGACTCGGGTGCGGTGATCGCCGTGCGGGTCACCGTGGACCGGGACCGCCGCAGCGCCACGATCGACTTCACCGGCACGTCACCCCAACTGGACACGAACTTCAACGCACCGTCCTCGGTGGTCACCGCCGCCGTGCTGTACGTGTTCCGGACTCTGGTCGCCGACGATATCCCGCTCAACGACGGCTGCCTGCGCCCGCTGCGGCTCGTCATCCCGGAAGGGTCGATGCTCGCGCCGCGGTACCCGGCCGCCACGGTGGCCGGCAATGTGGAGACGTCACAGGCGATCACCGGTGCGCTGTACGCCGCGCTCGGCGTGCAGGCCGAAGGGTCCGGGACCATGAACAACGTCAGCTTCGGCAACGAACGGCACCAGTACTACGAGACCGTCGCCTCCGGCTCCGGTGCCGGTGACGGGTTCCACGGTGCCTCAGCGGTGCAGACTCACATGACGAACTCCCGGCTGACCGACCCCGAGGTGCTGGAATGGCGGTTCCCGGTGCTGCTTGAGGAGTTCGCGATCCGGCGCGGCAGCGGCGGTGACGGGCGGTGGCACGGCGGCGACGGCGCGGTCCGCCGGATCCGGTTCCGGGAGTCAATGACGGTCAGCACCCTGTCGGGCCACCGACGGGTGCCACCGTACGGGTTGGCAGGCGGGTCACCCGGGGCGCTGGGAGCAAACCGCGTGGAACGCGCCGACGGCAGCGTCACCCACCTCGCCGGCTGCGACTCGGTCGAGGTGCGGCCCGGTGACGTACTGGTGATCGAGACACCCGGTGGCGGCGGTTACGGCCACCCCTGACACCACCCTGACGCGGGTGCCGCGGGCAGTTTTAGCCCCAAAAGTCCACAAACCATGATGTATACGGCTCCCCGCACGGCGCTGCGGGCGAGTGCGCATCCCGTTCCGGATCTTGAACGGTGGAGTCTTTACCGGCGGGTGAGCGATGCTCGTCGAGACGATCGCCGGGCGGATCGCAGAGGTCCACGAGGGGTACGTGCTCCTTGTACTGGTCGGCGGGCCCACCACGATCGTGCCGCGGTGGATGGCCGTCGCGGCCCGGCGGGACAAGGTCGGCCAACTGCTCGCCCTGGTGATGGACAAGCTCGACGCCGCGAGCGCCGTCGTCGAGGCTCTGCCCGCCATCGACGTCAATAACCCTCATGCACACGACACTTTCACGCCCTTCGGTCGCCGCGATCCTCGTGTCCGACGCATCACCGCAGCCGACGAACACCTGCTGCGCGGCCAGCCCGAACCCCTACGCGTTCTCGTGCCGGTGCATATCGACGCATGACCAAGCCGGAGTGGCACATCCGGTCGGGTCAGCCAGCCGACCGAAGCCTGCTCAGCACATTCGCGTGCGTAGACCTATCGGTGCACTGGCAGGTTGAAGTCGAGCAGTTCATCCGAACGCAGCTGGTCGACTGGGCCTTCGACCCGCACGCCACCAGCGGCGACCCACGCCTGCTGTTAGCGTTCGTCACCGCCACCGAGGAGTTGTTTGGCATGGCCGCCCACGAACGGGTGGTCATCGAAAGCCCCACCGCGCAGTTCGACGCCCCGCCCTACCCGACGTCACCTGACGGCGCGGCAGCAGCCGCGAGTGCGAGAGTCTCACCAGGCCGGGGCATGGGTCGCATCCCGACTGATTCGACGCGACAAGGTGACACATAGCCTCTCGTCGTGTTGTTGGGTCATGCCGATGAGAGCTACACAGCGGACTTCTACTACATAGCCGCCCTGCTCACTCCTGATCGGGAAGCGGTATCGCTGACCAGAGCACTGGACGCAGTGGTAGGCAAAGCAGCCGCTGCCTACGGTGTCGACCCGATGGCTGAACTCCATGCACAGGAGTTGTTCCGGGGTCGAAGGACTGGGCAACGATGGCTGGCATGACCCGTGCACGCATCGGAGTCTTCGGCGCCGCCTTCCAGGCACTTGCCGACCATGATGTGGCAGTCATCGTCCGTGGGGTCGACATCAGGCGTCTGAACGACAGATACGCCGGGCAGCGTGCTCCGATGAGGTCGGGATGCAACATCAGCACAGAGCAGATCTCCGGCAGTATCAGCTCTTCGGGACTCCCGGCTACCGTGGGCGACGACTTGACCGCATTGTTGACACTCTCCACTTCGCCCCGTCACGCGACAGCCGACTACTTCAAGCCGCTGACCTCATCGCGTTCCTCTACCGGCGGCGCACCACGCATGTCGAACCCGATGCGCGGGCGGTGCGGGCCAATGACCAACTCTGGGCGCTGATCGCCCCCAAGGTGGTACATGACTTGACCTGGAGGCCATGATCAAGCACGAGAGCCCCGCAGTAGCGGGGCTCAAGGCGGTTGGGAGACGTACCCCCATACATAAAATAACAGCACACAGGCCAGCCACGTCGAGGCCCTCGAGAGGCGATAATCCGGATGCCCGGTTAGCCGCGAGGCTCCCGTCCCCCTCGGACCGCCAAGTGCCTACACAACTCGTCAGCATCGATGCCCTGACCTGCGGCGAGGTCCGCCTCAGCCTGCCGGATCTGTTCGAGCGCCCGGGGTGGCCAGCAGGTCGAGGGTCTCCTCCAGCGCCTCCAGGTCCGCCAGAGCCACGAGTACGGCCTCCGGCCGTCCGTTACGGGTGATCACTCATGGGTGTCACGGACTTCGTCAAGCACTGCGGACAGGCAAGCCTTCGCATCCGCCATCGGGATCGTCACCATGACCATAGTTCTAGTCACTACAGGCCGACGCGCGGCGGTTCCCGCAGCAGACCGACAGGACCCCAGGCGCACATCAGATCGACGTCCACGGTGGACGGACACGACGGCAACGGGGCTGCACGACACCAGACGACCGCGAGATCACCCTATGGCCGGTTACTCTCTGTCATGGCGACGGCAGGACTGCTCATTCCCGCAATGCAATTCCAGCCACAACGACCCTTGCGCGAGAAGCTCTGGCCTCCACAGACAAATGAAAATGAGCTGGCTGACCGGTACTACGAACGTCGCCACGACGATGACGAGTGGGCCGATCCAGAACCGGTGGACAGGCCCGCCCGCCTGACGATGACTTTGTCAGTGCGGTTCACGGCTGAAGAGCTGGAAGCAGTGCGTGCCATTGCCGCCACCAAGACGACCGGCTCAGCTCGCATTCTGAAGGAACTACGAGCCTTGTGCCAGACGCTCAGAGGGCGCTGGCCCACCCTGCCCGGAACAGTCGAACTCCACGACGCACACGCCGCCGTCTGACGGTGCGAGTCAGACAGGTATCACCACGCTCTTGGAAACCTACCGGCAATTTCGCGAGGTAGGTTTCCAAGATCGCGTCGGACTTCTAGTGGGTACGGCGTTGGCTGGGGTTGATGGCGGCGTGGACGTCTCGGATGGTGTTGTCGTAGAGGCGGGTGATGATGTCCATGAGTCGTCGGTGCAACGCGCCAGGGTCCGCGTGGTAGAGGTGCCTGGTCAGGCCGAGCGCGGTGACCAGGCCGGCCAGTGCGACGGTCTGCATGTCGGGGAGGTCGGTCAGAGGTTGGGTGTGGTCCCTGGGGGTTGCGAGATTTCGCAGCCAGGTCCTGACCTGCACCGAATACGCGGTCGTGACCGGGAGGTAGGTCTCCCTGCGGAACAGGTTCAGTCGGTGGCGGGTGACCCGGTGCAGCACACCGATAGCGAGCATGTCTCCGCGTACCCGGTCGTAGAGGTCGAGGGTGGCGAATTCGCGGATGAAGTCTGATACGTAGGTCTGGCCGCCGGTTCGTTTGAGCAGGTTCATGGCTGCGTCGGTCAGCGGGTCGCCGTAGGGGGTGGGGTCGGTGATGGTGATGCGTCCCGGATCTGGGGTGTAGACACCGTCGCGGACGAGGTAGGCGCGTCCGATCAGGATCCGCATGGTCAGCCACAGTTCCAGCAGGACGGCTCCCGCGAGTCCCAGGGACAGGGAGTGTTGGTCGATGTGGGCGCGGCCGGTTTGGTCGTCGTGGGCGATCAGGAACAACTCAGTACGCAGCGGAAGCCGTACTTGTGGGTCTCGTGGGTCGGTGCTGGGGAAGATTCGCCGGTACTTGGTCACTGGACGTTCCAACAAGGCGGAGATGTTCATCGGGAAAGTGCTCCTGTCAGGTCGGGGTACTGATCCGGCCGCATCCAGCGCGGATTTGGCGACCAGTTCTCGACAAACCGTGGCGAGCGGGTGGGCAGTGGATGGCGGCTCCCGGTCGGGCCGGGACCGGTGCGGTGGCGAGTGTCCGGTCCCGGCCCGCCGGTCTCCCGGCGCGGCGGAGGCTCGTGTCACGACGCGCCGGGGCGCTGTGTGACGCGGCCTTACCGGCGTGCGGCGGCGACCAGGCTCCGCGTCCTGGCCGCGTTCAGATCCTCAATCAACCCGCGCTGCCGGGCCGCGACCACCACGGGGCAGCAGTCCCAGATCCGGCCGCAGCCCTGGCAGCTGTCACTGTCGGACTCGGGTTGGTGGGCCGCCATCACAT
>DASUSI010000042.1:0-9542 GCA_036375165.1 Micromonosporaceae bacterium | reverse complement strand
GGCTCCGCGTCCTGGCCGCGTTCAGATCCTCAATCAACCCGCGCTGCCGGGCCGCGACCACCACGGGGCAGCAGTCCCAGATCCGGCCGCAGCCCTGGCAGCTGTCACTGTCGGACTCGGGTTGGTGGGCCGCCATCACATCAAGCCCAAACCGGATCCAAGTAGCGGCTTCACGCTCTGCGAGTTCGCTGGAGGATGCCTGGTTGTGGTAAACAGGCACACAGGTAGACGGGTCGTTCATCACGGCTCCTCTGCCGTTCAGGAGCCGGGACGGACCGTGGGCGACCAACCTTAGAGGTCCGTTCCGGCTCTGTCTTCTTGTCACCCATGCACCCGCAGGCGCATAGGAACCATCCACATCCAGACCACAGTGGACGTCTGTCATGGAGCATGCCTCATTGGATCGGTATTTTCAAGCTTGCTTCGACGCCTAGGGGACATGATGTAGCATAGGTGTCGACCCAATGTAGACGTACCTGGGGATGGTGGTGTGCATGCGCTCCAGAGGCGGGACGCTACGCGCGCAATGGCTCGGCAAACTGCTGCGTGATCTCCGGGAATCCAATGGGCTGAGCCTCAAGGACGCTGGCGATCACGTCCTCCGCGACCCGTCCGCCATCAGTCGGATCGAGTCAGGGTCGACTCCAGCGCGCGTGGCAGACGTCCGCGAGCTGATGAACCTCTACGGAGTGGACGATCCCGAACTCCGCAGCGGGTTGGAGTTGCTTGCCCGGGACATTTGGGTGAAGGACTGGTGGGACGGCTACACGGGGAACGTCCACGTGCGTGTCCTGGACCTTGCCTGGCTGGAAGCACGGGCGGAGAAGATCCGTAACTTCAGCCCGATGGTCATCCACGGCCTACTCCAGACGCGGGACTACGCCGAAGCGATCATGCGGATCATCAAACCAGACGTGTCCGAAACGAAGATCACTCAGTGGATCGAGTTCCGGATGAAGCGTCAAGACGTGCTCCACCAGCAGGACTACACAGCGATCCTGGACGAAGGCGTATTCCAACGCTCGTTCGGCGGCGCTCCCGTGATGCGTGAACAACTCGCGCACCTGCTTGAACTCTACGAACGCCCAAACGTCACAATCCGGGTATTACCCTTCATCCAAAGCCCGCTGGCCTGCCCAGAGAGCGCCTTCACCCTGCTCACCATGCCAGCACCGTTCCCTGTGGTGGCTCAAGCGACCACCGACACGGGTGCAATCTATGTGGAAATGCCGAGGACTGCCCGATTCGAGGCGGCGTACGCTCGCTACGAGCGTCATGCTCTCGACACTGAGGACTCCCGGGTCTACATCAAGTCCAGGATGGAGCAACTCGCATGACACACTCGACGGCCCACGACGGCACCACAGTCGACCTCTCCCGAGTGCAATGGCGCATCAGCACCCGCAGCGGCGACACGGCCGGCGACACCTGTGTCGAAGCCGGCCCCCTCAACGACGGCACCGGCCGCGTAGCGCTGCGCCACAGCCAACACCCCGACGGCCCGGTCATCATCTACACCCGCGCCGAATGGAACGCCTTCCTCGCCGGAGCCAAAGACAACGAATTCGACTTCACCGAGTAGTCGAGGTCGCCATCGACACCGCGACGTGACTGGCGACCCCGGGCGGCACGGCACCGGCCGTATGTCGGGCGGAGCCCCTTGCTCCCGTGGCTTGGTGGATGCCGGTGCAGCGCGCCTGCGGCAACGGTGGCGAATGCCCTGTGCGTTGTGCTTACCGTGGGGTCATTCGGCTCGCGGTTCGCTGCGGGGTGCAGACAGATGACTTCGACTTCTGCCATGCTTCCCGAACAACTCCGCAGCGACGTGGAAACACTGTGGAACTACCACGACATGCACCACGAATTACGACCGGCAGATGCCGGCATCGGCCTTGGCAGCCACGACCCCAGCGTTGCCATGATCGCCGTCGACCTGTACCACCGGGGAATGTTCCCGGTAATCGTCTTCACCGGAGCCAACTCACCCACCACCGTGGACCGATTCCCACGAGGCGAAGCAGTCCACTACCGCGAATACGCCATGGAACACGGCATTCCCAAAGAGTTCATCCTGATCGAGACCGCCGCAACCAACACCGGACAGAACATCACCCACTCACGTGAATGCCTGACCCAACACGGCATCGACGTGCGGTCAGTGATTATCATGTCCAGGCCATACCAACAACGACGCGCCTACGCGACCTGCAAGAAACTCTGGCCTGAAATAGAAATCCAGTGCGCGTCGTACCCGCTCTCACTCGACGACTACGTAACCATGATCGGAGACGTGAAACGGGTCATTGACATGCTCGTCGGAGACACCCAGCGCATCCAGGAATACCCGAAACTGGGATTCGCCATAGAACAAGAAATACCCGCCAAGGTTCAACACGCCTTCCACCGACTGATCGATGCAGGCTTCACCAGCAGACTCCTCGGTTAACTCGCACTACTGACCCGGCCGAGGCGGGCCCGGTGCAGGCTGCGGCGCGATGCCACGATCACCGCGAGCAGCAGGCCAATGGTCGCACCCACAGCGGCCACACCAAACGCGGCCGAGTCGAGGATCGCCGCGGTCTCCGGATCGTAGAACCGGGGTGGATCGCCCATCGAGAGGGTTGGCGTCCCGCTGGTCCCGGATGTCCGGCACGTCACCGCGTATCTGCCTGCCGGCTCCGCGTAAAGGGCGATTAGCCCGCGCCACCGTTGGTTTGCGACCCGGTGCTCGACAGTGCGGAAACCCAGGGAGAGCGTCATCGCGTTTCGAATCTGCTGGCCGTCCACCGGCGACTGGTCACACTCGATGCCTGGGAGTTCCGCTCCGGTGTCTTTGACCCACACGACCTTTGACACAGACGGCGACAGGCGCACTGTGACCGGCTGTCCGGGCTGGAAGCGCTGACCCAGGTCACCCCCGTAACGGGGGACGAACCACACCATCCCGATCGCTGCCAGCACTCCGCAGAGGACGATCAGCGCCGCGATGCCGTACCAGAATTGGTGTGGTCTTAGCGCTTTCGCCGGGATGACCTGAGGGCGGGATGCGGCATCCCCGGGGTCACCAGCCACGGGTGACGGTCAGGTCGGCGACCACCGGCAGGTGATCGGAGGCCAGGGTTGCCGGTGCGGTACATCCGTCCACTCGTACGCCCGGCGAGACCGTGACGTAGTCGATCCGCTTGGTCGGAGAAGCCGCCGGGTACGTCCGTCCGCCCACCGGCCCGTTGGCGGCGGCCCACGCGTCGGTGAGGTGTTCCCACAGTGGAGCCAGTTCGGGCGCGGTCGGTTCGGCGTTGAAGTCACCGAGCAGCACCCGCTGGCTGCCCCGGGCGGCGGCCATGATCCGGTTCATGTCGGCCACCTGCATCCGGCGTACGGCCGGGTCCGCCCGGTAGTCCAGGTGGGTCGCGTACACGTGGACCAGTGCGCCCCGGGCGTTCACCACGACCTCCGGAAAGCCAGGCTCCGGAGCCGGTGTCGGGTTCGGGACCTGTGTGGACAGTCGGGTGATCTCGTGGTTCACCGCGTGGACGATCGGATACCGGGACAGGATCGCCAGCCCGTACTCCCGGCGTGGCGCTCCGGCGGTGAGCGGGTCCAGGCTGTAGATCGGCCCGAAGAACACGGCCATGTCGAGCGCCTCGCCGAGTTCCGCCGCGAGGTCCCGCCACTGGCTGCGCGCGCCCCAGAAGACGTCCACTTCCTGAAGCGCGACCACGTCGGCGTCCAGGGCCTGGATCGCGGTGACCTGCCGGGCGAGGTCGAACCGGCCGTCCATCCCGGCCCCGGCATGGATGTTGTACGAGGCGACCCGCAGCGGCACCGGCAGTCCGGATGCCGGCGGATCGTCAGCCGACGCCGTACCGGGTAGCAGTCCCAGGACGCTCAACACCATCGCGAACACAGGCAGGATCCGGCGCACGAGAATCCCCTCCGACCCGGAGATTACCTACGGTCATGGCGGACACGCCGAAGCTATATGCCGACGACTCCGGGGTCAACCAGACCGGTGCCAGGAATCGTGCCCAGGTCCAGCTGATCGACCTGCCCCGGCGCTACGAAGGCGGCTGACGCCGGACATGGCCGTCGTGGACCGGACCCGACGAGCCGGAACCGCGATCATCGGGACTCACCCGAGGCGTGGGAATGTGGACGATGGCCGCCCCGGTGTCACGCGGAGCATGCTCGCCCCCGGTGACGACGTCCAACACCGCCTGCCGTTCGGCATGGCTCATCATCGGTTTCAGGCCGAGGCTTTGGATCCGCCGCAGGGCTCCCGCCGCACTGGGATAGTGCTGTGCGGTCAGCCAGTGGTCGACAAGCCGCAGTTCGGTGCCTCTGAAGCCGAGCCGAGCCAGGGAACGGTCCAGGTCCACGGTGGCGATCATGCTGGTACGGGTCAGGTAACCAATCTCCAGAAAGGATCCCTGGATCCGTTCGCAGCAGCGGAACAGACACGTCAGCACCGGCAACGGGTACCGGTACATGCGTCGGGCCCGTTCGGTCAGCAGCAGTGAATGCATGCCCCACTGCTCGACCCGGCCGGACAGGGCCTTGATGTCGTGACCGGCCGCGTCCGACCGGTCGGAGATCGCCATCCGGGTCACGGCGTCCCACATCACCGCGTATTCCTCGGCGAGTTGACCGTCGAGTTGTTCCCAGTTGCCGTTCTGTTTGGACTCGCGCTCCAGACGGTCCGTTGAGATGTCCTTCATCACCTGCCACACGCCGTGGGCCGGTTGCAGCGGAACGCCGTGCGACCCGGCCTTGGGCCACCAGAACTTACGGCGCAGGAAAGCCCGGACCCGGTGTCCGTCGTACAACTCCCTGAACTGTCGGGAGCCCAGCCTGCCGATGCGGAACAGCAACACCAGGCCGCGAACCAGAAGTACCGCCAGTCCTCCGGCGAGAAGCCAGGTGAACCAGGACGCGGTCCGGCCGAGTTCCGCGCCGCCGCCGAAGATGGCCGCGACCGCGTCGGGGGCTTTCATGTCGAGCGTGGCATCGAGCACCTCCACGATGACCCCCGAGCCGACCAGTATCCCGAAGACGATGCCGTACTTCTGCAACACTTCGGCCTCGCGTACCCGGCGCTCCTCGAAGGCGTGGGCGATGCTCTGCAGAAGGTCGTCGTACGCCCTCTTGACCCGGTCGGCCTCGGTGGCGGTCTCGCGGGCCTCACGCCGGGTGTGAGCGAACAGACCGGTTTCCGTCAGCGCCGCGCGCAGTCCGGACCCCGGTGCCAGGTGCCGTTCGGTGATTGACGCGTGGTACGTGTCCGACACGTCCTCGGCGACATCCGCGATGTCCGCGGTCGCCTGTCGAATCAGCGCGGCGATGTGCCCGAGGTCGCCGAGCGCCTGAAGCAGGAACTGGTGCATCAACTCGACCGCCCGGTGCGATCGGCTGAGTTTCCGGTGTCGTCGGATCGGCAGATGCGTGGACAGGGCGTCCCACAGGAACACCGCACGCTCGACCACCACGTTGTAGACCCGCAGGTGGTTGTGCCAGATCTCAAGATCCGCCTTGGCGGAGAGGATCCGGCTGGTGCCTTCCGCTTCCAGGTCGGTGAGTTTGGTGATGATCGCCGCGATGTTGCGCTCCGCCTCCAACACGCTTTCCCGGCGTGCCAGCGGGTAGCCCGCCGGGATCATCAGGTAGCGCGACACCCGCACGCCGTCTGCGCCGTCCTCGGGTCGGCGCAGCGTCACCAGATGACCGTTCAGGACGCTGTGCGAAACGACGCCGTCGCGCAGGTCTCCGACGTTCAGGAAGGTCCGTGCCAGGCGATTGGTGAGTTCGCAGTGCGGCGTCCCCTCGCTGAGATGGTCCATGGGTCGGTCACTGGGCCGATTCGGAACCGCCACCCAGAACACGGGCAGCCCGTGGGCGCCGTCCCCGATGGTGCCGTCCGCCGGTACGAATCTGTGAGCCTTGAGCAGGTCGTCAGCCGCATCCGCGATATCGCTGAATGCCCTGTGACAGGTGTCGACGTCCGCGCCGCCGGGCAGTGGCGTGTCCCGGCCGAGGCCACCCGGTCGGTGCTCCGGATGCCCGGGAATCCCGCTCCAGATCGACATGCTGACGTGGCAGCGCAACTGGCTGAGCAGGTAGTGAAACTTCAGGTCCAGGACGACGTAGTAGCGAAGGCCAGCGCGCCGCACGCTGGCCAGTTTCGAAGCCCATTCCAGGTCGGGTAGTGCGGCCTCGAAACGCTCGGCGTTCAGGAATGTCCGGTGTCGCAGCCGTGCCAGCTTCTGGCTCAGCGCACGATCCGGTGACGCGCTCCAGGCACGGGTGCGGGTCTCCGCCCACGCGCCCCTCACCGCCGCGGTCAGGTCTTCCACCATGGGATCGGTCTCGTCGCCCGACGACGTGTAGCCGGACATGGCTCCGAATTCCCCGACGGCTTTGCTGAGCCATGCCCCGCCCGGCTTGGCCCCGGAGAGGATGTTCTGGAGCAACCCCCGAATCGGCGCCCCCGGGTCGCAACTGGCTGTGGTCATCCCGGCGTCTCCGGCCAGTCGGAACCCGGGGCGCTCGGATTCGCAGAGCAGCCACGCGGATGTTTTGACGAGGATGATTCGGTCCACTTTTCCCGGGTCCGCCGAAGGCACCCGGTGACGGCGGGTGATCGAAACCCATGGTCGGTTGGTGGAAGGCGACGTGATCCTGTGGGTACGTTTCCGCGGAGGCATGGGTTTGGACGGCATCCAACTCTCGCAGGGCACTCTGTCGGTTGCGGGATCTGACCAATGCGGAGTTCGAGCCTACCCAGCCAACCTCAGGTTCTGCTGTGTCATTCCTGATAGCGCATTCTTCGCGGAAGCGTTATGGCTCGACCAGGTTGGCGTCCAGGCTTGCCAGAAGCGCCTGGAGCTGTTGCGCGTTGCGCTGGGCGTAGTCGGAGTAGCAGTTGTTCATCAAGATGTGTGTGTTCTGCGCCCGCTCGGCGAGCTTCGCGAGCTTGGGTGCCCAGTCCGCCAACTCCCGTTCGGAGTAGCGGTAGCCGAACTTCTCGTAGATGTCCTTGCTGGTCCACTTGTCGCTGTGGCCGTGGAATCGCACCACCGCGAGATCGCCGGTGGACTCCAGCACCGGCGGTATCGACGACGGGTAGCCCTGCGGCATGTCCACACACACGTACGGGATCTCGTGCCGGCGCAGGAAATCCAGCGTCTCGGCGGCGTTGTCGCCAGCGAACCAGCTCGCGTGCCGGAACTCGACCAGCACGTCGATCGGCTCGCAGCGGTGCACCACCTCCAGCACGTACTGCTTGTTGGAGCGGCGGATCGTGAACCAGGGCGGGAACTGGAACAGCAGCGCCCCCAGTTTCCCGGCCGCTACCAGCGGATCGAGTGAGGACAGGAACCGGGCCCAGATGTCCTCCAGCACCTGTGGTTCGAGATCCTTCAGGTACACGGTCGTCTTGTCGGTGTCCGGACGCAAGTCCTTGTAGATGGAGTTCACCCGGGTCGGGTGCCCGGTCAGCAGCCCGAACGCCTTGATGTTGAAGACGAACCCCGCAGGAGTGCGCGCCGCCCACAGCTCGGCGGTGCGTTCCGCGGGCGGGGTGTAGTACGTGGAGTCCACCTCGACCAGCGGAAACTGTCGTGCGTAGTACGCCAGCCGCCGCTCGGCGCTGTCGGCGTCCTCCGGGTACCACCCGGACGCGAGCAGAGTCTTGTCGGTCCACGACGCTGTGCCAACCCGAATGTCCCCCATGCGGCCAGTCCACCGCGTCCCGGCACCACCGGCAACCGCTCTCACATTTCTCCGGTACGAGGGTCAGCCGCGCCGCGCGGACCGGGTGCGCTTCTGTGGGAACTTCTCGCCCGGCCCGTAGGTCACGGCTGGCCCGCGTTGCGCTTCAGAGGTCTTCACCAGAACTCCCCTGGACACCAGGTCGCCGAGCGCCCGGGAAGCCGGTGCGGTGTCCAGATCCAGTGCGATTTTGACCATACGAGCGTTGATCTGACCGACCTCCCGTACCAACTCGATGATCTTCCTGTCGTACTCGTCGGTGGTGCGCCGCCGGTAACTGACGGCCGGCCCGAGCGCGGAAACCACATGTTCCTGAAGGCGGTAGTTGGGATGCCTGCGACGGAAGCTCTCCCTGGTCGGTTCGATCATGGCGACTGTTTCGGAGGCCAGCCGTCGGAGCACATCCTCGACCTCGGCCACACCCTTCTGTAGCAACCGCGTCGCTGATGAGGCGGTGACCGTTCGCTTGGTGAGCAGTTGGTAGAGAATCAACATCGGATCGGCATCGTCCGCTTCCGCAGCCGGAAGTGTCGCGACGTAACGCGTAAGGTGCTGATTCGGAGCACCACCGAGCAGCGTGACCCGTACCCGGTCGGCTTCTTCTGCGAATTGGGGCGGCTGGTGACCGACCCGAACCATTTCCCGGTACATCCGGTCGACGCCGACACCGGCCTCTTCAGCCAGGCCCAGAATGCGCACCGCGCGAGTGAGTCGTGTGTTCCGTGGCCTTGAGGAGGTGGAAAGGATGTTGTCGACGGTGACGCCCGCCACCAGCGGACCGGGGGAGGTCACGACCAGTCGGGACGGAGCGTGTTCCACCCGCACCGGGTCGGGCAGCCGGTGGTCCCGGTGAATCACCGCGTTGATCACCGCCTCCCGGACAGCGGGTTCGGGCAGGTCCGAAAAGGAAATCTGCTGTCCGTTCGGCAGGTTCACCGGAGTCTTGTCGACCCTGGCGTCAACGAGTTCGAGTACCCGGGTCACGGCCAACAGCAGCGGCCCCGGAAGTCGGTGCACGTCGGTCGGCTCACCGGCCGGTGTCCGCCGGAACTGATACACGAGGACCTGATCGTGAGTGCCCTCGGTGGCGCAGAGCAGCAGATACCCGGCGCGGAGCAGAGTGCCACGCGAGCTGACAACCCCCATCACTCGTAGCAGGTCGGTGTCAGTCTCGTTCGCGTACCCTCGGCGTTGCGGGTCCAGGCTCTGCCGCAGCAGCAGCCGCCGCGCCACCTCCATGGCAATCGCAGACACGGCTCCTAATGGCACGTCGGTATCCGCCGCCGACCAGTCCTCGCCCCGGCGTTCGCCGACCGCATTCGCGATCTGTGTGGCCGTCATGGGTTCGCAACTCGTCCCGACCCGATGGGTGGCGCGGCCCTCCACCTGGTGGATTTCCACGCTGCGTGGAACCGCGACGAGTAGAAGCCGCTTCCCGGCGTATGTGGTGAACTCTGTGTCAACAGTCAGTGGCGGCTGGGTCAGCTCGTACACCCGTCGGGCGACCTGGACAGGATCAAGATCCGTGCCCTCGATCGCTGCCACTCCTGGTACTCGGTCCCGTACTCCCACGACGAGGGTCCCGCCATCAGCATTGGCGAAGCAGGCTGCCGCCGCCGCGAGGTCGCGTACGGTGTCCTCCCGCGAGCGGCCCTGTCGTTTGAAGTCCAGCCTGCGGGATTCCACCCTGTCGGCGATGGCGCCGGCTCTGATGGCGTCGAGAGCGGCCATGACGTCTTCGACGGACAACACCATGAGTTTTCTTCCGAGTTTTG
>DASUSI010000041.1:0-5733 GCA_036375165.1 Micromonosporaceae bacterium | reverse complement strand
GATCTTACCTGGTTGGAGCCGTTGCCCTATTTACAGGCGATCAAACAATGCCAGAATAGCGCTCAACTTACTGAACCGGATAATCGTAATGTTGTTCGGCGCTGCGAGTTTCTGAGGTAGCTGCTCCACGACGTGGAAAGCGCGGTGTTCCTTGTCGTTGACGGCGCGTCCACAAGACGAAACGGTCCATCGTCCGGGCGGTGCCATTGGCCTATCCGCGAGCCAGGTCGAGATAGGCGGCGTTGTGGGCGAGCAGCAGCGGTAGCCGCTCCAAAATCCCGGTCAGCATCTCCTCCGGGAGAGTCTGCCGTCCGGGGCTGACCCGATCCTGCACGGCGACCAGCCGCCGGGCGACCTGCCACAGGTCGGGGTCCAGCCGTCCCCACTGCCACAGCTCGTAACCGATGGCGTCCACTGTGACCGCCGGAGGCTGACCGAGGATGCCGATCGAGAACCGGAGCGGTTCGGCCGCTGTGTTGCCGAGTCCGGTCATCAGAGGCTGGATCCGGTACGTACCGGCGAAATGGATCGCCTCCCGGCTGCCCGGCGTGACCTCCGCCACCAACCCGTCGCCGATCAGCCAGTCGAGCAACTTCTCCGGGTCCGGCATTCCACGCGCCGCATCGAGCAGCGCGCGGCGGGTCCACCGTCCCGCCCCGATCCGGTCCCGAAGACCGTGGCTGAGCGCCCACACCGCGAAAGTGTCGTCGGTGAGGCGCAGCACCTCCCGGCCCAGCCGTACCTTGTGATAGCTGGCTGGGGCAAAAGGCTCCGGGTGGAACCGACCCACGTAGTGGCCGAGCGGCAGCACCAGCCCGTCCGCGATCATGCCGCACCCTCCCGTACCCGGGCCAGATCCAGGCAGGCCGCACCCGAGGCCAGCAGCGGATGCAGGGCGCCCAGGAAGTCGGTCAGCACCCGCTCCGGCACCGTCTGCTCCGGATCGGTGCTGCCGGCTCGGATCGCGGTGTCCGCGTGAGCGTGACAGCCGGTCCACAGATCCCCGTCCACATGAGACCATTCCCACAGGCTGTAGTGGACGCTGCGCACCGTCAGCGCGGGCCGACCGAAGAAGCCGATCCCCTGCTGCCAGGGCTCCTCGGCGGTGTTGCCCAGCCCCAGCATCAACGGCACCAGCCGGTACGACTCCGCGAACTCCGCCGAATGCTCGGTGTCCGGGATCGTCTCCACCAGCAGCCCCTCGGCGACCAGTCCCGCCAGCACCCGGGCCGGATCCGCGACACCGGCCGCGGTCGCCTCCACCAGCACGTGTGACCGGGTCCAGGCCACGCCCCGCGCCGACTCCTGCGGACCCCGGGCGAGCAACCACACCGAAAACTGCGGATCACTGAGCTGAATGACCCGCGCCCCGAGCATTACGGTGTGGTGGTACGCGGGCGGGTCAACGGAGCGGTGCAGCACCCCCGTGTAGTGCCCGATCGGGAAGATCAGCGGCTCGTCCCAGGGTCTGTCGGCGGTTGGCACGCACCGATGGTATTGCCGCGACACAACGCAGAGCTTGCCGTACTTGGGCAGCGCTGAAGCGCCGGCTTGGCGACGGCCGGTAGTTTGGTGCAGCAGGGTGGGGCGTACGGCAGGAGGGCACGGCGTGGCAGGGGACTGGCAGCCCGCGAACGCCCTTGAGCGAGGGCTGGTCGACGCGGTCCGACGACAGGACCAGCACAGCTACCTGGCCCTCCTCTCCGGGGTTCCGCTGCTGGTGCTGGTACGGCAGGACGGCACCGGCCGTACCATCGACTGGCTGACCTCGATCACCGACTCGCAGACCTTCCTACTCGGATACACCTCGCCGGAGTCCCTCGCGGCGGTGGCCGGTGGCCGGGACGCGCCGTACCTGACAGCGACCATTGAGGAGCTGGCAGACCGCTGGCCCGACCCCCGGTGGTGGCTCGCCATCAACTCCGGGCTCCCCGTGGAAGGGCTGGTCTCGCCCGCCTACCTCGCCTCGCTGACCCAGGCCGCCCCGGCGGACTCCAGGATGGAGACAGACTCCCGACCGGTCACGGAGCCGCTGCCCGCTGAGCCGCAACCCCAGCGCGAGCCGGCGGCGTTCGAGCCGGCGAACTCGGTGGAGCGGGACCTGCTGGACGCCAGCCGTCGCGGGGACACCGACACTTACGTGAGGACGCTGCTGCTGGCCGAGGTGTTGGTGCCGGTCGCCGACGAGCCCCGACAGGCCGCCACCGGGCATGCCGGCATCCCGTGGCAGACCATCCAGGCGTACGGCGAACCGTCCATTCCGGTCTTCACGTCCCTGGATCGACTGTCCGAACGGCTGGGAGACGTGCCGTTCCGTACCGAAGAGATCCTCGTGCTGGTCCGGAACTGGCCGGATCCGGCGCTGGCCCTGGCCGTGAACCCGGACACCCCGGTCGGCGCGACCCTCCCAGGACCGCAGGTCCTGGAACTGGCCGGGTGGGCTGTCGGGGCCGGGCTGATCGACGCCCCGGACTACGAAGCCGACGAACTCGACGTAGCCGAAGCGGCAGCCGAAGCGGCAGCCGAAGCCGAGCCGGCGCAGGAGGCACCGGCCGAGGAGTCGACGCCAGAAGCGGAGCCGATTCCAGAAGCGGCGCGAACGCCAGCCGCGATGCCAACGCCAGAAGCGGAGACACCGGCTGCGGAGCCATCCGGCGGCCCGGAGCCGGACCCGCACGCGGACTGGTTGCAGAAAGTCCTGTCCCACGAACACGTCAGTTTCTACCGGGAACGCCGGTACAACATCGTGAGCGGCCACGTCCACCGGATCCGGGACGTCGGTCAGGTGCCTCCCGCCGAGCTGTACCGGCTGCTCGCCCTGGACAGCCCGGAATTCGGACCGAACGACCCGCACGTGCATGTGATCCGTTGGCCGGCACACCGGGACGGTCGGTACGGCGACCCGGACCGGCCGGTCGTGACCGGAACGGTGCCTCAGACCAGGGTGGCGGCGGTCCCGCTGCCGCACGGGGCGTTGCTGTGCCGGATCGACCGCGGCGCCGGGGTGACCGTCGTGGCCAGCTACGACGCCGACCACCGGGAGTGGCGTACCGCGACCGGTGAGGAGCGGGGATGAACATCCGGCACGGGTACCTGGCGCGCTACCAGGGTGTGGAGTACGAGGCCAGTCCCGCCACGGACGGCACGGTACGGCTCTACACCAAGGAACCAGCCGAAGGATTCGCCGAGGTCAGGCCGGAACGGTACGTCGGGTCCGTCCCCGCCGACGCGGTCGAGGACCTCCGGTACGTGCGTACCACCTGCACTTGGCGGGGCGTCCCCTGCCTGGTGATCGGATCCCACGCCGGCTGGCTTCGGCTGGAGTACCTGGGAGACGACGAGGCGCTGGCAGAGCAACTCGGCATGGGACGATTCGACGCCGCCGTGTACCAGGGCTGGGCGTCCCAGTCCGATGTGACAGACCTGGCGGAGGAGGAGCTCTAGCCGGCCGCCCGGCTGTGCCGGAGGAGCATTTCCCGGTACGCCGCCAGCACGGCCCGCAGCCGGTCCCGGCGAAACCGCCCCGGCTCCTGCTGGTACACCATCCAGCCCTCCGGCGCGGTGAATGCCTCCTCCGGCACCGCGTCCGCACCGGCCGGGACGAACTTCAGCACCTCTTCCAGGGCGGCCACGGCGGTCTCCAGCGCCTCGACCGCCTCCTCCTGGTCCTCGGTGCTATCGAGTTCCCCCGGGTCGGCCGGCACCGAACCGGCGAGTTGCTCCGCGACCCAGAGAAACTGACCCGGGTCGATCAACTGGGACGGCTTGTCGCCACCGTATGCCGGGGCCGGCGGCGGCGGTTCCGAGTCCAGTTCGAACCGGAACATCCGGTCCGTACCACAGCCGGGACAGGTGCCCTGGTAGTTCGCGACCAGTTGGTCGCCGACCTGTTCCAGCCAGTGCTGCGGCTCGAATTCGACCTCCCCGCACCGGCAGGGGTTCAGGTCCATGTACAGGTGACACTCGGGCGACGACCGCGCTCGCAGCATGGAACTCACGCTACCGGACTGGGGCGAGCCTGCCGGTTCAGCCGACCCGTGCGGTGACGGCCCAGGAACCTGGCGTGCCCCCCGTATCGTGGCCGCATGGCGACCGCGCAACCGGAGCCGCACCGGGAGGCGTACCGGCAGATGTTCCAGGCCGCAGCCCCGCTGGGCCGGCTCACCACCGGGTACGACGCCGAGGTCGCGACCTCGGTGCTGCTCGGTGCGGTGTACGCGCGGTCGTCGCCGATTGGCCGCCGCGAGACCGTGACCGGTTTCGTGGACGAGTTCGTGAAGTTCCTCGGCCGGCGGCGTACCGGTGAGGCGTGGGCGGTGCTCGCCGGCCTCGCGGCGGTGGCGCCCGGTGCCGCCCGGGAACGGGCTGCCCGGACCGTCCAGCGGTTCGCCGAGCACGGCCTGACCGGTCCACCGTGGATCGACCAGGTCGGGAACGTGCGGTGTACCGGCGGCTGGCAGGTCCGTGACCAGTACGGCGACCAGACCCACTACCTGGTGACCTACGACTACGATTCGCCACTGGTCGGCGGTCCGGAACACGCGGTCGGCGTGCTGGTCGACCACAACCGACGGCTGGTGACCGACCTGCTGGTGCACTACTCGGCGGAGGAGACCCTGGCCGGATGGCGGCAGGCCGCCGAGGGCACGTCAGGGCATGTCACGGTTGAGCCCGTCGAACCAGCCCTGGTACGGACCGGCAGCGAGCAGCCGCTGCGGCGTACCGAGGAACTCCCCGAGCCTCCCGGCGGCCAGCGCTACCTCAACAACTGGGCGTTCACCCTGGCACGACTGACCCTGCTGCCGGCCGCCGGAGAGCCGACGTCACAGCCGGTGGACACCAGCGCCCTGGTGCGCGACTTCCTGGAGTCGTCCGACGCCCGCCGGGTGATGCGGGAGATGACACCCAGCGTGACCGACGCCGCCGAGGTCGTCGGGTACGGAGTCGGGCTCGCCGTGGCCTACGCCGCCGACGCCAACAGCGGGGACCCGCTCCGCTGGAGCCCGACCGCGGCCAGCGAGATGCTGCTGGAGTGGGCACCGACCCGCCGGGGCCTGCCGCCGGACGCGGTGGCGTGGCTGCCCGAGGTGCTCGACGCCTTCGTGAGGTACGCGGCCGACGTACGGGACCTGTCCGAGCCGGCGACCCTGGCCACCCGGCTGGCGATCGCGCGGGCCAGCCGGGAGTACCCGGGTCGGATGCTGGGGGAGCCCGGGGGCGAGCCGATGGACGTGGTGCTGGAGCGGATGGTCGCCGACGGGGTGGACCCCACCGATGAGGCGGCGTCCCGGCGGTGGCTCACGGCCTACCTGGAGCAACGCGCCCAGGTGACGGAATGACCGCGCCGCCCGCGTCTCGGTTCGCCGGCCAGGTGGTGCGGTTCGCCGCCCCGTTGCTGCGGATCCGCTACCCGGACGGCGTGTATGTCAACCTCACCGGGTTTCCGGAGTGGACCCCGTACGCCCGGGTGATTGTGGAACTACCGCCACCGGAAGGTGCTGTCGACAAGGTCCTTGACGTACTCGCCGCGAACGCGCTGCTGGCCGGCGACCCGCTCTGGGACACTCCCGACGGTGACGGTCCGGTGTCCACTCCGGACGGGTGGACCTGGGCGCACCTCGGGATGACCCGCCGGATGGCGTTGCTGCCGGTGGAGGCGCACGCGGCGTTTCGGCATGCCGGCGGCCTGGCGACCCTGCCGGCGACCCAGGGCCCCGGCCCGGCGCCGGCCAC
>DASUSI010000040.1:0-14646 GCA_036375165.1 Micromonosporaceae bacterium | reverse complement strand
GTTTTGGGTCGCTGGAGCGACCCAAAACTCCCAAGATCCAGCCGTCGTTACGTGGCTATCCACAGGGTTATGCACAGGCTGGTCAGGACTATGGCTACTCCGGCACGCTCAACCCCGTGCCCGATATCCCAGCCCGAGAAGACGCCGACGACCTGGATGTGCTGCTTTACCAGCAGGACTCCGTACTCAGTGTTCGCCAGGCGCTGCGTCATATGTCCCGCGCTGTGCTACGGCACCGAGTCGCTCGCCGTCAGTGGCAACGACCGTACCGAAGGGTGATCGTCACCCACTCAGGACCCATGACCATCTCGCAACGTAGATGGGCTGGTCTGCTTTCCGTTCCCGAGCCGGCTCTGCTCGGCGGATTGACGGCCGCCAGCCAATGTGGACTACGGGGATACGAACAGCAGGTCATACACGTCCTGGTAGCCACCCCTTGTCAGCCGCGCGACACCCGGACCCGGTTGTCCCATGGGGACTCCTGGCCTGTGGTCGTACACCGTAGCGGTGTCCTGGGTGAGCCTGACGTGCTCTGGCGTGGCCGACCGCCCCGCACCAAGGCAGCCCGTTCCGTGGTTGACGCCGCCCAATGGGCCTCCGACACCGAGAGTGCGCTCGCCATCATCGCCGCGAGCATCCAGCAGCGGATCACCACCGCGGACAAGATACTCGGCGTGCTGGGTCGGCTTTCCCGAGCGCATCGGCGCAGCATGATCCTGGCCGCTGTCAACGACGCGGCGGGGGGAGCGGGATCGCTCGCGGAGATCGACTTCGTCCGGCTGTGCCGACGCTATCGGCTCCCACCGCCCGACCAGCAGGTACGGCGTACCGACAGGGCTGGCCGCAGGCGCTATCTCGACGCGTACTGGCGAGCGTGGCGACTCCACGTCGAGATCGACGGGGCGCATCATCTGGAGGTCCGATCCTGGTGGGACGACATGCGGCGGCAGAACGGGCTGTGGTTGGCCGGCGACCGGGTACTGCGCTTTCCAGCATGGGTGGTATGGCACCGCCCAGCGGAGGTCGCGGCGCAGATCACCGAAGCCCTGCGGGCGAACGGCTGGCGGCCCGACCAAGCCGCATCATGAGGAGATCTTGTGAGTTTTGGGTCGCTGGAGCAGCCCAAAAGTCGCAAGATCCAGATCGGATCGAGGTCAGCCGAGTTGGACGGTCACCGCCAGCGGGAAGTGGTCGGAGGTACGTACCTCAGGTCGTTGGAAGTCCTGGAACGCCACGTCCGGGGTGCCGAAAATCCAGTCGACCCGGTAACGGGGCCGGTCTGTGGGTGAGGTGAGCAGTCCACTGTGCCCGGTGGCGTCCTGGGCGCTGGCCAGCCCGGCGGCGGTCATCTTCGCGATCTCCGCCGAGCCCGGGGTGGCGTTGAAGTCACCGGCGATCACCGCGGGAGTCGAAGCGCCCCGGTCCTCCAGCAGGACCGCCACCTGGGCGAGTCGGGTCCGCATGTCCTGATCCCGGTGCGCCAGGTGGACGTCGTACAACCGGAGGGTACGTCCACTCGGCAATTCCACCGTGGCGACCGCGTACGAGCGACGCATCGTGCCATCACCCTGCGGCAGCTCACCAACCCCTCCGGCGGCGATCCGGAGCCGGGACAGGATCACGTTGCCGAACTGCCGGTCCGCGGCCGGCGCGTACACGTACGGCATCGCCAGCCGGCGCGACAGCCACTCGACACCGTCCAGGGTGCCCCCGATCGGCCAGCCCCGGCTCACCTCCTGCACCAGCACCACGTCCGGGCGCTGCCGTTCCAGTGCCAGCGCGACGGCTTCCGGATCGATCACCCCGCTGGCGTTGCGCATGTAGTGGACGTTCCAGCTCACCAGCCGGAACCGGTCGCTGCCCCCGGCCGGCGGCACCGCCGGAGCCGGCGCGGTGACCAGGACCAACACCGGAGCCAGCAACAGCACCCCGGGGAGTACGGCGAGCCGCGCGAGGGCACCCCGCCGGCTGGCCCGGCCCCCGGGCGAGGGTGGCACCGGCTCCCGCCGCCCCAGGGCCAACAGTCCGAGCAGCACCGCGGCCGCGATCGGAATTGCCTGGTTCGGGAACGGCAGTGGTCTCTCGTAGTGAACCTGGTAGAGGAGAACCACCAGGACGAAACCCAGACCGGCGGCGAGCCCCGCGAAACCGAACCCAGCGGCGCTGCGTCGCCGTACCCGGCGGGTCAGGGCCAGGTCGGGTAACTCGTCGGGCTCGTCGTCAATGGGACCGGCGGGCTCGACCGGAAACTCCAGCGGGTCGACAGCGACCGGCGGCTCGTCCGGCTCCGGCACGGCTTCGGTGTCCTGCTTCTGGTCCAGTTCCAGCGCGGCGGCCCGGTCGAGTTGCTCGGCGGCCCGCCGCTCGGCCGGGTCAGAGTCCGTGTCATCCAGGTACGCCTGCTCCGGCACGGCCACCGCGACCAACCCTCGGGCAACCACGAGAGCCGCACCGATCTGGGCGAACACCACCGCTACGGCGACCGCGACCCCGGTGGTGAGCAAGGCACCGGCGATGCCGGCCACCAGAAGCAGGGCCGACATCACGCCGAACCGATCCCGCCACCGTCCGGAACCGCCGGGTAGCGCCGTCCGGCTCAGCGCCTCCACCGTGAACAGTGCGCCCACCAACAGCAACGCGCAGGCGTACCCGAGGCTGAGGCCGGATGACGAGGCCACGAAACCCGGGCTGCCGAAGATCAGAAGCGACAGGGCGAGATACCCGCCGAGCATCCACACCCTGCCGACCGGGGCCGGGTCGGAGTGCAAGGTACGCCGTGCGGCGGCCAGCGCTACGACCAGTGCGACGACTTCGAACGCCGCGACCAGCCACCCCACCAGACCCGGCCGCCACACCGCATCCCAGGTGCCCGACAGGGCGCGTACCGCCACGTCCACGGCACCGCCCAGGACGAGTCCGGTTACCGCCGGGACCGCGCCGGACGGCGAGTACGCCGCCTGCCGCAGTACCAGGACGAGCGCTGCCAGAGCCACCACGGCGAACGCCATGCCCGGATAGAAGCCCGGCGTGGCCTGCACCACGAGCCGCAGCAGGGCGACCGTGGCCACTGTCAACACGGCCGCCCGGCGGGCACCGATGATGGCGACGAAAGGCCCGAGCAGGACCGGCAACGCGAACCCCACCAGCGCGGTGGCCGCGGCGGCGGTGACGCCGTCGTACCCCACGATCCGGTCCAGGAGCGGCCCGCTCATCCGGAGGCTCTCGGCCGTGACCACGGTGAGGACAGCGACCAGGGCGACCGGCGCGGGCGGTCCGGTGCGGGGGTGTCCAGCCATGCTTCGGCACCCTATCGACTGCGGCGGGCCCCGCCACCTGTCACGCCGTCAGTGCGGGCATCCGATCGTGGCGCGCAACGCGGCGGCCACGTCACCGACAGTCCGGTGGGCTCCCCCGGACACCACGAGTTCGCCGCCGCGTACCACGTGGGACACGTCGCTGGCGGTGGCGGCGAACACGACGGCGGCGACCGGGTCGCCGGCTGCACCGCCCGCGAGTCGTACCGAGTCGAGCCGTACCGCGACCAGGTCGGCGAGCCGGCCAACGGCGATCTCGCCGACCGGCACCCCGGCGGCGTGCGCGCCCCCGGCGGTCGCGGCGGCCAGCAGGGACGTGGCAGTGTGGTGGCCGCGCTGCTCGGTGACCAACCGTTCGTCCAGTTCCACGGCGCGGGCCTCTTCGAACAGGTCGATCACCGCGTGGCTGTCGCTGCCCAGCGACAGCGTCGCCCCGGCCCGCACCAGCGCCGACGCGGGTCCCACGCCGTCGGCGAGGTCCCGCTCGGTGGTGGGGCAGAAGCAGACTCCGGTACGGCTCCCGCCCAGCAGGTCGATGTCCGCAGTGGACAGGTGCGTGGCGTGGACGGCCGTGGTGGCCGGCCCGAGCACTCCGGTGTCGGCGCAGAGCTGGGTGGGGGTTCGGCCATGCACCGCGAGGCTGGCGTCGTTCTCCCGGCGCTGCTCGGACAGGTGAAGGTGCAGCGGGGCTCCCCGCTCGGCGGCCCAGGTCGCGACCTGGTGCATCGCTTCCGGGGGGCAGCCGCGTACCGAGTGGATCGCGGCCCCGTCCGCCGGCCCGTCGGCGGCCCGGGATGCCCAGGTGTCCGGGTCGCCGTCGCCGTAGCGAAGCTGCGGACCGGACAGCGGCGTGCCGTCCACATCGGATTGCAGGTAGCAGGTGTCCAGGAGGACCAGCCGGATCCCGACGTCGGCGGCGGCGGCCCGCAGCGCGTGTCCCATCGCGTTGCGGTCGGCGTACCGGTCCCCGCCGGGGGCGTGGTGCAGGTAGTGGAATTCCACGACGGTGGTGATCCCGGCGAGCACCATTTCGGCGTACGTGGCCCGCGCCAGTTCCCGATACGAGTCCGGGTCCAGGCGTTCCGCGATCGCGTACATCTGCTCGCGCCAGGACCAGAAATCGCCGCTCCCGGAGTGGGTACGTCCCCGCAGTGCCCGGTGGAAGGCGTGGGAGTGCGCGTTGACCAGCCCGGGGATCACGAGTCCCGGCAGCCGGGTTGCCTCCGGCGGTGCCGCGACGCCGGTGGCCACACCGGTAATCCGATCGCCGTCCGTGGTGACCAGCACCCGCTCGGCGACCCCGCGGGCCGCGCACAGCCAGGCTCGCTCCGCGTACCACAGGGTCATGCCGCGAGGTCCTCGATCACGGCGGCCAGAGCCCGCACGCCGGCCAGGCAGTCGGCCAGTTCGGCGTGTTCGGCCGGGGCGTGGGAGACCCCGGTGGGGTTGCGTACGAACAGCATCGCCGTGGGTACGTGCGCCGCGAGCACTCCCGCGTCGTGCCCGGCCCCGGTCGCGAGCCGGGGCACCGGGTCGAGGAAGTCGGCCAGCCGGCCGGCGATCCGGTCGGTGAGCCCGGCGTCGAAGGCGACCGGCCCGGTGTACGACTCCCGGGTCATGGTGAATCGGGTGCCGTCCCGGCCGGCACGTTCCCGGCTGGCCCGTTCGATCTCCGCGAGGACGCTGGTCAGGGTGTCCTCGTCGGGGGCTCGGGCGTCCAGCCAGGCCCGGACCCGGGACGGGACCGCGTTGGTGCCGTTCGGTTCGCAGAGCACTCTGCCAATGGTGGCGAGCGCCCCGGCGAGCCGGGCCTTCTTACGGGCGGCGAGCACCGTGTTGGCGTACGTGAGCATCGGGTCCCGCCGGTCCTCCAGCCGGGTGGTGCCGGCGTGGTCGGCGGCTCCGGTGAACTCGATGCGCCAGCGGCCGTGCGGCCAGATTCCGGTGCCGACGGCGACCGGGGCGTCCAGGTCGGCTTGGGCCCGGCCTTGTTCGATGTGCAGTTCGACGTACGCGCTGATCCGTGCCAGTGCCGCGGCGTCGCGGCCGATCCGGCCCGGGTCGAGGCCGGTGGAGGCCATCGCGTCGGCGAGGCTGACGCCGTCCTGGTCGGTGAGTTCTCGGGCCTGCTCGGCGGCCACGGCCCCGGTCAGCAGCCGGGAGCCGAGGCAGGCGATCCCGAACCGGCCGCCTTCCTCCTCGGCGAATGCCACGACGGCGACCGGCCTGGCTGGTTGGAAACCCCGTTCCCGGAGTACGTCAATGGCGGCGAACCCGCTGACCACGCCGAGTGGCCCGTCAAAGGCCCCGCCGTCCGGAACCGAGTCGAGGTGACTGCCGGTGACCACCGCGCCTGGTCCGGGCACGCCCCACCACGCCCACAGGTTGCCGTTGCGGTCGGTTTCCACGGGCAGGTTCCGGGCGGTGGCGGTCTTCTGGAACCAGGTCCGGCACTGAAGCTCGGCGGGGGTGTACGCGTACCGCCGGTATCCCCCGGTGTCGGGGTGACGCCCGATCGGGGCGAGTTGTCGCCAGAGGTCTTCGAAGCTGGTCACCGGGCTCTCCGGGCGGGGACCGGCGGCGGGCCGGACAGCACCGCGCGGGCCAGCAGGGTGCCGCTGGCGGCGGCGACCGGCATGACCACGATCGCGGCGAACGGGATGGCGCAGATCAGGTACGTGGGCACGCCGAGGCCGAGGGCCAACGCGGGCCGGGTACGTAGCGCCCGGTGCCGGTCTCCCAGTCGTAGCCCTCTGCGGTGGAACGGCACCCCGACCAGTTCCAGGGCGAGGATCCAGCCTCCGATGCTGGACGCCAGGACCGGGATCACGGTCTGTCCGAGCACGGGTACGAAGCTGAGGCAGAACAGCGGCAGGGTGAGGAGCACGGAGATGGTCACGAGCAGGACGGAGTCCCGCAGGCCACGTATGAACATCCGGAACCATGAGGCGTGGTAGCCGGGCGGTTTGTTGCCCGTCCGGTCTTCGATCTGTTCCGCGATGTATTCGTAGAACGGTCCGCCGATGAGCAGTGTCACCGCGCTGAAGGTGACCACGGCGACGCCGATCACGGCCAGCATGAGGACCACGGTGGCCGTTATCCGGAGGGCTTCCCGGGTGTCGGCGGGCCATTCGTCGGCGAACGGGGTGGCCCAGGCGACCAGGTCACCGGCCCACAGTCCAATTCCGATGAGGACGCTGGTGACGAGGAGGAAGGCGAGCAGTGCGGGTACGGTGCCGACCAGCCACAGCCGCTTGTGCCGGGCCATGATCGTGAACCCTTCACCGAGCATCCGCGCCCCGGTCGCGAAGTCCCGCATCGCGGAACTCATCGGAGGCCCCCGGTGGCGCTCGGTACGGTGCTCATCCGCCGCAGCCTACCGCCACCGGACCACAGACCCTGGGATTCGCCACGAGGAGCGACACGTGCCCGACACCAACCCCAACTTGGTACGTGACAGGGCCGACGCGCCACAACGGGAGACGGCCAACGTCGCGCTGCGGGAGATCGTCAACCGAACGAGACGCCTCCGGTACGTGGAAGCACTCGCGGACGCGGATGTCGACCTGAGTGAGGCCACTCTCAAAGGCTCCTGGCGTGACTCTCCCCGGTTCCGGTGAGCTGCACACGCACGACAAAGCCCCCGAGAGCTTTCCAGGGGCTCTGCTCCTGGGTGGTTATGTCGCTGCCCGGTCGACCTCCCGGGGGGTGGGCAGTTCCTTGGATGCCAGTTGGAACGGCCAACTAGGGGTGTAGCACCCAGCCGCATGCAGTGCAGTTCGCACGTTGGAGGTGAACAGTCGCTCCGCGTCGCGCTGGGTATCGGCTTTCACACCCATGTAGACCGAGATGGTGAGGTCAGTGAGGCTTGCGGTGATGTCAGGGTCGGTGATGTCAGGGTCGACGTCCTCCAAGTCGCACAGCGCGTCCATGAAACGGTCGGTGAAGACGTCAAAGTGGTCAGTGCTGTTGTCGGGAGGGACGCAGACGAAGACCATGTCCATAATCATGTAGTACGTGGCTGTCATAGCGGTTTCTCCCAGCAGGTGGCGCGTCGCAGTTCCCCCATGAGGTTTCTCTTGTAGTTCGAGTCAGACGGTGTGAGCTTCACCGTCTTCTTGTGCTTTTGCGGGCAAGAGCACCACATCTTGAAGTACTTCCTACCCTTCTCTACCCGCCAGCCCTGGCCTTCAGCCTCCTCCAGTACGGCTTCAAGCTCCTTGCGTGGATGTCTAGGACGGGTTGGCACTGACGCTCCGATTCAGTCACGCATAGTGACCAATCGTAACCCCAGTGCAGTACCGAAAATATACCGGCGAAGCGCTAGCACCCGACACGCTCGGAGGACCGTCCGACATCTGAACTGGGGGAGGCGACGTGAACCAGGAGCCCAGCGACACAGTGGATCGACTACGAAACCACTGGTGGTGGCGCCCCGGATGGCGACAGGGCCGTCACTTCCACGCCTGCCACCTCACGTTCGACAACCAGCCAGACCTCCACAACCTCATCGAGCGGTACCAGAACGCCCTGCGGCCCTTCACCGGTCTCGACCTGATCCCCCGGCGCTGGCTGCACCTCACCACCCAAGGAATCGGCTACACCGACGAAATCACCGACAGCGAAATCGATGACATCGCGACGGCGATCAGGGTGAGACTGAACCAACTCCCGACGCCTGTCGTCTCCTTTCGACGGCCCGTGGTCCGCCAAGAGGCGATCTACCTCCCAGCCGAACCGCCCGAACCATTAGCAGCCGTCCGAACCCAGATCAGAGCCGCAATCGCCGAGGCTCTCGGCGCGGAACGCCTACCCGAGCAGCGGGAACAGCGAGCCGGATTCCGGCCACATGTCAGCCTCGCCTACTCCAACTGTGACCAACCCGCCGAACCGATCAGCCACGCCCTCAGCCTCGTACCAGCAAACCCCGTCACCGTCACCATCACGCACGCGTCGCTCCTGGTCCTCCACCGCGACCAGCAAATGTACGAGTGGACAGGCGAGGAACAGATAGGGATCGGTCAGCCCTGAACTCGGCCATCCGCCGAGATCTCCTCCTCGCGGCCAACGCCGTCACCACCGGCTACTTCATCGCACAACCCGGCCTGTACTACCGCAAATGGCCCGGCCAAACCACCAACCAACCCGCCCACACCGAGCCCAGCGAAAACACCGCACGAACCCGCCTCATCGAAGCCCGCGCCACCGCACTGCTTACAGCAGTCGATCTTGACGTCACAAAGCAAAACTGAAGGTGTGCCTGACACATGGTGTCTTCGACTTCGCCGGCACACGCATAATCGCGAACACACCGAGGTCAGATATTCGGCAGAGAACTGGGTCCAACGCCGCGAACCCTGGTTCATTGAAGCCGTAGATCATCCCGCCCTTGCGACGTGGTGTCCCCGCGTCGCAAGGGGCCGGGATGATGTTGGTCAAACCTGGTGGCGTCTCGGTGCCAGAACGGCGACTGTTTCCCGGATGGCCGGGTCGCGTTGTCCGGCGAGTAGGTCGATGAGTTTGCGTTGGAACTCGGCTGGACTCGCTGGAATCACGTGGCGGGTGAGACCGAGTGCGAGGACCAGGCCGGCGAGGGCTTGGGCTTGGTGGTTGCTTTGCTGGTCTTCGGCATAAGTGTGGCCGGGGTTGTCCGCTATGTCGCGGACGCTGCTGCGGGCGCGCAACGAAAGCCTGGGGTGTACCGGGATGTGGGCCTCCCGGCGGGAGAACAGCAGCCGGCGTCGGGTGACGCGGTGCAGGACTCCGGTGGCGACCATGTCGGCGCGTACCCGGTCGTGCAGGTCCGGGGTGGCGAATTCCTTGACGAACTGGCGTACGTGCAGTGCGCCGCCGGTCCGCCAGATGTGGGCGAGCGCGGCATCGGTCAGCGGGTCCCCGATCAGGTTAGGGTCGAGCACCCGGATCAGGCCGGGTTCCAGGGTGGCGACGCCGTTGCGGGCGTCGTACCGCCATCCGATCTGGATCCGGCCGGTGAGCCACAGTTCGAGCAGGATCGCGCCTGCGAGTCCTCGGCACAGCGCTGTGTGGGCGAGGTGTGCTTGGCCGGTGGTGTCGTTGTGGGCGATGAGGAACAGTTTGATGTGCAGCGGCAAGCGGAAGCTCCGGTCCGGGTGGTGGTGGGCGGTGAGCAGGACACGCCTGAGCCGGGTTCTGGCGGTGCGTTCCAGGAGTTGCACGGTCACGGTCGACTCCGTTTCTGGGTACGGGGGGTGAAGGCGATGTCGTCTGCGGTCGCGCCGAGGCTGACCCGGGTGAACAGTTGGTGCGCGAGCGCGGCAAGGCGGTCGGTGGGGGTACGTGCGATGCCCACGGCGATGCGTTGTGCTTCGGCGTAGACCCGGCGTTTCACCTGCTCCGCGTCGAACGCGGTCAGGCGGCAACCGCATCGACAGCCGGGCGTACCGCAAAGCGCGGTTGCGGTTGTCGCGCTGGACATGTCATTCCTTTCGTAGTGCCTGTGCCCGGGCGAGAGGAGGGCAGCGTCGTCCAGACCCACCCGTAGGGGTCAATGCCACGACCACGAGCAGGCGGCTCGTCGGCAACCCGCCTCCCGCCAGGTATAGCTAGCTTACCTAGGTTTATCAACAAGGACAACCAGTCCAGTCCGCTGCGGTCTCGTACGAGTGGGCCAGCCGAATAGGCTGGCGGCGTGGGCTTGGACATGGGTGATAGGCGTGTGCCGTACCTTCAGGTAGCCGATGCGCTCCGACAAGCCATCCGTGCGGGTACGTTCGCTCCAGGTGACCGGCTTCCCACAGTGGCCGAACTCGCCGATCAGTACCGCGTTGCCAAGATGACCGTGCAGCGAGCACTGACTTCTCTGCGCGACGAAGGGCTCGTGATCTCGTGGCAGGGGCGTGGAACGTTCGTGCGGCAACGGGACGATGACCATGGCGTGACCGGGGAAGGCCAGTCCCCATACGAGACGATCATGCGGCGACTCGATCTCATGGGCAACGATCTCCGGCGGCTGGAAGACCGGGTAGCCCGTCTCGAAGCCGAGCAACCCGCCGCGCCAGACGAATCACGTCGACGCTTGGACTGAGTCACACAGGCGGGCCAGACACCCGCCGTGAAGGTCGACCTGTCCACCCTGGATAGTCCACTGGATGCCACCGCACCAGCCTCGCGTAAGCACTCACGGAACGTCGATACTTCAAGTGTCGCCTACTGACTCCCAACACATCAGGCGACAGGGAGGTCAGCACTGTGCCTGAGCAGAACGCGCCGGGTTTCGGTGCGACAGTACGCCAGCTAAGGAACCAACGTGGCTGGTCGCTACGCGACCTCGCAGAACGGATCCGGTTCAACCGCGGCTACATCGGCAAGGTGGAGCAGGGTGAAAAGTTCCCCGACCGACAGTTCGCCGAACTGTCCGAGCGTGCTTTCAGCGCGAACGGTGAACTGCTCGCTATCTGGCAAGTGGAGGCGGAGGCACGGCAGCGCGTCGAAAAGGTGGGCCGGCTCCTCACGGCCTCCGTCGAGGATTCAGTACGGCTGATCGCTTCCATCGAGGAGCGGCTGAGCCTGGGGGAGATCGACGTCGCAATGCGACACCTCGCCGTTGCATACCTCGGCACTCCGCCCGCCCCAATGCTCATGGAGACTGTCGCACTACGGAGCCAAGTGCTGCGCCGGCTGCGGGACCACAACTATCGACCCCACGAACTGGCCGACCTGTACGTCATGCTCGGACGTATCCAGGGCGTGCTGGCGTACGCGGCCCTGGACTTGGGCGATGCGGACGGGGCAATGACCCACGCGACGGCGGCGTGGAGATGTGCCGAACATGCTGGCGACAACGAGCTACACGCGTGGGTACGTGGTACCCAAAGCCTCATCGCCCGCTTCCAAGGGGACTACGCCCACGCGCTCGGGTTCGTGGAAGACGGCTTGCACTATCCATCGAGCGGCACCAGCAGAATCCGTCTCCTCTGCGGTGTCGCCCAGTGCCATGCGAACTTGGGGAACTCACCGGGCACGAACAAGGCGCTGGACCTGTCCTGGATCGAACGGGAGAAGGGCACAACACCCGATCCCGTCGCCGGACTGTTCGAGTTCTCTCGCGCTAAGCAGCACTATTACGCGGGCAGCAGCCTGATCTGGCTGCCGAATGAAGCGGACGCGACCCGCGCTACCCAGGAGACCACCGAGGCCATCGACATCTGGCAACGGGAACCATCCGGGAGCCGATCCCTCGACGACGAAGCGCTTGCCCACATCTACCTGGGGACAGCGCAGCTACGACTTGGCAACCTCGCATCCGCTGGAGCCGCCATCCGACCCATACTCGAGCTACCACCAGAACGGCAGATCTCCTGGATCAAGAAACGCCTTATGAGACTCGCCCACATGCTGCGGTCCGGGCGATACGCCGACTCCACCGATGCCCGCAGTCTCCACGACGAGATCCATGCCATCGCCGCATGACCTTATTCCAGAGCCCGATCTGCCGTCCGCGCCGGCCCACCGCTGAGCAAGCAGAAGCGTTGTGAACGGCGAACCGATCGAGGCGGTCGAGCGTCTCCGGAGCCACTGGTGGTGGCCCATTTACCGACACACCACCACGGCCGGCTGCCACACACCCACCGAAACCACGTTGGAGAAGGCTCAATGGGTTATCAAGGGCATTTACCCCTAGGCGTGGTCGGTTAAGGACATGAGGTAATCAACGGAGGCGTCATGATCCAGGGCTCTCTGAGTCAGTCGCTCGAACAGATCCGTATACAGGCCAACATCAGTAGTGGACGAGAGGTAGAGATCTGCTGACTGCGTTTCGATCATCACGACAGGCGGCGACATTTCTGCACGGAAGTCATACAGCAGGAACGGCACCATCGCGGTGGCCACACCCTCGACGCCCAACGGAATTACTCGCAACGTGACCTCTGGCAAGTTCGCCCGCTCACACACGTAAATGATTTGTTCGCGCATCAGCCCCTGATCGCCTGGTCGATACCCGAACGCTCGGGCATCAAGTACGGCCATGTACTCAGGAGCCCCGCGACCGACCAAGGCCCTCTGCCGGGCCATCCGCCTGGAGACAATCCCAGCCGGATCATCAAACCCACCAAGACGGGCAATCGCCTCAGCATATTGGGGGGACTGAAGCAGGCCGGGCACCATCAGCGGGTGATACTGACGCAGCCGCCACACTCTGGTTTCGATCGCGGCCACCTCGCCCTGTCGACGAGGTGTACCACCTCCACGTACGACCCATGCCCCGTCATGTCCAAGATCCTCGGCCGTCATCGTGAGCAACTCGGCCTTGACGTCTTCGGGAGCACCGTAGAACGAGAGCAACGCGGCAAGGTCCCGTACCGAAACCCCGATCCGCCCGTTCTCGATGCGGGAGACCTTCGACTGCGACCAGCCCTCACCCAATGCCGCAGCCACCGAGGGGCTGCTCTCCCCTGCCAACTCACGCAGCCGCTTCAACTCAGCCGCCACACGCTGCCGGTGTGCCACACCGCCATCAGCCCGCCCCACCTCGTCATGCACATGTGCATAATACGCGTACGTCGGCCATGGTCCGACGGATCGCCACCATAGCCAGCAAGTCGTATCAGATCGTCGCGGACGTGCTCGCCAAGGTCTGCGACCCCGCTACGTACGGGGAAGTAGCGCAGATCGCCGGGTGGGTCGCCGCTGACGCGCGGATGCACGACACCGCGACCCGCCACTATGTCCGGGGTGTCCAGGCCGCCGCCAAGTCAGGGAACCGGGTCGCCGGGGCCAACTGCCTGTCGTCGCTGGCCTACATGCTCGCCGGATCCCGTGGTGGGATGTTGCTCGCCCGTGCAGCCACCCAACTGCCGGGCCCGCCAGCCATGTTGGCCTGCCTGACCACTGAACGCCTCGCGTGTACATCGGCGCGGGTCAGGGATGTGGGACTGGCTGTTACCGGGCGCTCGACGCGGTAGACGAGGCGTGGGACCGCCGGACGGATGGGGAACCGGACGCCACGTACTGGCGTCCGTACCCGAGATCGAGATCATGCGAGGCCGGTGCTACGTCGAACTGCGGAAGCCCTTGCGTGCGGTGCCGCTGCTGGAGCGGGTAACCGCGCGACTGGTCGCCTCGGGAACTGTCCACCCGGATGCCCTCAGCCCGGGTTCAGGAGCGGCTGAAACTGCCGGCCAAGACCTGAAGCCGCCGACCTGCCGACGCCGACGGCACTATCCACGCTTCAGGTCATCGCCCTCGCGGGTGCCCAGGATCCGGTCTGTACGCCCTGCCACAGCAGCACCCCGTAGTCCGGCGGCCGGTCCGCCACCGTCCAGATAGAACGCCGACCAGCTTGTGCGGCACCGCCAGGGAGTGACCTCTTCGATCACTACATGGCAAGCTTCGAACGAGCGTGAGCAAGGCAACAGGGCAGCGCGTAAACCGGCCAAGCGTAGAAAGGCGGCCAGGCAAGTGGTGGCACGGCGGATCGACTTCCTCAACGACCCAAGCGCACCGAAACCGAACAGTATCGTTCCATCCGTCAACGTGGTCGTCGCTAAGGACACAGGACAGTTCCTGCTGATCTGCCGCACCGATAACGGCAACTGGGCACTACCCGGCGGCGCGATGGACCCCGGAGAGTCGATGACCCAGGCCGCCGTGCGGGAAGTCGAGGAAGAAACCGGCGTACGCTGCGAGGTCACCGGCCTGGTCGGGGTGTACACCAACCCCCACCACGTCATCCTCTACACCAGCAACAACGAGGTACGTCAGGAGTTCTCACTCGTCTACTCCGCCCGACACATCGACGGCGAGCCACGACCCAGCGACGAGTCCTCAGAAGTCCACTGGGTCGACGGCGACCAACTCGACGACTACCCGATGCACCCCTCGATGCGCCAACGCATTGACCACTACCTCGCCAAACTCCCCCACCCTCACCTCGGCTAGCCCGCTACGCCGGCAAGCCGTTCGAGAGCGCGGTCAACACAACCAACCAGGTACGGACGGGCCGCACTAACGGCACGGTGTACCGGTTCATCCGGCAAGTTCCGGAACCAGCAGCAGTCAGTCGGTGAGGCGGATCCGGATCCGGCGGTTTTGGCGTCCCTTGTTCTCCACCTTCACAACGGTCATCCGGCCGATCTGCTTGGTGGACGCCACATGCGTACCGCCGTCGGCCTGCACGTCCAGCCCGTTGATGTCCACGATCCGGATGTCCTCGACATCGTCCGGGATCAGGTTCTGCTGAGTACGGATGATGTCCGGGATCGCGAACGCATCCTCACGTGGCAAGATCCGGGCGTCGATCCGCCGATCGTGCTCGACCTCGGCGTTCACCAGATCCTCGATGGTCTGCTTG
>DASUSI010000039.1:0-58554 GCA_036375165.1 Micromonosporaceae bacterium | reverse complement strand
GCATCGCCGGCCCCAACACGTACAGCAAGATCTACGAACTGCAGGACGACGACTGCACCCCGATCCACTTCACTCACGCCGAGTTCAACTACAGCTGCGGTGAGCGCGACTACACCGGCGGCGCAGTGTCCGAGGGCACGGCCAGAGAGAACGCACTGCGGATCATGTGGCAGTTGGAAGCCGAGCGCAAGAAGCTCGGCAGCCAGCCACTGGTGGTCACCTCTGGTTTCCGCAGCTACTCCTGCAACAGCGCCGTCGGTGGCTCGTCGACCAGCCTGCACCTTTCCGGTGCAGCGGCTGACCTGGGCACCGGCAGCGGCCCGTCGCTGTGCACGATGGCGCAGGCCGGTCGGTACGCCGGATTCGAAGAGATCCTCGGCCCCGGCTACCCGGGCCACGGCGACCACACCCACCTGGGCAACAAGTCCAGCCGGTTCTGGAGCGCCTCGAGCTGCGGTATCTGAGCGAGTTTCGGCTCCGGGGAGGTCGGCCGCGCGCCGGTCTCCCCGCTGACGACGCCGAGACGGTTTCCCTGACGACTTTCCGTTGACCTGGGTGGGAGGCACACCCCCATGCGTTCCAAAAAACTGAACCTGTTCGTGGCGTTGTTCCTGGCGTTCGCCACGAGCTTTACAGTGAACCTACTGACAGCGACCCCGGCTGCCGCTGACGGCTGCTACACGTGGACCCGCAACCTGAGCCAAGGCTCCAGCGGCGGCGACGTGACCCAGCTGCAGATCCGGATCGCCGGCTGGGTCACGTCCGGCGAGAACCTGGCTCTCGACGGCGCGTTCGGCCCGGCCACGGCCGCCGCGCTGAAGCGGTTCCAGTCCGCGTACGGCCTGGCCGCCGACGGCATCGCCGGCCCCAACACGTACAGCAAGATCTACGAACTGCAGGACGACGACTGCACCCCGATCCACTTCACTCACGCCGAGTTCAACTACAGCTGCGGTGAGCGCGACTACACCGGTGGTGCCGTGTCCGAAGCCACGGCCCGGGAGAACGCCAAGCGTGTGATGTGGCAGTTGGAAGCCGAGCGTAAGAAGCTCGGCAGCCAGCCGATCGTGATCGGGTCCGGCTTCCGCAGCTATGCCTGTAACAGCAGCGTCGGTGGGGCATCGGACAGCCGGCACCTGTACGGCACCGCGGCCGACCTCGGGACCGGTAGCGGCCCGTCGCTGTGCCAGATGGCCAGCACCGCTCGTAACTCCGGATTCGAAGGCATCTTCGGCCCCGGCTACCCCGGACACAACGACCACACCCATGTGGACAACCGGTCCAGCCGGGTGTGGAGCGCCCCGAACTGCGGCATCTGACAACCACCTCGGTCGGGAGGCACCGGCTCTGATCCAGCCGGCCTTCCGGCCTTCCAACCTCGCGGTGCCGGTGGGGCCGGCACCGTTCGCTTGATCACAGGTAAGCCACGTGGCCGGGTGCCCCGGCCCCCTACCCGACCAGGAGTACACATGAGAACCCGATCCCTGGGGTGGCTGGCGACCGTGGCCACGGCACTCCTGCTCGCCGTGGTGACCGCCGTGCAACCGGCCCACGCGTTCGCCAATGCCTTCTTCCACACCCAGTCCAGCGGTAACCGAGGCGTCGACGTACTCGCCATCCAGTACCTGCTACAGGCCCGGGGGCAGAGCCTCACCGCCGACGGGATCTTCGGATCCGGCACCGCCACCGCCGTGAGGAATTTCCAGACCAGTAAGGGCCTCACCGCTGACGGCATCGTGGGTCCGGCCACCTGGGGCGCTCTCGTGGTCACCGTGTCGCAGGGTGCCAGTGGCCCGGCGGTACGGGCGCTACAGGCACAGCTCAACGCGAAGCGGCGGCTGAGCCTCGCGGTCGACGGTGTCTTCGGCTCCGGGACCCACAGCGCCGTGGTCGCGTTCCAGCAGCACGCCGGGATCGCGGCCGACGGCATTGTCGGTCCCACCACCTGGCGGAACCTGATCTGGCACTACGACTACCCGAACCTGTCGGGGATGTGTGACAAGGACCCGGATGGAAACGGCACCGCGAACTGGGGCAGCGGGGCCACGATCGGCCAGTTGGAGGCGGGGGTCCGTAGCTTCGGCACCGCTGACGGTCCGGTGCCGCTCGGCGACGCCAGCTTCGAGCACGGTGGCGACATCCCCGGTCACGCCTCACACGAGCAGGGCATGGACGTCGACGTGTGGCCGATCCGTACCGACAGCGCGCAGTGCACCGCCGGCCGGATCACCTGGGAGTCGGGCACGTATGACCGGGCCGCGACCCGCCGCCTGGTGCAGGCGATCCGCAACACGGCACCGGGACACATCAAACTGATCTTCTTCAACGACCCGGTGCTGATCAACGAGGGACTCACCACCCAGTTCTCGAACCACGACAACCACCTGCACATCCGCTACTGCGAGGCGGTGCATCCGAACAGTCTGTACGACTGCTGAGGCCCTGCCGGGCGGGCCGCTCACCCGGCCGGTGAGCCGGTCCGCCCGGACCTGGAGAACAACTGTCCGGCCACGTCACGGCAGGCCGCCGCCCCGTATCCGAGGCCGAGCCGGATCGGATAGCGCACCAGCACCGCCAGCGACCAGTGGTCCCAGAGTCCCAGGCAGTTGACGTGCCACAGGCCGGTATCAGACCGTGGCGTCCAGCCGTTCTTGACCGCGATCCGGCCCGCCACCTCGGGCGGGAAGGCTTGCCGGATTCCGAACGCGTTCGACGGAGCGATCTGGCGCATCTCCCACAGCAGCCAGTCGCGCCAACGTGGGCCGGATGCCGTGCCGTCGGCGAGGCAGCCGCCGAGCCTGGCCGCGTCCCGCGCCGTGATTCGGGTGAGGGCCCAGTTGCCGGGCTGGACGCTGGTCCCGGTGAGTCGGCAGGTGTTGATCATCCGGCGGATCGCCGCGTCGCCACCCCGCGACCGGTAGAGCCACTCGGCCGCCGCGTCGTCACTCACCCGGAGCGCATTGCGGATCCTGTCGCGGGCGTAGTCACCCAGACCCTGGCCGGTGGGTTCTCGCCCGGCCAGGTAGTCGGCTGCCAGCCAGGCCTTGATCATGGATTCGGTCGTGCTGGTCTGGGATCCGTGATTCGGGGAGCCGGTGATCCGGCCGGTGCGGCGGTCGAGCAGGGCCCACGCCCACCATCCGGTGATCTTCAGGCTGGCTGCCCCGGGCATGGCGGGGGTGCTGGCCGGTGGCTTGGTTGCGGCGGGGGTGCTGGCTGGTGGCGTCGTTGGGGCGGGGGCAGCCGGTTCCGGCGGTGCGTCCTGGGCGGTACATCCGGCCGTGACCAGCATCGCTACCACGATCAGCCCCCGGAATTCCATGGCTGTGGGGTCGCCTTCCGTGCTGGCTGCGAGTTACCCCACGTGTCCGGATCAATTCGGTGAGATGCCGAGACGTTATCGTCAGACCGGTGCAGCGTTATTACAGTAGCTTGCAGGCCAGGCGAGAAGTTGTAACACTTACGGGGTGTACGGGAACGACTTCGCCATGCCCGAGGGACCAGCCGGGACGGCACCAGAGCAACCTGGTGCGGCGGGCCTGCTAGCCGAGGTCGCCGACGCCGAAGACGCGCTCCGGTCGGCCGCCGGGCGGGCCCGATCGGGCGCCGCTGGCGACCAGTTGCAGGACTACTTCGACTCCGTGATCGCCGTCGACCAGAAGATCGAGCCGCGCGACTGGATGCCGGAGGCGTACCGCAAGAGCCTGGTCCGGCAGATCGCCCAGCACGCCCATTCCGAGATCATCGGGATGCAGCCGGAGGGCAACTGGATCAGCCGCGCCCCCACCCTGAAGCGCAAGGCGATCCTGCTGGCCAAGGTGCAGGACGAGGCCGGGCACGGGCTCTACCTGTACGCAGCCGCCGAAACCCTGGGTGTCTCCCGGGACCAGATGTACGAGCTGCTGCTCTCCAGTCGCCAGAAGTACAGCTCGATCTTCAACTACCCCACCCTGACCTGGGCCGACATGGGAGCCATCGGCTGGCTGGTGGACGGTGCCGCGATCGTGAACCAGGTGCCGCTGTGCCGCTGCTCGTACGGCCCGTACGCCAGGGCCATGATCCGGATCTGCAAGGAGGAGTCGTTCCACCAGCGCCAGGGGTACGAGATCCTCTACACCCTTTCCCAGGGCAGCCCCGCGCAGCAGCAGATGGCGCAGGACGCGATCAACCGGTGGTGGTACCCGTCGCTGGCCATGTTCGGGCCGCCGGATACCGACTCCACGCACTCCGAACAGTCCATGGCCTGGAAGATCAAACGGTTCTCCAACGACGAACTGCGACAGAAGTTCGTCGACATGTGCGTGCAGCAGGCGTCCGTACTGGGACTGGACCTGCCCGACCCTGACCTGCGCTGGAACGCCGAGCGCGGGCACTTCGACTACACCGAGCCGGACTACGACGAGCTGTACCGGGTGATCCGCGGCGACGGTCCCTGCAACCGGCAGCGGATGGCCCACCGCCGCCGCGCCCATACCGAAGGCGCGTGGGTACGCGAGGCAGCCGCCGCGTACGCGGCCAAGCCCGCCCGGCGGGAGAAGAGGGTGGCATGACCTCGTCCGAGTGGCCGCTGTGGGAGGTCTTCGTACGTCCCCGCCGGGGCCTCAGTCACAGTCACGTCGGCAGCCTGCACGCACCCGACGCCAAACTTGCCCTGCGCAATGCCCGTGACCTGTACACCCGTCGCCAGGAGGGGGTGTCGATCTGGGTGGTCCCCGCCGCGACGATCACCGCGTCCAGCCCCGACGAGAAGGACGCCTTCTTCGAGCCGGCCGGTGACAAGGCGTACCGCCACCCGACCTTCTACCAGGTCCCGGAAGGAGCGGAACACCTGTGAACGCGTCGGGCGGGCGAACCGACCGGTTCGAGTACCTGCTCCGGCTCGGCGACGACGCGCTGGTCGCCGCGCAGCGGCTCGCCGAGTGGGTCAGCCGGGCCCCGGAGTTGGAAGAGGACATGGCGCTGGCGAACATCGCGCTCGACCAACTCGGCCAGGCCCGGCTGCTGCTGTCGTACGCGGGTGAGGTCGAGGGCGCCGGGCGCAGCGAGGACGACCTCGCCCACCTGCGTACCGACCGGGAGTACCGCAACTGCCTGCTGGTGGAACTGCCGAACGGCGCCCCGGGTGAGGACACCCTGGACTTCGGGGTGACCATCGCCAAGCTGCTGGGTTTCTCGGCGTACCAGCACGGGCTGTACCAGCGGCTGGTGGCTTCGACCGACCAACGGTTGGCCGAGATCGCCGGCAAGGCGGTCAAGGAGACCGCCTACCACCTCGACCACGCCGCGCTGTGGACCTGTCGGCTGGGTGACGGCACCGCTGAATCGCACCGCAGGATGCAGGCGGCCGTCGAGCAGGTCTGGCCGTACACCCACGAGCTGTTCCAAGCCGACGACCTGACCGCCCGACTCGCCGTGGCCGGCTCCGGGGTGGACCCGGCATCGCTGCGTGACGGCTGGTTGTCCACTGTGGAGAAGGTCCTGGCGGAAGCGACACTGACTCGACCGGAGGACGGTTGGGCCCCGGACGGCGGGCGCTTTGGCAGCCACACCGAGGCGCTCAGCTACCTGCTCGGCGAGATGCAGTCACTGCACCGGGCACACCCGGGGGTGAGCTGGTGACCACTGTTCACGCCCCCGCCGACCGTGCTGCCGAGGTTGTCGCCGCGGTGCCCGACCCGGAACTGCCGATGGTCACGATCGCCGACCTCGGCATCCTCCGTGGCGTGGAGGTGTCCGGCACCGGCCGGGTCACGGTGACGATCACGCCCACCTACTCCGGGTGCCCGGCGATGGACACCATCCGCACCGACATCCGCCGCGCCCTGACCGCCGCCGGCTGGCCGGACGTGGAGGTGCGCACCCAGCTCGCGCCGGCCTGGACCACCGACTGGATGACCCAGGAGGCAAAGCACAAGCTCGCCGAGGCCGGGATCGCACCGCCCGAACCTCACCAGGACGGTGGTCCGGTGCCGGTACGGCTGTCGATGCGGTGCCCCAACTGCGGTTCCCCGGACACCTCCGAGATCAGCCGGTTCGGTGCCACGTCCTGCAAGTCGCTGTGGCGCTGCCGGTCCTGCGCGGAGCCCTTCGAGCACTTCAAGGCGTTGTGATGACAGTCACCCTGACCAGGCCGGTACGCCGCCGGGCACGGTTCCACCGGCTCCCGGTGGTCGCCGTGGACCGGTCGACCGCCGAGGACGCGGTGACCGTCAGCCTCGGGGTGCCCGACGAGCTGCGGGACACGTTCGCGTTCCGGGCCGGGCAACACGTCACGTTGCGCCGGGCCGGGGAGGCAGACGAGGTACGGCGTTCGTACTCGATCTGCTCCACGCCACGGGAGTTGGCCGACTCCGGGGTGTTCCGGATCGGGGTCCGCCTGGTGCCCGGCGGTGCCTTCTCCACGTACCTGCACGATGACGTGAAGCCGGGTGACGTGATGGAGGTGATGCCGCCGCTGGGGCACTTCACCACCGCGTTCCACCAGGACCGGGCCCGGCACTACGCCGGGATCGTCGCGGGCAGCGGGATCACGCCGGTGCTGTCGCTGGTCGCCACGGCGCTGGAGACCGAGCCGACCAGCCGGGTCACCCTGCTCTACGGCAACCGCACCGCCGCCTCGGCGATGTTCGTCGAGGAACTCGCAGACCTCAAGGACCGCTATCCACAACGGCTGCACCTGGCGCACGTGCTGTCCCGGGAGCAGCAGGAGTCGGAGCTGTTCTCCGGCCGGCTGGACGTCGAGCGGCTGACCCGGATCTTCGATGTCCTGTTGGCTCCGTCCCAGGTGGACGAATGGTTCCTGTGCGGCCCTCAAGGCATGGTGGACGGCGCGAGGGAGTTGCTGCTCACCAAGGGGGTGCCGGCTGACCGGGTCCACGTGGAACTGTTCTTCGCCGAGGGCCAGGAGGCGGACCGCCGTACTGCCGCGCCGGTGGCGCGGCCGGACCCGGCGGACACCGCACAGGTGACGATCATCCTGGACGGCCGGGCGTCCAGTTTCCCGATGGGACGGACCGAGCGGGTGTTGGATGCCGCCCGGCGGGTCCGGGGTGAAGTGCCGTTCGCCTGCACCGGGGGAGTGTGCGGCACCTGCCGGGCGAAGCTGGTCGACGGCGAGGTACGGATGGCCCGCAACTACGCCCTGGAGCCGGACGAGGTCGCCGCCGGGTACGTGCTGACCTGCCAGTCCAGCCCGGTCACCGACACCCTCACCGTCGACTACGACGGCTGACTCCTCACCTTTCCGTGATCTTGAGAGTTTTGGGCTGTCAGAACAGCCCAAAACTCCCAAGATCTTCCTACGTGCGCGAGATGACCTGGTGGCTTGTCGAACGGGGGCGGCTTCTCGACAGGTGGGTGGAGTTCTACGCCGACACACTGCGACCCAAGCTGAAGCTTGGGCGTTTCAGGTCGGTGCAACCCGACTGGTGGCGTACGGCCACGCCGCTGACATATGGAGTGATGTGGGGTGGCGAGACGGCGGGAGCACTTCTGACCGGTCATCTCCGGCCTGAGATGACCACAGTGTACTGCGCACTCCTCCCTTTGGTACGGCTCGTGTCCGGGGACGGCATCCACGGTGGACGCCGCCCCCGGCGTGGTGCCCGGCGAGGACAGGGGCAGCGTCGTCCAGGCCCACCCGTGGGGGTCAGTGCCTCTCCACAGGCAGGCGGCTCGTCAGCTTCCTGCTTCTCACCGCACTCGACCCGCAGACCCCGAATCCGCAGGTCTTCCGGAGAGCTGGACCCGGCGCGGGTACGCCCAGCTCCCGGGGCACGGCACCGAACCGGAATGGCCTGATTCGCCGGTAACCCGGTTGCATGACGGATCACTACCGTGCCATCCGATTCAATCGTGAGGCAGTCCAAAAGGCAATGCTTCTCCGAAGTCTTTTCTGGTAATCCAATACATACTGGGTGTCATCTGTTCAATCAACACAACTTGCATCAGTCTGCGGAGCTGCTGTTTAATTTGGGCGAAGCATCCACTCCGTGTTCGGAGGTAATCGAGTGACCGATATGGTTGGTTCAGCACTCATCCGGAGGTACATAGGCCGCCGGTTCACCGCACTGCGGGTCCGCGCTGGGATCACCCAGGAACAGGCGGCAGAGAGGCTGCAACGTGGCCGCGCGACCATGGGACGCATCGAGGACGGCGACTCACGTGTCCGGTTCCGGGACATCGATGTGAAGGCGATGTGCGAGCTTTACGAGGCGACCCAGGAGGAGACAGACTTGCTCCTCGCACTCACCGCCGAAACCCGCAACGGCCGCAAGAAGTCCTGGTGGCACGACTACGCCGAAACCACGCTCCCGCAGTGGTTCGGCCTCTACGTGTCTCTTGAGGACTCAGCCGAGACGATCCACCAGTACGAATCCGAACTCGTCCCCGGACTGCTCCAAACCAAGGCGTACGCCGAACACGTCACCAACATGCCACCCGGCTACATCGACGAAGAAGAGATCCAACGCCGGGTGAAAGTTCGACTGGCGCGACAGTCCGTGCTTACAAGGCCCCGCGCCCCGCACCTCAACGTGGTACTCAACGAAGCAGTCCTACACCGCCCGGTCGGCGGTCCTGCCGTCATGGCCGAACAACTCGACCATCTGCTCACTATGATTCAGCGAGCCGTCGTGTCAGTCCGGGTCCTGCCCTGGTCTGTCGGAGTCCACGCCGGCATGGGCGCCGCGAACTCCTTCACCTTGCTGCGGTTCCCGCAAGACCCGCACACCGGAGAACCACTGGAACCACTACTCGTCTACGTCGACACCCTCACCGGAGCGATGTACCTCAACAAACCCGACGAGGCAAAGGCATACCACCTCGTCTGGGACGACCTCGAACGCCGCGCACTCGACCCCGGCACCTCCAAAGACATGATCACCACAGCACGGAAAGGATTCGCCAATGCCTGACCTCGACCGCGCTATCTGGCGCAAGAGCACAAGAAGCGGCAACGGCGGCAATTGCGTCGAAATCGCCAGTAACATCTCCGGCATCGTCGCCGTCCGCGACTCCAAGGACCCGGACGGCCCCGCACTGGTGTCCACCCGCGACCGTTGGCAGACCTTCCTCAGCGGCGTCAAGACCGGCGAGTTCAACCCGTAAGGACGTACCAGCCGACAGCTGTGTCAGCCGCGCCATCGTGGCGGCTTGGACGACACCCGATGTGCGTCCGGGCCGACACGGTGCCCAGGATCGGGGCCATTGGCCTTCGAGATGGCCGAGGACGACGGCCCTGCAATCTGCGTCCACGACGGCATCTGCGCTACGGACTCAACCCTCGCGGGTGTCCGGTGAAGCGACTGGTAGGAATGCTCGGTGATCAAGATGGCAGGAACCGCGTCTCTGATTGTCAACTCGGTGGTTCTCCGTCGTTACATCGGCCGCCGGTTCGAGAAGTTCCGCGTGCGGCGCGGTCTGAGCCGCGAGCAGGCAGCAGAGGAACTTCAGCGCAGCAGGGTCACGATCGGCCGCATCGAGGACGGACACGAAAGCGTCCGGTACCCGCGACATCGACGTGACGGCGATGCTCGACATCTACCAGGCGACTCCAGAAGAACGAGCGCTGATGCTGGCCCTCACCGCCGAGACCCGAAACGGCAAACGCAAGGGCTGGTGGCATGACTACACGGAGACAGCACTGCCGGGGTGGTTCGGCCTGTACGTGACCCTGGAAGACAGCGCAAAGCGGATCTCACAGTACGAATCGGAGCTGATCCCGGGTCTACTTCAGACCTCGGAGTACGCCGCTGAACTCGTGCGCATCGAGACCGCAGGCAGTGCCAGCGAATCCGATGTGGAACGCCGTGTGGAGGTCAGGCAGGAACGACAGGAACTGCTCACCAGGCCACGCGCACCACGACTCGACGTGGTCCTCAACGAAGCGGTGATCCGCCGACCGTTCGCCGGGAACGCGGTGATGGCAGCCCAACTCGCACACATGCTGGAGGTGACACAGCGGACCAACGTGACGGTCCGCATCATGCCCTACACCGCAGGTGGACACGCTGGGGCGGGAGCAGGCTCATTCACCATCCTCGACTTCCCGGAGGACCACCGCACCGGGGAACTCCTGGAACCGCCACTGGCCTACCTGGACACCATGACAGCAGGCATGTACCTCCAGAAACCCGAGGAGGTAGACACATACCGACGCGCCTGGGATGACCTTCGGAAGAAGGTTCTCGACACCGAAGCGTCCAAGAAAATGATCATAGAGGCGATGGAGGGATACACCAATGACTAACATCCTGCACAACGCCAGATGGCGTAAGAGCAGCCGTAGCAACGGTTCCGGGGGCAACTGCGTCGAAGTCGCCACCAACCTGTCTGGCATCGTCGCCGTCCGCGACTCCAAAGACCCGGACGGCCCCGCCCTCGTGTTCACCCCCGCTCAGTGGTCCACCTTCATGGCACGCATCAAGGGTGGTGACTTCGGCCTCACGTGAGCCGATGGGTTGGGTTGTCGCGTATGTCGGACCAGCCCTGCACTGTTCCGCCTTCTGGCATCTGAACCTGCGGAGGCACTGCGTGAACCCGGAACCCACCGACACAGTGGAGGGACTACGGAATCACTGGTGGTGGCGCCCCGGCTGGCGGGAAGGCCGCCACTTCTACGCCTGCCACCTCACCTTCGACAACGCGCCCGACCTGCACCGCCTCGCAGACCGATACCAACAGGCTCTACGCCCTTTCGCGGGACTCGACCTGATACCCCGACGCTGGCTACACCTCACCATGCAAGGCATCGGCTTCACCGACGAGGCGCGCTGGCGGCCTACAACGGGTGAAGGCTGGAACGGGTGAGCTGTCCTACACCTTGTCGAGGGCTTGCGAGAGGTCGGCGAGCAGGTCGTCGGTGTGCTCGATGCCGCAGCTCAGCCGTACCAGATCAGCGGTGACCCCGGCCCGCTCCCGGTCTTCCCGGCTCATCCCGGCGTGGGAGGTGAGCGTCGGGCGGGTGATCAGGGACTCCACGCCGCCGAGACTGGGCGCTGCCGCCGGCAGTTGCACCGCGTCCAGGAGCGCGTCCGCAGCCGCGACGCCCCCGGTGAGCCGGAAGCTGAGCATGCCACCGAACCCGGACAGCAGGCCGGCGGCGTACCCGTGGTCCGGGTGTGACTCCAGCCCCGGGTAGTTCACCTGCGTCACCTTCGGATGAGCCTCCAGCATCCTGGCGACGGCGAGCGCGTTCGCGTTCTGTGCCCGTACCCGGACCGCCAGCGTCTTCAGCCCCCGGGCCAGCAGGAACCCGGCGTGCGGGTCCAGGCTGCCGCCGAAGTGGGTCACCGTCCTGCGAACCCCGGTGATCCGCGGGCCGGAACCCATCACGCACCCCGCCACCAGGTCGGAGTGCCCGTTCAGGTACTTGGTCGCGCTGTGGAAGACCAGGTCGAACCCCAGCTCCAAGGGCCGCAGGTTGACCGGGCTGGCGAAGGTGCCGTCCACGACGCTGACCAACTCGTGACGCTGGGCGAAAGACACCACCTCAGGCAGCCTGGCGACCCGCATCAGCGGGTTGCTGATCGCCTCCACCAGAAACACCCGGGTGTCCGGGGTCCGTGCCGACTCCCAGCTGTCCGGGTCGGTCTGGTCCACGAAGGTGTACGACCAGCCGAGCCGTTCCGCGTACTGGGTGAGCAGGCCGTGGGTGCCCCCGTACAGCACGTGGCTCGCGATCAGGTGATCACCCGCCCGCATCGTGCTCAGCAGCACGGCGCTCACCGCTGCCATCCCGGACGCGGTGGCGACGGCGGCCTCCGCACCCTCCAACGCCGCGAGCTTGTCGTGCAGGTACACCTGCGACGGCGTGGAACTCAGCCGGTGGTACCGGATGTCGTCGTAGTTCGAACCCGGCTCGACGCTGTACACCGTTCCCTGGTAGATCGGGAACACCACCGACCCGTCCGGGCCGGGCCGACGCTCGCCCCCGTGTACGGCGAGGGTCTCAATTCGGGAACCGACAGTCCGCATACCGCCATCCTCGGCCGTCGCCATCGCCGGAGCAATGCGGACTTCCGTGGCGGAGTCCGGGGCGGCCTCAGCTGAGCGAGGCCGCCGCCTCGGCCGGAGCCACCAGGAAAATCCCGATCACCCCGAGCGCAGCGAGGACCAGGAGCAGGAGCCGGATCGCGAGACTCGAGTAATCCGTCTTGCTCGGCATCGTCGGTTGCATCTGTACACCTTCCGCCTGTGGTCTCGGCTCTGCGGCCAGGCCAGGGCCGACCCCAACACGGTTCCCGCCGCTGCCGGGCTGAAACCACAGCACGCGCTGCTGGATCTTGGTCGCTTTGATCGTTCCTACGTCTGACGGCTCTCATCCCGCTGACCGTCGGCGCTGGGCCGGGCATTCTGCGTTTACGCTCGGGTGGTGACTGAGACCCGGGAAACCGCCGAGATCCTGCAGCGTGCCGCCGACGGTGGCCGGATCAGCCCCCAGGAGGCGCTGCTGCTGTACACCGACGCTCCGTTCCACCAGCTCGGTGAGGCGGCGGACGCGGTACGTCGGCGGCGTTATCCCGACAACATCGTCACGTACCTGATCGACCGCAACATCAACTACACCAATGTGTGCGTTACCGCGTGCAAGTTCTGCGCCTTCTACCGGCCGCCGAAACACGAGGAAGGTTGGAGTCACGACCTGGCGGAGATCCTGCGCCGCTGCGGTGAGGCGGTCGAGCTGGGCGCCACTCAGGTGATGCTGCAGGGTGGCCACCACCCGGACTTCGGCGTGGAGTACTACGAGCAGCTGTTCAGCGCGGTGAAGCGGGACTTCCCCCGGCTTGTGATCCACTCGCTGGGCGCCAGCGAGATCGAGCACATGTCGAAGGTCTCCGGGGTTCCGGTGGCGGCGGCGATCGACCGGATCAAGGCGGCCGGGTTGGACTCGATCGCCGGGGCCGGTGCCGAGATGCTCCCGGAACGGCCCCGGCGGGCCCTGGCACCGCTGAAGGAGTCCGGCGAGCGGTGGCTGGAGATCATGGAGGTCGCGCACCGGCACGGCCTGGAGTCCACGGCCACCATGATGATGGGGACCGGAGAGACCAACGCGGAGCGGATCGAGCACCTGCGGATGATCCGGGACGTCCAGGACCGGACCGGTGGTTTCCGATCCTTCATCCCGTGGACGTACCAGCCGGAGAACAACCACCTGAAGGGCCGCACCCAGGCGACGAACCTGGAGTACCTGCGGCTGGTCGCGGTCGCCCGGCTGTTCTTCGACACCATCGCCCACCTTCAGTCCTCCTGGCTCACCACCGGCAAGGACGTCGGCCAGCTTTCACTGCACATGGGGGTGGACGACCTTGGTTCGATCATGCTGGAGGAGAACGTGATCTCCTCGGCCGGTGCCCGCCATCAGTCCAACCTGATCGGCCTGATCCAGATGATCCGTGCCGCTGACCGGGTCCCGGCGCAGCGTGACACCCGCTACCAGCGGCTGAAGGTGCACTGGACCCCGGCAGACGACCCCCAGGAGTCCGAGGTGGCGCGTGTGGTTTCGCACTACTCCTCAATCGCGTTGCCCTCCGGTGGTCGGGCGCACCCGGAACTGAAGCTCGCCGACACCAACTGAGCCGGCCCGCGTCACTGGAGCGCCAACGCCGTCCGGCCACCCCGGCCGTCGGGTTGTTGCCCTGGTCCTGGCAGAGTGGTACGACGTGACCCGGGCTTCCCTGGACAAGCAGCCACATGAGATCGCCGCGATGTTCGACCGCGTGGCCCGGCGGTACGACCTGACCAACACGGTGCTGTCGTTCGGTCGGGACCGTTCGTGGCGGCGTGCCACCCGGGACGCCCTCGCCCTGCGGGCCGGGGAACGCTGCCTGGACCTGGCGGCTGGCACCGGAGTGTCCACCGTGGAACTGTCCCGCTCCGGGGCGTACGTCGCCGGTGCCGACATCTCACTCGGAATGCTGACCGCCGGTGCTCACCGGCAGGTGCCGATGCTGGCCGCCGACGGGCTGCGGCTGCCGTTTCGCGACGCCAGCTTCGACGCGGTGACCATCGCATTCGGACTGCGCAACATCCACGACACCGGGGCGGCGTTGTGCGAGCTGGCCCGGGTCACCAAGCCGGGGGGTCGGCTGGTGGTGTGTGAGTTCAGCCATCCGACCTGGCGGCCGTTCCGCGAGGTCTACCTGCGCTATCTGATGGCCGGACTGCCGGCGGTGGCCCGTGCGGTCGCCAGCAGTCCCGACGCGTACGGGTATCTCGCGGAGTCCATCCGGGCATGGCCGGACCAGGCGGCGCTCGCCACCCGGATCGCCGAGTCTGGCTGGCGGAGGGTTTCCTGGCGCAACCTCACCGGCGGGGTGGTCGCGCTGCACCGGGCGATCCGGACGTGACGTCGCCGTGCGGGGCACCAGCGCCGGGGATAGCGTCGTGCGGAGTGCCGGCCCACCCCTGGGTGTTGTTTAGGCTCGCCTTACCCGACAGAGCCAGCTAGTTGCCCTTAAACTTCACCACGGGAGCTAGTGAAAGTCTTCACAAGCTGACCCGCCACAGGCATTGTCGGGCAGGGAGGGGAGCCCAACCGTGACCGACCTGAACGTCGGTGCGCCACCACCCGCGGACCGAGCCGACGTCGTGGACGAAGCCGATGTCATCGTCGTCGGTGCCGGACCGGGAGGCTCGGCCGCCGCGTACCACCTGGCACGTCATGGCCTCGACGTGCTGCTGCTGGAGAAGACGGAGTTCCCCCGGGAGAAGGTCTGCGGCGACGGACTGACCCCCCGCGCGGTCAAACAACTGATCCGCATGGGGGTGCTGGACGGTCCGGTCGGTGACGGCGACGGCTGGCAGGTCAACCGCGGCCTGCGGGTGATCGGCGGTGGGGTCCGGCTGCAACTGGACTGGCCGGAACTCGCCAGCTTCCCGGACTACGGCCTGACCCGTACCCGACTGGACTTCGACGACCTGCTGGTACGCCGGGCACAGCACGCCGGGGCCAAGCTCAAGACCTCCACCAATGTCACCGGACCGGTGCTCGACAAGGCCGGTCGGGTGGTCGGGGTCAAGGCTGTGGCCGGCGCCGGTAACGGCGACAAACAGTCAGTGGAGTACCGCAGCCGCCTGGTGATCGCCTCCGACGGGGTGTCCGGACGGTTTCCGCTCAGCATCGGCATCGCGAAACGCGAGGACCGACCCATCGGCGTCGCCGTACGGCAGTACTACCGCAGCCCGCGACACGACGACGACTACCTCGAATCCTGGCTGGAACTGCGTGGCTCCTCCGGAGCCGAGCAGTTGCTGCCGGGGTACGGCTGGATCTTCGGACTCGGTGACGGGCGGGTCAACGTCGGGCTCGGCGTACTCAACAGCTCGGTCAGCTTCGGCAAGGCGGACTACCGCAAGATGCTGCTGGACTGGCTCGCCGGTACCCCCGCGGAGTGGGGGATGAACGACGAGGCGAACGCCGACGGCCGGATCCTGGGTGCCGCCCTGCCGATGGGATTCAACCGGGTGCCGCACTACTCCCGTGGCGTGATGCTGGTCGGCGACTCCGGCGGCATGGTCAACCCGTTCAACGGCGAGGGCATCGCGTACGCCATGGAAAGCGGTGAACTGGCGGCCGAGATCGCGGTGCAGGCTCTCGCCCGGCCCGCCGGGCCGGCCCGGGAACGCGCGCTGCTGCACTACCCGGCCGAACTGAGGGCCCGGTACGGCGGCTACTACCGGCTGGGGCACTGGTTCGTGAAACTGATCGGCAACCCGCAGGTGATGCGGATCTGCACCCGCCACGGACTGCCGCACCCGACCCTGATGCGGTTCGTGCTCAAACTGCTCGCCAACCTGACCGACCCCCGGGACGGGGACGCCGCCGACCGCGTGATCAACGCGTTGGTCAAGGTGACGCCGGCAGTGTGAGGTCCGGGCGGGCACACCCCCGGGGACGCCGCGGCGGGCACCGGCCCCGCACCCGGCCACCGCGGACCCGGCACAACCGCAGGTCAGCACGGGCAATAAGGTAGATCGGCTCGACCCCCGGGGGGGGCCGGTCAGGTCAGAAGAGGATCCGGACGGAGCTGGAGCCAGAAAGGACGGGAGGTAGCTGACGATGTCGCTGTCACCGTACCTACCGATCGTGGGCCTGTTCGGCCTCGCGTTCGCGTTCGCGTTGTTCTCCGTGACGATCGCGCCGCTGGTGGGGCCCCGCCGCTACAACCGGGCCAAGCTGGAACCGTACGAGTGCGGCATCGAACCCACCCCACAGCCGCTCGGCGGCGGTCGGTTCCCGGTCAAGTTCTATCTGACCGCGATGCTGTTCATCGTCTTCGACATCGAAATCATCTTCCTCTACCCGTGGGCGGTGGCGTTCGACGCGCTCGGTGCCTTCGGGTTCATCGAAATGGTCCTGTTCATCGGCACCGTGCTGATCGCGTACGCCTACGTGTGGCGGCGCGGTGGGCTGGACTGGGACTGAGGTGAGGGCATGGGCATCGAAGAGAAGATCCCCAGCGGGATTCTGCTGACCTCGGTCGAGAAGCTGGTCAACTGGACCCGCAAGGCTTCGCTGTGGCCCGCCACGTTCGGCCTGGCGTGCTGCGCGATCGAGATGATGGCGACCGGCGCGGCGCGCTACGACCTCGCCCGGTTCGGCATGGAGGTGTTCCGGGCCAGTCCCCGACAGGCGGACCTGATGATCGTGGCCGGTCGGGTGAGCCAGAAGATGGCCCCGGTGCTGCGGCAGATCTACGACCAGATGCCGGAGCCCAAGTGGGTGCTGTCGATGGGGGTGTGCGCCAGTTCCGGCGGCATGTTCAACAACTACGCGATCGTGCAGGGCGTGGACCACGTGGTGCCGGTCGACATGTACCTGCCCGGCTGTCCGCCCCGGCCCGAGATGCTGATCGACGCGATCCTCAAGCTGCACGACAAGATCATGGCCGAGCCGCTGGGCGACAAGCGCCGCATTGCGATCGAGGAATCAGCCGATGCCGCGAAGCGGGTCGGCACCGTCCCCTCCAGCTACCGCTACAACAAGGACAAGCGCAAGGACTGGATCGCCGCCGAGGCTGAGGGCACCCAGGAACAGCTGCGGATCGAGAACTGGACGCGGGAGGGGGCGTACCGGCGGTGAGTCAGCCAGAGAACACCCCCGGCGATCGGGTCCAGCGGCAGGCCGAAGCGCTCGGCAGCGGCGAACTCGCCGCCTCCAACGCACCGACCGGCGTGCCGGCCGGGCGCGGCATGTTCGGGGTCACCGGAAGCTCGGACACCTCCGGCTACGGCGGCCTGGTCCGCCGCCGGCCCGCGCTGCTGGCCAACGAGCCGCCGTACGGAGGCTACTTCGACGACGTGGTCGACGGGCTGCGGGAAGGGCTCGCCGGGATCGACGGCGACGACGACTGGATCGAGAAGGTGGTGGTCGACCGGGGGGAGCTCACCCTGTATGTCAGGCCGGAGCGGATCGCCCAGGTCTGCCAGGTGATGCGGGACGACCCGGCACTGCGCTTCGAACTCTGCTCGTCGGTGTCCGGTGTGGACTACCTCGGCGAGGCGCGGCGGCTGCACGTGGTCTACCACCTCACCTCGATGACGTACCGGCGGCGGGTCCGCCTCGAGGTCGCGGTGACCGTGGAGGATCCCCACATGCCCTCGGTCACCCAGGTCTACCCCACCGCCGACTGGCAGGAGCGCGAGACCTACGACATGTTCGGCGTGGTCTTCGACGGCCATCCCAACCTCACCCGGATCCTGATGCCCGACGATTGGGAGGGCTACCCGCAGCGCAAGGACGACCCGCTCGGTGGCGTGCCGGTCGAGTACAAGGGCGCTGAGATCCCGCCACCCGACCAGCGGAGGGCCTACACATGAGCACCGACGCCTACGCCAGCGCCCGGGAAACCACCGAGGGGAAGGTCTACACCGTCACCGGCGGCGACTGGGACACCGTGGTCGCCGGGGTGGATCCGATCTCCGAAGAGCGGCTCGTGGTCAATATGGGACCACAGCATCCTTCCACGCACGGCGTGCTCCGGCTGGTCCTGGAGATGGAAGGCGAGACGGTCATCGAGACCCGCGCGGTGATCGGGTACCTGCACACCGGGATCGAGAAGAACGCGGAATACCGCAACTGGACCCAGGGCACCACGTTCGTGACCCGCGCGGACTACCTCGCGCCGCTGTTCAACGAAACCGCGTACTGCCTGGGCGTGGAGAAACTGCTGGGCGTCGAGGTACCGGAGCGGGCCAACACGATCCGGGTGCTGATGATGGAGCTGAACCGGATCTCCTCGCACCTGGTGTGGCTGGCCACCACCGGCATGGAACTCGGTGCCCTGTCCATGATGATCTACGGGTTCCGGGAGCGCGAGTACATCCTGGACATCTTTGAACTGGTATCCGGGCTCCGGATGAACCACGCGTACATCCGGCCCGGCGGGCTGGCGCAGGACCTGCCGGACGCGGCGGTCGAGAAGATCCGGGAATTCCTGACGTTCATGCCGAAGCGGATCGACTCGTACGAGGACCTGCTGTCCGGCAACCAGATCTGGCAGAAGCGCACCCAGGGCGTCGGGTATCTGGACGCCACCGGGTGCCTCGCGCTCGGCATTACCGGACCCGTGCTGCGGGCCGCCGGACTCGGCTGGGACCTGCGCAAGACCATGCCGTACTGCGGGTACGAGGACTACGAGTTCGACGTGGTGACCAACACCGGCGCGGACGTGTGGGGCCGCTACCAGGTGCGGCTGAGCGAGATGCGCGAGTCGCTGAAGCTCGTCGAGCAGGCGCTGGAGCGGCTCAAGCCCGGTCCCGTGATGGTGGCGGACAAGAAGATCGCCTGGCCGGCGCAACTCGCGATCGGCACCGACGGCATGGGCAACTCGCTGGAGCACGTACGCCGGATCATGGGCCAGTCGATGGAGGCTCTGATCCACCACTTCAAGCTGGTCACCGAGGGGTTCCGGGTCCCAGCCGGCCAGGTGTACGTACCGATCGAGTCGCCCCGTGGGGAACTTGGCCTGCACGTGGTCTCCGACGGCGGCACCCGACCGTACCGGGTCCACATGCGCGACCCCAGTTTCGTGAACCTGCAGGCGCTGCCCGCGGTCTCCGAGGGCGGCATGCTCGCCGACGTGATCGCCGGCGGCGCTTCGTTGGACCCGGTGATGGGTGGGTGTGACCGATGACCGAGCCAGGGACCGGCCAGCCGGACGTGTTCTCCGAGCAGATCCGCAAGCAGGCCAGGGAGATCATGGCCCGCTACCCGAAGCCCCGCTCGGCGCTGCTTCCGATGCTGCACCTGGTGCAGGCCGAGGAAGGGTACGTCAGCCAGCGCGGGGTGGCGTTCTGCGCCGAGATACTGGACCTGACCAAGGCCGAGGTTGGTGCGGTGGCGACCTTCTACACCATGTACAAGCGTCGCCCCGCCGGTGACTGGCTGGTCAGCGTGTGTACCAACACGATGTGCGGGGTGCTCGGCGGCGACAAGGCGTACCAGGCGCTGTCGGAGTACCTCGGGGTGGGCCACGACGAGACCACACAGGACGGCACGATCACCCTGGAGCACGCCGAATGTTTGGCCGCGTGCGACTACGCCCCGGTGATGACCGTCAACTACGAGTACTTCGACAAGGTCGACGCGGACACCGCCCTGGAGATCGTGCGGCGACTGCAGAAGGGCGAGCGACCCGCACCCACCCGGGGCGCCAGGCTCTGCACCCTCAAGGAGATGTCGCGGCAGCTCGCCGGGTGGCCAGACGAGCGGCGGGCCGCGCTCGGCGACGGCCCGCCCGGAGAGCCGACACTGGCCGGTAACCGGCTCGCCGCCGAACACGACATCGCCGTCGCGGGTTTCGACCCGGACACCCCCATCGGTCGCAATGAGAAGGACGGTGCCCGGTGACCGACCCGGTGACCAGCCCCTCCCCGGAGGCGCTGAGCAAACTCACCCCGGTGCTCACCAAGCGGTGGTTGTCGCCCAACGCCTGGCGGATCGACGTCTACGAACGGCTCGACGGGTACGCCGCGCTGCGAAAGGCCCTCAGCGGAGCCAGCCCCGGCACCGGCCCGGTGCACCCGGACGACCTGATCCAGTTGGTCAAGGGCTCCGGGCTGCGGGGCCGCGGCGGCGCCGGGTTCCCGACCGGCATGAAATGGGGCTTCATCCCGCAGGATTCCGGCGGAAACTCCACTGGCAAGCCCCACTACCTGGTGGTGAACGCGGACGAGGGCGAGCCGGGGACCTGCAAGGACCTGCCGTTGATGATGACCGACCCGCACTCGCTGATCGAGGGCGTGATCATCGCCTCGTACGCGATCCGCGCCAACCACGCGTTCATCTACGTGCGCGGTGAGGCGGTACACGCGGCGCGCCGGCTGCGCAACGCGGTCGCCGAGGCGTACCGGGCCGGCTACCTGGGGCGGAACATCCTCGGTTCCGGCTTCGACCTGGACGTGGTGGTCCACAGTGGCGCCGGCGCGTACATCTGCGGCGAGGAGACCGCGCTGCTGGACTCGCTGGAGGGCTACCGTGGCCAGCCCCGGCTGCGGCCCCCGTTCCCCGCGACCCACGGGCTCTACGCCTCACCCACCGTGGTCAACAACGTGGAGACGATCGCCAGCGTGCCGTACATCGTGCTGGGCGGTGCCACGTGGTGGCGGTCGATGGGCACTGAGAAGTCCCCGGGGCCGAAGATCTACTCGGTCTCCGGCCGGGTCAACCGTCCCGGCCAGTACGAATGCTCACTCGGCATCACCCTGCGTCAGCTGCTGGAGCTGGCCGGTGGCATGCGGGACGGTCACCAGTTGCGGTTCTGGACCCCGGGCGGGTCATCCACGCCGCTGCTGACCGCCGAACACCTCGACGTGCCGATGGACTTCGAGGGAATGGCCAGCGTCGGCACCATGCTCGGCACCACCGCGGTCCAGGTGTTCTCGGACCAGGACTGCCCGGTGTACGCCACGTACCGCTGGATCGAGTTCTACGCCCACGAGTCCTGCGGCAAGTGCACCCCGTGCCGGGAAGGCAACTTCTGGATGGTGCAGGTGCTGCGCCGGATCCTGCAGGGCCGGGGCACCCACGAGGACCTGGAAACCCTGCTCGACACCTGCGACAACCTGCTCGGACGGGCGTTCTGCGCGCTCGGTGACGGTGCCACCAGCCCGGTCACCTCCTCGATCAAGTACTTCAAGGACGACTACCTGGACTACATCGAGGGCCGCAAGCCGCCGCTGCTGGCGCCGGACGCCACCAACCCGGCCGAACTGGCGGGAGCCCACACGTGAGCGGTCCCAGCGCGAACCAGGAGGGTCAGGCATGACCGCACCGGACAAGGCCCCGGTGGAGACCGTCGCCATCACCATCGACGGGGTGGCTGTGACGGTGCCGAAAGGCACCTTGCTGATCCGGGCCGCCGAGCAGGTCGGCATCGCGATCCCCCGGTTCTGCGACCACCCGCTGCTGGACCCGGTGGGTGCCTGCCGACAGTGCCTGGTGGAGGTCGAGGGCCAGCGCAAGCCGGTCGCCTCCTGCACCATCCCGGTCTCCGACGGCATGGTGGTGAACACCCAGCTCACCTCTCCGGTCGCCCGCAAGGCGCAGCAGGGGATCATGGAATTCCTGCTGATCAACCACCCGCTCGACTGCCCGATGTGCGACAAGGGCGGCGAGTGCCCGTTGCAGAACCAGGCGATGTCCGCCGGTCGCCCGGATTCCCGGTTCCACGACGTGAAGCGGACCTACCCCAAACCGATCGCGATCTCCAGCCAGATCCTGCTGGACCGGGAGCGCTGCGTGCTGTGCGCCCGGTGTACCCGGTTCTCCCAGCAGATCGCCGGGGATCCGTTCATCGAGCTGTTCGAGCGTTCGGCGCTGGAGCAGGTGGCGGTCTACGAGGACGAGCCGTTCGAGTCCTACTTCTCCGGCAACACCGTGCAGATCTGCCCGGTGGGCGCGCTGACCAGCGCGGACTACCGATTCCGGGCACGCCCGTTCGACCTGGTCTCGACCCCGGCCATCGCCGAGCACGACGCTGGCGGGGCCGCGATCCGGGTCGACCACCGGCGGGGCAAGGTGCTGCGCCGGCTGTCCGGCGACGACCCCGACGTGAACGAGGAGTGGATCAGCGACAAGGACCGCTTCGCGTTCAAATACACCACCGCGTTCGACCGGCTCACCGACCCGCTGGTGCGGGACCCGGACACCGGGGAGTTGCGTAAGGCGAGCTGGACCGAGGCGTTCCGGGTCGCCGCCGCCGGGCTGCGCCGGGCCAGGGAGGCGAACGGCGTCGGGGTGCTCACCGGAGGTCGGCTCACTGTCGAGGACGCCTACGGGTACGCGAAGTTCGCCCGGGTGGCGCTCGGCACCAACGACATCGACTTCCGGGCCCGCCCGCACAGTGCCGAGGAGGCACGGTTCCTGGCTTCCCGGGTGGCCGGTCAGCACCCACACACCAGCGGGGTGACCTACGCGGACGTGGAGCGGGCCCCGGTCGTACTGCTCGCCGGCCTGGAGCCGGAGGAGGATTGCCCGACCCTGTTCCTGAGGCTGCGCAAGGGCTGGTCGAAGCACCGGATCACGGTGTACGCGATGCAGCCGTTCCGGACCCCCGGCCTGCGCAGGTGCGGCGCCACCCTGGTGCCGGCGGCACCGGGTACCGAGACCGAGGTACTGGACGCCATGGCGGCCCGTTCCGGCCAGGTTCCCGAGCCGATCACCGAGGCCGCCGGGGCACTGCGCCAGCCCGGCAGCCTGATCCTGGTCGGGGAGCGGCTGGCGACCGTACCGGGCGGGTTGTCGGCGGTGAACCGGCTGGCCCAGGCGTCCGGAGCCCGCATCGGGTGGGTGCCGCGCCGGGCCGGGGACCGTGGTGCGGTCGAGGCCGGCTGCCTGCCCGACCTGCTGCCCGCCGGCCGACCAGTGACCGATCCGGTCGCCCGCACCGAGGTCGAACAGCGTTGGGGGCTGGCCGCCGGGTCACTTCCCGACCTGCCCGGCCGGGACACCGCCGGGATCGTCGCCGCCGCGGCGGCGGGTCAGCTCTCCGGGCTGGTGGTGGCCGGCGTGGACCCGGCCGACCTGCCGGATCCGCAGGCCGCAGAGCAGGCTCTGGATTCGGTGGAGTTCCTGGTCAGCATCGAGTTGCGACACAGCGCGGTGGCCCGGCGGGCGGACGTGGTGTTCCCAGTGGCCCCGGCGGTCGAGAAGGCTGGCAGCTTCCTGAACTGGGAGGGCCGGGTACGCCGGTTCGAGATGGTGCTTCGGACCGGGGCGCTGTCCGACGCCCGGGTGCTGGACGAACTCGCCGCGGAGCTGGCTGCCCCGATCGGGGTGGCCGATCCGCGTCGGGTACGGGCCGAGTTCAACGCGTTGGGAGAGACCGCGGCGACCGGGCCGGAGCCCCCGACGGAGTACGGGACGCAGCCGCCGCTTCCGGAGGCCGGACATGCCGTACTCGCCACCTGGCACCAACTGCTCGACCTCGGCAGCCTGCAGGATGGCGACACGTACCTGGCCGGGACCGCCCGCAAGCCCGTGGTGAGGTTGTCCGCCACCATGGCGAAGGAGATCGGCGCTGAGGCCGGCGATCACGTGTCGGTGAGCACCGACGCCGGGACGATCACCCTGCCACTGGCGGTCACCGACATGCCGGACCGGGTGGTGTGGCTACCCACCAACTCTCCCGGAAGCACGGTACGTCGGAGCCTGCGTGCCACCTCCGGGGCGGTGGTCTCGGTCGCGGTGGCCGAAGCGCCACCAGCCTCCGGCCCCGGCGGTGACTGGCCCGCCGGCCCGGCGGCGCAGGAGGAGACACGATGACAACCCTGGCCCAGCGGCAGGCGCTGGAGCAGTTCGGTGCGGACGTCTGGTGGCTGTTGCTGCTCAAGGTGGTCGGCATCTTCGCGTTCCTGGTGCTGATCACGCTGTTCACCATCTGGTTCGAACGTCGGGTGGTCGGCCGGATGCAGCACCGTCCCGGTCCGAACCGGGCGGGCCCGTTCGGGCTGTTGCAGAGCCTGGCGGACGGGCTGAAGCTGGCATTCAAGGAAGACATCATGCCGCGGGCGGCGGACAAGTGGGTCTACTTCGTGGCCCCGGTGATTTCCGCGAGCGCGGCGTTCACCGGCTTCTCGGTGATCCCGTTCGGCCCGGAGGTGAGCATCTTCGGGGAACGTACCCCGCTGCAGCTCGCCGACGTGCCGGTGGCCGTGCTCGTGGTGCTCGCCGCCTCCGCCATGGGGGTGTACGGCGTGGTGTTGGCCGGCTGGTCGTCGGGCTCCACGTACCCGCTGTACGGCGGATTGCGCAGTGCCGCCCAGATGGTGTCGTACGAGATCGGGATGGGCCTGTCGATCGTGGCGGTGTTCCTCACCGCCGGCAGCCTGTCCACCAGCGAGATCGTGGCGGCGCAGGCCAGCGGCACGCCGTACGAGCTGTTCGGGATGCAGTTGACGCTGCCGAGCTGGTACGTGCTGCTGCTTTTCCCGTCCTTTGTGATCTTCTCGATCTCGATCGTCGGGGAGACCAACCGGGCCCCGTTCGACCTGCCGGAAGCCGAGAGCGAACTGGTCGGCGGTTTCCACACCGAGTACTCGTCACTGAAGTTCGCACTGTTCTTCCTGGCCGAATACGTGGCGATGGTGGTGATGTCCGGTCTTGCCGTCACCCTGTTCCTCGGCGGCTGGCGGGCGCCGTGGCCGTTGTCGCTGTGGGAGGGCGCGAACACCGGCTGGTTGCCCTTCCTGTGGTTCACGCTGAAAGTGCTCGGATTCCTTTTCGGGTACGTGTGGCTGCGCGGTACTCTGCCCCGGCTGCGCTACGACCAGTTCATGCACCTGGGCTGGAAGGTGCTGGTGCCGGCGAACCTGGCCTGGATCCTGGTGGTCGCCGGGGTTCGGGCCCTGGTCGGCGACGTGGCGACGGAACGGGCCTGGCTGACCGGGCTGGGACTGCTCAGCATCGTCGCGCTGTTGGCGTACCTGTGGCCGAAGCGGCGTCCGGTGCCCCCGTCGCTGGATCCGGGTGCCGGTGGATTCCCGCTGCCACCCCTGGACCTGGTGGTCCCGCCGAGCCCAAGGGCACGGCAGTTGGCGGCCACCCGTGAGCCGGAGCCGGCGGCCACCGGTCCCGAGAAGGAGGTGTGAGGCGTGCTCGACGCTGTGAAGGGCTTCGGGGTCACCTTCTCCCACATGTTCAAGAAGGTGGTCACCGAGAAGTACCCCGAGGTGCGCAGGCCACCCGCGCCGCGCTACCACGGGCGGCACATCCTCAACCGTCATCCGGACGGTCTGGAAAAGTGCGTCGGCTGTGAGCTGTGTGCCTGGGCCTGCCCGGCGGACGCGATCTACGTGGAGGGTGCGGACAACACTGACGAGGAGCGCTACTCGCCCGGGGAGCGGTACGGCGCCGTCTACCAGATCAACTATGCCCGCTGCATCTTCTGCGGGTTGTGCATCGAGGCATGCCCGACCCGCTCGCTGACCATGAGCAACGAGTACGAACTGGCCTCCGACAGTCGCCAGGACCTGATCTTCACCAAGGAACAGTTGTTGGCTCCGCTGCTGCCCGGGATGGAGCAGCCGCCGCACCCGATGCGGCTGGGGGACTCCGAAAAGGACTACTACGTGGACGCACTTGGCAACCCGGGCGTCTCCGCGGGTGCTGAGCGGGCTCCGTACTCCGAGACCGCGGGGAACGCCGGGGACGCCGGGGACGCGGCGCACCCCGCGGACAGCGTGGGAGGTGCGACGCCGTGACCGTGGCACAGACCCTCGCCGCCGCAGGCGACGTCAGCACCGCCGAGCAGGTGGTGTTCTGGCTTCTCGCGCCGGTCTCACTGGGTGGCGCCATCGCCATGGTGGCTGTCCGCAACGCGGTGCACTCGGCGCTGTTCCTGGTCACCACGATGTTCACGCTGGCTGTGTTCTACGTGCTGCAGGCCGGGCCGTTCATCGGCATGGTGCAGATCATCGTGTACACCGGCGCGATCATGATGCTGTTCCTGTTCGTGCTGATGCTGATCGGCCGGGACGCCTCTGACTCGCTGATCGAGACCCTGCGCGGGCAACGGATGGCCGCGATCCTGCTCGGGGTGGGTTTCGCGGGCATCGTGGCGTCGGCGTTGGCCCGGGGGCTCGGCGCGGTCACCGCTCAGGGACTGGACCGCGCGAACGCCGGGGGCAACGTCGACGGCATCGCGGCCCTGCTGTTCACCCGGTACGTGTTCGCCTTCGAGGTCACCAGCGTGCTGCTGATCACCGCCGCGGTGGGCGCCATGCTGCTGGCGCACGTGGAGCGGCCCAGGGGTACCAGGATGAGCCAGAAGGACCGGTCCCGGGCCCGCTTCGCCCCCGGCTCGTACCCGGCGATGAAGGCGGGGCCGGGCGTGTTCGCCACCTCCGACTCGGTCGCCACTCCGGCGTTGCTGCCGGACGGGAAGTCGGCCGAACGGAGCCTGACCAAGGTGGTCGCCACCCGGCAGCTCACCGCCGCCGAAGCCGCCCCCAAGGACACCGAGAGGCAGTAGCCCGACATGACTCCGACGCATTACCTGGTGCTCTCTGCCGCGCTGTTCACCATCGGTGCGGTCGGGGTGCTGATCCGCCGGAACGCGATCGTGGTGTTCATGTGCGTGGAGCTGATGCTCAACGCCGGCAACCTGAGTCTGGTCACGTTCAGCCGGATCCACGGCAACCTGGACGGCCAGATCATGGCGTTTTTCGTGATGGTGGTGGCGGCCGCTGAGGTGGTGGTCGGCCTGGCGATCATCATGGCGATCTTCCGTACCCGGCGGTCGGCCTCGGTCGATGACACGAACCTGCTGAAGTACTGAGAGGCTGGCTGTGAACCTCGCACTCGAAGCCGCCCCGGCGACCGTGCCCGCCAGCGGGCTGTTGGCGAGCGTCTGGCTGCTGGTAGCGATTCCGCTGGCCAGTGCCGCGGTGTTGCTGCTGCTGGGACGGCGCGCGGACCGCTGGGGTCACCTGCTCGGGGTCGCCAGCGTGGGCGTCGCCTTCGTCCTGGGGCTGAGCTACTTCTTCGCGCTGCGCGGCACGTCGGACAAGGTCGTGGTGGCGGACCTGTTCAGGTTCATCCCGGTACGTCAGTTACAGGTCGACGTGGCACTGCGGTACGACCCGCTCGCGGCGGTGTTCGTCCTGCTGATCACCGGGGTGGGTTTCCTGATCCACCTGTACGCCGTCGGGTACATGGCACACGACGAGGGTCGGCGGCGGTTCTTCGGCTACTTCAACTTCTTCGTCGCCGCGATGCTGCTGCTGGTGCTGGGCGCGAACTACGTGATGGCGTTCATCGGCTGGGAAGGCGTGGGTCTTGCCTCGTACCTGCTGATCGCGTTCTGGTTCGTCCGGCCGTCCGCGGCGAGCGCCGGCAAGAAGGCGTTCCTGATGAACCGGGTCGGCGACGCCGGATTCCTGGTCGCGGTGTTCCTGATGTTCGCCCATCTCGGCACCACCGACTTCGAAACGGTGTTCGCGGGTGTCGACGCCCTGCCGCAGAGCGCGATGCTGGCCATCTCGTTGACCCTGCTGCTGGGTGCCTGCGGCAAGTCGGGGCAGTTCCCGCTTCAGGCCTGGCTACCGGACGCCATGGAGGGCCCGACCCCGGTCTCCGCCCTGATCCACGCCGCCACGATGGTCACCGCCGGGGTCTACCTGGTCGCCCGGTCCGCCCCGATCTTCGAGGCCACCCCGACCGGCCAGACGGTCGTGGTCGCGGTCGGCGCGCTGACCCTGATGATCGGTGCGATCATCGGCTGCGCCAAGGACGACATCAAGCGAGTGCTGGCCTGGTCCACGGTGAGCCAGATCGGCTACATGTTCCTCGCGGTCGGCCTGGGCGGCGCGGCGTACGCGCTGGGCCTGATCCACCTGCTGGCGCATGGCTTCTTCAAGGCCGGCCTGTTCCTCGGCGCCGGGTCGGTGATGCACGGCATGAACGACCAGGTCGACATCCGGCGGTTCGGCGGACTGTGGCGGCACATGAGGATCACCTGGGCGACATTCGGTCTGGCGTGGTTGGCGATCATCGGCCTGCCGCCGTTGTCCGGGTTCTTCTCCAAGGACCCGATCATCCTCGCGGCGTTCAACCAGCGGGAGGACTGGACCGGTTGGCTGTTCGGCGGAGCGGCCCTGCTCGGTGCCGGGCTCACCGCGTTCTACATGACCCGGCTGTTCGTGCTCACCTTCCACGGTCCGAAGCGCTGGACCGACGACATCGAGCACCCGCACGAATCACCACCGGTGATGACCGTTCCGCTGATCCTGCTGGCCTTCGGGTCCGTCGCGGCCGGTGGCCTGATGGCGACCTCGGTGCCGGAGTGGTTGAGCCCCTTGTACGGACAGCCGGAGGAGGCGTACGGCCGGCTCGGTCACTGGACCGTCACCGCGATGACGATCGCCGTGGTGGTGCTCGGCGCTGGCCTGGCATACCTGCTGTTCCGCACCGGCACCGCGGAGCAGGAGCAGCCGGCCCGCAGCCCGCTGGTCCGGGCCGCGCGGGCCAACCTGTACGGTGACGCGTTCAACGAGACGGTCTTCGAGCTACCCGGGCGGTACCTCACCCGGGCTCTGGTCTACCTGGACGGCAAGGGTATCGACGGGCTGGTGAACGGTCTCGCCGCCACGATCGGCGGCGGGTCCGGGCGACTACGCCGGCTGCAGACCGGCTTCGTCCGGTCCTACGCCCTGACGATCCTGATGGGTGCGCTGGTCGTGGTGGCGGCGCTGATGGCGGTGAGGCTCGGATGACCGGGATGCGGAGTTTTCCGTTTCTTTCGCTGCTGACTTTGCTGCCGCTGGCCGGTGCCGTGGTGGTGGCGACCCTGCCGCGGGGCAAACCGAAACTGGCCAAGTTGACCGCGCTCGGTTTCTCCCTCGCGGTGACGGTGCTGACCGGGCTGATGTGGGCCGCGTACAGCACTACCGGTGACCGGTTCCAGTTCCGGGAGTCGTACCCCTGGATCCCGCGGTGGGGGGTGAGTTTCACCTTCGCGGCGGACGGCATCGCGCTGGTGATGCTGGCGCTGATCGCAGTGCTCACCCCGGTGGTGATCCTGGCCAGCTGGCACGACGCGGAGCGTCCCGAAGGTGGCGAGCCGGGCCGGCGTTCCGTGCCCGCGTTCTTCGCCCTGCTGCTCGCCCTGGAATGCACCATGATCGGGGTGTTCGCCGCCGCCGACGTGTTCCTGTTCCTGGTGTTCTTCGAGGCGATGCTGGTGCCGATGTACTTCCTGATCGGCAGCTTCGGCGGTGCCCGCAGGCAGTACGCGGCGGTCAAGTTCTTCCTGTACTCCCTGGTCGGCTCGCTGTTGATGCTGGTCGCGGTGATCGGGCTCTGGGTGATCTCGGCTGACCAGCTCGGGCAGGCCACGTTCGACTGGGCGAAGCTCGCCGAACTGGACATCGCCGAGGGCACGCAGCGTTGGCTGTTCCTCGGCTTCTTCGTCGCCTTCGCGGTCAAGGCGCCGTTCTTCCCGTTCCACACCTGGCTGCCGGACGCCGGTGGTGCGGCGCCGGCCGGTGCCGCGGCGATGCTGGTCGGCGTGCTGGACAAGGTCGGCACCTTCGGGATGCTGCGGTACTGCCTGCCGCTGTTCCCGGAGGCATCCCGGGCCTTCGCCCCGATGGTGCTGGTGATCGCGTTGATCGGGGTGTTGTACGCGGCTTTGCTCGCGGTCGGCCAGAACGACCTGAAGCGGCTGGTGTCGTACACCTCGATCTCGCACTTCGGGCTGATCGGCATCGGGATCTTCGCGTTCACCAGCCAGGCCGGCACGGGTGCCGTGCTCTACATGGTCAACCATGGCCTGGCCACCGGGCTGCTGTTCCTGGTGGTGGGCATGTTGGTGGCCCGCCGCGGCTCGGCGCTGATCAGCGATTTCGGCGGTGCGGGCAAGCTGGTGCCGGTGCTGTCCGGGGTGTTCTTCATCGCCGGGCTCGCGTCCCTGTCGCTGCCTGGGACAGCGCCGTTCGTCAGCGAGTTCCTGGTGCTGCTGGGCACCTTCGGTGTCAACCCGTGGGTGGCCGTACTGGCCACTTTCGGGATCATCCTGGCCGCGGGGTACGTGCTCTGGATGTACCAGCGCACCATGCAGGGCACCCTGAACCCGACCCTCACCGAGGCCCGAGGGATGCGGCGGGACCTGACCCGGCGTGAGGTCGTGGTGGTCGCCCCCCTGGTGGCGTTGATCCTGCTGCTCGGGGCGTACCCGAAGCCGGTGATCGACGTGATCGAGCCCGCGGTCCAGGCCACCCTGTCCGACCTCGGGGTCAGTGACCCCGTACCGAGCAGTGCGAAGGGCGGGAAGTGATGGCTACCCGGCTTCTGGCGGCACCGGAACTGAAGCTGCCGGACATCGACTACCCGGCGCTCGCGCCGATGCTGGTCCTGTTCGGTGTTGCCTGTGTCGGGGTCCTGGTGGAGGCTTTCGTACCACGCCGACTGCGGTACCGGTTGCAGGTGTCACTCGCCATCGGGGGGCTGGTCGCCGCGCTGGTGATGGTCATCGTGTCGTCCGGTCGTGAGCTCACCACCGCGGGTGCCGCGATCGCCGTTGACGGGCCGGCGCTGTTCCTGCAGGGCGCGGTGGCGGCACTGGGCCTGGTCGCGATGCTGTTGATCGCGGACCGGACGGTGGAGCCGGGCGGGGCGTTCGTCTCGCAGGCGTCGGTCGCCGTGGGCACCACCGCCGACCGGCAGCAGTCCGGCCAGCCGGGTGCCACGGAGGTGTACCCGCTGGCGCTGTTCGCGCTCGGCGGCATGATGATGTTTGTCGCCGCCAACGATCTGCTGACCCTGTTCGTGGCGCTGGAGGTGTTCTCACTCCCGCTGTACCTGCTGTGCGGCCTGGCGCGGCGGCGTCGCCTGCTGTCCCAGGAGGCGGCGGTCAAGTACTTCCTGTTGGGAGCATTCTCCTCAGCCTTCTTCCTGTACGGCGTGGCCCTGCTGTACGGGTTCGCCGGCACGGTCCAGATGGCCGGACTACGCGAGGCCGTGGGCGATACCGGCCGCAACCCCACGCTGCTGGTGCTGGGGTTGTCGATGCTGGCGGTCGGGTTGTTGTTCAAGGCGGCGGCGGTGCCGTTCCACGTCTGGACCCCGGACGTGTACCAGGGGGCACCGACCCCGATCACCGCACTGATGGCGGCCTGCACCAAGGTCGCCGCGTTCGGTGGTCTGCTACGGGTGTTCGTGATCGCGTTCCCGGTGGGCGCGCTGGACTGGCGGCCGGTACTGGTGGTGATCGCGATCGCGACCATGCTGGTCGGCGCGATCCTGGCGGTCACCCAGACGGACATCAAGCGGCTGTTGGCGTACTCGTCGATCGCCAACGCCGGGTACGCGTTGACCGGCGTGCTGGCGTTGAACCGTGAGGGCGTCGCCGGGACCATGTTCTACGTCGTGGCGTACGGGTTCGCGGTGCTCGCCGCGTTCGGGATCGTCACCCTGGTGCGGGATCCGGACGGTGAGGCCACCCACCTGGCCCGCTGGGCCGGCCTGGGCCGGCGTTCCCCGCTGCTCGCCGCGCTGTTCACGTTCCTGATGCTGGCGTTCGCCGGGATCCCGCTGACGAGCGGCTTCACCAGCAAGTTCGCGGTCTTCTCGGCTGCCCTGGGCGCTGACCAGGTGGCCCTGGTGATCGTGGGCGTGCTCTCCAGCGCGATCCTGGCGTTCCCGTACCTGCGGGTCGTGGTGCTGATGTACCTGTCGGAGCCGGCTGAGGACACGCCGACGGTGTCGGTGCCCGGTGTGTTCACCGCGACGGCGCTGACCATCGGGGTGTTGGCCACCGCGCTGCTCGGGCTGGCCCCGGGGGTGGTACTTGACATCGCCTCGCAGGCGGCGGGATTCGTAAGCTGAGCCGTCGAGCCGCGTCACCGATCCTGGAGTTTCCTGCCGTACCGTGGCCGATGCCGGGGAACACGGCACGGCAGTGCTGATGATGGGGGTGTGACAGGGTGGGTCCGGTGAGTGCCCCACAGGGGCCGTCGTTCGCACGGTCGTTCTCCGCGGTCGGGTTGGATCTCGTCGACGCCGGGTTGGACGCCTGGGTCCGGTCCAGCCTGGCTGTGATCGAGGAGCGCCTACATACCGCGGTGACCAGTGCGGACCCGTTCGTGGCCGACGCGGCCAGGCATCTGGTGGACGCGGGTGGAAAGCGGTTCCGGCCGCTCCTGGTGGCGCTCGCCGCACAGTTGGGCGACCACCCCGATGCGCCGGAGGTCACCGATGCGGCGGTGGTGGTGGAGTTGACCCACCTGGCAACGCTTTACCACGACGACGTGATGGACGAGGCACCGGTACGCCGGGGCGCGCCGAGCGCCAATTCCCGCTGGACCAACACGGTCGCCATCCTGACCGGCGACTACCTGTTCGCCCGCGCGTCAGACATCGTCGCCGGACTCGGCCCGGAGGCGGTGCGGATCCAGGCCCGTACCTTCTCGCGACTGGTGGAGGGCCAGATCAGAGAGACCGCGGGCCCCCGTGCCGGGGATGACCCGATCGCGCACTACCAGTACGTCATCGCGGAGAAGACCGGCTCGCTGATCGCCACGTCGGCGCGTTTTGGCGGGATGTTCTCCGGTGCGGACCCGGCGACCGTGGAGGCGCTGGCCCGGTATGGCGAACTGATCGGAATCGCGTTCCAGTTGTCCGACGACATCCTCGACATCGCGTCCGACTCTCAGGAATCCGGCAAGACCCCAGGTACCGACCTGCGGGAGGGGATTGCCACGCTTCCGGTGCTGTACGCGCTCGGCATGGACGATCCGGTGGGCTGCCGGTTGCGGCAGATCCTGACCGGTCCGGACGGTTCGGGCGGGCGGGTCGGTCAGGATGGCTCCGAGATGCACAGACCTGCCGGTTCGGGTCCGGAGGCTGCCGGCCGGCCCGGAGGCCAGCTCACGGATGACACCCTGATCTCGGAGGCGTTGCTGCTGTTGCGTTCGTCGGCCGCGATCCGTCAGGCCCGCCAGACCCTGCGGGAGTACGCCGAGTCGGCACGGGAAGCGCTGTCGGGACTCCCGGACCGCCCGGCCCGGGCGGCTCTGGAAAGCCTCTGCGGATACGTGGTCCAGCGCACCGGCTGAACCCGTCCTGTCTTCGCCGATCGGGTGAAGTGGTGCATCCCGGCCTTCCAAGATCGGCTACCGCCACCCTATAGTGAGCCATCGCGGGTGCGGAGGTGAGCGGGTGAAGCGGGACCGGCCCGATCCGGCGGATCTGATCCGTGCGGTGTCCCGGGCGTTGCGGCTGCTGGAGGCGGTGGAGGTGAGTCCGTCCGGGCTCACCGCCAGACAGCTGGCCCAGTCCTGCGGATTCTCCCTGGCAATCGCGTACCACTTGGTGCGTTCCCTGGAGCACGAGGGATACCTGGTGCGTCACGACGATGGCCGGTACCACCCCGGTATCGTGCTGTCCGACCCTTTCGCCGAACTGGCCGCGGTGTTCCAGGCTCCCGACATCGTCGAGGAGTCGCTTCGGCGGCTCGCCCGGGACACCGGTCACAGCCATTTCCTGGGCCGGTTCGTGAAGGGCAGGGTCATGGTGACCGCCGTGGTGGAGGGGCGACAGTCTCCCCACATGGAGGACCTGATCGTGGGCTTCGACGCCGCCGCGCACGCCACCGCCATCGGGAAGGCACTGCTCGCCACGCTGAGCCCGGAGCAGCGCCGCCGATACCTCAAGGCGCACGGGATGCGGCGTTACACCGACGCCACGATCACGGAGCCGCAGGAGTTCGAGTACGACCTCGGCCGGTACACCCGCAGCGGGATCTTCCTGGAGATGGGTCAGTACCGGGACGGTATGGCGTGCGCCAGCACACTCGTCACCGGGGATCCGGATCCGGCCCGCCGGGTGGTGGTCGGGTGCGTGATGCCGGCGGCGGTGGCGCGAACCACCGGGGCGGTGATACTCGCCCGACGGATGCGTCGCGCGGCCACCGGCCTGGCGTACGCGCTGCGTGCCGGGTACGGTCCCGGCCCGGTGGCTCTCTGACGGTGGTCCTCCGTCGAGCCCCGGCAGTATGGTGATCATGGCCTCCGCGGGGACACCCACATCCGGTGTCGTCCCGGGAGGCCATGACCGACTGAGCGGGAATCAGCGCCCGATCTCATCGCCGTCGAGCCGCCACACGCACACCACACCGGGCTTGGCGTATTCGCCGTGTGGCCACCGCGACGCCGGGTTTTCCAACGTCGCCCCGTCCACCTCGCCTGGGTGCTGCACCGCGATGAACACGCTGCGGTTGTCCCTGGTGATGAAGGGCCCACAGGTCTCCGCACCGATCGGCACGCTGAGGAACTGCTTGAGATGTCCCCGCGCCGGACCCGCCATCGGCACCGCGAACAGGCCGTCGTTGAAGCCGAGCGCGTTGCCGTCGGTGGAGATCCACAGGTTGCCGTACGCGTCGAACGCCACGTTGTCCGGGCATGAGATCGGGGAGACCTGTGACTTGTCGTACCCGGCGAAGTAGGTCGCCGGATCCGCCGGGTCACCGCAGACGATCGGCAGGCTCCAGGTGAACGTTTCCGAGGTCTGGTCACCGCCGTCCTCGGTGATCTCCAGGATCTGGCCGTGTCGGTTGTTGTTTCGTGGGTTGACCTCGTCAGCCGGGGCCTGCCCGGCGGCACCGCGGCGGGAGTTGTTGGTCAGCGCGGCGTACACCTTGCCGGTGTACGGGTTCGGTTCGACGTCCTCGGGCCGGTCCATCTTGGTGGCACCGACCCTGTCGGCTGCGATCCGGGTGAAGACCAGCACCTCGACGGCGGTCATGCCGGCCACGTAGGACTCGTCGCCGTGCGCGAGTGGGATCCATTGTCCGGTGCCGTCGAATCCGCCGTCGCTGGGCAGCCTTCCGGAACCGTCGATCTCGTCGGCGCTGGTGAACGCGAATTTCGCGACGTACAGGGTTCCCGACTCCAGCAGGGTGAGGTTGTGTGCCCGCGCCTCGGGTGAGTCGCCCGGCATCATCCGCTTGTCGGAGACGAACTTGTACAGGTAGTCGAACCGCTCATCGTCGCCGGTGTACGCCACGACCCGGCCGTCCCGGGCGATGATCACGTTGGCGCCTTCGTGCTTGAACCGGCCCAGCGCGGTGTGCTTGCGCGGCGGTGCGCTCGGGTCGTACGGGTCCAGCTCGACGATCCAGCCGAACCGGTGCGCCTCGTGGGGGTGCCGGGTCAGGTCGAAGCGCTCGTCGGCGCGGTCCCAGCGCCGGTTGCCGCCGGGATAGCGGGTGGTGACGTTGATGCCGTAGCGCCGAAGTGACGGCTTCAGATCCTCCGGAGCGCCGTCACCGCCCACGAAGTACTGGTTGAAGTTCTCCTCACCGGACAACACCGTGCCCCACGGGGTGACGCCGCCGGCACAGTTGTTCATCGTGCCGACCACCCACTGCCCGGTCGGGTCGGCGGCGGTCCGTAGCAGGTCGTGGCCTGCCGCCGGGCCGGTGACCAGGAACTTCGTACCGGAGGTGGTGATCCGACGGTTGTACGGCCGGGGACCGCCCATCGCCGCCCGCCACCGTCCGGTGCCGGCGGTGCGGACCAGTTCCACCACGCTCATGCCGTGTGCGGCCATCCCGATCCGGAGTTGTTCCACGGTCATCGCTTCCGGGGTGGTGAACCCGGGGAACATCAGCTCCTCGTTGGTGTACTCGTGGTTGCTGACCAGCAGGGCCCTGGTGAACTCCCGGTTCAGCGGGAGTACGGCGAGGAAGTCATTGTTGTAGCCGAACTGTCTGGCCTGCGCGTCGGAAGTCTGGTGCTCGATGTCGAACTCGGGCGCGCCGGGCAGCACCGGGTCGCCCCACTCGATCACCAGGTGCTGCTTGTAGCCGTGCGGGACGGTCACGGTGTCCAGGGTGTTGGGTGGCACCGGGACGAAGCTGAGTGCCCCGGCGAGGGCTGCCGCGTCACCGGCCAGCGCGGGGGCACTGGCCAGCGCGGGGGCACCGGTGCCGGCACCGACCACGACCGCGCCGGCGGCACCGGCCCGGAAGATGCCCCGGCGGGACACCGCCCTGGCGAGCAGGTCACCGAAATAGGGGTTGCCGGACGTGTTCGGCGCGTCGTGGTCGCAGGCGTTGCCACAGCGGTACTGGCAGGTCATGGCGCTCCGGCCGAGATGACCGTCGGCGAGTGGGAGCAGTCGGCGTAGGGAACCCGTCACTCGTGCCTCCTGGCGTGGCGGTACGGACCGGCCTGGGCCGGATGGTGGTCGGGGCCGGACGCTATGGCCGCCGGGTGCACGCTGGTCGCAGCCTGCCTGAACCCGGAGTCAAGAGTGCGAACCAGGCCCCACGGAACCGGACATTAGCGGACTTCGGGTACCAGTGGCGATGGGGACGCGCCCGCCGGTTCACCGTCCGCGCCGTGATGCGGGTCCCCGGGTCGGCGGTCCGGCCGGGTGTCACGCCGGTCGGCGGGGCCCGGCTGACGACGCCCGGACACCCCCCGCGACCTCCGGTAGTGCCGCAGCGCGTCCCAGCTGAACACCGCCAGTGCCAGCCATACCAGTGCGAAACCGGCCTGCCGGGCGGGCGGCATCGGCTCGTGGAACAGCAGGACTCCCAGCGCGAACTGCATGGTGGGCGTCAGGTACTGCATCAGGCCGAGTGCGGAGAGCGGCATCCGGTTGGCGGCCCCCGCGAAGAACAGCAGGGGAATCGCGGTGACCGCACCGCCGCCGAGGAGCAGCAGGGTGTGACCGGTGGAGACGGAACCGAAGGTCTGTTCCCCGGCCGCCCACAGCCAGCCGAGGTAGCCCAGCGCGGGCAGCGCGAGGGCGGCGGACTCCACGAAGAGTCCCTCCGCGGCGGGTAGCCCGAGCCGTTTCTTCACCAGCCCGTACGTGCCGAAAGAGAACGCCAGGGTGAGCGCGATCCAGGGCGGTTGCCCGTAGTCCACGGTCAGCACGACAACGGCGAGTGCTCCGATACCGATCGCGCCCCACTGCGCGGTCCGCATCCGCTCGTGGAGCACCACCACGCCGAGCAACACCGAGACCAGGGGATTGATGTAGTAGCCCAGTGACGTCTCCACCACCCGGTCGGTGGTGACGCCGTGGATGTAGGTTCCCCAGTTCACCGCGACGGTGACGGCGGCGGCGAGCACCGCGAGCAGCTTTCCGGGCTGCCGCGCCAGGCCGCGCAGCCAGGACCAGCGGCGCAGCACGGCCAGCAACCCGGCGACGAACACCAGGGACCAGACGATCCGGTGCGCCAGGATCTCCACTGGCCCGGACGGCTCAACCAGTTTCCAGTACAGCGGAAACAGGCCCCACAGCCCGAAGGCCGCGAGGCCGTACGCGTACCCGCGCCGATCAGTCATGTTTCCGCCCCTGGGACACCCTGGACCTGTGCTCCCCAAAATCCACGCTAGGCCGGGCTACCCCTGGTCCCCCGGCTTTGTGACGCCCGTCATCAACTCCAGGTACGTCTCCGGTGTCTCCAGCGCCGTGAAGCCGAGCCGCCGGTACTCCTCGCGGGCGTCCCAGGTGGCGAGGATGATCCGGTGGACGCCATGTGAGTGCAGGTGGGCCGGCGGTGCAGCTTGGCGATGTCAACCCGGCTGAGGTCGGTGGAGATTTCGTACCCGGTGTGGTGGGGCACCGTCACGGGTCGACGTTAGCCGGGGGGTCGCGATCCCGGTTCCCGCGGGGTGGCGGCCGTGACCGGACGGCCGCCACCCCGTCACGGGTTGTCAGTCGTCGTCGTTGTCGTCCTTGCCGTCGGGCACGATCAGGTTGAGTACGAAGCTCACGACACCGACCACGAGTGCGCCGAGGACCGCGGCGGGCCAGAAGTTCGCCACCTCGAACGGCACGTCGATCTGTTCGGCGATCCATCCGACGAGCAGGAACAGCAGGCCGTTCACGACCAGGGCGATCAGGCCCAGGGTGAACAGGTAGAAGGCGCAGCCGAAGATCTTGATGATCGGCTTGAGGACGGCGTTGATCAGTCCGAAGATCACTGCGACCAGGATCAGCGTGACGATCTGGGTGAGTACGTCGTCGCTTCCCACACTGATGCCTGGAACGAGGAGTGTGGCGACCCAGAGCGCCACAGCGGTGATCCCGACTTTGATGAGTATTCCCACGGCGGGGAATGATCTCACGAAATGTCAATCGTCGAGGTCCCGCCGCCCTGTGGTCGGGTGCCGGACCCCTGTGGCGTCCGGCACCCGACACTTGGCTACTGGGTTTGCGGGTTGAACCCGGTGAGCTTCTTGCCACCGGCTCGTGCCGGGGCGATGAAGTAGCTGTCGAAGCCGCGGAACAGCCCGTTGCCGTAGACGAAGCCGTTGTACGCGTACGCCGACCACAGGCCTTCGGTGTCACCGGGTGCGGGCGCCGGGTCGTAGTACGCGACCTCTTTCGCGTTCGCCGGGTTGTTGAAGTGGATGACCGTCACGCCGCCCGAGTACCAGGCCGCGACCATGGTGTAGCTGCCGGTCTTCAGGACGTGGAACATGTGCGCGGAGCAGTAGTCTCCGGCCGGTTGCGGGCGTGGGATCTGGAACGAGCCGAGCGTCTCGCCGGTGGCGCTGCTGTGGAACCAGACCTGGCCGTGTTCTGACGCGCAGTCTCCGTCGGTCGACTCGTCGCCGAAGATCACGACCTTGCTGTCCCAGGTGAACGCGGCGGAGTGGTAGAAGTCCACGTTGGGCTCGTCCACCTGCCACAAGGCGTCCGCCGTCCGGGGGTTCTCCGGGTCGGAGATGTCCCACAACTGGCCGACACTGGCGCACGCCGCCGCCGCGAGGCCCTTACTCGGATACGCCTGGATGTCGTGGCAGCCACCCAGCGCGTTGAAGCCGGGCACTCCCACCAGGTCGGTCCACGGTGGCATGTCGATCGGGGAGGTCTTCAGGAAGTGTGACGCCGCTGGGTCGTCCGGGAACACCTCTGCGATCGAGATCATCATGTGCAGCGGATCGTGGGTGTCGGAGGGGTCGTCGTGGGGGCCGCAGTCCGGGCCGGAGCGCAGCGAGTACGACGAGACGTAGATCAGCACCCGGTCCCCGTCCGGTACCCCGGTGTGGGTGTGTGAGCCGCAGGCCGTGTAGATCGCGGCTGCCGGCTCCAGGCGGGTGAAGCCGTCAGCGTCCGGCTCGGTGGCGAGTACCTCGGACAGGCTGAACACCCGTAGCCCTTCCCACCCGGTTTCCAGGGTCTGCGGTTCCGCCCTGGTCGCGGTGCAACTGGAGCTGGTCAGCACGAGGTCCACGGACAGCACGATGGCGTCTCCCCAGACGGAGACGTCGTTCTGCGGGCCGGGACACCACACGTCGCGTACCACCGTGGGGTTCGTGGGATCCGAGATGTCGATGATCCGGAAGCCGTTGTAGTTGCCGGCGATCGCGTAGTGCCCGATGAACGCGAGGTCGGACTGGAAGTTTTCACCCCCCAGCGCCGTCTCGCTGGAACGCGGGATGTTCGCCAGAAGCCTGGCGTTCGGGCTGTGGTCGTCGGCGTTGTGGCTCGCCGACGCCGCCGGTGACCATGTCGCGAGCAACAGGGCGGTCGCGACGACAGACAGGGTGGCACGGGTTCTTTTCATGATCACCTCATTTGGTGTCAAGGTCCGCTGGAATCCGGTGGTATGCGGACTGCGGCTGTGTCGTTCCCTGGACGCCGACCCGCTGGGGGACCGGTCAGGCCGCGTCGTGGTGCGTCCATCGGCCGGATTCCGAGGAGAGAGGTCCGGTTCGGGTTCGGGAAGCCGGGTCCACGTGCCCGGGACTTTATGAGTCACCGGCACATTACGCTGTGTAAGTCAACGGCGTTGGCGAGCGACGGAATATCCGCTAATGGGGGATATTCCTGATCGCGACTTGATGAACTGGGGTGGCTTGGATCCGGCGCGCAGCCTCCAGGGGATTCCCCGAGCACCTACCCGGGCGATAGCGTGATCACCGACCTGCCCTCGACGAGGAGGCGACGATGCGCCGACGGTGGAACGCTCCGGGACTGTCAGCCTTGGTCCTCGGTCTGGTCGCCACGGCGGCCCCGGCCCTCGCCGTACAGCCAGCCACCGCCCAGCCAACCGCCACAGGCACCGGCGGTGCCGCGGCGACCGTGGACATACGCGCCACCGAGGCGGCGATCGCGACCCTGCGACACGGGGGCAACGCCATCGACGCGGGGGTCGCCGCAGCCGCGGTGCTCGGGGTGACCGAGCCGTTCTCCTGCGGCATCGGCGGCGGCGGCTTCATGGTGATCTACCAGGCGGACACCGGCACCGTCACCACCATCGACCACCGGGAAACCGCACCGACGGCGATGCACCCACGGTCCTTCTTCGCCAACGGGGCACCGTTGCCCTTCAACGACGCCCGTTACAGCGGGCTGTCGGCGGGTGTGCCAGGCACGGTCCGGGGCTGGGAGCTGGCACTGTCCCGGTACGGCACGATGTCGCTCGCCGAGGTGCTCGGACCGGCGATCGGCGTCGCTCGCGACGGGTTCGTGATCGACCAGACCTTCTACGACCAAGCCCAGGGCAACGCCGGCTACTTCGACGACATCCCGTCGAGCGAGCGGTTGTACCTCGACCCCGACGGCACCGCCAAGGACGTCGGCACGGTGCTGCGCAACCCGGACCTCGCCACGACGTACCAGCGGATCGCGATGCTCGGCTCCAAAGGCTTCTACCGGGGCGAGATCGCCGAGGCGATGGTCGAGGCGGTGCAGCACCCGCCGGTAGCGCCCGACGCCGACCACGTCTGGCGGCCCGGCGTGATGACAATGCCTGACCTGCACCGGTACGCCGCCGTGGAACGCGCCCCCACCCGGGTGGGCTACCGGGGACTCGACGTGTACGGCATGGGCCCGCCATCGAGCGGCGGCTCCACCGTCGGTGAAGCGTTGAACATCCTCGAGATCATCGGGCAGGAGCGAGCGCTCGCCGAACGCGGCCGGGCTGAGGCGCTGCACTACTACCTGGAGAGTTCCCGGTACGCGTTCGCGGACCGCAACGCCTACCTCGGTGACCCGGAGTACTTCGACGTGCCACTGCGAGGGCTGCTGTCCGACAGCTTCGCAGCCGAACGGCGGGCGTTGGTGAAGGACACCGCGGCGACCAGCCCGGTGCCACCCGGGGACCCATACCCCCACCAGGGCGGCAGCGGTGCCGGCGAGCCGGCCGTAACCACCACCCGTGCGGGTACCACCACACACCTCACTGTGTCCGACCGGGACGGCAACGTGGTGTCGTACACGTTCACGATCGAGTCCACCGGTGGGAACGGCATCGTGGTCCCCGGGTACGGCTTCCTGCTCAACAACGAACTGACCGACTTCAACTACGACTCCACCACCCACCCGAACCGGGTCGAGGGCGGGAAGCGGCCCCGTAGTTCGATGAGTCCGACGATCGTGACCCGGGACGGGGTACCCGTGCTGGCGGTGGGCTCGCCGGGCGGCTCCACGATCATCACCACGGCGCTTCAGATCCTGATGTACCGGCTCGACCTCGGAACGTCACTTCCGGCGGCGATCGCCGCGCCCAGGCTGACCCAGCGCAACACCGCCACGACCCTGGTCGAGCCGGCGTTCCTGAACACACCTGAGGCGGCCGAGTTGGCTGCCCGGGGTCACCGGCTCGTCGCCACCTCGGAGATCGGAGCGGCGACCGGGATCGAATTCCTTGGCGACGGTCGGGTGCTCGCCGCGGCCGAACCGCAGCGCCGTGGCGGCGGGAGCGCGGCGGTGGAGAATCCTGACTGACCCGCGACATCGCAAGGGCCCGGTGCCGAGGCACCGGGCCCTTGCGATGTCAACGGCACGGGATCAGAGGATCGTCCAGGTGTCGCCCTTGTTGAGCAGCTTGGTCAGCTCTTGCTCCGGCGGGCTCGCGGTCCGCAGGGCCGCGTCGAGTTGATCCCGCACGATCTCGTCGTACGTCGGCCGCACCACGGCCCGGAACACCCCGATCGGGGTGTTGGTCAGATCGTCGTTCGGCAACCGGGACAGCGAGAACGCGTACGACGGACGGGCCACCGTCTTGTCGTGCACGATGATCTCGCTCGGGTCGACATCAGCGGTGTTGACCACCTGCAACCCGAACCCCCGTGGCTCCTTGACCACGCACCTCCCGCCGTCCTTGCCGAACACGATCGGCTGGCCGTGTTCCAGCCGGATCAGCGCCTGATCCCGGCTTGACGGGTCCTTGAGCATCTCGAACGCGCCGTCGTTGAAGATGTTGCAGTTCTGGTAGATCTCCACGAAGGCGCTGCCCGGATGGTGTGCCGCCTCCCGCAGCACCGTGGTGAGGTGCTTGCGGTCGGAGTCGATGGTGCGCGCCACAAACGAGGCCTCAGCCCCGAGCGCCAACGAGATCGGGTTGAACGGCCAGTCCGCCGAGCCGGTCGGAGTGGACTTGGTGATCTTGCCGAGTTCGGACGTGGGGGAGTACTGCCCCTTGGTGAGGCCGTAGATCCGGTTGTTGAACAGCAGGATCTTGATGTTGACGTTACGGCGCAGCGCATGGATCAGGTGGTTGCCACCGATCGACAGCGCGTCACCATCCCCGGTCACCACCCATACCGAGATGTCCGGCCGCGAGACCGCCAGTCCGGTCGCGATCGCCGGGGCCCGGCCGTGGATCGAGTGCATGCCGTACGTGTCGAGGTAGTACGGGAACCGCGAGGAGCAGCCGATCCCGGAGATGAAGCAGATGTTCTCGCGGCGTACCCCAAGCTCCGGGAGGAACGACTGAACGGCCGCGAGGATCGCGTAGTCGCCGCAGCCGGGGCACCAGCGAACCTCCTGGTCGCTCTTGAACGCCTTCGCGGTCTGCTTGCCCTCCGCCCGCGGCACCAGTTGAAGCGCGGAGCTACCGTTGCCGGTCGCCGAGGCGCTCGCCGGGTCAGACATTTTTCACGACCTCCTCGAGCATGCTCTCCAGTTCAGCGGAGGTGAACGGGAGGCCACGCACCTTGTTGTAGCCGATCACGTCGACCAGGAACCGCGCCCGCAGCAGATCCGAGAGCTGACCCAGGTTCATCTCGGGGACCACCACCCGCTGGTAGTGCCGCAGCACATCCGCCGTGTTCGGGGGAAGCGGTGCGAGGTGTCGCAGGTGACCCTGGGCGATCTTCACACCACGCTGCCGGAGCGTCCGGCAGGCGGCACCGATCGGCCCGTACGTCGATCCCCAGCCCAGCACCAGGACCTTGGCGTCGTTCTCGGGGTCGTCCACCTCCAACGGCGGGACCTCGATCACCTCCATCCGGGCCGCCCGGATCCGCACCATCATGTCGTGGTTGGCCGGGTCGTACGAGATGTCACCGGTCCGGTCCGCCTTCTCCAGCCCGCCGATCCGGTGCTCAAGGCCCGGGGTGCCGGGCACCGCCCAGGGTCGGGCGAGGGTCTCCGGGTCCCGCAGGTACGGCAGGAACTCGCCGTCCGGCCCGTTGGGGCCGGTGGCGAACTCCACCCGCAGGTCAGGCAGTTGCGAGACCTCGGGCAGCAGCCACGGTTCGGAGCCGTTCGCGAGGTACCCGTCGGACAGCACCATCACCGGAGTGCGGTAGGTGAGCGCGATCCGGCAGGCCTCCAACGCGGCGTAGAAGCAGTCCGCCGGGGAGCGTGGCGCGACCACCGCGATCGGTGCCTCACCGTGCCGGCCGTACAGCGCCATCGCCAGGTCGGCCTGCTCGGTCTTGGTCGGCATCCCGGTCGACGGGCCGGCACGCTGGATGTCGCAGATCACCAGAGGTAGTTCCAGTGCCACCGCGAGGCTGATGGTCTCGCTCTTCAACGCGATACCGGGACCGCTGCTCGTGGTGACCCCGATGGCACCGCCATATGACGCGCCCAGGGCCGCCCCGATCGCCGCGATCTCGTCCTCGGCCTGGAACGTGGTGACGCCGAACCTCTTGTGCTTGGACAGTTCGTGCAGGATGTCGCTCGCCGGGGTGATCGGGTACGCGCCGAGGAACACCGGCAGCCCGCTGCGTACTCCAGCTGCCACGAGTCCGTACGCGAGCGCGATGTTGCCGGTGATGTTCCGGTACGTGCCGGGTGCCAGCTTCGCCGGTTTGACCTCGTACTGGACCGCGAAGTCCTCGGTGGTCTCGCCGTAGTTCCAGCCGGCCTTGAGCGCCGCGACGTTGGCGTCGGCGAGTTCCGGTCGGGCGGCGAACTTCCGCTGCAGGAACCTGATCGTGCCGTCGATCGGCCGGTGGTACATCCAGGAGAGCAGCCCGAGCGCGAACATGTTCTTCGCCCGCTCCGCCTCCTTCTTGGACAGGCCGAACCCATCCAGGGCACGTACCGTCATGGACGTGAGGGCCACCCGACGCACCTGGTACCCGTCGAGTGAGCCGTTCTCCAGCGGGTTGCCCTGGTACCCCACCTTGGCCAGGGCCCGTGGGGTGAACTCGTCGGTGTTGACGATGATCTCAGCCCCTCCCGGCAGATCCGCGAGGTTGGCTTTCAGGGCTGCGGGGTTCATCGCGACCAGGACATCAGGCGCGTCGCCTGGTGTGAGGATGTCGGTGTCGGCGAAGTGGACTTGGAAGCTGGATACGCCGGGCAGGGTCCCTGCCGGAGCGCGGATCTCAGCCGGGAAGTTCGGCAGTGTCGAAAGGTCATTGCCCAGTTGCGCGGTCTCCGAGGTGAACCGATCGCCCGTGAGCTGCATGCCGTCGCCGGAGTCGCCGGCGAAGCGAATGACCACCCGATCCAACTGCCGGATCTGTTTGGTCACTTACCAGGACCTCCTCCGTGAGGACCGGCTCCTGGCCGCGGCAGGATGGGTGACCGGGCCTCGCCGATCCTCCTATCTAATTTGATGCTACGTCGGGAAGGACCACTCACCTGGTAGCGCGTTCAACGGGTGGCCCTGCGCGCTCTGAGCCGCGGGTGAGGATAACAGTCGCCGGACTGTCTCACGCGGGCCGGGCCGCCGGATCCGCGCCCCGGCTCTCACGTGCTCGGTGTGAGTGTCTCGGACGACTCCGGCGCTGAGGGCTCCGGCTCCGGCTGTGTCGGTGCCGGGTCCGGATCCGTGGCGGGAGGCTCTGGCGGTAGGTCCACCCGTACGAACGCCTGCGCTGACGGTGCCCAGCGGTACTCGCGGGTCTGCTGGAGCGTGCCGCCGGCCGAGCTGTCACTCAGGCCGACGGTGACCAGCCCGTACGGCGAAACCCCGATCCAGTCCAGGGACAGCGCGTCCGAGTCGGCGGTCATCACGTATCCCATGGTCCGTACGGTCCGCATCGGGGCGTTTTGGCCGGGTGGTCGCAGCGCCACCACACCGGACGTGGCACCCGCGACGAACCTGGTGACGATCTCCTGCCCGGGTATCCCGTCGAGGTTGGCGTAGGAGACCAGCCATGTGCCGATCTGCCATCCGCAACCTCCCGGGTCGGTCGCCTGACCGCCGGAGAAGTCCAGCACGCCACCTGGACAGCCACCTGCCGGCGGCAGTTCGATGGTCGCGTTGGACAGGTCGAGCCGGGAGCCGGCACGCGGCCCGGTGGGTTCCCGGCCGCGGGTACTGGTCTCCGGCCCTGGTGTCCGCGACCCGCTGGCCTGGGGCGACTCCGTCGGGGTGGTGCTGTAGGTGGCCGTGGCGCCGTCGGCGCGGCGCGGTTCGTCGCCGCCCGCCATGTTGAGCAGAGTCGTGCTGCCGAGAACCAGAAGGATCGCCGGCAGCACCGCCGCCGCGGTGGCGAGCCACCCCCGGTACCGGTCTACCCGCCGCCGACGCCTGGCTGTGGCGAACACCCACGCCACCGGTGGCGCTGGGAAGGTGTCGCGGTTGGCGTCCCGGAAGGCGGCGAACGCGTCGATGACGACCCTGGCGTCCCGGTCATCCTCGGAAGGCCCGGGTACGACCTCACTCATCCTCGTCACCCCCGCGGGCGCCGCGGCGGGGTGAAGCGCGACCCGCGTCATCGGTGGGGTGAGACGCGACGGTGGTGTCGGTGCGGTGGGGCCCCGCGCCGTCGCCAGGGCCGTGGAACGTCGTGGCGTCTGTTGCCAGTGGCACGGGGTCCGCGAGCGACACCGGGTCCGGCCGCCGGCCGGACCGGTCGGTCATGCCGCCGTCCGAGAGGTGTCTGGCCAGTGCGGCCCGACCCCGGTGCAACCAGGACTTGACGGTTCCCTCAGGGGCGCCGGTGTCACGCGCGATGTCGGCCACCGACAGGTCGGCGAGGTAGTGCAGCACCACGGCCCGGCGCTGCTGTTCCGGGAGCCGCCGGAGCGCGGCCACCAGGGCCACCCGGTCCGGGGTGGCTCCGGGCTGGTGTTCCGGAGGTCTGGAACCTGAGACGAACCGGCGCGCCACCACGACCCGCCGGTGTCGGCTGGTGGCCAGGTTCCACGCCACCCGGCGTACCCAGGCCACAGGGTCGTCGTAGTCGCTGATCTTCGTCCAGCGTTGCCAGGCGCGTACGAAGGCTTCCTGCACCACGTCCTGTGCTTCCGCGCTGTCGCCAAGGTACGCGTACAGCTGGGATGCGAGGTCTGCGAAGCGTGCTTGGTACAGGGCGGCGAACTCCGCCTCGGACCGCATCGAAACCCCTTCGTGCCGCGCCGCCCTGACCGCTTTCGGCAACCGGATGGGCAACATCATGGCAGGAGCCGGAACGCTGAACGTCATCATGTGCTCCCTCCAGATGTCAGAAATCGGACGAATCCTGTGCGGCACTCCCGGGGGACACGTTTGACCCGGGCTCCGCGTTGCGGCCCGGTGCCCCGAATCTCTCCCCGTTCCGCCTGGTCAGCGGATTCCCCCGGTGGTCCGTCGCCGTCTCCCACCGGCAAGATCCCGTGCGAGTCGATGCCCGACACCGTCTCCCGGTGAACCCCAGCGGTCAGTAGGCTTCCGGCATGGCCACCGGATACCTGGGTAGCTACGCGACGCTGGGGCTGCTGCTGGCCGCTGGCGTGGGGTTCTTCGTGGTCGCGTTCGGTGCCAACCGTATGTTGCGCCCGCACCGTCCCACCCCGGCCAAGCTCAGTAGCTATGAGTGCGGCCTGGATCCGGTCGGTGGCGACTGGGCGCAGTCCCAGATCCGGTACTACGTCTACGCCTATCTGTACGTGCTGTTCGCCGTGGAGAGCGTGTTTCTGTTCCCGTGGGCGCTGGTCTTCGACCGCCCCGGGTTCGGTGCGGTGACTGTGGTGGAGATGGCGATCTTCGTGGCGGTCCTGGCTCTGGGCCTGCTGTACGCCTGGCGTAAGCGGGTGCTGCACTGGACCTGACGGTGCCGAATCCGGCCAGGCCCGCAACCCGACATCGCTTGCGCTTCGGGCTCGCCGCCGCACGGGATAGGGTGAGCCCGTGAGCGAACTGACTGCCCGCCGCGGCGGTGTCGCCGGAGTCCTCGGTGAGCCGATCCGGTTCGTACTCAACTGGGGCCGGCGCTACTCGCTCTGGGTCTTCAACTTCGGGTTGGCGTGCTGCGCCATCGAGTTCATCGCCACCTCGATGGGGCGCCACGACTTCATCCGGCTCGGGGTGATCCCGTTCGCACACGGCCCCCGTCAGGCGGACCTGATGGTGGTGTCGGGGACCGTGACCGACAAGATGGCGCCGGCGGTGAAGCGGCTCTACGACCAGATGCCGGAGCCGAAGTACGTGATCTCCTTCGGTGCCTGTTCGAACTGCGGCGGACCGTACTGGGACTCGTACTCGGTCACAAAGGGGGTCGACCAGTTGATCCCGGTCGACGTCTATGTGCCGGGCTGCCCGCCGCGGCCCGAAGCCCTACTGCACGGCATCCTGCGGCTGCAGGAGAAGATCGCCGCCGAGCAGACCGGCTTCGGTGGCCTGCTGCGGGACGATCCGGCGATCGAGGGACGGGGTCAGCAGGTGGCTGGCAGGGCCGGTGGCATGGACGCCACGGCGCTGACCGCACCACCGGTCGCCCGCCCCTGAGGGCCATGGTTTCCCCACCTGCCGGGCCGGGCCGAACACCCGGCCGAGGCGGTCGTGTGGCCGCTCTCCGACGAGGCTTCCGGCGTCACCGGGGCGATCCTCGACGTCAGCGGCGGCCGGTGAGCCGGTGTGTCGGTGTGTCGCCGCTCGGATCCGTAGGATCTCCGCATGAGCTCGGATGAGCACCCCGCGACACCGCCTGACGCCGTACCGGATGACCAGCCCGCGCCGCGGACCCCGGACGAGGTCGGTGCCCGGCTGGCGGACCTGCTCGGGCCACCCGCCCAGGTGACCGTTTCGGGCGGTGGTGATTACGCCCGGGCCACCGTCGACGTACCACCGGCCCGCTGGTCCGAAGCGGTCCGGACGGCACGGGACGCGCTGGGCTGCGGGTACTTCGACTGGCTGTCGGCTGTCGATGAGGAGGCCGAGGGCTTCTCCGTGGTGGCCCACCTGTGGTCGGTTTCCGGCCGGTACGGGGTCCTGCTGCGTACCCGGTTGCCCCGGACCGACCCCAGGATCGCGTCCGTTGTGGACCTGTTCCCCGGTGCGTCCTGGCATGAGCGGGAGACGTACGAGATGTTCGGCGTGGGGTTCGACGGCCACCCGGGCCTCAAGCCGCTGCTGTTGCCGGACGAGTTCGAAGGGCATCCGCTGCGCAAGGACTTCGTGCTCGCCTCCCGGGTGGCCAAGCCGTGGCCGGGTGCCAAGGAACCCGGGGAGTCCGAGCACACCCCGGCCCGGGGCAAGCGACAGCCGATGCGGCCACCCGGCGTGCCGGATCCGAACGAATGGGGACCGCGGGCCGGCGTCACGGAGCCGCCGGCCGACACGGCCCGGCCCGCCAGGAAGAACCGGATGGCCAAGGCCGACCGCGAGCGCGGGCAGGACCAGGACGGTGAGCAGTGATACCGCTGTGGCTGGAGTTGACGCTGCGGATCGGCGCGGTGGTGGTCGCGTTCCTGACCCTGCCGCTGATCGTCGGCCAGATGGAACACAAGGTGATGGCGCACATGCAGGGCCGGCTCGGTCCGATGTACGCCGGTGCCTTCCACGGCTGGGCCCAGTTGATCGCCGACGGCGTCAAGTTCGTCCAGAAGGAGGAAGTGGTGCCCCGGGCCGCGGACCGACCGGTGTTCCGGCTCGCGCCGGTGATCGCGCTGGTGCCGTATCTGGTGGCCCTGCTGGTGATCCCGCTGGGACCGAACGACCTGGTGGCACAGCCCTTGGACATCGGGCTGTTTCTGGTGCTCGCGGTCGTGGGGGTGGGCATCGTCGCGGTGCTGATGGCCGGTTGGGCAAGCGCGAACAAGTACAGCCTGCTCGGCGGCCTGCGGGCGGCGGCGCAGCTTCTCGGGTACGAACTGCCGTTCGTGCTCGCCGCCGCGTCGGTGGCGATGGCGGCGGGCACACTGTCACTGCCCGGGATCGTGGCGGCCTGGCAGCCGTGGTGGCTGCTGTGGCAGGCCCCGGCGTTGCTGGTGTTCTTCATCGCCGGGCTGGCCGAGATCCGGCGGCCGCCGTTCGACATGCCCATCGCCGACTCCGAGCTGGTCTTCGGCTATCTGACGGAGTACACCGGGTTGCGGTTCGCGTTCTTCCTGCTCGCCGAGTACGCCGGGATCGTGGTGATCGCGGCACTCACCACGGTGCTGTTCCTGGGGGGCTGGAAGGGGCCGTTCCTGGATGCTGAGCTCGGCTGGCTGTGGACCCTGGTGAAGGTGTTCGCGGTGAGCTTCGTGATCATCTGGGTCCGGGTGGCGTACCCGCGGCTACGGGAGGACCAGTTGCAGCGGCTGTGCTGGCTGGGCCTGGTGCCGCTGGCACTGGCGCAGTTGGTGCTCACCGCGGGCGTCAAGGTGGCGTTCTGAGAACGGTTCGACCGGATGCTCGACCCTGGTCACCAGGGATTCCGAGATCCACGAGTACGACATGGAGTGGCTCAAGGCATGACCGCACACAGGTGTCCGGGGGACCGCGGGTTCACTGTGCCGGTCCGAGCCGGCAGGATGGGGGTATGAGCAGCGGCGTGCCAGGGCTCGGGCTGGCCAAAGGACTGGCGGTCACCCTGAAGACGATGACCAGGCGGGCGGGGACCCGGCAGTACCCGGACGTGGAGCCGGACCTACCGCCTCGGTCCCGTGGCGTGATCGCGTTGCTGGAGGAGAACTGCACGGTCTGCATGCTGTGCGCCCGGGAGTGCCCGGACTGGTGTATCTACATCGACTCCCACAAGGAGGAGTTCACGCCGCCCGGTGCCGCCCGCGCCCGCCAGAAGAACGTGCTGGACCGGTTCGCCATCGACTTCTCGCTGTGCATGTACTGCGGGATCTGTATCGAGGTATGCCCGTTCGACGCGCTGTTCTGGTCTCCAGAGTTCGAGTACGCCGAGCATGACATCCGCAACCTGCTGCACGAGAAGCAGCGGCTGGGGGAGTGGATGGGTACGGTGTCGGCGCCACCCGCCCACGACCCGAACGGCGAGCCGGCCAAGGAGGTCGTGGCAGCGGCGAAGCTGGCCGAGCGCCAGGCGGCGGCATCCGGGGAAGCCGCGGCGTCGCTGCCCGCGAGGGCCACCGAACCCGCGCTGGACTGAACTCCGGCCCGCTTCCGGGATCAGGGCACTTCGCTTGGCCGGACCGCCACCGCCGGCTGGAGGTGACGCTCGACCACCTCGCGTAGTGCGGCATGCACCGGCACGGTAGGCAGGTTGGCGTCCACCACCGTGAACCCGGCGGTTTCCGGCAGTGACCGGTAGCCGGCGTCGAGCGCCACGAGGTAGTCCAGGCCCTCCCGGTCCTTGCCCCGACGTTCGATCCGTTCCCGTGCCCGGGTCGGTGCCACGGTGAGGAAGCAGACCAGGTCGGGGCGGGGAAAGACCCAGTAGAGCAGCCGTACCAGCCGTTCGCCTCGAGTGCCACGGGCCCGCATCGCGGCGTACTGGCAGTACGTGTACCGGTCCATCACCGTGACCCGCCGGGTCAGTCGGGACCAGAGCACCGACCGGATCAGCAGCACCCAGCGCACCAGCACCTCGACGACCAGGAACCCACCACGGCCCAGCAGGCTGATCGCGTCCGGGCGGCCCAAGGCTTTCGCGATCCGGTCCAGCCGCAGCCGGCCGCCGGGGTTCTTGACATGACGAGCGGGTACGCCCACGGATGTCAGCCACTCCGCGAGCAGTCCGGCCTGGGTGCTCTTGCCGGCGCCGTCGATCCCGACCAGTGCGATGGTGAGCGGCCTCGTCACCGAACCAACGGTATCCTCCCCGCTGTCCTGGTTCCGTCCCGCCGCCCGGTCCGGGCTGCCAGGGCGGGCCGTTCGGCGCGACTGTCAGGCTCCGGGAGTCCTGGCCAAACCGGATTACCCGGGTGGTGCGTGCGAACCGGAGCCGTACACGGCAGGATGTCCGCCATGAGTGATCCGCAGGAGGCACCGGAGTGACGGTCGCCGACGTCCTGCTACTCGCCCTCGGTGCCGTGACCCTCGGTGCCGGGCTGTTGGTGGTCACCACCCGGCACGTGGTACGCGCCGGGCTGTGGCTGGTGGTGGCACTCGGTGGGCTCGCCGGCTGCTACCTGGTGCTCGGTGCGGAACTGGTCGCCTGGGTGCAGGTGCTGCTCTACGTGGGTGCCGTCGTGGTGCTGTTGCTGTTCGCGGTGATGTTGACCCGAGCGCCGATCGGCCCGAGTCATGACCTTGACCGGGCCCGGTGGCCGGCGCTGCTGATCGGCTTCGGGGCCGGAGGTGGCCTGGCGGCGCTGCTGGTGGACGCCTACCGCTGGACCGTCCTGGATCTGCCTCCTGCCGGCACCGCCGCCCGACTCGGCGAGGCGGTGTTCCGGGAGTGGGTGCTGCCGTTCGAGGTGCTCTCGGTGCTGCTGCTCGCCGCCTTGGTTGGCGCGATCGTGATCTCCCGGCCCGATGTGGGTGCCAGCCGTACCCCGAGGCCCCGGAGCGCCGCCGAACAGGTACCCGATGACACCGGGCAGCCGGTTCCGCTCGGCGGTGCCGGCCGGGGCGGGGGTGAGTGATGCACCCGGTGATTCCGTACCTGCTGGCCTCGTCGCTGTTCGGCATCGGGGTGTACGGCGTGCTGGCGCGCCGTAACGCGGTGCTGGTCCTGATGGCGGTCGAGTTGATGCTCAATGCCGTGAACCTGGTGCTGGTCACGGCGGACGCCACGCTGCGACAGCACACCGGCCAGGTGTTCACCTTGTTCGTGATCGTGCTCGCGGCGGCCGAGATCGGGGTTGGCCTGGCGATCGTGCTGCAGTTGTACCGGCTCCGCCGCAGCGTGATCACCGACAGCATCGACGCGGCCGAGGGCACGGCGCTGCCCACGGCCGAGCCGGTGCCCGCCGCCGACCGGGTGGAGGCTCGATGACCAGCGTGGGGCTCGCGGCGTCGCTGCCCGTCGTACCATTCCTGGCCGCGCTCGCCGGCCTGCTGCTGCCGCTGCGGGCCCGGCGGCTCGCCGCGGTACTCGGGGTCGGTGCCACCGGGATCGCCCTGCTCGCCGCCGGGTGGCTCGCGGCGACCCTCGCCGACCCGGTCGAGTCTGCGGTCACCGTCGTGGAGTTCGGCGATGTCGCCGTCACGGCCGGGGTACGGGTCGACCAGATCGCCGCCCTGGTAGCGGTGGCGGTCGGGGTGGTCGCCTGCGGCGTGCAGCTCTACTCGGTGAGCTACCTGCACGACGACGAGCGGTACGTGCCGTACGCCGCCCAGGTGAGCCTGTTCACCGCCGCGATGCTGAACGTCGTGGTCGCGGGCGACCTGGTGCAGTTGCTGGTCGGCTGGGAGGTGATGGGCATCTGCTCGTACCTCCTGATCGGACACGACCGGCGGTTGCCTGAGGCGCCCGGTGCGGCGGTGAAGGCGTTCCTGGTGACCCGGGTCGGCGACGTCGGATTCTGGCTCGGCGTCGTGGTGCTCGGGCTCGCCGCCGGCAGCTTCCAGTTCGCGGACGTGTTCGCGGCGGTGGCGGGCGGTGACATCGGCGCGGCCACCCTCACCACCGCCGCGTTGCTGTTGCTGGCCGGGGTGGCCGGCAAGAGCGCGCAGTTCCCGTTGCACACGTGGCTGCCGGACGCGATGGCCGGCCCCACTCCGATCTCCGCGCTGATTCACGCCGCGACCATGGTCGCAGCCGGGGTGTACGTGGTGGGCCGGCTGTTCCCGGTCTACGCGGCGGCACCGGTCGCGCTCGCGGTGCTCGCCGTGGTGGCGGCGGTCACCATGCTGCTCGGCGGCCTCGCGGCCACCGCCCAGGACGACATCAAACGCGTGCTGGCCTGGAGCACGGTGAGTCAGATCGGTTACATGGCGGCGGCGCTCGCGGTGGGCTCCACTGTCGCGTCCACGTTCCACCTGCTCAGCCACGCGGCGTTCAAGGCTCTGCTGTTCCTGGCGGCCGGTGCGGTGATCCACGCGGTCGGTTCGAATCTGATGTCGCTGATGGGTGGGGTGCGTGTCGGCACTCCGGTGACCTTCTGGAGTATCACCATCGGCTTGGCCGCGCTCGCCGGGCTTCCGCCGTTCGCCGGCTTCTGGAGCAAGGAAAGTGTGCTGGGTGCGGCGTACGAGGCCACTGTGGGGCACGGTGCGGTGGCACCGTGGGCGGCGTGGCTGGTGTTGACCAGCGGGCTGCTGACGGTCCTGGTGACCGGGTGGTACGCCACCCGGCTGTGGTTGCGCACCTGCTTCGGGCAGCGGCGCGGTGACTTCGTGCCACACGATCCGCCTTCGTTGATGCGTTGGCCGCTGGTGGTGCTGGCGGTGCCGAGCGCCCTGCTGGGCGTGTCGGTGGTCGCCGTTTCGGCGGAATGGAGTGAAGCGCTGCCGCCGTTCGACCCGCTGCTGAGCCTGTTGGTGCTGGCGCTCACCGCGCTCGGCGCGGGTGGTGCCTGGCTGGCGTGGCGGCGGGACACCGCGGCCGATCCGGCGGTCACCCTCGGTCCTGCCCGGACGGTGTTCGCCCGCGCGTTCTACCTCGACGAGGTGCAGGACATCCTGGTGGTACGTCCCGCGTGGGCACTGGCCCGGGTGGTGCGTCGGGTCGACGAGCGGCTGGTCGACGGGGCTGTGGAAGGCACCGGCACCGGGGCCCTCGGATTGGGTCGATTGCTGACCGCGGCCCACCGGGCCGGGCTCCCTGGCTACGCGACAGCGGTACTCGGCGGTGCCGTCCTGATCGGAGTCGCCGCCGTCCTGACGGAGGTCCTGACGTGACCTGGTTGCTACTCGCCACACTGGTGGTTCCGGCCCTCGGCGCGGCCGTCGTCGCCGCGCTGCCCGGACGCTTGGACCAGGTGGGGCGGATCCTCGCCACCGTCGTGGCCGGCCTGGCGTTGTTGGCCAGTCTGGCGTTGTATGGACGTCCGGTGGACCCCGACGCATCCGGGATTCGCCCGTGGGCCGAGTACGACGTGCCCTGGGCGTCGGGCCTGGATCTCAGCTTCCATCTCGGCGTCGACGGGATATCCTGGCCGCTGGTCGTGCTCACCACGCTGCTGACCCTGCTGTGCTGCGGGTACACGGTCTGGCAGGGCCCGGCGGTCACCGGGGGCAAGAACCTGCTGGCGCTGCTGCTGGTGATCGAGGTGGGCATCGTCGGGGTGTTCGCGGCATTGGACCTGGTGCTGTTCTTCGTGTTCTTCGAGGTGACCCTGCTCCCGATGTACGCGGTGATCGCGGGGTGGGGCGGTCCCGATCGTCGGCACGCGGCCCGCAAGTTCGTGCTCTACACCCTGTTCGGCTCGGTGCTGTTGTTGGTCGGCGTGTTCACTGTGGTCAGCGCCGCCGGCACCGCCGACCTGGTACGGCTGTCGGCGGGCGGTGGCGAAGGCATCACGCGAGGCGTCCAGGTGGCGGCGTTCGCCCTGCTGGCGTTGGCGTTCGCGGTGAAGAGTCCGTTGTGGCCGCTGCACACCTGGCTGCCGGACGCGCACACCGAGGCGCCCACCGTGGGCTCGGTGATCCTTGCCGGGGTGCTGCTGAAGATGGGCACGTACGGTCTGATCCGGGTCGCGGGCGTGGTGCCGACCGGAGCGCAGGCACTGGCCCCGGTGCTCGGTGTGCTCGCGGTGGCGGCGATCCTGGTCGGGTCGCTGGTGTGCCTGGCACAGACGGAGTTGAAGCGGCTGATCGCGTACTCCTCGGTCGGGCACATGGGGTTCGTGCTGCTCGGTATCGCGACCCTGACCGCCGCCGGCTTCCAGGCGGCGTTGATCGGCAACATCGCACACGGGGTGATCACCGGCCTGCTGTTCTTCCTGGCAGGGGCGATCAAGGACCGGGCCCACACCGGTGATTTGACCGCGCTCGGCGGGCTCCGGGAGACCGCACCGGGCCTGGCCGGACTGTTGGGCTTCGCCGCGATCGCCTCGCTCGGCCTGCCCGGCCTGGCCGGGTTCTGGGGTGAGGCGTTCGCGGTGTACGCCGCGCTCCAACTGGGTTCGCTGTGGACGGTGCTCGGTGTGCTCGGCGCGGTCGGCGGCGCGTTCACCGCGGCGTACTTCCTGCGGCTGCTTCGCCGGGTGACGCACGGTCCGGCGGTGGACACGGTGGCCGGCGTGGTGCCGTTGCGGACTGGTGAGCTGGTGGCCTGGGGTCCGTTGGCGGTTCTGGCGTTGGCCCTGGGTCTGGTGCCGGGGTTGGTGCTGTGGCTGACGTCTGATCCGGTCGAGGCGCTGATCCAGGTGATCTCATGACCCGCCGCGGTGGCCTGCCCGGCCACGCCCTGTCACCCTGCGGAGGTTCCGCATGATCCAGTCGGTCGACCACGTGGCGTTGCTGCCGGTGTACCTGGCGGCTGGCACCGCGGTACTGGTGTTCCTGCTGGACCTGGTGTTCGCGCCGGGGGTCGCCGTGCGGCGGCCCGTTCTGCTCGGCGTGGCGGCGCTCGGGGTGCTGGGCACCGGCGTGGCCGCGGTGATGGTGGCAGCGGGGCCGGTGCGCACCACGTTCTGCGTTCCCGGTGACGCCGACGCCTGTTCGTACGTCGCGGACCAGCCCGGTGCGGTGGTCGCCGTGCTGTTCTGTGTCCTTACCCTGGGCGTCCTGGCGCTGTCCGTGCCAACCCTGGCCCCGGGCGCACCGACGGGCGGTCCGGTTCCGTCCGGGGAGTATGTCTTCCTGCTGCTCTGCTCGTTGACCGGTGGGGTGGTGCTCGGCTACTCCCGGGACCTGATCACGCTGCTGGTGGCGGTGGAGACCCTGACCCTGCCGTTGTACGTGCTGGTCGGGCTGCGGCGGGGGGTGCTTGCCAGTGTGTCCGGCGCGGTGAACTTCTTCCTGGTGTCGGTGGTGTCCACCAGCGTCACCCTGATGGGTGCCGCCTTGTTGTACGCGCTCACGGGAGCGGTGCATCTGAACCGGCTCGCTGAGGCGCTCGCCGCTCGTGAAGAGCTGCGCGCGATCCCCTTGACCGCGGTCGCGGCGGTGCTGGTACTGGTCGGCCTGGCGTTCAAGGTCGCCGCGGTGCCGTTCCACGCCTGGGCGCCTGGCACCTACGACGGGGCTCCGCTGCCGATCGCCGGTTACCTGTCGACCGCATCCAAGCTCGGTGGTGTGATCGCCCTGCTGTACGTGGTGGTCGGCGCGCTGCGTCCCTGGCTGGACGTGGTGGGTCCGGCGCTGGCCGCCTTGGCGGTGCTGACCATGACTGTCGGCAACCTGGTGGCGTTGCGCCAGACCCGGATGGTACGGCTGTTGGCCTGGTCGTCGGTGGCTCAGGCGGGTTACATCCTGGCGCCGCTCGGGGGGTTCGCACTGGCGGCCGGTCGGCAACCCGAGGCGGTGCCGGTACTCGTGGCGGCCACCATCGGGTACGCGGCCTTCTACGTGCTGATCGAGCTGGGCGCGTTCGGCTGCCTGGTGGCGATGCGGGGAGCCGCCGACGGGGGTCCGATCGAGGATTACCGGGGGGTGGCACGGCGGGCTCCGTGGCTGGCCGCCGGGTTCGGGCTGGCGCTCGCCGGGCTTGCCGGGTTGCCGCCAGGGTTCGCCGGCTTGTTCGCCAAGGTCGTGGTGGTACGTGCCCTGCTGGAGGGCGGTGCGGGGTGGCTCGCCGTGGTGGTGGCGCTGAACGCGGTGGTCGGTCTCGCGTACTACGTACGGCTCGGTGCCCTGCTCTATGCCCCGGCGGAGCGGCCCGCCGCGCGTTCGGGCGGCCGGGTGGCGTGGCCGGTCGGGGTCGCGGTGGTCGCGGTGACCCTGGCCGCACTGCTGGTGGGCCTCGCCCCGCAACTGGTCCTGGACGCCGCCGCCGCGGCCGCCCTCTTCTGACGCTCCGTCTTGAGCTGGCGGCCTCGGTGGGGATTCGCCGTACTGGGACCCCTACTCGGACAGCACTCGACGCGACCGGCGTGATCGGCTCAGGAGGCGATGTCGAGTACCGCGACGCCGGTCACCTGGTCGGTGGCCAGGTCCGCCAGTGCCTGGTCGGCCGCGTCGAACGGGTACCGGACCACAGCCAGCTCAGGGCGTACCGCCGCGGCGAGAGCGAGGAACCGGCTGCCGTCCAGCCGGGTGTTCGCGGTGACGCTGCGTACTTCCCGTTCGTAGAACAGGTGCCGTTCGTAGTTCAGCGGCGGTACGTCGGTGAGGTGGATTCCGGCGATCGTCAGTACGCCACCGCGGTCCAGGGCGGACAGCGCGACCGGGACGAGGTTCCCGGCCGGGGCGAAGATGATGGCGGCTTGCAGCGGAACCGGGCTGTCGTGGTGAACCCCTTGCGCCCAGGCCGCGCCGAGCTGACGGGCCAGCCGCTGGGAGGCCGCCGACCGGGTGAACACGTACACCTCGGCACCGTGGTGTATCGCGAGCTGTGCCGTGAGGTGGGCGGAAGCGCCGAACCCCCAGATCCCGAGCCGGTCGCCGGGCTGGATTCCGGTACGCCGTAGCGCCCGGTAGCCGATGATTCCGGCGCACAGCAGCGGGGCGTTGGTCACCGGGTCCGCGTCGTCCGGAAGCGGGTACGCGTACGCCTCCGGCACCGTGGTGTACTCGGCGTATCCACCGTCGGCGTCCCAGCCGGTGTATGTCGATCGCGGGCAGAGGTTCTCGGCCCCTCGGGTGCAGTAGCGGCACACCCCGCAGGTGCCGCGTAGCCAGGCGATGCCGACGGTGCGGCCGAGCGGCACGCTGCCACCGGCGCCGGGACCGTGTCCGATCACCTCACCGACCACTTCGTGACCGGGCACCGTCGCAGGACGTCGGGGTGCGAGGTCGCCCTCGGCGAGGTGCAGGTCGGTGCGGCAGACGCCGCAGGCCCGTACCCGGATCAGGAGTTCGCCGGGTCCGGGTTCCGGCCGGGGGCGCTCCACCAGCATCAGGGGTCCGGAGCCGATGGGGCCCGGTGCCTGTACCACCCAGGCGCGCACGGTTCTGACGATATCGCCCGGGCTTCCGGCCGGACAGCCGCCAGATGGCTCGCGGTCGGTGATTAGCGGTAATTCGTAAATTGCACCGGTATATCTAGATTGGCCTGCTTAATCATTGTGATCACTGTCTGCAGGTCATCCTTCTTCTTGCCGCTCACCCTGACCTGGTCGCCCTGGATCTGGGCCTGAACCCCCTTCGGGCCCTCGTCCCGGATCAGCTTGGTGATCTTCTTCGCCTTGTCGGTGGCGATGCCTTGGACGATCTTGCATTCGATCTTGTACGTCTTGCCAGACTGGTG
>DASUSI010000038.1:0-8238 GCA_036375165.1 Micromonosporaceae bacterium | reverse complement strand
AGCTTGCCTCGCTGGCGGATTCGGTCGGTCGCGGTCAACACCGATCGATCTCCGCTTTCCAGGCCAACCATCCTATTTGTACGGATGTCCCGGCCGTCACCGCGGTCGCCACCGGATCGGGAGCCGCTTCAGTCCATTCTGGAAATTGGACCGCAGCCGGATCACCTCACCGGCCGGTTCCACCACCGAGAACCGGTCCAGCACCGCCGCGAAAATCGCCTCCATCTGGGTACGGGCCAGGTGCGCACCCAGGCAGAAGTGCGGGCCGTGTCCGAACGCCAAGTGGTCGTTTCGCGGCCGGGCGATCTGGAACCAGTCCGGTTCCGGGAACACCCGGGGATCCCGGTTGCCACTCGCGAAGTAGACGACCACCTTGTCCCCGGCGGGTACCGGCTGCCCCGCGATCTCGGCGTCGGCTGTGGCGGTACGCCGGAAGTGGATCACCGGCGTCCACCAGCGCAGCATCTCCTCCACCGCGCTGGGCAGCAGCGAGCGGTCCTCGTCCAGCCGTCGCCACTGGCCGGGGTGGTTGGCGAGCGCGTACATCCCACCCGGAATCCCGTTGCGCAGCGTCTCGTTGCCGGCCACCGCGAACAGCCAGAACAGGTTCTCGAACTCCTCGGTGGAGACCCGCCCGCCCGCGTCGTCCACCTGCGCCAGCAGGATCGACATCACGTCGTCGCCTGGGTGCGCCCGCTTGTGCCGCGCCAGTTCGTGGGCGTACGCGTACAGGTCCGGGATACCGCGCCGGGTACGCGGGTCCGGCATCCGTCCGTCCGGTCCCGGGGTCGGACGCACCGCCAGCGCCGCCCGCGCCATCGGCGTACCAGCCGCCCGGTCCACGGTGTCACTCACCGCGTACTCGGAGTCCTGATAGCCAATCACCCGGTTCGCCCAGTCGTACAACAGGTACTTGTCGCTGTCCGGCACGCCCAGGATGTCGGCGAGGGTGCTGACCGGGAGGTCCGCCGCGACCGACGTGAAGTCGACCTCCGCCGCGTCGGCGGCCCGGTCGATCAGCGTGCGGGCCCGCGTGTGGATTCCCCGCGCGAGCCGGGCCACGGTACGTGGCGTGAAGGACCGGCTCAGCAGCCCCCGGATCCGGGAATGCTCCGGCGGGTCCATGTTGAGCATCATCCTCCGGACGTACGCCAGGGCGTCCGGCGTCGCGGGATCCCGGATCTGGGTGGCCCCGAGGTACGAGCTGAACAGCTTCGGCTGCTTCAACACCGACTTCACCTCGGCGTGCCGCCATACCGCCCAGAATCCGGGGCCGGCCGGCCAGTCGTCGACCGGTCGCTCCTCGACCCAGGTCACCGGTTCCCGTTCCCGGAGTCGGGCCAGCGCCTGCCACGGCATTTCCCGCTGGTACGTGTCCGGATCGAACACCACGTCGGTGTCCGGCTTCGCCCCCGGGTCGGTCATACGCCTCGGTCTACCGCCCACCCCGACCGGGCGCAACCAGCACGCACCCCCACCCCCCCCACCCACCCCCCACCCTCCACCTTTAACGAGATATCGATAACTCGTTGCTTCACGGCCCCTCAAAACAACGAGTTATCGATATCTCGCGGAAAAGGGGATACGGCGTGGGAGGGGGGATGGGGTGTGGGGGGACGGGGAGGGTGGTCAGGTGAGGTGGCGCAGCACGGCGTCGGTCTCGGCCGCCAGGGTCTCGACCAGTTCACCGGCCGGGAGCCGCCGCGCCAGCGGCCCGCCCTGCCCGGCGAGCATCGCGGGTCCGGTCAGGAACTGCCGAGCCAACGGATAGTCCGGGGCGCGCAGGCCCGACGCTTCGAGACGATCCACAAGGGAGGTACGGACCGCACGGGCATGACGCCCGGTGAGTGCTCTGGTCACGGTGGTCTCACCACCCAACCCGTCACGATACGCCGGGGAGGTGCCCGCTTCGTCGCAGCCGAGGAACGCGGTGCCCAGTTGCACCGCCTCGGCACCGAGCGCCAGCGCGGCGGCGACGCCCCGCCCGTCCATGATCCCGCCCGAGGAGATCACCGGGACCGACACCGCGTCCACCACCTGCGGCACCAGCGCCATGGTGCCGACCAGCGACCGTTCGACGGGGCGGAGGAACGTGCCACGGTGACCGCCCGCCTCGTACCCCTGGGCCACCACCGCGTCAACGCCGGCCGCTTCCAGCGCCACGGCCTCCTCGACCGTGGTGGCGGTGCCGATGGTGACCGCATCGAGCCCGTCGAGTGGCGGGATGCCGAACGTGAAGCTGAAGATGGGTACCCGTTCCTCGATGACCACAGCGATCTGGTCCTCGAAACGGGGCATCGGCTCAGGGTCCGGCACCGGTACGCCGACCACGGCGGCCCACTCCGCCAGCCCTTCCAGCGACGGCGGCGGCAGCGGCGCGAACAGGTTCACCGCGAACGGCATGCTGGTCAGCGTGCGGACATCCCGGATCCGGTCCCGCAACTCGTCGGGGCCGAGCAGAGCGCCACCGAGGGATCCCAGACCGCCGGCCTCCGACACAGCGGCCACCAGCCGGGGCGTGGTCGGCCCGCCCGCCATCGGGGCCTGCACGATCGGCAGCCGTACCCCGAGCAGCCTGGTCAGACCGGTGTCCCGCCAGGTCACGGAGAGGTCAGCCCCGGCCCAGGCGGGACAGCAACCAGCCGACGAGCACCCCGACGGCGAACACCACGGTGTATTTGGCGACCCGCTTCGCCATCCCGGCCGCGCCGGTGACCTCCAGCAGGTCGATCGGCTGGACCTCCTGCTCGGCCGGGGCCGCGGGGGTGGTCTCCGCGGCGGCACCCGCGCCGGTCGCGGCCGGCTGGCCCGCCGAGGACACCTCAGTCGGGGTCACGGCGCCTGTCGCGGCGGCGGCCTCCCCGGTGGCGGCTTGACCGGGTGCCGTTCCGGTCGCGGCGGACGCCGCGACCGCACCCGAGACCTCGGCTTCCCGTACCTTGCGGGACAGACATTCGGCGAACTGGCCGATCAGTTTGTTCCCGACGTCGACCATCATGCCCCGCCCGAACTGCGCCGGCCGGCCGGTGATGTTCAGCTCGGTGACCACGTCCACCCGCGTCGAGCCGTCGCCGTCAGGTCGCAGGGTCGCGGTGACGGTGGCCTTCGCCGTGCCGCTGCCCCGGGCCTCCCGACCGGACGCTTCCAGAACCGCCCGCCGGTCAGCTTCGTTCCGCTCCACGATCCGACCCTGACCCTTGTATGTCAGGTTGATCGGCCCGACCTTCACCTTGACCGTCCCGGCGAATTCGTCCCCCTCGTATGACGTCAGAGCCGCTCCAGGCATGCACGGTGCCACGGTCGGCACGTCGAGCAGCACGTCCCATGCCTTCGCCACGGGCACCGGGACGGTGAAGCCGTGTTCCAGTTTCATCGGTACCCCTCCTCAGCTCGGGCGCGGTGCGGCGGCCCGCCGCCGTCCCCCTGGATCTTGGGCGGTTCGGGTTGTTCCAGCAAGCCCGAACCGTCCAAGATCCACGAATCGGGTGAGGTCAGAGACCGGCCGCGGCGGCCAGCGCCCGCCGGGTCAGTACCCGGGCCAGGTGCCGGCGGTAGTCCGCGGACGCGGTCACGTCGTCACTGGGGGACGTACCCTCGGCGGCCTGTTCGCACGCCGCCGCGAGCGCGTCCGGGCTGGCGTCGCCGCCGGTCAACGCCTGTTCCACGGCGGTCGCCCGAACCGGGGTCGGACCCATGTTGGTCAGTGCCACCCGCGCCTCGGCGATGCCGCCGTTGTCCCGGCGTACCGCCGCCGCCACACCCACAATCGCCCAGGCCTGAGCGACCCGGTTGAACTTCTCGTAGTGCGTGCCCCAGCCGGTCAGCTTCGGCACCCGCACCTCGACCAGCAGGTCCGTGGGTTCCAGCACGGTGGTCAGGTAGTCGGTGAAGAACTCGCTGGCCGGCACCTCCCGCCGGCCGCCCTCACCTACGACCACCATCGTCGCGTCCAGCGCCACTGCCACGCTCGGCAGGTCCCCGGCCGGATCAGCGTGCGCCAGCGAACCGCCGAACGTGCCCATGTGGCGTACCTGCGGGTCGCCGATGCTGCCGGCGGCCTGCGCCAACAGCGGCGCGTACCGCAGGACCAGGGCGTGCTGGGTGACCTGGCCGTGGCGGGTCATCGCGCCGATCACCAGCGAGTCGCCGTCCTCCCGCACCCCGACCAGATCCGGGATCGCGCCCAGGTCGACCACTGTGCTCGGCGCGGCCAGCCGCAGTCGCAGCACCGGGATCAGGCTCTGGCCCCCGGCCAGCACCTTCGCGTCCTCCCCGGCGTCCCGCAGCGCGGCCACCGCGTCGTCCACACTCGATGGCCGCACATAGTCGAACTCGACCGGAATCATGACCGCACCTCCTGGATCGCGCGCCAGACCCGCTCCGGCGTGCAGGGCATCGGCACGTCGTTCACACCCATCGGGCGCAGCGCGTTGACCACAGCGTTCACCACCGCCGGGGTCGAGGCGATGGTGCCCGCCTCGCCGACCCCCTTCGCACCCAGTGGGTGCGAGGTCGCCGGGGTTTCAGTGCGGTCCGTGATGAACTCCGGCAGGTCCGCCGCGGTGGGCAGGGTGTAGTCGACGAACGTCCCGGTCATCAGGTTGCCGTCAGCGTCGTACACCGCCTCCTCGAACAGCGCCTGGGCGATGCCTTGCGCCAGCCCGCCGTGCACCTGGCCCTCCACGATCAACGGGTTGATCACCCGTCCCACGTCGTCCACGGCCACGTACTTGCGGATCTTCACCTGCCCGGTCTCGGTGTCCACCTCGACCGCGCACAGGTGGGTGCCGTGCGGGAATGAGAAGTTCTCCGGGTCGTACACCGCGTCCGAGTCCAGGTCCGGCTCGACCCCGTCCGGCAGGCCGTGTGAGGTGAACACCGCCAGGGCGCAATCCGCGATGGTCTTTGCCGCTTCCGGGGTGCCGCGTACCCGCCACGCCCCGTCGCTGAACTCCAGATCGTCCTCTGATGCCTCCAGCATGTGCGCGGCGATCTTCTTCGCCTTGGACACCACCTTCTGGCAGGCCAGCACCAGAGCGGTGCCGCCCACCGCCAGGGACCGCGAGCCGTACGTGTCCATGCCTTTGTGAGCGGTACGGGTGTCCCCGTGCAACACCTCCACGTCCTCGAACGGCACGCCCAACTGGTCGGCGACGATCTGGCTCCACGCGGTCTCGTGTCCCTGCCCATGCGGCGAGGTACCCGTGATCACCTCCACCTTGCCGGTGGGCAGCACCCGCACCGCCGCCGACTCCCAGCCACCCGCGCCGTACCGCAGCGCGCCGAGCACCCGGGACGGCGCCAGCCCACACATCTCGGTGTACGTGGAGATCCCGATTCCCAGTTGCACCGGGTCGCCGGACTCCCGCCGGGCCGCCTGCTCGCGACGCAGCTCGTCGTACCCGAACAGGGTCATCGACTTCTCGGTGGCGGCCTCGTAGTTCCCCGAGTCGTACGTCAACCCGGCGACCGTGTCGAACGGGAACTCCTCGTGCTGGATCCAGTTCTTGCGGCGTACCTCCATCGGGTCCATGTCGAGTTCGGCGGCCAGTTCGTCCATCATCCGCTCGATCGCGAACGTGGCCTCCGGTCGGCCGGCTCCCCGGTACGCGTCGGTCCACGCGGTGTTGGTGAACACCCCGTTGCATTCGAACCGGTACGCCGGGAACTTGTAGATCGCGTTGAACATGAACGCGCCGAGGATCGGCACACCGGGGGTGACCAGACCGAGGTACGCGCCCATGTTGGCGAGCAGCCGGACGTTCAGCCCGGTGACCGTGCCGTCCCGTCGGGCGGCCAGTTCCAGAAACTGGATCTGGTCCCGGCCGTGGTGGGTGGCCTGCATGCTCTCCGACCGGGTCTCGGTGTACTTGACCGGCTTGCCGATCCGCTTGGCCACCAGGAACACGATCAGTTCCTCCGGGGTGACCTGTAGCTTGCCGCCGAAACCGCCGCCGACGTCCGGGGCGATCACGCGGACCTTGTGCTCCGGGGTGCTGGTGACCATGGCGAGCATCAGGCGCAGGATGTGCGGCACCTGGGTGGACGACCACATCGTGAACACGTCACCGGTCGGGTCCACCACCACGGACCTCGGTTCCATGTACCCGGGGACCAGCCGCTGCTGCACGAACCTGCGGGTGATCTTCACTTCGGCGTTGTCCAGCGCTTCCGCGACGTTGCCTCCGGTGCCGGCCTCGCCGGAGTCGAAGACCCAGGTGAACGACTTGTTGGTGCCCTTGTCGGCATGCACCAGGGCAGCGCCTTCGGTGAGCGCCGCCTCCATGTCGAGCACCACCGGAAGCTCGTCGTAGTCGACTTCGATGGCCTCCAGGGCGTCCACCGCGCTGCCCCGGTCCCGGGCCACCACGACGGCGATCGCCTCGCCGGTGTGGCGTACCTCGTCTGTGGCCAGCGGCAGGTGGTCCGGATGCACCATGTCCTCGGTGACCGGCCAGGCACAGGGCAGTCCGGCCATCTCGTCGGCCAGGTCCCGGCCACTGAACGCGGCGATTACGCCCGGCAACTCCCGAGCTGACGTCACGTCGATGTTGGCGATCCGGGCATGTGCCATGGGGCTTCGCAGGATGGCCAGATGCAGCATTCCGGGCAGGGTGATGTTGTCCGTCCACATCGTCCTGCCGGTGATCAGGCGGGCGTCCTCCTTGCGACGCCTGGCCTGGCCGACCTCGCCGGCCGGCCGTTCCTCAATGACGGTCACGCTGACACCTCCTCCTGGCCCTACGGGCGCGGCCTGGGGACGACTTCTTCGGGGACCCGCTCGTGTTCGGCGGCGGTCGCGGTGCCCTCGCCAACCGGCGTGCCGGGCTCACCCTCGCCTTCGTGCGGCAGCGCCGGGGCGGCTCCGCGCAGCACCGCGCCCGCGTCCTGAACCGCGCGGATGATGTTCTGGTAGCCGGTGCAGCGGCACAGGTTGCCCTCCAGGCCCTCCCGTACCTGCTCATCGGTCGGGTTCGGGTTTTCCTGGAGCAGGTCCACCGACTGCATGATCATTCCTGGGGTGCAGTAGCCACATTGCAGCGCGTGCCGCTCGTGGAACGCCTGCTGCACCGGGTGCAGGTGGTGTTCGGACTCGTCGGCCAAGCCCTCGATCGTGGTGATCGAGCGGCCGTCGGCCTGCACCGCCAGCACCGTGCAGGACTTGACACTGTGCCGGCCCGAGGTGCCGCTCATCAGCACCGTGCAGGACCCGCAGTTGCTGGTGTCGCAGCCCACCACCGTGCCGATCTTGCCGAGTTGTTCTCGCAGGTAGTGGACAAGAAGAGTTCTTGGTTCCACGTCGTCGGAGTACTTCACTCCGTCGACCGTGACGTTGATCCGGGTCAATGCGGCCTCCCGCTCGTCGAGACGGGGCAGTCCAGTGCGGAGGTGCACCGGGCGGTCACGCGCCCCGCGCTGGTCGCTGGTCCGCTCCCTGCCCGGCGTCCTCACGGCAGCAGGCAGCGCGAACGTCCCGGTGAGCCAGCTCACACGGCGCGCGGGACTCAGTCAAACACCTGAAGACGATCACTACAACCGAGACGGTCAACCTCGTTGCGGCGGATCCGCCCGCCGGCCCTGGGCGACCGCCTGGTGAGGCCCGCGGCGAGATGAACTGTTGCCGGGGTGACCAACCGGCCATGCACCGCAGCGGGCGCGGCGTGCCCGGCCGGCTCAATGATGTGTTCAGCGCGCGTCGCAGCATCCCGGCGGATCCGATTGGGGGCTTTTCATATGGCCTTGCCGTGACCGTTTTACAGCACAATCGGTTGCCCTTGGTCGAAGGTGCTTGGTCCGGCCCGATGTGACAATATCAAGTCCAGTGACCCGTCGCTGTCAGGCTGCCATTGACGCCAATGGATCACAAGCCTGTGTCGGATAATTGTCAATCCTTCAATCCGACACCAAGTGCGCTCCTTGTGGTGCCGCAGTGCGCGTACGATTGCGCTTACAAATGAATGTGCGTCGTAGTGGAGGAAGAGCTACGTGGACGTCTGTGAGTTCTGCGAGCGACTCAACCAACGTCAACAGGACCGCCCGTGGTATGACTTCCATATCATTGATAAAGCGAGCCACTTCGTCACGATCGCCCCGATCGGCGCACTTGTTCCTGGCTATGTCCTCATCGTGCCCCGGGCCCACGTGTTTTCCATGGCTTCGCTCAACCGAGCGCGGCGGCTGGAACTGGACAAATACGAGCGACATGTCCACGAACGGATCGCTCACCAGTGGCGAGCA
>DASUSI010000037.1:0-31379 GCA_036375165.1 Micromonosporaceae bacterium | reverse complement strand
GCTTCGGCGTACCGGTCAGGATCCGGCACCACCAGCGTGACGGTACGTAGCCTGCGGGACTCGTCGGGCTTGGTCTTCAGACTGAAACGGTACGCCGCCAGCAGCGCGCCTTCGGTGAGGGCGGCCACCGTCTCCGACGTGGTCCCGGTGGGCAGCAGCACCGCCACGGACGGCTGGTTCATGGCCGCCCTGGCGACCGCGGCTCCAGCCGCCCGCCATCCTGCCGGAGAGCCGTCGCCAACGCCGACGAACAGCGCCCGTGCCGGCTTGCCGCCGGGGCGCGGCAGCACGTGGCTGGTACCGGCGGCGCCGGAATGCTCGACGTCGGACAGGAACGCTTCGGTGACCTCCGCCAGTGCGCTCGGCAGTCTCGCCGGCTCAACGTCCAGCACACCGGGCCGGGCACCCTCCCCCGCCGGCACCGGGTCGGAAGACCCACACTCCGGGACGGGCTCGGCGGCACGCACCGGGACCGCCAGCATCGCGGGCCGTCCCAGATGCTCGGCGAGCCGTACCCCGAGAGTCGTCACAGCAGCCTCCTACCCGGGCGTTGACCGGTTGGTGCGCAAACTCTAGACAGCCCATGACCCCGGCGCGCGGTCGCACCGGGGTCACGATGACGGCGACTTAGCTGACCACGGACTTCAGCGCGTCACCCAGGTCGCTCGCCTCTTGGGGCGTCATCTCGACGACGAGTCGTCCACCGCCCTCGAGTGGGACCCGCATGACGATGCCGCGGCCCTCTTTGGTGACCTCCAGCGGACCGTCGCCCGTCCGCGGCTTCATGGCCGCCATGTTGTCTCCCCTCGACTCAACGCCATGCCACGGATGCTCCGCGGCCATGGAATTCATTTCAGGCACCGCTGGGACTTCCCAGGACGATGTTTCCCGTTGGTCATTTTCCCTGATGAGCGGCACGGCACCCAAACCGGCCCCGGCATGATGTGACAACTTCTGGCGAAGTCGGCAGTTAGCTGTCACACTCGCTGGGTGCAGGCGCGCTCGGCGCTCTTCGATCTCTACGGCGACTACCTGCGCTCCCGTGGCGGGTACGCGCCGGTCGCGGCGCTGGTGAGGCTGCTCTCGCCGCTGCATATCGCCGCTCCGGCGGTGCGCACCGCGGTGTCCCGGATGGTGCGGCAGGGCTGGCTGCGCCCGACCCGACTGGCCCATGGGCCCGGCTACGAACTCACGCCCAGAGCGGTTCGCCGGGTCGACGAGGCGGCGGCCCGGATCTACCGCACCACTCCTGCCCCCTGGAAGGGCAGCTTCGACCTGCTACTGGTCGAACCACCGCCGGGGCGGTCCGCTCGGTCCCGACTCGCCGCGAACCTCGGTTACCTCGGGTACGGGAAACTTGATGGAACGTCCTGGATCGCACCCCGCGCCGCCGCCGAGGTGGACACCCTGCTGCACGATGCCGGTGTCAACGCGCGGCGGTTCGCCGCCGAGCCGGCGGGCGGCCTGCCCGCGGCGGTCGCCCTGGTACACCAGGCGTGGGATCTGGAGGCTCTCGCCACCGCGTACCAGAAATTCGTCGAGGAGCTGCGTCCGGTGGTCGAGCCGGTCAGTGCCGGCGCGAGCGACATAACCGGCTATGTCGCACGGTTCAGGTTGGTCCACGCCTGGCGTTCGTTCCTGTTCCGGGATCCGCAACTGCCGGCCGACCTACTGCCCGATCCGTGGCCCGGCCATACCGCGGCCAGGTTCTTCGATCGTCACGCCAGGCGGCTGCGGCGCGCGGCGGACCGGTACGTGGACGCCAGCCTCACCGGTGAGAGTCCGTCGCCGTCCTGACGACGTACGACATCATCGCGTTGGAGAACCCATCCGCTTCCGAAACGAGGTGCCCTGTGACAGACCCGCTACTGATCGACACGACCGACGGTGTCACCACGCTCACGCTGAACCGACCTGATTCCCTCAACTCCCTTGACGTACCACTCAAGGAGGCGCTGCGGGACAGTCTGGCCGGACTCGCCGCCGACCCGTCGTGCCGGGCAGTCGTGGTCACCGGAGCGGGCCGGGCCTTCTGCGTGGGTCAGGACCTGCGGGAGCACGTCCAGAGTCTGGAATCGGGTACGGATGACCCGCTGGCCACCGTGAGGCAGCACTTCAACCCGATGGTGGAACTGCTCGCTGGACTGCCCAAGCCGGTGGTCGCGGCGGTACGCGGGATGGCGGCCGGTGCCGGGGCCTCCCTGGCGTTCCTGGCCGACTTTCGGATCGGCGGCCCCGGCACCCGGTTCCTGATGGCGTTCGCCAACGTGGGGCTGGCCGGCGACACCGGGGCGTCGTGGACCCTGCCGCGCCTGGTGGGGTACGCCAAGGCAACCGAACTGCTGATGCTCGCCGAGCCGGTGACGGCGGACGACGCCCTACGGATCGGGCTGCTCACCGATCTGGTGGACGACGACGAACGGGTGCTCCCCGTGGCCCAGGAACTGGCCGCGCGGCTGGCAGCCGGGCCAACCGTCGCGTACGGGCAGATCAAACGGCAACTGACGATCGCCGCGTCCGGCGGGCTCCGGGAAGCCCTGGAGGCCGAGTACCAGGCTCAGGCGGTCTGCGGCGCCACCGCCGACCACCGGGAGGCCACCGAGGCGTTCGTGGCCAAGCGAAAGCCGCTCTTCCAGGGCACCTGAGGGGCGGTCCTCAGTCGCCGGGAGCCGGAACCAGCTTGCTTCGCAGGCCGCCGGCCGCCGGGTCGCCCGACCCACCGTCCGAGCCGCCACCGCCGGCACCGTCACCCGACCCCGCCACGTCGTCCACGATCGGCTCGGAACTGTCCAGCCAGCCGTCGCCGTCGTCGTCGGTCCAGCGGGTGTCCAGGTCTCCGTCGCTGTCGGTGTCGTAGTCGGCATGGTCCACGAGACCGTCCGCGTCCTCGTCGTACCCGACGAAGTCGGCCCGCCCGTCGCCGTCGACGTCGCCTTCCAGGATGACCGAGCCGTCCGGGTGCTCGGTCACGCTGACGTCGTCCCAGCGCCCGTCGCCGTCGATGTCGACGTTGATCTCGTACTCGCCCATCGCTCACGCCCCTCTGTCACGCCGCAGCGGTTTCCACCCGGACACGATAGGGCCGAGCCACCACAGGCCGTGCCGGATGTGATTCGCCCGGCCAACCGGCTTAGGGTGGGTGGAGACAACATCAACGACGATGGGAGACCTCGATGGCGGTGTCGTCGTTCATGGTGCCGCTGCGTAGTCCGGTACCCGACTTCGCACTGGAGTCCGTGGAAGGGACGACCATCCGGCGCGACGACTTCGCCGACGCCCCAGCGCTGCTGGTGATGTTCCTGTCCAACCACTGCCCGTACGTCCGGCACCTCGAGGCCGCGCTGGGCAAGCTGCTCGCCGGGTACCCGCAACTCGGTGTGGTGGGGATCTGCAGCAACGACACCGAGAACTACCCCGAAGACGCCCCGCAGCACATGCGGGAACAACGGGCCCGGGCCAACTGGAACTTCCCGTACCTGTTCGACCCCACGCAGCAGGTCGCCAAGGACTTCCGGGCCGCGTGCACCCCGGACTTCTTCCTGTACGACCGAGCCGGGACGCTCGCCTACCGGGGCGCGTTCGACGAGTCCACGCCCGGCAACCGCAACCCGGTCACCGGTCACCTGCTGCGCGATGCGATCGAGGCGGTGCTGGCCGGACAACCGGTGCCGGAACCACACCGGCCCAGCCTGGGCTGCTCGATCAAGTGGCGGCCTGGCAACGAGCCGGAGTGATCCGGTTCCAGCCACGGACCCGCCGCGTGACAATCGTCCGGTGCGTCCCTTCCTGGAAACCGAGAGGCTCATCCTCCGGCACTTCACCGGGTCCGACGCCGATCACCTGGTCGAGTTGGACGGCGACCCGGAGGTGATGCGCCACCTGACCGGCGGCAGGCCCACGCCCCGGGAGTCGATCGAGACCGACGTGTTGCCCCGGTTTCTGGACTACCACCGCCGGTTCACCGGCTACGGATTCTTCGCGGCGATCAAGCAGGCGGGCGGGGACTTCCTCGGCTGGTTCCACTTCCGCCCGCGACCGGACGATCCGCCCGGCACGGTGGAACTCGGATACCGGCTGCGCCGGTCGGCCTGGGGCAAGGGGTACGCCACCGAGGGCTCCCGGGAACTGATCCGCAAGGGCTTCACCGAGTTCGGGGTGGAGGTGGTGTACGCGCAGACCATGGCGGTCAACGCTCGCTCCCGGCGGGTGATGGAGAAGGCCGGACTGCGCTATGTCCGGACCTTCCACCGGGAATGGGCCGAGCCCCTGCCCGGGACGCAGCACGGTGAGGTGGAGTACGCCCTCGCCAGGCGCGACTGGCAGGCCGAGCGCTCGGACTGGCCGGAACCTCAGCGCAGGGTGAGAGCCGGACCTCCAGCGGGCAGCAACTCCCCGATCACCGGGTAACCGGGCACCTCACCGGCCACCAGCAGGCCGCCGGAGGTCTGCGCGTCGGCGAGCAGCACCTGGTCCAGCTCCGGATACTTTCCGGGATCCAGGTGCGGCGCCACCCAGTCGAGGTTGCGCCGCGAGCCACCCGGCACGTACCCGGCCTCCGCCGACTCCCGTGCGCCGTCCAGGAACGGCACGGTGGCGACGTCGATCACGGCCCGGACCCCGCTGGCCCGGCACATCTTGTACAGGTGCCCCAGCAACCCGAAGCCGGTGACGTCGGTGGCCGACCGGGCCCCGGCGGCGACCGCCGCCCGGGACGCCTCGCGGTTGAGCGTGGTCATCGACGCGACCGCCTCGGGAAACTCCACCCCGGTTACCTTGTGCCGGTTGTTCAGCACGCCCACACCCAGCGGCTTGGTCAACGTGAGCGGAACTCCCGGCTCGGCCGCGTCCATCCGCATCATCCGGTCCAGGTCCACGAAACCGGCGACCGCCAGGCCGTACTTCGGCTCGGGATCGTCGATGGAGTGACCTCCCACCAGCAGGCAGGCCGCTTCCCGGGCGACGTCCAGGCCGCCGCGCAACACGTCCCGGATGATTTCCGGGGGCAGCAGGTCGCGGGGCCAGGCAAGCAGGTTCAGCGCGATCGCGGGCTGGCCTCCCATGGCGTACACGTCGGACAACGCGTTGGCCGCGGCGATCCGGCCCCAGTCGTACGCGTCGTTGACCACCGGAGTGAAGAAGTCGGTGGTCATCACCAGACCCCGTCCGTCCAGCCCGTCAATCGCCATCACGGCAGCGTCGTCACCGAATTCCACGCCCACGACCAAGCGCTCGTCGGACACCTCGGTCAGCCCTGTGAGCTGGCTCAACAGGTTCTCGAGGTCCTCGGCGGGCACCTTGCAGGCGCAGCCGCCACCCTTGGCCAGTTTGGTCAGTTCGACCATCCGCTCGTCCTTCCGAACACCGTTGCCGGTACCAGTGTGGAACTGTCTGTCCCAGGTGGAGACACCGTCCTGATGCGACTCGCGCTCCAGAACTCGCTGTCCTGATGGAACCACCCGTCCTGTCAGGGTTCCGGGTCGGCCCCGGAGATGGCGATGCCGTAGGCTGCCCGGCGGAGGTGTGTGGGCGCCTGGTGGCCCCCTCGGTCTTCAAAACCGGTGGACTCCGCTCTGCGGGGTCGGAGGGTTCGATTCCCTTCCACCTCCGCCATCACAGCGACTCAGCCAGTATGACGGCTCAGTCCAACGCGACGACCGAGACAGGCCCCGGCACGTCGGCCTATGCACGGTAGCGTCCACTTCATACACTCAGCAAGGTGTCTGACGCCTGGCGAAGGGTGCCACGCACCGACGTGCTCCTGGCAGATGAGCGGCTGGCCGCGGCCACCACCAGACTCGGCCGTGCCGTTGTGAAAGCCGCCGTCAGGGAGGTGCAGGCCAGGGTCCGGCGGGGCGAGACAACGCCGGACGAGGTGATCGACGCGGTACTTGGCGCGCTGCCACGGACGGCCGCCAGCCTCCGGCCGGTGATCAACGCGACCGGGGTGCTACTCCACACCAACCTCGGCAGGGCGCCGTTGTCGGCGGCGGCCCGCGATGCGGTGCTGGCTGCCAGCGGGACCACGGATGTCGAGTACGACCTGGCGACCGGGCAGCGCGGCCGGCGGGGCCGTGGCACCCTGACCGCGCTGGCCGAGGCCGTGCCCGACGCCGGGGCCGTGCATGTGGTCAACAACAACGCGGCGGCGTTGGTGCTGGTCGCCACAGCCCTGGCGGAGGGGCGTGAGATGGTGGTCAGCCGGGGCGAGCTGGTCGAGATCGGGGACGGCTTCCGGCTACCGGACCTGCTGGTTTCCACGGGTGCCAGGCTGCGCGAGGTGGGCACCACCAACCGGACCGTGCTGGCCGACTACCAGGCCGCGGTGGGCCCGCAGACCGGCTGCGTACTGAAGATCCACCCTTCCAACTTCCGGATCGAGGGGTTCACCGAACACGTGGCGGTCGCCGAACTCGCGACCCTGGGCGTGCCCGTGGTGTTCGACATCGGCTCCGGTCTGCTGACACCGGACCCGCTGTTCCCGGATGAGCCGGACGCGCGTACCGCGCTGCGCGACGGTGCCGATCTGGTCACCGCGAGCGGTGACAAGCTGCTCGGTGGCCCACAGGCGGGACTGTTGTTCGGCCGTGAGGACCTCGTGCAGCGGCTGCGGCGGCACCCCCTGGCCCGTGCGCTGCGGGTGGACAAGCTCACCCTGGCGGCGTTGGAGGCGACGCTGCGCGGGCCGCAACCTCCCACCCACGCCGCGTTGCACGCCGACTCCGGAGCACTACACGCCCGAGCCGAGAAACTTGCCGGCGAACTCACCGCCGCCGGAGTGGCGGCCGAGGTGGTTGCCAGCCGGGCGGTGGTAGGCGGCGGTGGCGCCCCCGGCGTGGAACTGCCCAGCACGGCGGTCGCACTGCCCGAGGCGTACGGTTCCGCGCTGCGGCTCGGCGAGCCGCCGGTGATCGCGCGGATCGAACGCGGTCGCTGCCTGCTCGACCTGCGTGCCGTGCCGGCCTCCGACGACCGGGCGGTGCGGGCCGCCGTGCTGTCGGTGCGCTGATGTATGTCGTAGCCACAGCGGGTCACGTCGACCACGGCAAGTCCACCCTGGTACGGGCACTGACCGGGATGGAACCGGACCGGTGGGCCGAGGAACGGCGGCGCGGCATGACCATCGACCTCGGTTTCGCGTGGACAGGGCTGCCGTCCGGAGCCCGGCTCGCGTTCGTGGACGTCCCCGGGCACGAACGGTTCATGAGCAACATGCTGGCCGGGGTGGGGCCGGTGCCCGCGGTGATGTTCGTGGTCGCGGCTGACGAAGGGTGGCGGGCCCAGTCCGGCGAACACCTGGCCGCACTGGACACCTTCGGGGTGCGCCACGGCCTGCTCGCCGTCACCCGCGCCGACCTGGCCGACCCCGGTCCGGTGACCGCCGACGCGCTGACCCGGATCGCGGCCACGTCGATCGGGAACGTGGAGGCGGTCGCTGTCGACAGCGTCCGCGGCACCGGGATCCCCGCATTGCACGCCGCGTTGGACCGCCTGGTGAGCCGGCTGCCGGAGCCCGATGCCACCGCGGACGTACGGCTCTGGGTGGACCGGGCGTTCACCGTCACCGGTCTCGGCACCGTGGTCACCGGCACCCTGGGTGCCGGCACGCTGCGTGAGGGCGACGAGCTGGAACTCCAGCCGTACGGCCGACGGATCCGGGTGCGTGGCCTGGAGTCGCTCAAGCAGGCCCGCCAGGAGGTGTCAGCGGTGGCCCGGGTGGCGGTCAACCTGCGTGGCGTGGGACGTACCGAGGTCAAGCGTGGCGACGTGCTGGTGACCCCGCAGCGGTGGTGGTCGACAAAGTCCTTCGACGCCCGGCTGAGCGGCGACTTCCGGGCCGGGGAGATCGCCACCGAGGTGGTGCTGCACATCGGATCGGCGGCCGTGCCGGTGCGGCTACGGGCGCTTGGTGACTGGCACCTGCGGGTGAGTTCCCCCCGTGCGTTGCCGCTGCGGATCGGTGACCTGGCCCTGCTGCGCGACCCGGCACAGCAACTCATCGTGGCCCGGTTGACCGTGGTCGACGTGGACCCGCCAGGGCTGTCCCGGCGGCGGACCGCGGCGCGGCGGACCGCCGAACTGGCGGAGTACGGCATCACCGCGGACGGTCCCGCCGAGGTACGGCGACGCCGACTGGTCCGGGTCGGTGCGCTGCGCGCGATGGGCGCGGAACCCCCGGCTGACCCGGTGACCGGGGACTGGCTGGCCGACCGACAGTGGTGGCAGCAGCAGAAGGCCCGGCTGGTCGAGGTGGTCGAGGAGTACGCGACCGCGAACCCGACGGATCCCGGGATGCCACTGGAGCAGGCCCGGCGAGCGTTGCGACTGCCGGACCGACAGCTCGTACGGGCGCTGTGCGAGCCGCCGCTGCGGCACAGCGGCGGCCGGTTGTTCGGGGCGCGGACCGGTCCGACCCTGCCCGAACCGGTCCGCCGGGCGCTCGACCAGATCCGCGCCGACCTGGAACGGGACCCGTTCCTGGCTCCGGAGGCCGACCGGCTGGCCGAACTGGGCCTGGACCACGGCTCGCTGACCGCGGCGGTACGTGCCGGCGAGCTGCTCCGGGTGGTGGACGGGATCTACCTGCTGCCCGGTGCCGACACGGCAGCGGTACGCCGGCTCGCCGAACTCCCCGAGCCGTTCACGATGAGCCAGGCACGGCAGGCGCTGGCCACCACCCGTCGGATCGCGGTGCCACTTCTGGAGTTGCTGGACCGCAAGGGATTGACCGAACGCCTCGACGACACCACCCGGCGGGTGCGGTCGACTCCGACAGAGCCCGCATGACCACCGTTCTGATCACCGGTGCCGGCGCGAGCACCCCGCTCGGCGGGGACCTGACCGCGAGCTGGCGGGCCCTGCTCGCCAGCGAATCCGGGGTGCGGCACTTGACCGAGGACTGGGCGGAGCGACTTCCGGTACGGGTCGCCGCACTCGGCAACGCGTTCGGCTTCGGCGGGCACAATGTCAGCCTGGTGATCCGGTCGCTGTGACGACCGAACCGCCGACCGCCGGCACGCGGCTGGCTTCCGCCGTCAGCCCGCGACGGTTTCGCGGTCCGGTGCCTCCCTGGGCTTGAGGATCACGGTCGCTCCGTGCCGGGGCACAACCGTGATGTGGAACAGCTTCATCTCGTCCGGCTTCTTGCGGCCCGGCGAGATGTCCATGGTCCGTACCAGGTGTTCCAACACGATGGCCATTTCCAGCTTCGCCAGGTGCATCCCGAGGCAACGCCGGCTGCCCGCGGCGAACGGCACGTACCCGTACCGGGGTGGCCGCTCATCCAGGAACCGCTCGGGCCGGAACGCCCCCGGCTCCTCGTAGAGGTCGTCTCTCCGGTGTACCAGGATGATCGCGATCATCAACCAGGCGTCTTCAGGCAACCGGTAGCCGTTGATCTCGACCGGCTTGCCCACCCGCCGCGCCACGTGGAACAGCGGCGGGTACAGCCGCAGGGTCTCGTCGATCACGGCCGACATGTACTGCTGGTCACCGGCGTCCAACGAAGCCCGCAACTTCTCCACCACCTCGGGGTGCCGGGACAGCAGTTCCAGAGCCCACGCCAGGCCGATCGCGGTGGTCTCGTAGCCGGCGAACACCATGCTCATCAGCTGGTCGCGCACCTCACTGTCGGTCATCTGGCGACCGTCTTCGTCGCGCGCCTTGATCAGCAGTGAGAGGAAGTCGAACTTCTCCTCCAGGTTCGGGTCCGACCGGCGGGTACGGATCTCCTGGTACACGATGTCGTCCACAGCGGCCCGGCGGCGGCTGAACACCCTCCAGGGACTGAAGGGTCCGAGGTCCCGGCGCAGCAGCGGCACCATGATGATCGCGTTCAGCGGCTCGCGCATCGACACCAGTCGCCGCCGCATCACCCGGATCCGCTCGGGGTCCTCGACCCCGAAGATGATCTGGAGGATCACGTCCATGGCGATCTCCTGGGTCCGCTCCCGCAGCCGGATCGGACGCCCGGTCGGCCAGGTGGCCACTTGATCCTCGGCGATCTTCTGGATCTGGTCCGTGTAGCGCTGGATCGCCGTGCGGTGGAACGGCGGGAGCATGATCCGACGCTTCCAGGTGTGGTCGGCCACGTCGGACAGGAAGATCGACTGGGGCCCGACCATGGGCTCGATCATCTCCTGCCCGGCACCGCCGAGAAAGGTGGTCTCCTCGCCCGTGAAGACCTTCTCGAACATGTCGTGGTGCGCCAGCACGACGACCTTACCGGCAGTGAGGACCTTGATTGTGAATATGTCACCGAACCGATTCTGGCCACGCTTCAGGAATGCCAGCGGATCATGCTGCATCTGAAGCGACTGGACGAGAGCTGGCATCCGGAGACCTGGCAGCGAAGACACGTCGGTAATCGTACCTGAACTGGGGTGATCTGGCAGCGTGATAGGTTGACGACTATTCAGACGGATGCTGAGATTTCGTCGGGGCAATGCACCGATACAGTCTGGCGGGAGGGCCACATGGCTATCAGTGGTGAGTCGATTACTAATCCGTTGACCGGTGAAGAGATCACGTTCGTGGCGACCTCCTCCGAGACCGGTGGCAAGGAATTGAGGATGCGAATGGCGGTGAAGCCCGCCGGCTTTGCCCCCACCGAGCACATACACATGTCCCAGGAGGAACGCTTCACGATCGTCCGTGGGGAAATCCTGCTGATGATCAAGGGTGAGGAGCGGACCCTGGGCGAAGGCGAGAGCGTGGCCGTCCCGCCCGGGACGCCCCACGTGTGGTCGAACCAGTCCAACCAGGAAGCCGAGATCGACATCCAGTTCCGGCCGCCGGGCAACATGGAGGAGTTCTTCGAGAACCTCTTCGGCCTCGCGCAGGACGGCAGGACCAACCAGCGCGGGGAGCCGAACCTGCTGCAGTGCTCGCTGCTCTCACCCGAGTACGGCCTCTACATGGCCAACCCTCCGGTGCCGGTTCAGCGGGCGCTGTTCGCGGCGGTCCGGCCGTTCGCCAGGATGCTCGGGTACCGCGCCTCGTACCCCCAGTACCAGAAGCCGACGAACTGAGGAGGTCGTGGTGAACCTGCTGGAAGGCAAGGTAGCGCTGATCACTGGAGGTGGCTCCGGCATCGGCCGGGCGACAGCACGGGAGTACGCCAGGCAGGGCGCGAGCGTGGTGGTCGCCGGACGACGTGCCGAGCCCGGCGAGGAAACCATCGCGTTGATCGAGAAGGCCGGTGGCACGGCCCAGTTCGTGGCCGCGGACGTCACCGACGAACCGGACGTGCGACGCATGGTGGAGACCTGCGTCTTCGAGTTCGGACGGTTGGACGTCGCGGTCAACAACGCCGGCGGCGAGTTCCAGGCCGGCCCCCTGGACCAGCAGGACGCCAAAGGCTGGCGACAGACCCTCGACAACAACGCGACCAGCGTCTTCCTGTGCTTGCGGCACCAGATCCGCGCGATGATCGCGGCTGGCGGCGGCGCCATCATCAACATCGCGTCCACGCTGGGAGTCCGGGCACTGCCCGGGGCCGCCTCGTACGTCGCCGCCAAGCACGCGGTGGTCGGGCTGACCAAGGCAGCGGCTGTCGAGTACGCCGGTCGCGGGATCCGGGTCAACGCCATCGCGGCCGGGTCGGTGGACACCCCGATGTTCCAGAACGGGCCCGGCGCCAACCCACAAGTCAGGGCATTCATGGTGGCGAAACACCCGATGGGCAGGATCGGGACACCGGAGGAGATCGCCGGCGCAGCCGCGTTCCTCGCGTCGGACTCGGCGGCGTTCGTGACCGGTGCCGTGCTCACCGCCGACGGTGGCTGGACCGCCCAGTAGGCCAATCCTCTGGAGCGAAGGACAGCTCGCGCCGGGAGACCTGGGCCTGCCTCGGCTGGTCCGGCTCAGCGCACCGGCTGACGGGCAGCCAGAAGCTCGAGGGTACGGGCCAGGTGGGGGTGTGTCCCGGCGGACATCACACGGGCCTGCGGAACGATCCGACGGATCAGCCCGGCGAGCACTGAACCTGGCCCCACCTCGATGAAGGTGTCGACTCCCAGGGACGCCAGGCGGAGTACGGATTCCCGCCACCGCACCGGGGAGATCAACTGCTCCACCAGCCCGGTGCGTAACTGGCCCACCGACCGGCACGGGTGGGTGGTGGCGTTCAGCACCATCGGGATGGTCGCGGTACGCAGCGGCACCGCACTCAGATACGGGCGCATCGCCTCCACCACCGGGGCCATCAGTGGCGAGTGGAACGCACAGTCCACCCGCATCCTGAGCACCCGTTTCGCACCCGCCGCGCCCGCCAGGTCGACGAACCTGTCGAGGGCCACCTCCTGGCCCGCCACAACGGCGTTGCCTGGTGCGTTGTCATTGGCCAGGACCAGAACGTCCTCCCCCGCGGCATCGTCCAGCGCCTGGTACAGCCGGTCGAACGGCAGGCCCAGCACCGCGACCATGGACCCGGTGCGGCCGGAGGCGTGGATCACCTCCCGCATCACTTCAGCCCGATGTGCCACCATGGTCAGGCCGGCGTCCGGCGCGAGTGCCCCCGAGGCCACCAGAGCCACACTTTCGCCCAGCGAGTGGCCCGCCACGTATGTCGGGGTCAGTCCGGCCTCGATGAGCACCCGTGTGGCAGCGACCGAGACGCAGAACAACGCGACCTGTGCCCGGTAGGTGTTCTCCCGGCTCTCCAGATCCGCAGTGGCCAGCAGCTCCGGCACGTCGTACCCGAGGACCTCGCTGGCCCAGTCATAGCTGGCGGCGGGATACGCCTCCGCGAGGTCCAGGCCGATCCGGGCCCGCTGGCTGCCCAGGCCCGGATACACCAGGGCGACCCCTGGTGGGTCACCGGCCACCGGGTGGTTCTCCCCGGCGGCCTCCGCAGTCGGCGACGGCGGCGCCGTCACTGTCCCTTGCGCGGTCCGGTCCACGCCAGAGGGCTTGCGAGCGACCCCCGCAAGCAGTTCCAGTGCCGCCATCCGAAACCTCCTCCACGTCCTGGCGGTGCTTACCTGATCTGGTACCGTTCCTTGTTGGGCCGCCCGGTTTGTCAGGTCCGGCAATCTTTACGGATAGGACGCGACATGAATCGTCGAAATCACCACGAGTTGCCGCTGCTCAATCAGTCGGCAGCGGCACCGATCGCCTGTTCGTTGGATGTTCACGATCAGGTGAAACGGGTACGTGATTGGCGGATTCTCGGTGAAGCGGCGTTGATCGGATACACCGCCGAACCCGGGCGACTGACGGTCAACTATGCGGTTTCCGAGAGTCAGGCAAGGATCCTCCGGGAACTCGTCGACGGGGAACGTGTCTGCTGTGCTTTTGCGCGTTTCGACCTCAGTATTCGCGACGGGCAGGCGTCCCTCGTGGTACATGGCCCACGAGGGACCGAACAATTCTTTGATTTTCTTTACCGGAAGGTGTGACCCTCCCGGTAAAGCCTTGACTACCGGGAACTCTGGAGTTCCCGCTTCCGGGCGGCACTCACCACCAGTGAGACCGGGACGATCAGCAGGAGGACGCCCAGGCCCACCAACACGACCTGAAGTCCCCACTGCAAGCCGCCCCACACCAGCAACACAACGTTGATCACGATGAGAGCCATCGCCAACAGAGCCATCGGGTGCCGCGGACTCCGGCGAGACAGTGTGGCGCCGCTCTCACCGCCGATCCGTGACGACCGACCGAGCAGCAGGTACGTCACCGGCAGCAGCACGAACACCACCACGTAGCCGATGTTCGCCGAGGCGACCACATCCACGATCGAGTCTCGGAACACGATGAGCAGCAACGTGATGATCAACACGTCGAAGGTGATCGAGCCGACGGGGACACCGAACCGGTTGACCTTGCCGAACACTCGGGGCAGGTAGCCGTCCCGGGTCATCTGGTAGATGGTCCGGGAGGAGCCGACCACGAACGCCTGCGCGCCGAGCAGCAGACCGGCCGCCAGCATCAACGCCACCACCTGGGCACCCCACGCTCCGAACAACTGCTCGGCCGGACCGAGGAAGACCGCCTGCGGATCCTCCTGCAACCCCTGGACCCCTACCAGGGCGAGCAGCACGATCGGAATCGCGGTGAAGGCGACCGCACAGATCACCGCCGCGGCACCCATCGCCTGGCCGACCCGGGTGTCACTGTCCCGCATCTCGGCCACCACCGTGGACGCCATCTCGGCACCGTACGAGGCCCAGACCGCGACGAACGCCCACTTCACGATCAGCGCCCAGGTGGCCATGGAGCCGAGGTCCCCGCCCGGCACGCCGAACGGCAGCACGTAGTCCCAGTGCAGGCTGGACGGTTGGGCCAGGACCCCGAGCAGGATGGCGAGCAACGGGATCACAGCCACGGCACCGACCGCGGCGTAGAACCGTACGCTGAGCTTCAGCCCGAAGTAGTTGATCCCGTACAGCACGACGACGAACAGGATCGCCAGCGGGAACGTGGCCTCAATGCCGAAGGCAGCGCTGGCGTAGACCCCGGCGAGGATCACGTTCACCGCGATCCCCGGCGTCCAGGCGAACCAGTACGCCCAACTCGACAGTGCCCCCAGCGCCGGGGACACCTCGTGCAGCGCCAGGTGGGCGTAGGTGGCGGTACCACCCGCCCGGCCCGGGTACACCCGGGCCAGTTCCGCGATCATCAGGCACTGCAAGCCACCGATGATCGCGGTGACGGACCAGACCACGGCCGACATATTGCCGAGTTCGGCAGCCATCGGGCCGAGCGACACCGTGATCAACACCGCGGCACCGACCGCGAGCAGCACCGCTGAACGCCAGGTGACGCTCCGGACCAGAGTCGGCGCGACCACCCTGCTGGGCGCGATCACGGTCGAGGTGAGTTCCTCGGTCAAAGACTCCACCTCCGAACCCGCAGCTGCGCCAGTCCGCCGAGCAGAACCGCCAGGATGGCCAGCGAGAGCAGGCCGGGCCACGTGGTGTCCCAGGTGGCCGAACCCACGAAGGGAGCACGGACCGCCTCCAGGATGTGGCCGACCGGGTTGACCGTGGCGACGGGCTGCAGCCAGCCGGCGAGCAGCTCACGTGGCGCGAATGCCGGACCCAGAATCAGCAACAGGATGATCGGCGCCTGCATCATCGGTGCGGCGGACGACGAGCGGGTACCCAGTGCGACCGCGACCCCCCAGCAGGCCGCCACCGCGGCGAACCCCAGGGTGAGCGCCAAGGCGAGCAGCAGCCCTCCGATGCTCGGCACCCGGGATCCCATCGCCAGTCCCACGACCAGCACCACCAGCACCGACAACAGCGCCCTGGCCGCGGCCGACACCGCGGTTGACAGCAGTACCGCGCCCCGGCCGATCGGCAACAGGTAGACCCGGTCGAAGAAGCTGGTCTCCACGTCTCGACCGACATTCACCCCGGCCCCGGAGCCGACCAGTCCGGCGGCCTGCACCATCCCAAGCGGCAGCAGGAAGGACACATAGTCCTCGGCACCGAAGTTGGACAGCTCCGCGAGCCGGCCGAACATCCCCACGATCGCCACGAACAGGAAGGTGGGGGCGATCAGATCCGGGATCACGCCCGCGGGAGCGCGCCGGATGTCACCCAGCGCACGCCGGGTCAAAGCGACAACAGCCATGTCAGATCAGCCCGCCTCTGCTCGGTGTTTCAGGGCACGGGCACACAGCAGGCCACCCACCAGCCAGATCACGGCCAGCGCGAGCACCGCTCGCCATGCCACGGTTGCGGTGAGCCCACCGATCCACGGCGCGTGCAGCCCATCAGCGATGTAGCTGAGCGGGTTGTACGCCGCCACCGTGTCCAGCGGGCTGAGCAGCAGGTGCCGGGGGAAGAACGCGGAGGAGAACATGGTCAACACGATGCCGAGAGGCAGGAAGATCTGGACCGCGTTCCCCTCGCCGGTACGCAACGCGATGGCGACCGTCACGGCCCCGAAGCCCATCGCGGTCAGCACCTGCAGCAGCAGCATCATGAGGACGCCACCGACACCAGCCGGCCGGCCGCCGAACACCAGGCCGATCACGGTGAAGAAGACCCCACCGAGCAGGCCCAGCATCCCGATGCCCACCAACCGTCCGAAGACGACAGCGGATGCGCTGGTCGGCGTCAGCAGCAAGCGATCGAAGAACTTGGACTGGATGTCGACGACCTGAGTGACCCCGCCGATCACCCCGGCCATCATCGCCGAGAGCAGCATGTCGCCACCGAGCTGGAACTCGAACATCCCGGCCCCGGCCGGGAAGCCGGGCAGGTTGGCGCCTCCGGCCACACCGCCCGCGTACGCGATGAGGAACAGTGTGGGTAGCACCAGCACCGGAGCCAGGAACTGCGGGTTGCGCAGGCTCTGGCGGGTGGCGCGGCCGGAGAGCACCGCGACCTGGCCGAGATTAGCCACCGGCGATCACGCTGAGCTGGTCAGCGTCCTTCCCTGCGCCCTCCAGGCGCCGGCCGGTCTTGGCGATGAACACGTCCTCCAGGGACGGACGCACCAGGTCCAACGACCGCACCGTGGCCCCGGCATCGGCGAGGGCTTTGATGATGGCCGTGACGTCGGACTGCTCGTCGGCCAGCGAGACCGACACCAGGTCGCCGCCGCCACGGACCACCTGGCCGTACCCGCTGAGGATGCTGTCGACGTCGGCGGGCCCGGACTCCACCCGTAGATCCAGCCGCGGCTTGCCGACCTCCGTCTTCAGCGCCTCAGGCGCTCCTTCCGCGACGATCCGGCCCTGGTCGATGATGCTGACCCGATCGGCGAGCTGGTCAGCCTCCTCGAGGTACTGGGTGGTCAGGAACACCGTGGTGCCCGCCGCGTGAAGCTCCCGGATCCGGTCCCAGATCACCAGCCGGCTGCTCGGATCCAGCCCCGTGGTGGGCTCGTCCAGGAACAGCACCTGAGGCCGGTGGATCAGGGCGAGGGCCAGGTCGAGCCGACGCCGCATGCCCACCGAATACGTCATCACCCGACGTTCGGCCGCCTCGGTCAGACCGAGTTCGGCGATGAGTTCCTTCCCCCGTTCCGCGGCCTCCTTGTCACGGCCCAGCCCGTGCAGCGACAGATGCAGCGCCACCAGTTCGGTCGCGGTCATCATCGGGTCGAGGGACAGTTCCTGCAGGGTGACGCCGATGGCACGGCGTACCTGCCCGGCCTGGGTGACGACGTCGTACCCGGCCACCGTGGCCGAGCCGCTGGTCGGTTTCAGCAGGGTGACGAGCATCCGCACGGTGGTGGTCTTACCGGCCCCGTTGGGGCCGAGGAAGGCGAAGACCTCGCCGGTACCGACGTCGAGATCGAGATTCGAGACCGCCTCCACCTCGCCGAAACGGCGGGTGAGCCCCCGGGCCTCTATGGCCTTGGACATGAAGGTTCTCCTGATGAAAGGGAAGGTTCTCCCGGTGGAAGGGGAAAGGCACTACAGAAGGGTGGTGGCGATCTCGTCGACGGCGGCCACGAACCGGTGCGCCTCGTCGAGGGTGTTGTAGACGTAGAAACCGGCCCGCACGTTGCCCTTCACGCCTTCACTGAGCGAGATCCCCTTGAAGTACGAAAGCGCGCAGTGGTTGCCGGCACGGACCGCCACCTTGTACCGCTCGTTGAGCAGTCGACCCACCTCGTCGGGCGGGACGTCGGCGATGTTGAACGAGATGATGCTCGAGGTGTCCTCGATGCGTTTCGAGCCGAAGACCTTGACGCCCTTGATCGAGTTGAGTCCGTCGAGGGCGGTCGAGACCAGCATCCGGTCATGGGCCTCGATGGCGTCCATTCCAACGCTACGCAGGTAGTCCATGGCGGCGGCCAGGCCGATCGCCTCCGCGATCGGCGGGGTGCCGGCTTGCCACTTGTCCGGCAACGGGCTGAACGTGGAATTGTCGATGGAACAACTGTCCAGAGTGCGACAGCTGCATTCGGCGGTGGTGTCCACAGTGCCACCACCGAGCAGCGCCGGGATCAGGTTCTCGGCGTGGTCTCGACGGATGTAGAGCACACCGACCCCGGTGGGGCCGAGCATCTTGTGGCCTGAGAAGGCGAGGAAGTCGCAGCCCACCTCGCGGACATCGACGGGTACGTGGGGTACCGCCTGCGCCGCGTCGACCACGTAGATGATCCCACGATCCCGGCAGATCTTCGCCACCTCGTGCACCGGAACCACGGTGCCGAGCACATTGGACACCCAGGTGAGCGCGACCACCTTGGTCTTCTCGGTGAGCACACTCTGGAACTCCGCGAGGTCGAAGACCCCGGTGTCCCCGGGGTTGTACCAGCGGATCACGACGCCGTACATCTCGGCGAGCCGGTACCAGGGACCCATGTTGGAGGTGTGCTCCAGAGTGGACAGCACCACCTCGTCACCCGGCCGCAGGTTGAGGGACAACGCGACCATGTTCAGCGACATGGTCGTGTTCATGGTGAACACGATCTCTTCGTGGGAGGCGTTGATGAACGAGGCCACGTTCTTCAATGCGGCCTCGTACTGCTCCGAGGCACGCAGCGAGGCGTCGTAGTTGCCGCGGTGAACGTTCGCGCGGTACTTGAAGTAGTACTCGTTCATCGCCTCCACGACCGGGATCGGAGTCAACGAGGAAGCGACGCTGTCCAGGTAGATCTCGTCCTCGGTGATGGTCGGGAAGTCCTGGCGAATCCGCTCGACCGGCAGCGCGGTGGCGCTCGGGTCCGTGGTGTTCAGGTCTTTGGTGTCCGGGGCGGACATCGGCGGTTGGTGAATGGTGGTCACCGGGCTTCTCCTATCCCCTCGTCGGAACCGCCCGCGGGGGAACCCGCGGTGGTCAGGCTGAGCCGGGACTTGATGAGATCGAGCGATGCCATCCAGTCCGGCAGGGACCCCTGGGAGATCACCTCACCGTCGATCACCAGCACCGGCACCTGGTTGACGCCCTGGGCGACCAGCCGCTGGAAGAGCTCAGGCGGCACCGCCTCGGTACCGGACGGCTGCTCCGGGTCGTAGAAGGCGACCTGCACGCCCTCCGGGAACTTGCGCCGGAGAAAAACGACGAAGCGGCGGCTGGCGGCGCTGTCGTCGGGGCCGCAGCAGTCAAGGACCGCGATGTCCAGCATGGGTGCTCTACTCCTCGGGATCTGATGTCCGGACGTACGGGTCGGCTCCGTTCGGGCCTGACCCGGTGAACTCGATGAGGTCAGGGGTGATGGGGCGGGGGTACGCCCCGTAACGCTCCGCGAGCTCCTCGATCTGGCGGGCGTAGTCCGCGGTCGGTCGGCCGACTGAGTTCTGGTACAGGCCTTCCCGAGAGAGCAGGTAGGTTTCCGCCAGGCAGGCGAAGGTGTCCTCCGGTCCGGGCATCGCGAAGTCCTGGACGCACGAGTGGCCGGGGATCCGCACCAGGGCCCCCTTGGCGACCGGCACGCCGTAGCGTGCGAACTCCGGCCGCCGATGCGGTTCGACGTTGTACGGAGCCGCGACGTCGACCACCACGGACCCGGGTCGGAGCATCTCCGGGGACAGCTTGCCCCCACGTTCGTGGGTCAGGCAGAGCACGATGTCGGCGGTCTTGAGCACGTCGAGGGTGTCGGCGAAGTCCGCCCGGTCGGCCAGCCCGCCGAGCAGGTGGCGTACCCGGGCGACCGTACGTCCGATCAGCACCAGCGGGAACCCGTCGTCGGCGAGCAGCCAGGACGCCGCGCCACCGACCGAACCGGTCGCCCCGAGCACGGCCACCCGTGCCGAGGTGCCCAGCCCCAGGAACTGCGCGGCTTCGTGCACGTTGGCTCGGGCCACGGCGGCGGTGTAGCCGTTTCCGTTGGTCACCTTGATGTTCGACGGCAGGTGGCGCAGCAGCCGAACCCCGCCCCCCATCGCCGGGGCGGTGAGCGCGCCGAGGCCGATGATGGCGGTGCCGCGCTGCGCCGCGAGCTGTGCGGCCTCAACCACCGCCCGCATACCGTCGGCCTGCATCACCTGGTCCGGCATCCGTACCGCACAGATGATCTCGCCGCGCACCACCACCCCGCGTACCCGGACATCGCCGAGTACCAGGGCCGGCAGGGTGGTCGCCTTCGCGACGTAGTCCTCCTCGCTGGAGCTGTACCGGCGAAGCAGCGAGGCGGCCCTGATCGAGTCGAGGTCCCGGATGTCCCGGGGATGCACCAGGAACGTGAACCAGGACCGCTCGCTGCTTACATACATTGGCTACCTTTCGCCCGTTGCCGTGGCAGGTGACTGACCGGTACGGCCGGTCACTGGGTGCCCATCATCGGAAGCAGCACCATGGAGCCGCGGAGTGTGACCTCACTGGAGCCGCCACCAAGGTGTGCCGGCCAGTTGATCAGGAAAGTGCTCTCGTACAGGCTGCAAACCGGGCGGCCTTCGCGAAGACCGGCGAGCGAGTCCCCCAAACTGGAGGCGATGCGGCCGTCTCAACCACCGCTCGCGCCGGCCCATAACGAGCCTGGGAGGAAGTCCAGCTTGCCGAGCGCACGCCAGCCGGAGAAGTCGGGCAGCACCTCGCAGTTGTCCGTGGCCACGGCTCGGATCGGAGAGAGCAGGCTCGGGTCGTGCCGGCCCTCGGTGATCAGGTCGTACAGGTTTGGGAAGACCGCCTGCACGCCGTAGCGCACCCGGAGGTACTGCCGGTCGTAGTCGATGACGCCCAGATTCGCGTCAGCCGAGGACTCGTTGTCGAGCATGATGCACATCTGCCCGGACTGGATCGACTCCTCCTTGTTGAGCGGCATCCGCATGCCTTCGGCATCCGATACGCCCCACAGCCCGGCGAGCCGGAACAGCACCTGGCGGTCCGGCTCCGGCTCAGACCGGCGGTCAGCGATGTCCTCCCCGGTGACTTGAAGCACGTCCTCCGTGCGGTCGATGATCGTCATAGGTCTCCTCCCTCTGCCGCGAAGGCGGTCAGGGTTTGCCTGATCGAGCGAGGTCAGGGCCCCCGTGGGGTTGCCGACGGTGCGCTGTCAAGTGCCCCCGACAACACGTCAGGCACCAGGATGTCGGCCGGGACGGCGAAGTGTCGCAATCCACATTGACTGGTCGCGAGCACTCACACCCCCACTCGGCCGGTCAGTGCGCCGAATCTTGGCGCGCGGTAATCCGCTTATTGATTGACGGTAAACCTGTAGCGACTGTAGATTTCAAGTCCAAGCCAATTCGGACGGCTGGCTGCTCGACAGGATGAGTTGGATTCCTCAGGTACTCTGGGGCCGCTCAACTCTTCGTGTGACAGGGCTGCGACAAGGCCATGCCGGCCGCGACAAGGCCGTGTCGCCCTCGACCGGAAAGCCGATCCTCGACGGGGAGGGGACAGATGGCGTCGACGCGACTCCGCCCCGGTCAGGTAGCCGAACTGACCGGGGTCAATGTACAGACGCTCCGTTACTATGAGCGGCGCGGTCTGGTACCTCCACCCGATCGCAGCCACGGCGGCCACCGTCTCTACGAACCGGACACTGTGGAGCGTATCAAGCTGATCCGGGTGGCACGCCGCCTGGGGTTCACGTTGAACGAGGTCTCCGACCTGATCACGGGCAAGCCCCGGAGGCAGTCTCGGCTCAGCGAACGGGCTGAGGCCAAATTGGACGAGATCGACCGACGTATCGCCGACATGCAGCTCGTACGCAGGGCGCTACGGATAGTAGTGGAAGGCAAGTGCGAGAGCCTGACCAGGTGCAGCTGTGATCAGGACTCGCTGCCGCTGCGAGAGCTTATGGAATCCGGCCCCGAGAGGGCCGCGCCATGGCCCCGGAGCAGACGTTCCGGTAATCACACAACATCCACCCGTTAGTTCAAAAGTCAATTAACGGGAGGCTTTTCAACGGCCTCAGGACCATCAGCCACGCTGAATGAATGACGGATTGACCACATTGTCCGGTATTCCGCGTCGGCTACCAAAAGGCGGACACGGCGAGATCCATCCGTGTCCGCCGCGTATTGCGCGGAAAGGGAAATCGCTCATGGAAAACTGGTATTCCCCAGCCCTGGAAACCGTGCTGGCCGACGTGGTGGCACCGGCCGCGGCCGACATCGACCGTGACGGCAGCTTCCCCCATGCCGCGGTGGCCGCGCTCGGGGACGCCGGCATCCTCGGGCTGGTAAGCGCCACCCAGGTCGGTGGGGGTGGCGGCAGCCTCGCCGACGCGGCACGGGTCGTGGAGCGGCTGGCCACCGGATGCGGCTCCACCGCCATGGTGGCGCTGATGCACTACGCCGCCACAGCGGTGCTGGAGGCGCACGGGCCGACCGAGGTACGGAAACAAATCGCCGCCGGCAAGCACCTGGCAACCCTCGCCTTCTCCGAGCCAGGCTCCCGCAGCCATTTCTGGGCCTCCGCCTCCGTGCCGGTGTCCGAAGCCGGCACCGACGGGGTGGTGGTCCTGGACAGCCGCAAGAGCTGGGTCACCTCGGCCGGGGAAGCGGACAGCTACGTGTGGTCCACCCGCCCGCTCGCCGCGCCGGGTCCGATGACCCTCTGGCTGGTGCCCCGGGATGCGGCGGGCCTTCGGGTGGTGGGCGGCTTCGACGGGCTCGGGCTGCGTGGCAACGGCTCCTGCCCGATGACCGCGGACGGGGTACGGCTTCCCGCCGATGCCCGGCTCGGGGACGACGGCGCGGGACTGGAGCTGGCGCTGCCCTGGTTCCTGGTACTCAGCGCGGCCTTCAGCGTCGGGCTGGCCGAGGCCACCCTGGCCGACGTCGTGAATCACGTCACGAAGACCCGCCTGGAGCACCTGGACCAGACCCTGGCTGAGCAACCGGTGACCCGCAACGACGTGGGCCGGATCCGGTTGGTCGCCAGCACCGCGCGGGCCCTGCTGGACGACACCCTGCGGGCGCTTGCCGCTGGCCGGGAGGACGCGACGCTGCGGGTCCTGGAGGTGAAGGCGGTCGCCGCGGAAGCGGCGATCGAGGTCACCGACCGTGCGATGAAAGTCTGCGGCGGTGCCGCGTTCCGCAAGGAGATCGGGCTGGAACGCCGGTTCCGGGATGCCCGCGCGGCGCGCGTCATGGCGCCCACCTCGGATGCGCTCACCGACTTCGTGGCCCGAGCGGTGTGCGGCATGCCGCTGTTCGACCCACCGGCTGGGGACCCGGCGGCAGCGGCTGAGTCGAAGGAGGACCAGTGACGCTGGTGATGGGTGCGGTCGCGTACGACCCCAAGGTGGTCACCATCTGGAACGGGTTCCGGCAGTGGCTGATCAGCCGGGGACTGCCGTTCGACTACGTGCTCTACTCACACTACGAACGGCAGGTCGAGGACCTGGTGGCCGGTCGGATCCAGCTCGCCTGGAACTCTCCCCTCGCCTGGCTCCGGGCCGAACGCCTGGCCAGCGCCACCGGGCGTACCGTCCGCGCGGTCCTGATGCGCGACACCGACCGGGACCTGACATCCGTGGTGGTGGTCCGTTCGGAGTCCACGATCGACGACGCCGCCGGGCTGTCCGGTCGAACCGTCGGCGTCGGGGCGGTCGACTCCCCCCAGGCGACCCTGATCCCGCTGTCCCACCTGCGGCGGCTCGGCGCCGACCCCGTGGTGCGCCGCTTCGACGTCGGGGTCGGCCTGCACGGCGACCACGTGGGCGGCGAACGCGACGCCGCACGGGCCCTGCTCACCGGCGAGGTTGAGGCGGCCTGCATGGTGGACGCCAACCACATGCTGTTCACCAAGGAGGGCACGCTCCCGGCGGGCGCGACCCGGGTGCTGACCCAGACCTCGCAGTACGACCACTGCAACATGACCGTGGTGGACACCGCACCGGGCGAGTTGGTGGACCAGTTCGTCTCGCTGTTGCGCTCGATGTCGTACCGCGATCCGGAGGTCCGGCCACTGCTGGACCTGGAGGGCCTGACCTCGTGGGAGGTGGGGCGCACGGACGGTTACCGGCTGCTCTCCAAGGCGGTGGACGAGGCGGGGTTCTACGACACCACCGGACAGGTGACCGCTGCCGGGTACCGGCCATGACCATCCCCCGCCGGCTGGAGTTCGGCCATCTCGGGTTCTCCGCTGGCGCACACCTGCTGCTCCGCCGGGCGCTGTCGGCGATGCCACCCGGTGCCCGACTGTCGGTCGCCGGCACCGACCCGGCACTGCGGGTGGACCTGCCGGCATGGTGTCGGAGCCAGGGACACCCGGTGGAGTTCCCAGATACCGACCAGGACGGAACCGTCGCCGTGGTGGTGCGGGGCACCAGGGACGAAGACCGCTGGTTCGGGGCGACACGTGCCGGTGAGCCCGCACCGGGGACCGTGATCCAGCATCCGCCGGCACCCTGGGGCATGGCGGCACGGGGAGCGCTGGTCGAGTCCGGCGGCCCGGCTCCCACCTTCGATCTGGACGATCGTGACCTGGTCTGGTCCGACCTGGCACCGCGGCTGTACGCACACGCGGCGGCCCGGCAGTGGGATCCGGCCACCGCGGTGGCCTGGGACACCCCGTTCACCATCCCGGACGACATCGAATCCGCGGTCGTGCAGGTCATGACGTACCTGGTGGAGAACGAGCAGGCGGCCCTGATCGTCCCGGCCCGGTTCCTGGGTCGGATCCACCCGCACTTCCGCGAGGTGATGCAACTGCTGTCGGTGCAGGTGGCCGACGAGGCCCGGCACATGGAGGTGTTCACCCGCCGCGCCCTGCTGCGCCAGGACACCATGGGCACCTCCTCGGCGGGCGGCCGGGCGTCACTGTTCTCGCTGGTCAACGAGAGCGACTTCTCCCTCGCGTCGTTCCTGCTGTCGGTGCTGGGCGAGGGCACCTTCGTGAACCTGCTGGGGTTCCTGGAACGTCACGCTCCCGACCCGGTCACCCGCCGGGTGGCGTGGCTGGCGATGCAGGACGAACGGCGGCACGTGCTGTTCGGGGTGGCGCACCTGGCAGAGCAGTCAGCGCTGGATCCCGGCCTGACCGGCCGGCTACGGGCCGCCATCGAGCGCCGGCACCACGCCCTGATGGACACCGCCGGGCTGAACCAGGACGTGTTCGACTCGCTCGTGGTGCTGGCCGCGGGGAGCTGGGAGCCCGATGCGATCGCCACCGGTTACGCCCGGGTGCAGCAACTACAGCGGGAGATGGACGAAGGGCGGCGACGCCGGCTGGAGCGTCTCGGTTTCCCGTCCGACGAGGCAGCCGAGCTCTCGCTGCTGCACACCCGCAACTTCATGTAGCCAATCGGCGGTGGCCGGTGCTGGGCCCGGCCAGGCCAGGCGAATCCCGCCAGGTCCGGGACCTAGGTCCCCGATCACCCGGGGCCTTGGTCACCTGGCGTGAAATCCGGCCCTGTCACGGGGAACCACATCCGGTATGGCGCCGACTAAGACGACGTGACCGTGCACGTCGAACCAGAGCTGCGTGACCGCCTGCTTCCGTGGGCGGCCCTACTGGCACGCCTGCTGCTTGCCGGAGTCTGGTTGTACGCCGGCGCCAGCAAGGTGACCGACCTGCCGGGCTCGGTGCGGGCGGTGAACGCGTACCAGATCATTCCGGTGAGCGCAGGACAGGTGGTCGGCGCGGCACTGCCGCTGGCCGAGATCACGCTGGGGCTGCTGCTGTTGGCAGGGCTGGGGCTGCGGGCCGCGGCGACGGCGTCGGCGGTGCTGCTGACCCTGTTCGTGGCCGCGATCACCTCGGCCGCCGCCCGGGGCCTGCGGATCGACTGCGGGTGCTTCGGGGACGGCGGCGCCCTGGCAGCCGGGGAGTCCACCGCTTACGGCTCGGAGATCGCCCGGGATGTGGCACTGCTCACCCTATCGGTACTGCTGGCGATCTGGCCGTACAGCCATTTTTCCGTCGACAACCTCGTATCTGACCAGGAGATTTCATGAGTAACCGCACCAAGCTGCGAGCCCGCGCCGCCGCCCATCAGGTACTGGCGGAGCGGCGCGCCACGGAACGCCGCAGGCGCACCCTGTTCACCTCGGCCTTGGTCGCCGCGCTGCTCCTGCTCGCCGGGATCATCGGATACGGGGTGTACGTGACGCAGCGTCCCGAGGACGTGCGGCCACCGAGCGGTGCGGTGGACGGCGACACCGGCTTGGCGGTCGGCACCGGACCGGTCACGGTGGACCTGTACCTGGACTTCCTCTGCCCGGCGTGCCGGTCGTACGAGCAGCAGGCCGGCCCGGTGCTGGAGGGTTATCTGGATGAGGGCCGGATCACGCTGGTGTACCACCCGTTGAACATCCTCGACCGGCTGTCCAGTACCGACTACTCCACCCGCGCTGCCGCTGCCGCGGCGAGCGCGGCTGAGGCCGGCAAGCTGGTCGAGTACGCCAACGCCCTCTACCAGCGGCAGCCGCCGGAGAACAGCGCCGGGCTGTCCGACGACGAACTGGTCTCGATCGGGCGTGCGGTGGGGATCACCTCATCGGCTTTCGAACAAGATGTGAAAAGCGACAAATACCACGAGTGGGTGGAATTTGTGACCGGCGAGGCCGACGAACGGGGGGTACGGGGAACTCCGACGGTGTTCGTGAACGGCGAACGGGTCGACAACACCGTGCAGGCGCTCACCACCGCCGTTGACCGCGGCTGACCAGAGCGCGGCCCGGACGGTCAGCGCGGACGCCAGACGGTCAGCGCGGACGCCAGACGGTGAGCTGGCAGCCCGCGGTCACCTCAACCGGCTCCGGCAGCGCCGCGATCCGGGCGGCGAGCCGGTCCGGATCGATGTGCCAGGCGCTCGGCCCCATCCCGGCCAGCGCGGTGACCTGCGGGCGGTCGAGCCGTAACGTGACCCGGTGTTCGGCGGCATGCTCGGTTCGGAACCACTCACCGAGCGCACCCTCCAACCGGCTCGGCTTGTCGGCGGCCACCGACAACAGCCCCAGGGGTGCCACAAGCTCGGCCAGGTGCTGCCCAGTGGGGGTCACGGTGAGCAGCGCACCGGCCGGACTCAGGATCCGGTGGAACTCGGCAGCGTTACGCGGGGCGAAGACGTTGAGCAGCAAGGTGGCCGCCCGGTCCGCGATCGGCAACCGCCGCCACAGGTCGGCTCGGATGGCACCGATCCGGGGGTGAGCCCGAGCGGCACGGCGCAGTGCGTACCCGGAGGAGTCCAGCGCGATCCCGAGGCCCGGTAGCCGGTCCAGCACCGCCGCGAGGTAGTAACCGGTCCCGGCACCGGCGTCCACGATCACACCGGCGGTACCCGGGGACGCCCGCTCCGCGAGCAGGTTCGCGAGCCAACGGAAGTGGCCGCCGGCCAGGAACTCGTGCCTGGCCGCCACCATGCCAGCGGTGTCACCAGAGCGTGGCTTCCCGGCGAGCAGGGAGACGTAGCCGTGGCGTGCGATGTCAAAGCTGTGCCGGGCAGAACAACGCAGCACGCCGTTGTCGCGACTCAACGGCTTGTGACAGACCGGGCACCTCAGCAGTGCCACCACCTCGTGAAGCACCCGACCTCACTGACCGGTCCGGGCCAGCTGCGCCATCGCCAGCGCCGGGTCATACCCGTACGGAAGCTCCAGCCGGTGCCTGGCCAACAGGTCGGCGTCGGCGAGCAGTCGCGCGGTGGGCCCGTCAGCGGCGATCCGGCCGTCGTCCAGGATCGCGGCCCGGGGGCACAACTCCACCGCGTACGGGAGGTCGTGGGTCACCAGCAGCAGGGTGACCGGAAGCTGGCGCAGGATCCCGGCCAACTCCCGCCGGCTGGCCGGGTCGAGGTTGCTGGAAGGCTCGTCGAGTACCAGGACCTCGGGACGCATCGCGAGTACGGTGGCGACCGCGACCCGGCGACGCTGCCCGAACGACAGGTGGTGCGGTGCGCGGTCGCGGTGCGCGGCCATCCCGACCGCCTCCAGGGCCTCGTCCACCCGGGCCGAAAGGGCCGTGCCGCGCAGTCCCAGGTTCGCCGGTCCGAACGCGACATCCTCCGCCACAGTGGGCATGAACAACTGGTCGTCGGGGTCCTGGAACACGATCCCGACCCGGCGGCGAATCTCGGCCAGGTGGGGCGGGGCAACGTCCAGTCCGGCGACGGACACCCGACCACAGCCATCCCGAAGGATCCCGTTGAGGTGCAGCACCAGCGTGGTCTTCCCGGCCCCGTTGGGACCGAGCAGAGCCATTCGCTCGCCGGGTGCGAGTGAAAGGTCCACGCCACGCAACGCCACCTGACCGTCCGGATAGGTGTACCGGACGTCTTCCAGGACCAACGACGGGGCTGCGGTCACGGCACCAGCCTGCCAGGTCCGAACAGTGAGACGGCGAGCACCACCGCGGCGACGGTCGGCACCGACATGCCGGTCAGCCAACCGGCGACACCGGCTCCTGGACCGTACAGCGGTGGGACGCGCCCGGCGTATCCCCGCGACACCATGGCCAGATACCCCCGCTCGCCGCGTTCGAAGGCCCGCAGGAACAGCGCGCCAGCGCCGGTCGCGAAGGCGTACGCCTGCCACAGGAACCGGGGGTCGTAGCCCCGGGAGAGCCGCGCGATCCGCATCCGGCGGGCCTCGGCGGCGAGCACCTCGGCGTACCGCAGCATGAACGTCGCGATCTGGGTGACCACGGCAGGGGCGCGCAGCCGGTCCAGCCCGACGATCAGGTCCCGGTGCTGTGTGGTGGCCGCGAGCAGCAGCGAGGCGAGTACTCCCAGGGTGCCCTTGGCGAGGATGTTCCAGGCCCCGAGCAGTCCTTCCACGGACAGCGCGACCCCCAGCCACTCGGTGTGCGGGCCGGGTCCGAACAACGGCAGCAGCACCGCCAGCACCACGAACGGCAGCTCGATCAGGGAACGGGTGGCGAGCCAGCGGGCCGGAACCCGGGCCAACCCGGCCACCACCGCCAGCACCAGAAGGTCGGCGGCGAAGGCCCAGAACCGCTCCCGTGGGGTGAGCACCACCAGAACGGTGAAGCTGACCGACGCGACGATCTTCACCTCGGGCGCGAGCCGGTGGACCGGCGAGTCGTGGGCGAGGTGGAGCGGGTGACTGTGTCCCGCCGCCATCAGCCGGTGTTCCTCGGGTCCGGCTGGTGGCGCCGGTCGGTTGCCGTGTCGCGGCGGGCCAGCCGGAACACGGCCGTGCCGGTCCCGAACACCAGCAACACTCCGACCACTCCCGCCAGGCCGGTGGACAGGTACGGGTTGTCGATGCCCGCGATCCGGTACCCGGCGAGCGGCCCGCCCACCTCGTGCTCCCGGCCGCTGCGGGCGATGCACTCACCGCCTGTGATCCGTCCCCGCGAGTACTCGCAGCCTTGGCGGCTCACCGCGTCCAGCCCGTCCGGGCTGCTCGACGCGAGGTTGCTCACGATGCCGGCGAGCAGCAACGCCAGGAGCAGCCCGCCGAGCAGGAACCATCGGGTACGGACTCCCCTCATACCGGCACCTCGGCGGGGCGCGGGGTGGCGCTCACCGGACGGCGTGTCCGGTGGCGCAGCGCGTACACCAGGTCGGGGCGCACCCGGGCCACCGCGACGACGGTGACCGCCGTGATCCCGCCCTCGCCGATCCCGATCAGCAGGTGGGTGCCGCCCATCGCTCCGGCCACCCACTCCCACGGCATCTGGGTCACCCCACCGAGTGCGTACTGCAGTACGAAGCCGAACGCCGCCGCCACCGTGCTGAGCAGTCCGGCGGTGAACGCGGTGACCGCGAGCCCCGACCGGGTGGCTGGCAGCAGCCGGAGCAGCACCACGATCAACCCGTACGCCACGGCTGTGCTGAGCAGTGCCATGTTGGCGACGTTCAGTCCGATCGCGGTGACCCCGCCGTCGGCGAACAGCAGCGCCTGCACCACCAGCACGATCGACACCGCCAGCGCACCCACCCACGGGCCCACCAGCAGTGCGGCCAGGGCTGCGCCGAGCAGGTGGCCGCTCACCCCGGGCAGCACCGGGAAGTTCAGCATCTGCACCGCGAACACGTACGCCGCGACCAGTCCGGCCATCGGAGCCAGGCGCTCGTCGAGTTGGTGGCGGGCCTGTCGGATCGCGATCGCGAAGCCGACCCCAGCGATGCCCAGGTAGGCCAGCGAGATCGGTGCGTTGACGATCCCGTTCTGGATGTGCAGGGCTGAGAGCATGGACCGAGCCTATTCGCGCATTCATGCTGTTGCAATCAACTTGCAATAAGGCCCGTCCCACATGCGTTTGCCCTGGTCATCGGGATATATCGGATGCGAGACGGACTCCGACATACCCGCCATCAGCGTCACCTTTGCGACGTTTTGGGAACTCGTAACCGTCGGACTGGCCGGGACACCATCACCCCGGCCAGTCCGATCCTCAACGGGCGGACCTGTCGATCACGACCCGATCGGGTTGCCGACCTCGTCGGCGCTGTCAGCCTGTGCCGTGACGACCGTCGGCAGAGTCGCTTTGCGCATATAGAAGCAGCCGAGTCCCCGGGTGATGCTGAAGGAGGCCGCGATTCCGGTCACGGCCTCGCTGGCGAGGATGCCGCCGTACGTCGTGTTCAGGCCGTCGTACTTGAATATCAGCATGCCGCCGATCACGAACCAGACTCCGGTCTTGGCGGTGTCGTTGACGAATGTGCCGTCCTGGTTCAGGGTCAGTGTGCCGCTGCCGTACGTACCGTCGCAGTTCCAGTCGTAGCCAAGCGTCCAATCGCCCGGCACCGCCTGAACGCCGACCTGCGGAGCTCGGATCCCGGGCGGTCCCGCCTTGCCGTTGGCCGCCGCCTTGATGGGGTTGCCCGTCACGTCCGCACTGTCGTCCCGCGCCGTGGCGATTCCTGGCAGGTCCGCCTTCAGCATGTAGAAGCAGCCGGTGGAACGGGTGTCGAAGTTGGCCTGAATTCCAGTGACACTCTTGCTGGCGACTACGCCGCTGTACATCGTGCTCGAGGTCTTGACCTTGAACGTCAACATACCGGCGGTCATGAACCAGGTCCCGGTGTTCCCGGCATTGTCGCTCCACGCGTCATTTGTGCTGATCACCATGACCACGGTGCTGTACGTGCCGTCACAGCCCCAGTCCGCGGCGAGCGTCCACTCGCCGAGCACCGAGGTTTCCTGGATGCCAGTCGAGGCGGCAGTCACCGATGCCAACCCAAGGCCCGCCGATGCCAACCCAAGGCCCGCCGGCAGCAGACTCACCACACCTGCGATGACCATCCAGAACCGTCCGGACAACAGACCAGTTCGCTTCCTCATGGAGTGCTCCCTCCTGGAGGATCCTGGCGATGCGGACACCCTAGGAGTGTCCTATTTAGACAGCAAACCATACACGATGATCTACTTTATGGATAAAAAAAGTTTCTGCGTCCTGGCATTGGCGGACCCGTCCGGTGCGGGATGTGCCGCTCCGGGACGCATTCTGGGCACGATCTAGAGTCGGGGGTATGACACAGACCGCACCGATCCGGCTCGCGGAGGGCGACCCGGCACCCGACTTCACCCTGACCACCGACCAGGGCACGCCGCTCACCCTCTCCGAGCTGCGCGGTCGCAAGGTGCTGCTGTACGCGTACCCGGCCGCGAT
>DASUSI010000036.1:0-39739 GCA_036375165.1 Micromonosporaceae bacterium | reverse complement strand
GACGACCGGTCGGTCAGCGCGGTGGCGCGTGACGGTGTGGGGCGGGACATGGTCACCGGGCCAGCCGCGTGACGTCCGACAGCACCTGTCGCCATGCCTGGTCTGGTCGCTGCTTGCGTTGTTCGACCCGGACCAGCCCGTTGCCGATCGCGGAGCGGACATCGCCCGCCTTGGGCCCCTGGTACTGCGGTTCCAGGTTGCGGGCCGCGTCGGTGAAGATCTTCCCGACCGGTGCCCCGGAGAAGAACGGGTTGGCGAAGCCGACGATCTCGGGGTTGTCGTACAGCTCAGGAGTGGAGGGCAGGTTACCGGTCTGTTTGAAGATGTACGCCTGCTGCTCCGGCGCGGTCAGGAACCGGATCAGCTCGTACGCCTCCTTGGCGTGGCGGCTCTGCTTCGGGACGGTGAGGAACGAACCGCCCCAGTTGCCGCTGCCCCCCGGGATCGTGGCGATGTCCCACTTGCCGGAGGAGTTCTTGGCCTGATCCTGGATGTAGCCCATCATCCAGGCGGGGCAGGCGATGGTGGCGAAGCCGCCCTTCTGGAAGCCGGTGTTCCATTCCGGGGAGAACGGGGCGAGCCGGGCGGTCAGCTTGTCATCGATACCGCGGATCGCGAGGTCCCAGGCGTTCTTGACCGCTGGATTGGAGTCGACCACCAGGTTGTCCTGCCGGTCGTACACCCCGGTCTCGGCCTGGCCCAGGATGGCGTTGTAGAAGTTGCCGGAGCCGTCGTACCAGGCGGCCCCCTCCGGGCCCTCGGTGGTAAACCTGGCCCCGGTGGCGAGGTAGTCCTGCCAGGTCGGCCAGAGCTTCGACACGTCGTCCCGGTCGTTGGGCAGGCCGGCCTTGTCGAACAGGTCGCGCCGGTAGCACATCGCGAGCCCGCCGACATCAGTGCCGAGCCCGATCTGGGTCCTGCCGTCGGCGGACAGCGACTGCTGCCACTTCCAGTCCAGCCAGGTGTCCGCGAGATCATCCGCGCCCAGGTCGAGCAGGTTGACGAACTTGGCCGGCTGGGCCTTGAACTGGGCGATGTAGCCTTCCTCGATCGCCTCGACGTCGTTCGCGCCGGAACCTGTGGCCAGCCTGGCGGCGAGGTTCTTGTGGTGGTCGGCGTATTCCACGGTGCGTTGCACGATGCTGACGTTCGGGTGGGCGCTTTCGAACCGCTTGTAGAGGTCCTCGTAGCCGAAGTCGCCGAAGACACCGACGGTCAGTCGGACCGTGCCGGTGCCGCCACCTGGATCACCGCCGCAGGCGGCGAGTGTCACCAGGACGGTGAGTATCGGCGCGGCCAGCCGGCCCGCCACCGGCCACGGCCGCCACGGACTTCCACAGTCGCGCGGTCGCCGGCTCGGCAGGTGACTCGTGGCGGCGCGCAACGTGTCCCGTAACGGGGACCGCCTGGTGCGTCTGCGGTACCGGCGCCGGTGGGGCGGCGGCGAGTGCGGTTGTTCGGACATCGAACTCTCCCTGGGGTGGAGTTTCTGAACTCTGACGTGAGAGCGCTCTCACGAGAGAGTCCGGGTCCGGCCGCCAGCTGTCAAGACCTGACCTGAAACCTGCGTGAAACGCGCAGGTTAAGTGCCATTTTAGGAACCCTGGAGGTCAAGCACTTGACCGTCGGATGACCGGGCAGTAATCTTCGCCGTTCAAGAGAGCGCTCTCAGACAGAATCGCCACCGGCTGGCGGACGGCACCGACCGTCGCGGCCCTGGAGCCTGGGGAGGCATCCGGTGCGCTCGTTACGCTTACGCTTCATCCCTACCGCGCTGATCGCGGTCGCCGTCGCGGCGACGGCTGCGGTAGTGGTCGCCTTACCGAGCCCGGCACACGCCGGGGTGATCCCGGTCGGTGAGGGCAGCTACACCACGGACCGCCCGGCCGGCACCAAGGGCCCGTCGAACTCCGACGGAGCCGCGGTGTCGCCGAAAGTGACCTCGCGGGTCGCCGGACCTGTCCCCACAAACGACTGGTGGTCATCGCTGGTGTGGCGACGCTACGCCGGCAACCCGTACTCCGAGAACCTCTACGCCCACCCGCTCGCGTACCACGCGTACGCCGACGGCCTGGGCATCGGCTATCCCGACTCGGCCACCGTCACCGGGGATGGCCGGACCTACGAACAGGTCTACTCCGAGGACCTGCGGGTCGGTCTGGACGGCCTGAACTCGCCGGACACCAAAGTGGACGGCTGGTCGGACTGGACGGTGAGCCCGTACTGGTCCGACGGCAGCCGCACGCTGCGGGCCACGATCGGCCATGGGCTGCCGTACGCGTACTTCACCGGCGGCGGTGGCAACGCCCGGGTGAACTTCGCGGCGGCACCCGACGTGTTTCACCACTCCGGACCGGTACTGGGGGTGACGGTACGTGGCCACCACTACGCGCTGTTCGCGCCGTCCGGGGCGACCTGGTCGCTCGACGGCCCGTTGGCCCGATCCAATCTCGCCGGTCGTGGCTACTTCTCGGTCGCGTTGCTGCCGAGCACCGGAGCCCTGGCGCTGTTCGAGCGGTATGCGTACGCGTTCGTCACCGACACCCGGGTCAACTGGTCGTACGACGCTGATACCGCTCGCGTGACCAGCACCTTCACCGCGACCACGGAGCCGCGCGAAGGCACCGGGACCGGAACCCTGTTGGCGCTGTACCGCCACCAGTGGCGGGCATCGCCCGACAGCGTCACCTCCCACCGGTACGCCTCGCCCCGCGGCGAGATGCGGCTGCGCGAAGGCCGGTCGTTCACCACCCGTGCCACCTTCAACGGTGTGCTGCCGTCCTTGCCGGACCTGGGCGGCTACGACCGCACCCGTCTCGGGTCCTACCTGGACGCCGTACTCGCCGAAGGTGACCCGCTGAAAGGTGCAACTGACAGCTACTGGACCGGCAAGGCACTGGGCCGGCTCGCCATGCTGGTGCCGATCGCCGACCAACTCGGCCGGAGCGGCGACCGGGACCGGTTGCTCGACGCGATCCGGGGCCGGCTCGCCGACTGGCTCACCGCCTCGCCCGGCGAGGCGCAGCGGCTGTTCGCGTACGACGCCACCTGGGACACCCTGATCGGCTACCCGGCCAGCTACGGTGCTGACACCGAACTCAACGACCACCATTTTCACTACGGATACTTCATCCTGGCCGCCGCGATCCTGGCCCGGTACGACTCCGGCTGGGGCACCGAGGGCCGGTACGGCGGCATGGTGGAACTGTTGGTCCGGGATGCTGCGAACTGGTCCCGTGACGACTCGCGGTTCCCGTTCATGCGGCATTTCGACCCGTACGCCGGCCACTCGTGGGCCAGCGGGCACGCGGGTTTCGCGGATGGCAACAACCAGGAGTCCTCGTCGGAGGCGATGATGTTCGCCACCGCGATGACCCTGTTCGGTGAGGCCACCGGGGACACCGGGATGCGCGACGCCGGGATCTGGCTCTACACCACCGAGCGGGCCGCGATCGGGGAGTACTGGTTTGACATCGCCGACGCGGTGTTCCCGGCGAACTACGGGCACGGGACGCTCGGCATCCTGTGGGGTGCGGGGGGAGCGTACGCCACCTGGTGGACCGCCAACCCGGAGGAGATCCATGGCATCAACGCGCTGCCGGCCACCGGGGGCTCGCTGTACCACGGTGCCTGGCCGGCCGACGTTCGCGCCAACGTGACCGAGATGCGGGCCAGCAACGGAGGCCCTGAGACCGAGTGGCGCGACATCATCTGGGAGTTCCTGGCACTCGGCGACCCGGAGGCCGCGAAGTCGGCCTGGGATGCCTCAGGCGGCAACTACGACCCGGAATGGGGCGAGACCAAGGCCCACACGTACCACTGGGTCTACAACCTGGCCGCGACCGGCGCGCCGGACCTGGCGGTGACCGCCGACATTGCGACCTACGCGGTGTTCAGCAAGTCGGGGGTACGGACCTACGTGGCGTACAACTCCGGAGCCTTCGCCCGGACGGTGGAGTTCTCGGACGGAGTGACGCTGTCGGTGCCGGCCCGCTCGATGGCGTGGCAGACCGGCCCTGGGAGCGACCCTGACCCGGACCCCACGCCGACACCCAGCCCGACCGCGAGCCCCAGCCCCACCTCAAGTCCCGGCCCGGCCACGGACACCCTTTACCCGCGGGACGGCGGTGCCGAGGGGGTGACCGCGCTGCTCGCCACCACGGCGGGACCGGGTGCCACCACCGACGAGATTCCTTCGGCGGACGGCGCGAACCGCGACGGCACCCCGTACCGGCCGTTGAGCTACGTGGCCACTGGTCTGACCATGCGGCACGACCCGGCCCGCAGCACCGGCTTCCGGCTCTACGTCGACGCCGGAACCACGGTCGCCAACGGGCAGCAGGCCCGGATCTCGTACGACCTGACCGGTGACGGCACGTGGGACCGGGTGGAGACCTACCGGTACTTCGCCACCGACCCGGTGCCCGGGTGGGAGCTCTACACCCAGTCGGCGGGGCTGCTCTCGGCCAGCGGGACCCTGGGTGACCTGTCCAACGGACGGGTGAAGCTCGAAGTGTGGAGCGCCATCGGAAACCGGCCCAGCACGTTGCGGGTGGGCGCCACCGAGACCGACGCCAGTCAGTCCGTGGTGCAGATCCCGTTCATTCGTCCGACCCGGTGAAACGCGGTGGATCCCCGGCGTACGCCGGGGATCCACCGTCGAGGCATGCGAACCATCAGCGACCAGGGGGCGGCCGGAGCACGTACGTGACCAGCAGGTCACCGTTGGCGAGTCGGGTGACGCTGTACTCGACCGGCAGGTGAACATCGGCGTGACTGGGACCGGCAGCGCGCTCGGCTGTGGTCGCCGGTGGCGGGCTGTGGTGGTGGTCGTAGATGCGAAGCAGTTGCTCGTAGTCGTGGTCGTTGGGCCGCAGGTTGTCCCATCCGGCGGATGAGTCGTCCATGCAGCTGGGATTGCCGTTCGCCTGGTGGTCCAGGCCGAGTACGTGTCCCACTTCCTGGCACAGCACGTGTCGGCGGTAGTTGTAGCCGGTGCCGTAGTAGTCGTTGACCCGGGCCCGGCCGTCCACGATGTGGTTGCCGCTGAGGTGGATCTGGGCGAGCCCCGCCCAGCCGTTGGCACCATGGTTGTAGTTGCACATTCGGAACGACTTGCCCGAAGGGTAGGGGCAGTTCTGCCGGGTGCCCGCGTCGTTGTTTCCGAAGCGTTGGTCGTTGGCGAACTTCACCGACCGGTTCCAGTCCGCGATCACGTCGGTGGCGACACCCTGGTCCCGGAAGCTCGGGCCCAAAGAGTTGATCGGGTTCAGGTCGAGTGGGTACGAGTTGGCGGACCAGTGGTAGCCGTTCCAGCTGTGACCGGCGGTTGCCGGTGCCGCGGTGAACACCACGGCCATCAGCGCACTGGTGACGCCGGTCAGGGCGACGATGAGCAGTCTGACGAACCTCGATCGCATAGCTGCCTCCCCTGAGGGACGGTGAGGTGTCGCAGGCCTGCCGTGTGCGGAATATTTCCGTAAGATCATGACACGTGTCAACAGTGCAGTGAAAAATACCGCCAACCACCAGGTCCCGTAGAGCCTCACTTCCGTCGCTGTCTCAACACCAGCGTCTGGTCACTTCACGCCACCGGCGGTGAGCCCTTCCACGATTCGTCGTTGGAACAGCAGCACCATGATCACCAACGGGACCGTGACCACCACGCCCGCGGCCATCTGCGTCCCGAACGGCGCGTCGTAGCGGTACTGGCCGGTGAACTGGGAAACGATCACGTTGGCGGTCTTCATCTCGTTCCTGTTGACCACGCTCACCGCGATGATGAACTCGTTCCACGCGGCGATGAACGCCAGAATCGCGGTGGTGAACACCCCCGGGGCGGCGAGCGGCAGGATCACCTTCCGGAACGCCTGCGCCGGGGTGCAGCCGTCGATCTGGGCGGCTTCTTCCAGTTCGAACGGCATCTGACGGAAGAACGCGGTGAGATTCCAGACCGCGAGCGGCAACGCGAAGCTCATGCTCGGCAGGATCATCGCCTGGTAGGTGTTGATCCAGTTGATGTCGACGAACAGTTGCAGCAGCGGGACCAGCAGGGAGATCCCCGGGAACATCGATGTCGTAATGATCATGGCGAGGATCAGCGACTTGCCCCGGAACTGCAGCCGGGCCAGGGCGTAGGCGGTGAAGATCCCGATGATGAGGGTGAGCACCGTGGTGGACCCCGCGACCACCAGGCTGTTCAGCAGAGCCCGCCCGAACCCGTTGCCGGGACTGAACGCGCTGCGGAAGTTGTCCCACGACATGGGGATCGGCAGCGGTGCGTTCGAGAACAGGTCGGCCGGACGCCGCAGCGCCGAGACCACCATCCAGTAGAACGGGGTCAGGCAGTAGACGACGATCGCCACGATGCCGATGTAGTACCAGCGAATGGTGCCGGTGAGGCGGCGACGCGGCCGACCGCCCTGCCGCGCGGTGCCCGCCACCACGGTGCTGGCCGGTGGAGCCGGTGCGTTGATGCTCATCTCGCCCCCTTGGTGGCGGTGCCGCGACCCAGGATGTCGGCGCCGAGGACCCTCACGAAGATGTACGCCACCACCGCCACGTACAGGAACAGCACGGTCGCGTAGGCCGCGGCGGGCCCGTACCGCAGTGCGCTCATCTCCTCGAACGCCAGCATGGACAGTGTCTCGACGGACGTCTTACGCGATCCGATCAGGACGAACGGCAGGTCGAACATCCGAAGCACGTCCAGGATCCGGAACAGTACGGCCACCACCAGTGCCGGCCGGACCAGCGGCAGCGTGATCCGCCAGAAGGTCCGCCAGGCACCGGCACCGTCCACTTTCGCCGCCTCGTACACCTCGGCGGGGATGATCTGTAGCCCGGCGAGCACCAGCAGTCCGATGAACGGCGCGGTCTTCCAGGTGTCGGCGATCACCACGGCGAGCCAGGCGTGGAATCCCTCGGTGGTCCAGAGCACCTTCTCGTAGAACAGGTCGATGATCTGGTTGGCCACCCCGTCGGTGGAGAAGATCCAGCGCCACAGCAACGCGGAGATCGCGGTCGGGATCGCCCAGGGCACCAGGATGCTGGCGCGCACCAGGCCACGGCCCCGGAATGCCTGGTTCATCACCAGGGCCATCCCGACCCCGATGACCGTCTCCACCGCGACCGAGGCCACCGTGAACGTGGTGGTGTTCCAGAAGGCGTTCCAGAACCGGTCCGCGGTGGTGCCCTGGAAGATCCCGAGGTAGTTGTCCAGTCCCAAGCTTTCGGTACGTTCGATCAGGCCGGTGTTGGGGTTGATCTCTTCGGTCGTCCGGACGAACGACAGCCGCAGCGCGGCGAGAATCGGATAGCCGACGACCAGCGCCAGAACCAGCAGCGTGGGCGATACCAGAAGTACCGCCAGCCGGCCGACACCGGCCCGCCGACCCAGTCCACCGGGCCGGCCTGGCCCAGCCGCCGCCGGCGGCCGGGCCGAGATGGTTGTGGTCACGACGGTGCCTCCTTGCCGTCTGGCGTCGTGACTGGTCCCGGGTCCGCGCCTGTCGCCGGAGCGTTCCATCACGACAAGCCCGCACCGTCGCCGGGAGCACGACGCCGCGGTCCGGTCCAGGTCCCGACGCGCCAAGACCGCCGGGCGATCCATACCTGGGTCGCCCGGCGGCTTACCGCTTCCCGGTCAGAGCCCGGTCACTGCTTGGTGACTGTCTCCAGATCCGCCTGCATCTTGGTGAGCGCCTCGTCGACCGTCTTGTCGCCGGTCAGCGCCGCGTAAGCGTTCTCCTGGATGGCCAGGGTGGCGTCACCGTACTTGACCACGACGGGCCGGGGCACAGCCTTCAGGATGGACTCCTTCAGCATGGGCAGGTACGGCCACTTCTTGGCGAGTTCCGTGTCCTCGTACAGTGCTGTGTGGACGCCTGCCGTGGACGCCACCTCCAGAGCCTTGCGCTGGCTCTCCTCGGTGGTGGCGAACTCGATGAAGTCCAGGGCCGTCGCCTTGTTCTTCGCGAACTTGCTGATCGCCATGTTCGCGCCGCCCAGCGTGGAACTGCCCGGCCCGGAGACCCCAGGAAGTGGCGCCACGTCGAACTTGCCGGCGACCTTGCTCGATCCGTCCTTCATGTTCGCCAATGCGTACTGGTACGGCCACTGCCGGTGGAACACCAGCTTGCCAGCCTGGAACGCCCGGCGGCCTTCCTCTTCCTTGTAGGTGATGGCTTCCCTGGGGATCGTGCCGTCCTTGAAGCTGTCCACCAGGAGTTGCAGGCCCGCCTTGGCCTCAGGGGTGTTCAGGGTGGGCTTGCCCTGGTCGTCGACGACCTTGCCGCCAGCGGACTGCACGGCTTCGCTGAAGTTCACCGTGAGGCCTTCGTACTTCTCGAACTGGCCGGCGTAGCAGTCGGCCTTCTTGCCCTCGGGCAGCGCCTGTATCTTCTTGCAGGCGTCCTTCATCTCCTGCCACGTCGCCGGTGGCTTGGCGTCCACCTTGTCGAGCAGGTCCTTGCGGTAGAACAGCAGTCCGCCGTTGGTGGACTGGGGCACGGCGTACAGCTTGCCGAAGTAGCGTGCGGTGTCCACGACGGACGGGAACATCTTGTCCAAGGGGAACTCCTTTTCGGGGAGTTCCTCGATCCACCCGTTGGCGGCGAATTCCGCGGTCCACACCACGTCCACGTACAGCACCGTGTAGGCATCGGACTTGGTCTGCGCGTTGTCGATCATCCGCTGCCGTTGCTGGTCAGCGGCCTCGGGCAACTCGACCAGCTCCACCTGCTCCTTCGGGTGCTGAGAGTTCCACTGCTCCAGCAGACCCTTCCAGTAGCCGGAGGTGTCCTTGCCGGCGACGAACGTGATGTTCCCGCGGCCTTCCAGTTTGCTGGCCTTCTCACCGTCACCACCGGCGGTGTCAGAGTCGGCACCACACCCGGCCAGGCCGGTGACGAGTACGCTCGCCCCGATCACGGCGAGAATTCGCCGGGTGGTCGTGGATCGCCGGGTGGTTCGTCGACTTCGGATCATGTCGCTCCTTCCGGGTCGGGTCATCGCCCGCGCACGGACCCCGGTGCCGGGTGCGGCGTACACCGTGTCCATGAAACGGGTTTGATCGTTCCAATCGATGATCGAGCGGCGATAGCCGAAAAAGCGATTTGTTACCCAGCTGTCATAGAGTCCGGTTACGAAATCCGGCCATTTGCACCGCACCGGTACCGGACGGGCCGGGAATGTCGATCAGTTGATCACTATGTCGACCGGTTCCACGCCGCGGTCGCCCACCGCATCCTTCGCCACCTGCCGTACCGCCTTGGCCACAGCCGGTGCGACCCGGCTGTCGAACACGCTCGGCACGATCACCGCGGGGTTCATCGGTCCTCGCCGACGGCGTCGGCGATCGCCCGTGCCGCGGCCAGCCCCATGTCCTCGGTGTACTCGCGCGCCTGCGCGTCCAACATGCCACGGAACACGCCAGGGAACACCAACACGTTGTTGACCTGGTTGGGTTGGTCAGAACGACCGGTGGCCACCACCGTGGCGTACCTGCGTGCCTCCCGTGGGTCGATCTCGGGATCCGGATTGGCGAGTGCGAACACGACGGGGTCCCGGGTCATGGTGACGATGTCCTCACCGAGCAGCAGGTTCGGTGAGTCGCCGCGCGTCCTCGGGATTCTCCGCGATCGCCAGGCACACCCGCGCCACCCCGGGTGTGTACGCCCGGGAGAGGTCGTCGCGGGTTCGCAGGCTGACTTTCGAGGCCACCTCGATCTTGCCACCCAGGTGGCGCAGGAAAGTCCGGTCGGAGATCTTGCGCACCTCCACACCGGCGACCGCCTTCAGGTCGTTGACCACCTGCTCGGCATGGCCACTGTCAGCCGCGTCGCAGGTCAGGTCGACCACCATCCGGGACGGGTCGGAGTCCACCACGTCCAACCCGGTGACGATCCCGCCGCTGGCACCCACCGCCGTGGTGAGCAGACCGATCGAGGACGCGTCGGCGGGTACGGCGACCCGCACCGTGATGGAGAAACCCGCACTGGGCAGGCGTGTGCTCACGACACTCCTCGCTTTCCCGGCTGGCCCCGGTCCGCCTGGCGACGCTTCACGGGCGTTCCGGTGCCCGCCATTGTCTCGCGGCCCCGCCACCTGGCCTGTCACGGGTAAGGACCTATTGCGGGTGCGGTCAGGGCCACTCACGTGTCAGGATCGACAGTGAGATGGCAGAACCTATTCATAGCTACCGCGGCCTGAGCGGACATGACAGCGCCCGCAGCGGTGAACCCGACCGTGACGAGCGCGGGCAGGACTTCCTACCACTGCGCGGGGAACTCGACCGCGAGGAGCGTCAGGCGCTACGGCGGGTGGCCGGACTGTCCACCGAACTCGCCGACATCACCGAGGTCGAGTACCGCCAGCTCCGCTTGGAGCGAGTGGTGCTCGTCGGGGTCTGGACTGACGGCGGCTTCACCGCGGCCGGGCTCTCCCTGGCCGAACTGGCGGCCCTGGCTGAGACCGCCGGTTCCGTGGTGCTGGAAGGACTGGTGCAGCGGCGAAGCCGGCCGGACCCGGCGACGTTCATCGGTCGCGGGAAGGTCACCGAACTGCGCGACGTGGTGGTGGCGACCGGTGCTGACACCGTGATCTGCGATGGCGAACTCTCGCCAAGCCAGCTGCGCAACCTGGAGGAGCAGACCAAGGTCAAGGTCGTTGACCGCACCGCGTTGATCCTTGACATCTTCGCGCAGCACGCGAAGAGCAAGGAAGGAAAGGCGCAGGTCGAGCTGGCGCAGCTGGAGTATCTGGTGCCACGGTTGCGGGGCTGGGGGCAGACTCTGTCCCGACAGGCCGGTGGCCGGGCCGGGGGAGCGTCCGGCGGCGTGGGTCTGCGTGGACCCGGCGAGACCAAACTGGAGACGGACCGGCGCCGGATCCGCACCCGGATCTCCCGCCTGAAACGGGAGATCGCCGGGATGACCGTGGTACGCGAGACCAAGCGCGCCGGTCGGCGTCGCAATCGGGTGCCGGCCGTGGCCATCACCGGCTACACCAACGCCGGCAAGTCCAGCCTGCTGAATCGGATCACCGGTGCCGGTGTGCTCGTGGAGGACGCCCTGTTCGCCACGCTGGACCCGACCACCCGCCGCGCGGAGACCTCCGACGGGCGCACCTACACGTTGTCGGACACCGTCGGATTTGTCCGGCACCTGCCACATCAGCTGGTCGAGGCATTCCGTTCCACTCTGGAGGAAGTGTCCGATGCGGACCTTGTGCTGCACGTGGTCGACGGCACCCACCCGGACCCGCAGTCCCAGGTGACGGCGGTGCGCGAGGTGCTCGCCGAGATCGGTGCGGAGCGGATCCCGGAGCTGCTGGTGGTGAACAAGACAGACGCCGCCGACCCGGAGAATCTGCTGCGGCTGCGTCGGCTGTGGCCGGATGCGGTGTTCGTGTCAGCGCACAGCGGCACCGGGATCGAGTCGCTCCGTGACGCCATTGACGCCAGGCTGCCGCGGCCGGCGGTCGAGATGCACGCCCGGGTGCCATACCACCGCGGTGATCTGGTGGCCCGGGTGCATGAGCGGGGAGAGGTCCTGGCTACCGAACACACTCCCGAGGGCACCGCGCTGCACGCCCGGGTCGACCGGGCACTGGCGGCGGAACTGGCGCGCTACCAGGTGGCGCCAACGCCATAGCCGATCCGGTGCTCCGGCGGGGGTGTCCGGACGGTTACCTCGCGGTAATCCGATGTGCACCCCGCCGCCACCCGATCCCGCGTGACTGAACCTCTGTCACACTTACGCCGTGCGTGCATCCGCCTTGATCGTCGTCCGCACCGCGATCTACGCTCTCGCGGTAGCGCTGCTGGGCTCTCCCGCCGTGGCGGGTCCACCCCGGGCCGAACCGGCTCCGGGGAAAAAGCTTTGCGCCATCACCGACCGGCGGCTCGCGGAGATCAGCGGAATCGTCGCGACCGAACAGGGGTACTTCGCGGTTCCCGACGGGAAGTCGGGCGGGCGGGTACTGGAGGTCTTCGAGCTCAGCCGGCGATGCCGGGTGACCCAGCGACACCGTTTCCCGCAGGACCCGTTCGACCCCGAGGACATGGCCATCTCGCAGGACGGCACCCTCTGGATCGCCGACACCGGAGACAACGGTCTGGAGCGTGACACCGTCGCGCTGTGGGAGGTTGCGGCGGACCGTTCGAAGGCGACCCTCCACCGGCTCAAGTACCCCGACGGCAAGCGGGACGCCGAAGCGCTGCTGGTCCAGCCGGACGGCAAGCCGGTGATCATCACCAAGGACCTGGACGGTGGTGGCGTGGCGCGGGTCTACACACCCACTGGGACACTGCAGTCGAAGCAGACGGTGCCCCTGAAGAAGGCCGCGGAGCTGAAGTACGCCTTCACCGGGACCGGCGGCGGTCCGGTCGGGGCACTCGGTCAGAGACTGGTGACCGGCGCGGCGCTTTCCGCGGACGGCAGCCGAGTGGTGGTGCGTACCTACACCGACGCGTACGAGTACAAGGTCTCCGGTGGCAACGTGGTGTCCGCGTTCGCCAAGGGCAAGCCGGTGCGCACCCCGCTGCCGGGCGAGCCGCAAGGTGAGGCCATCACGTACAGCGCCGATGGTGAGTACTTCATCACAGCCAGTGAGGCGAGCCGGACCGGCGACCCGCCCAGGATCTATCGGTACGTTCCCGCGAAAGTGTCTCCCACCAAGGAATCGGGAGCGCTCAAAGGCGCGCAAACCGGATGGTTCGACGACCTGCGACTACAGGACCTCAAGCTGATCATCGCCGGGGTCGGGGTACTGGGACTCCTACTGCTCGTGGTCGGAGTTCTGGCGATCCGTCGGGCCCGCAGAGGTCCCTGGGATGACGAGGACCCCGATGACGACGGCCCGGACGACTGGTTCGGCGGACCGGGCCGCCATCCAGAGGACCCGCGCTGGCAACAGGATCATGTGCCGGTGGATCCGCGTGATCCGTACGGCGGACACTCGTACGGGAGCGGCCACTGGCAGCCGCCTGGGAGCGAATCGGCCGGATGGGATTCCGGGCGGTCCGGGGGCGGTGCCGCCATGGCTGATCCACCAGCTTCTGGGCGAGCGTCGTCGCCGCGGTCCGCTCAGGCCGGTACCTCCGTGCCGTGGCAGGCACCGGCACCTCCGGTGCCGTACCAGCGAGGGGGAGGCGACCCACGACGGTCGCGAGGCGGGCACTACGACGACGCGTACTCCCACCAACCGCCGGCGGGAGACTACTGGTCCCGCTGACGTGAGGGGATACCCGTCGGTGCCCGGGGACTGGCGTCACATCCGGCGGAGCACCGCCACCACGCGGCCGAGCACTGTGGCGTCGTCACCGGGAATCGGCTCATACGCCGGGTTGTGGGGAAGTAACCACACGTGATCGTCACGGCGTCGGTAGGTCTTGACGGTCGCCTCGCCGTCGATCATGGCTGCCACCACGTCACCGTTGGTGGCCACTGGCTGCTGGCGTACCACAACCCAGTCGCCGTCGCAGATCGCGGCGTCGACCATCGAGTCGCCCTTGACCCGCAGCAAGAAGTGGGTGCCCTCACCCACCAGTTCCCGGGGCAGCGGGAAGACGTCCTCCACCGCCTCCTCCGCGAGGATCGGGCCACCTGCGGCGATCCGGCCCACCACGGGGACGTACGCGGGCACTGGACGCTCCGCGACTGCCTGGTCGGCGGCGACCGCCCCGGCCGGCTCCGGGGACCGCACGTCAACCGCGCGGGAGCGGTTCTTGTCCTTGCGCAGGTATCCCTTCCGCTGCAGGACCCCGAGCTGATACGCGACGCTGGACGCGGATGCCAGCCCGACCGCTTCACCGATTTCACGGACGCTCGGCGGATAACCGCGGCGTGCCACGGAGTCCCGGATCACCTCGAGGATCCGTCTCTGGCGCTGGGTCAGAACCTCGTCTTCGGTGTCCGGGAACGCCGTCACCGAGACCGGCTCGGTGGCGGCTGCCTGAACCGTGGCACGGCCGGTGCGGCGGCTTCGGGAACGTTCCGTGCGGGGCCGGTCCTTGCTGTCCACCTGCCGTCCTCCCTAACGCGGCGCGTTGTCTCGCCGTCGCCGACGAGTGGCCCGCCTGCGGTCAACTTCGTACCGGGCCCCTGACGGTGTCGCGCCGACCTGGTCTTCCTTGGTGATCAAGACATTAGTCCGGGATCACCAAAGGATCAAACACCTGTTCGAAGTCGGCACGTCGGACCGGCGAGGATTCTTGTGTCGCGAGTGCGCGTAAGGCTATCGTACAGAAGTTCGAATCGAACACGCGTTCGAGTCATTGGCATGGCGGCACATCGGGGTGGCGGCCAGGCCCGGCAGACTCGGATGGGGGTGCGCGATGGTCAGCTCGCCATGTGGGCCTGCCAAGGGTGGGCGGCGTCATGGGATCACCCGTGCCGGTGCGGTACGGCGTGTCGACCGGCAGCCGGTGCGGCTCACCCGGCGGGGTCGCCGGATCCGCGGGGCGCTGGTGTCCACAGCACTGGCAGGGGCCCTGGTCGTGCTACCGGCTCTGGTTCCGTCGACCGGCGTGGCATCGCCGGACCGGGGGGTCGGCAGAAGCCATGTGGTGGTGAGACCGGGTGACAGCATCTGGTCGGTGGCGGTACGACACGCGCCGGATCGAGATCCGTCGGTGACCGTCGAGGAGGTCCGTAGGCTGAACCACCTCCCCGGTTACGTGGTGCACCCGGGACAACGGCTGCGACTGCCCTGACTCGAAGCGGCTACCGCTGCGGCTGCGACGTACGACACGCCGGGCGGCGCGCTGGCAGGTTGCGTCCCCGTCCTTCACGGCATACCGTCAAACCCAACATCTAGTAGTGGCAGCCGTGTAAGTTATCCATAGGTTGGGGTTCACGGCTGGCGGGGCGAAGTTTGTCACTCGGTCCGGGGGCTGCTTTCGCGGGTCACACAGCGGCACGGTCCAGTGCGCCTGCCGCAGGATCCCGGTGCGTGGCAACCGACGGCGAAGCGGCGGAAACGAGCGGGAGGGAAGTCGGATGCGGTGTCCGTACTGCCGGCACCCTGACTCCAGGGTGGTCGACTCCCGGGAGGCCGAGGACGGCCAGTTGATCCGCCGCCGCCGGGCGTGTCCGGAGTGCGGCAGGCGCTTCACCACGGTTGAGGAGCCGGTGCTGGCTGTGGTGAAGCGAAGTGGCGTCACCGAACCGTTCAGCCGATCCAAGATCGCCACCGGGGTGCGTAAGGCGTGTCAGGGACGCCCGGTGGACGATGACGACATCGCGTTGCTGGCGCAACGGGTTGAGGAGTCGATCCGGGCCCGCGGCTCGGCGGAAGTGCCCAGCCACGAGGTGGGGCTCGCGATCCTCGGCCCGCTGCGGGACCTGGACGAGGTGGCGTACCTGCGGTTCGCGAGCGTTTATCGCTCGTTCGAGTCGTTGGAGGACTTCGAGCGCGAGATCGAATCGTTGCGCTCCGGGCAGCGGCGCGACACCGCCGAGGCTGGTCGCGGGTAGCGGGTCCCGGCACGGAACCGTCGCGGTCGGATCGAAAAGTTGAGTGGATGTGAACGTGGCCGTGCCGTCGGTCCGTGCACCGGGCGGCGCGGGGAACGTCACTGAAGAGGCAGCGCAAATTGAGCAGGCATGGCAGGCGGTTGACGCACGGGATGCGTCGAGCACAGAGGGGGACAGAGATGGCCGAGACAGCGGGTGCGATGCCGGGGACAGCGGCGGGGGCGCGGAGTGAGTCGAAATCTGCCACATCAGGCGACGACGCACGCCGGAACCGTCCGGCTGGGTTGCGGTTGCAGCGGGTGTGGACCACAGCCGGGGTTCACCCGTACGACGAGGTGACCTGGGAACGCCGTGACGTGGTGATGACCAACTGGCGGGACGGTTCGGTCAACTTCGAGCAGCGTGGTGTGGAGTTTCCCGAATTCTGGAGCGTCAACGCCACCAACATCGTGACCTCAAAGTATTTCCGGGGAGCGATCGGGTCCCCGGAGCGCGAGTCCAGTCTGCGGCAGCTCATCGACCGGGTGGTGAAGACCTATCAGGCCGCCGGGGAGCGGCACGGGTACTTCGCCACCCCGGAGGACGCGGAGGTCTTCGGGCACGAGTTGACCTGGATGCTGCTGCACCAGGTGTTCAGCTTCAACTCACCGGTCTGGTTCAACGTCGGCACCAGCTCGAAGCAGCAGGTCAGCGCCTGCTTCATCCTCGCCGTGGACGACTCGATGGATTCGATCCTGGAGTGGTACAAGGAGGAGGGCCTGATCTTCAAGGGCGGTTCCGGTTCCGGTGTCAACCTCTCCCGGATCCGCTCCAGCAAGGAGTTGCTGTCTTCCGGGGGGGCCGCGTCCGGTCCGGTCAGTTTCATGCGCGGGGCGGACGCCTCCGCGGGTACGATCAAGTCCGGTGGCGCCACCCGGCGGGCGGCCAAGATGGTCATCCTGGACGTGGACCATCCCGACGTCGAGGAGTTCATCCAGACCAAGGCGCGCGAGGAGGACAAGATCCGTGCGCTGCGTGACGCCGGGTTCGACATGGATCTCGGCGGCAAGGACATCGTCTCGGTGCAGTACCAGAACGCCAACAACTCGGTGCGGGTGTCCGACGAGTTCATGAAGGCGGTCGAAGACGGCGGTCAGTTCGCGCTCCGGGCCAGGCTGGACAACCGGGTGCTGGACACCGTCGACGCCAAGCAGTTGTTCCGCAAGGTGGCACAGGCCGCATGGGAGTGCGCTGACCCCGGCGTCCAGTACGACGACACCATCAACGACTGGCACACGTGTCCGGAAACCGGACGAATCACCGCAAGTAATCCCTGTTCCGAATATCTTCATCTGGATAATTCATCCTGCAACCTGGCCTCACTGAACCTGCTGAAGTTCCTGCGCGATGACTCCACCTTCGACGTGGAGAAATTCGTCAAGTCCGTCGAGTTGGTCATCACCGCGATGGACATCTCAATCTGTTTCGCGGATTTTCCGACTCAGAAGATCGCCGAGACCACCCGGGCGTACCGGCAACTCGGCATCGGGTACGCCAACCTGGGCGCGTTGCTGATGGCGTGCGGCCACCCGTACGACTCGGACACTGGCCGGTCCCTGGCGGCGGCGATCACCAGCCTGATGACCGGCGTGTCGTACCGCAGGTCGGCGGAACTGGCCGGTGTCGTGGGCCCGTATGACGGGTACGCCCGCAACGCGGAGCCGCACCAGCGGGTGATGCGTAAGCACGCCGGGGCAACCGACGCGGTACGCACGTACGGGCGCAACGATGTCGCGATCCTGCGGGAGGCGTCCAAGCAGTGGCAGCAGGCACTGACGGTCGGTGACCGCAACGGCTGGCGTAACGCCCAGGCGAGTGTGCTCGCCCCCACCGGCACGATCAGCTTCATGCTCGACTGCGACACCACCGGGATCGAACCTGATCTGGCGCTGGTCAAGTTCAAGAAGCTGGTCGGTGGCGGTTCGATGCAGATCGTCAATCAGACCGTGCCGCGGGCGCTGCGCTCCCTGGGATACCAGGAGGAGCAGGTTGAGGCGATCGTCGAGTACATCGCAGAGCACGGCCATGTGGTCGGTGCGCCGGGACTGCGCGAAGAGCACTACCCGGTCTTCGACTGCGCGATGGGGGACCGGTCGATCAAGCCGATGGGACACGTGCGGATGATGGCGGCGGTGCAGCCGTTCGTGTCCGGCGCGATTTCCAAGACGGTGAACATGCCGGAGTCGGCCACCGTGGAGGAGGCCGAGAAAATCTACTTCGAGGGCTGGAAGCTGGGGCTGAAGGCACTCGCGATCTACCGCGACAACTGCAAGGTGGGTCAGCCGCTGTCGGTGGCCAAGACCAAGGCGGCCGAGTCGGAGCCGGCCAAGGAGGTCGAGTACCGGTCGGTTCGCAAGCGACTTCCGAAGTCCCGGCCCAGTCGGACCACGTCGTTCGCGGTCGCCGGTGCGGAGGGGTACCTCACCGCGTCGAGCTACCCGGACAACGGCCTCGGTGAGGTCTTCCTGAAGATGTCCAAGCAGGGTTCCACTCTGGCCGGGGTGATGGACGCGTTCTCGGTGGCGGTGTCGATCGCCCTGCAGTACGGCGTGCCGCTGGAGACGTACGTGTCGAAGTTCGTCAACATGCGGTTCGAGCCGGCGGGTATGACCGACGACCCGGACATCCGGATGGCGACCTCGGTGATGGACTACATCTTCCGCCGGCTGGCGCTGGACTACCTGCCGTACGAGCAGCGCGCCGACCTCGGAATCCTCACCGCCGCGGAGCGGGCGGCGCAGGCCCGGGGCGAGGACCCGGCCGCGGTGCGTGGCAACGACGATCCGCTCGACCTGGCCGGACTGGCGGCCTCCGCGCCGATTGAGGCGCCCAAGGCGGCCAGACCGGAAACCCCTGCCGCGTCGGTTGTGGCCTCGGCCGCCCGTACCCCTGAGGGTCCGGTGATGTTCACCCCGAACACCTCGGCGGACGCGCCGCTGTGTTTCACCTGCGGCACCAAGATGCGTCCGGCGGGCAGCTGCTACGTCTGCGAAGGCTGCGGCTCAACCTCCGGCTGCAGCTGAAACCGAGCCGAATTGCATCTGCTGCAACGTCGAATTGTTCGATGATGTCGCGTCCGCGGGAACCTTGCGGATGATCTGGGAAAGGAAGGTCGCGGTGGCAAAGTTCAACGCGAGCGCGTTCAACCGTCAGCTCCGGCAGGCGCAGCAGCAGGCGGAGCGGGAGATCAACCGTCAGCTCCGCGCCGCCCAGCAGCAGGCGGAGCGGGAGATGAAGCGGCAGGTCGACGCCGCGAACCGGGAGATCGCCGCGGAGAACCGCAGGATCGAGGCCCGCAACCGCACGGCGATCAACAACTACAACCGGGCGCTCGAGCAGGACAACCGCCGCACCGACGCGCACAACAAGAAGGTGATCGGCGAGATCAATCGGCGGCTCGCCGCGGCGTCGCGTCCGCAGGCCGAGGTCCGCTACACCCCGGCGGAGCAAGAGTTGGTCGACCGGGTCCACGCCGCGTTGCCCGTCGCCTCCCGCGAGCACGACCTGTTCTGCAGCTACGCGCGCATCGACGGCGCGGCGGTCGCCGAGGAGCTGTACGCCGCTCTGACGGCGCTGGACCTCGACGTCTGGCTCGACAAGTTGGAGATCCAGCCCGGCAAGAGCATGTCGCGGCAGATGGACCACGGGCTGCGCCTGGCCCGCGCCGGCGTCGTCGTGTTGACCCCGGCCTATCTCGCCGGTCGTTTCTGGACCGAGCGGGAGTTGGGCGCCCTGCTGCACAAGGACACCGTGATCCCCGTGCTGCACAACGTCACGTTCTCCGACGTACGGGAGTTCAGCGCCATCCTGCAGGACCTGGCCGGATTCACCACCGCAGAAGACACCGTCGCGGAGATCGCCGCCAAGATCGCCTCGGCGGTGCTCTCGCCGCTGGCATGAAGCCCGCCGTGCCCCACGGCGCCGCCGCTTCCGGCCCGGGGCCGGCAACTCCAGAAACCGCAATGTAGGTCCGGACAGCGGCGAGCCCGTTCGTCCGGACCTACATTGCAAGTCGCTGGTCAGCCCCTTGATCATCCGTAACCATCGGGCGGACGCGACAGATGACGACGGCGGCCGGAGGTTGGCGATCGGCGGTCGTAAGGATCGCGGAGCCGGCTGACGGCCGAGAAGACAGCGATTGCCCGAACCTGTGGGGGTCGGGCGATCGCTGCGGCAGGGACGTGGTGTCCTCTGCATTCGGTAGAACCTGCATGACACCACATCCCGGGCCGCAGATCAATCTGCTGAGGAGGTGGTCAAATGGCTCGAAACAACCGACAAACAGGATCGAAGGCGGCTACGGCTGCAGGAAAGGTACTCGCGAACCCGAAGTCGTCCAAGGCGGACAAGTCGGCGGCCGGTAGCGCGTTGTCGCAGACGCCCTCGAAGTCTGACAAGTCCAAGTAGTAGGCAGTCTGCCCAGGTCCCACAGCCTGGGCAGCTGTACTCGCCCTGTAACGCGATTCAACAATGTTGCGTTGAATGCAACATGGAGGGTGGAGGGTTTCTGCCGGGTTCGGCAGCATCGCTGATGCCGGCCGGGGTTGTCCATCTCGATCCCGCCGCTGCGGTGTTCGCCGCCATGGTGGAGGGCTGGGAGACCCAGCAGCGGGCTCGGTTCCTGAAGTTGGACACCATCGCGGCGCGGAAGGCTTTGGTTCGCAGACTGGTCGAGTACTCCAACCAGTACCCGTGGCAGTGGCGCCCCGTCGACAGGCCGACAGCAGCCGGTGGTGCGCGGCCACCGGCACGGTACATTGCTCGCCGTGTTGGTACCGAAGATCGTCGACCGTGACCAGCCGTGCCGCCTGACCGGTCGTGCGGCGGGTACGGAGTAACCGTGGTCGCCCGACGTAACCCCCAGGACGGCACGATATCGCTGGTCACGGGTGGCAACCGGGGGATCGGCCGGGAGGTCTGCAGGCAACTGGCCGGACTGGGCCACACTGTACTGCTCACCGCCCGGTCGCTGGACGCGGCGAGAGCGACTGCGGCCACCATCGGTCCCACGGTGCATCCGGTGCGCCTGGACGTGACCTCCGAGGACGACCTGGCCGAGGCTGCGAAGCACGTCGGCGAGCGGTTCGGCCGGCTCGACGTGCTGGTCAACAACGCAGCCATCACGTACGACACCTGGCAACGCGCCACCACGGCGGACCTGGGCGTGGTCCGCGAGACCGCCGAGACCAACCTGTACGGCGCCTGGCGCACGGCGCAGGTGCTGCTGCCGTTGCTGCGTCGCAGCGATCACCCCAGGATCGTCAATGTCTCCAGCGAGGCCGGATCCCTGGCCAGCATGGGGAGCGGGACTCCTGCCTATACCGTGTCGAAGGTGGCGCTGAACGCGCTGACCCGGATGCTGGCCGCGGAACTGGGCAGTGCGGGGTTCCTGGTCAACGCGGTCTGTCCGGGTTGGGTGGCGACCGACATGGGAGGCTCCGGAGGTCGCCCCGTCGGCGAAGGCGCGGCGAGTGTGGTCTGGGCGGTGACGCTGCCCGATGGCGGCCCCAGCGGTGGCTTCTTCCGCGACGGTCGTCCGTTGTCCTGGTGAGTCCCGCCCTGCGGCCACGGATCGCCCGCAAGGGCACGCCGACTGGCGCTGGACTGCCTCGGATTGACGTCTTAACATGTCGGACTTCAAGGTCATTGCGGCGGTTCGAGTTTCGCTCCCCGGCCTCGCTCCGTATGCTCCGGATAAGATGACCTTGACGGCGGTAGGCTACGGGGTCACCTGGGTAACGCCGTGACTGACTGCGCGAATGGGACGCGGCGGCACAGCCGTCCGGTAAGCGCCACGGCCTGACAAGTGGAGACCGCCCGATCTGCGAGCCCTCCGGCTCCGCTACCCGGGCGTGCCACCCAATCCCGAGGAGGAGTCGTGGAGGGCACTGGCAAGCTGGTACGCGATCGAATCCCGGAGCTGATCACCGAAAGTGGTGGCCAGCCGGAGACCCGCGTGGCGCACGGCGAGGAGTATCCCGCGCTGCTGCGGCTGAAGCTGCTGGAGGAGGTTCAGGAGTTCCTGGACTCCGACGATGCCGGGGAACTGGTCGACGTCATCGAAGTGGTTTACGCGCTGGCCCGCCACAAGGGTATGGAGCCGGTGAGGCTGGAGGAGCTGCGCGCGGAAAAGGAGCGCGAGCGGGGTGGCTTCCTCACCCGGACCGTGCTCATCACCGCGCCGGAGGAACCGGACCAGCCGACCAGTGCGCCACCGGGCACCGCTACCGTGCCGGGGGCGCAACCCGCCACTCCGGGCATGGCCCGTACCGGTTCACCCGGCGGCACGGTCTACCGGGGTAGCAGCGCGGTACCCGGCCAGGAGTGGCCTGAGGTCGCCGGTACCGCGCACTGACCGGCGGTGGCCCGCTACGTCGTGGTGGGCGGCGGCATCGTCGGGCTGGCCACCGCGCGGCAGATCCTACGGGCGGTGCCGGCGGCCACGGTCACGGTGGTGGAGAAGGAATCGCGCTGGGGTCGTCACCAGACCGGCCACAACTCCGGGGTGATCCATGCCGGTGTCCATTACCGGCCCGGCAGCCTGAAGGCCCGACTGTGCCGTGCCGGGAACGCCTCGATGGTGGAGTTCTGCCGAGACCACGGTATCCCGGTCGAGGTCTGCGGCAAGCTCATCGTGGCCACCGAGCCGGTGGAGGTGTCGCGGCTACACGCGTTGCGGCAGCGTGCCCTGGACAACGGCCGCACGGTGTCGCTGCTCGACCCCCGGCAGGCCGCCGAGCACGAGCCGCACCTGAGCTGCCTCGCCGCGCTGCACGTCCCGAGCACCGGGATCGTGGACTTCTCCACGGTGTCCGCGACGTTGGCCCGGCTGCTCGGCCAGGCCGGTGCGGACCTGCGGCCAGGTGTCCGGGTGGTCGGGATCCGGGCCGACACCCGTGAGGTGGTGGCCGAGACCACCGCCGGTGCCGTGGCAGGTGACGTCCTGGTCAACTGTGCCGGGCTGTACAGCGACCGGGTAGCTGGCCTGGCGGGGTTGCGGGCTCCGGCCCGGATCATCCCGTTCCGTGGGGAGTACCACCAGCTACGGCCGGGAAGGCGGTCACTGGTCCGAGGGCTGATCTATCCGGTACCCGACCCCCGGCTCCCGTTCCTCGGGGTGCACCTGACCCGGATGATCGACGGCAGCGTGCACGCCGGTCCGAATGCGGTGCTGGCGCTGTCCAGGGAGGGCTACCGGTGGGGCCGGGTCAGCGTCCGTGACCTGGCGGAGGTCGCCGCGTACCCCGGTACCTGGCGGCTGGCGCGTCGACACGCCGGTTACGGCCTTGCTGAGTTACGCCGTTCGTTGTCCCGGAGGACCTTCGTCCGGGACCTGGCGCGGCTGGTCCCCGGGCTGTGCGCGGGAGACCTGGAACCGGCCCAGGCGGGGGTACGGGCCCAGGCGGTCACCCCGGGCGGGGCACTGGTCGACGACTTCCTGATCATGAGGGGTCACCGCCAGGTGCATCTGCTGAATGCCCCCTCTCCGGCGGCAACCAGCGCGCTGGAGATCGCCAAGGAGATCGTCGCCCGGCTTCCGGTGTGACCTGGGACACGCCGGCCCCACGCGGACGAGGCCGCGGATTCGTGACTGACGGTGGGCGCACCGTACCGTATGACCCTGGCGCGGAGCCGAGCCGAGGATGTGGGGTGAGCGGTGGTGGTCGCGGACCTGGGGGTCCGGGTGGTACTCGCGGCGGCGGTGGCGCTCGCCGCGGCGGGGTGCGGCACCACCCCTCAGACCGGGGTGGCCGAGTCGCCCACCTCGGCGCCACCGTCCATCAGCTCAGGTGCCGAGCCGTCGGCCGGGCCCAGCCGGGCCAGGCGGCCGGTGGCTGCCGCCGGTGGCGTCTGCAAGCTGCTCAGCTACGGACTGGTCGCCGCGAGCACCCGGGTGGACTTCGACACCGCTGCCGCCGGGCGTAACGCCTGCGCGTTGCAGGTGTACGGGCACGCGTACCCCAGCCTGACGCTGGCGGTGAGTGCCACCAAGGCGGACGCCAAGACCTTCCAGAAGGCGGTCCCTCCGGACGGCGCGCCCGAGGTGGACGGCCTGGGCGAGGCGGCGTACCGCGCGATCGGCCGGACCGCGGGCAGGGCCGGACCCAGCGCCGAGGTGGGTTGGCTCAACGACGGGAAGATCTACATCCTCCGCTACGTCTTCGAGCGCGGTGCCTCACGGGGTCAGGCAGGGCAGATGTCTGCCCGCCTGGTCGGGCTGGCGAAGCGGATCAAGCCGCCGAGCTAGCGGATTGCCCTCGAAGGTCCGTGTCAGCCGGCAACCGCGATGAACACCCGGCTGGCTGTGTCCTTGCTGAGCCGCAGTGTGCTGCCGTTGCGCCGCACTGTCACCTCGTCGGGTCCCTGCTCCACCGTCACGGTCGCGCCAGGGTCAACGCCCGCGGCGTGCAGCCGGTGCAGCAGATCCGTGTCGATCTGGATACTTTCGCAGAGCCGGCTCACCACCACGTCGCCGGTGAGGCCAGGGGACGCAAGGTGGCGTTCCCCGGGGTACGGTTCCGGCGGGGGTGCCTGGACGTCCAGATCCGCCAGTCCCGGGATCGGATTTCCGTACGGCGACCGGGTGGGACGGCCCAGCAACTGGTAGACCTTGAGTTCCACCGCGTCACTTATCACGTGCTCCCACCGGCATGCCTCGGCATGGGCCTCCTCGTACGGCAGGCCGATCACGTTCACCAGGAGCAGTTCGGCGAGCCGGTGCTTGCGCATCACGGCGACCGCCAGGCGGCGACCCTTGTCGGTCAGTTCCAGGTGCCGGTCGCCCTGCACCGTCAGCAGCCCGTCACGTTCCATCCGCGCCACCGTCTGGCTCACTGTCGGGCCGCTCTGGTGCAGTCGCTCGGCGATCCGGGCGCGTAGCGGAACGACACCCTCCTCTTCGAGTTCGAGGATGGTGCGCAAGTACATCTCAGTGGTGTCGACCAAGTCGTTCACGCGGGCCCTCCAGAACGTCGATGCTACCCGTGGCGGCTTAGCTGTCCTCGCGGAGCCGGGGTGCCGACCACAAGATCCTGGAAAGCTACCCGGTGCCGACACAGGGGCCTTTCCGAGTTCGGGAAACCGAAGGTCTTCGGGTCACGAGTTTCCGGTACGGCGGTGGCGGGGACACCCGCTCGGCTGGCAACCTGGCACCCGTGAGCGTAGATCCTGGTGATCCCTTCCTCCCGAGCCCCCCTGGAAGTCCGTTGATCAGCCCGGAGAACCTGCACGCCTGGTTGGACCGCGACCGGCCGCCGACGGTGCTGGACGTCCGATGGCGGCTCGGCGGCCCATCCGGTCACAGCGACTACGCCGCCGGGCACATTTCAGGTGCGGTGTTCCTCGACCTGGACGCGGATATCTGCGGTACTCCCGGCCCCGGCGGCAGGCACCCGTTGCCGGACCCGCGGCACCTTCGGGCGGCGCTGCGCCGGGCCGGGGTCGGCCACGGTGAGTCGGTGGTGACCTACGACGGCGGTGACCACGTGGCGGCCGCCCGAACCTGGTGGACCCTGCGGTGGGCGGGGCTCGCGGACGTACGGGTGCTCGACGGCGGATTTCGCGTGTGGTCGGCGGCCGGGTTGCCGGTCAGCACCGCGACCCCGGTCCGACGGCCGGGAAACGTGACGGTGCACCCGGGAGGGATGCCGGTACTGGACCCGGCTGGGGCCGCGGCACTCGCGGCGGAAGGCAGGCTCGTGGACGTGCGTACCCCGGAGCGTTACCGGGGGGAGTCCGAGCCGATTGATCCGGTCGCCGGACACATTCCCGGTGCGGCCAACCTGCCGGGTGTCGAGACCGGGCCGGACGGCCGGTTCACCGCGGTCGAGCAACTCCGGCACCGCTATGCGGGGGCCGGTCTGACCCTGGGCCGGCCAGTGGGGGCGTACTGCGGCTCCGGCGTCACGGCGGCCCGGACCGTCCTCGGCATGACGCTGGCGGGTCTGGACCCGGTGCTGTACGTCGGCTCGTGGAGCGAGTGGATCACCGACCCGTCCCGCCCGGTGGCGGTCGGGCCACCGCCCTGACCGGGCCGGCGTGCGAGGATCGGCGGATGGAGCCGACCGCGTCCGGGCCCGGGCCCGGCGAGACCATGGTGGTGTGGGACGAGGGCCTGCTCGGATATGACCTTGGTGACCACCCGCTCGATCCGGTACGACTGGAGCTGACGATCGCGCTGGCCGGGTCGTTGGGGGTCCTGGACCGGCCCGGCGTGACCGTGGTCAAGCCGCAACCCGCCGACGATGAGGCGTTGCTCACCGTGCATCGGCGGGACTATCTCGCCGCGGTCAAGGCCGCCGAGCACGACCCGTTCTTCACCGGGGCCGGACTGGGCACCCCGGACAACCCGATCTTCGACCGGATGCACGAGGCCAGCACGTACGTCGTGGGCGCGACGCTGCGGGCGGCTGAGGCGGTGTGGTCCGGTGAGGTTCGACGCGCCGTGAACATCGCCGGTGGCCTGCACCACGCCATGCCGGATCGGGCGTCGGGGTTCTGCGTTTACAACGACCCGGCGATCGCGATCGCGAGGCTGCTACGACTCGGCGCCGAACGGGTCGCCTACATCGACGTCGACGTGCACCACGGCGACGGGGTACAGGCGATCTTCTACAACGACCCACGGGTGCTCACGGTGAGCCTGCACGAGACCCCGCTGGCGTTGTTCCCCGGCACCGGCTTCCCGGACGAGACCGGTGGCCCGGGTGCCGAAGGCACCGCGATCAACGTGGCGTTGCCGCCCGGGACTGGGGACGCCGGATGGCTGCGGGCATTCCACGCCGTGGTGCCCGGGGTGCTGCGGGCGTACCGGCCCCAGGTGCTGTTCACCCAGTGCGGCGCCGACGCGCACCTGCTTGACCCGCTCGCCGACCTGCGGCTGTCCGTGGACGGCCAGCGCGCCAGCTACCTGGCGCTGCGGGCACTGGCCGACGAGTTGTGCGACGGCCGGTGGATCGCCACCGGAGGCGGCGGGTACGCCTTGGTCGCCGCGGTGCCGCGGGCCTGGACCCACCTGCTGGCGGTGGCCACGGGTGAGCCGCTGGATCCGGACACGCCGACCCCGGTGGGGTGGCGCGACCTGGCACGGGAACGCCGACCCGGGGTGATCCCACCGTCGCGCCTCACCGACGACGCCAGCGTGGACTTCGACCCCTGGTTGCCGGGTGACGAACCCGACGCCGTGGACCGCGCCATCCTCGCGACCCGCACCAGGGTGTACCCGTTGCACGGCTTGGACCCCTACGACCCTCGGGACTGACGGTGTCCACCGGGGACGATGTGTCCACTCCGGACGGCGTGTCCCCTGGGGACGGCGGTTCCGCACCGGGTGGCGTGCCGATGTCCGACCACCCCACCGGATACCCGACACACCGGTCGGCTGACGTCGTGCTCGCCGACGGCACGGTGGCGCAGTTGCGGCCGATCCGCCCACAGGACGCACCGGCGGTGGTGGCACTGCACTCCCGGTTCTCGGACCGCACCCGTTACCTGCGGTACTTCTCGCCGTACCCCCGGATTCCGGAACGCGACCTGCGCCACTTCGTCAATGTCGACCACCGTGACCGGGAGGCGCTGGTCGCCGAGACGACGGGCCAGTTGGTGGCGGTGGGCCGGTACGACCGAATCGCCCACGACGAGGCCGAGGTCGCCTTCGTGGTGGAGGACGCGTACCAGGGGCGGGGGGTCGGCTCGGTGCTGCTGGAACACCTGGCCGCGGCTGCGGCCGAGGAGGGGATCTCCCGGTTCACCGCCGAGGTGCTGCCGCAGAACGCCACGATGCAGCGGGTGTTCGCCGATGCCGGGTACGAGTTGGAGCGGTCCTACCGGGACGGTGTGATGCACTTCAGCCTCGATCTGACCGTCACCGGACGTGCCGTGGAGGTGGCGCGAGACCGCGAGCAGCACGCTGAGGCACGCTCGATTGCCCGACTGCTGCACCCCGGTTCGGTCGCCGTGGTGGGTGCCAGCACCAGGGCCGACACTATTGGGGACGCGCTGCTACGAAATCTCCGTACCGGTGGCTTCCGGGGTCCGGTCTACCCGGTGCACCCGACCGCCGTCACAGTGCAGGGGCTGCCCGCGTACCGCGGTGTCGCGGCGACCGGCCGGCCGGTGGACCTGGCGCTGGTCGCAGTGCCGGCCCACCAGATCCGGGACGTGGTGCGGGACTGCGCCGCCGCGGGAGTCGTCGCGTTGGTGATCGTCAGTTCCGGGTTCCGGGAGACCGGCGAGGCCGGGGCGGCGCTGGAGCGGGAACTGGTACGCCTGGCACACCGTCACGGGATGCGGGTGGTGGGGCCGAACGCCTTCGGGATCGCGAACGCGGATCCGGAGGTGCGGCTGAACGCCACCCTCGCGCCCCGGTTGCCACACCGGGGCAGGGTGGGGTTCTTCTGCCAGTCCGGGGCGTTCGGGATCGCGTTGCTGGCCACTGCCGGGGAGCGGGGCCTGGGCCTGTCGACGTTCGTTTCCGCCGGAAACCGCGCCGACGTGTCAGGCAACGACCTGTTGCAGTACTGGCGCACCGATCCCGCGACCGACGTGGTGCTGCTCTACCTGGAAACGTTCGGCAATCCGCGCAAGTTCGCCCGGGTGGCACGCCAGCTGGCCTGGCGCAAGCCCGTGGTGACCGTCGCGAGCCCAGGTTCGGCGGGTGGCCGCCGGGAGGCGGGTCTGTTGTTCGAACAGCACGGTGTGATCCGGGTGGACACCGTGCCGGAACTGCTCGATGTCGGGTTGCTGCTGGCGTACCAGCCGCTACCGGCCGGTGACCGGGTGGCCGTGGTGGGCAATTCGACGGCACTCGGCGTGCTGGCTGTGCAGGCATGCCGGGCCGCCGGCCTGTCGGTGCCGGAACGCTACCCGGTCGATGTCGGTCCGGACGCCAGCCCGCGCGTGTTTGCCGAGGCGCTGCGGGACGCGGTGGCCGCCGAAGAGGTGGAAGCGATCGTCGCGGTCTTCGTTCCGCCGTTGGCCGTTGACGCCGCGGGGTACGCGGACGTGCTGGTGGCCGAAACGTCGGGCGGGGACAAACCGGTGGTGGCCACGTTCATCGCGCCTGGGGAGTCCAACCGCGATGTCGATGTGGGGAACGCCGCCGCCGACGGTGATGATGCCGGGCGGGACTCCGGTGGCGTGCTTCACCGGCTGCGTATGCCAGGCCCGGACGGCGCACCCGACCGGGGCACTGTTCCGGCCTACCCCTCCGTGGAGGAGGCGGTACGGGCGCTGGGTCGGGTCGCCGGTTACGCGCGGTGGCGGCGACAGCCTGCCGGCACCGTGCCCCGGCTGGCCGACGTCCACCCGGAACTCGCCCGCGAGGAGATCCTGAGACAGCTCGACGGGATCGCGCAGGCGGAACTTGATGACGCCCCGTCGGGCCGGCTGCTTGCCTGCTACGGCGTGAGAGTGGTTGGCTCCCGACCGGCCCGCACAGTGGCCGGGTCGGTCGAGGCGGCCGGGTCACTGGGGTACCCGGTCGCGCTGAAGGTGCGTGATCCGGCGCTGCGTGGCCGGGTCGACCTGGGTGCGGTTCGGCTCAGCCTGGCCGACCCGGCCGATGTCGAACGGGCGTACCGACAGATCGCGGAACGGTTCGGCTCGGGCGTTGAGGTGCTGGTGCAGCCGATGCAACCGCCGGGGGTGGCATGCCGGGTACGCGTGGCGCAGGACCGGGCGTTCGGCTCGATCGTGGGTTTCGGCCTGGGTGGCGCGATGGCGGAACTCCTTGGCGACGAGGTGTGGCGGGCGGCGCCCCTGACCGATGTGGACGCCGCCGCACTGGTACGTGGCACCCGCGGGGCGCCGATCCTGTTCGGCTACCGCGGTGCGGAGCCGATCGACGTGGCCGGGCTCGAAGACCTGTTGATGCGGGTGGGGTTGTTCGTTGACGAACAACCGCAGGTGCGTTCCCTCGAGCTGAACCCCGTGCTGGTGTCGGCCAGTGGCCTCGCGGTGCTGCACGCAACGGTGAGCCTGGCCTGGACGGTGGCCCGGCCCGACACCGGGCCCCGCCGAATGTAGCTCGGAGCGGACCGGTGCGACCCGGCGCTCCATGACTACGACACGTACGCTTCCAGACGTTTCGCCCGGGACGGGTGGCGAAGTTTGAGCAGTGTCACCTTCTCGATCTGGCGGATTCGCTCGCGGGACAGGCCGAATTCCCGACCCACCTCATCGAGGGTGCGCTGCCGCCCGTCGTCGAGCCCGAAACGCAGCCGGATCACCTGCTGTTCCCGGGGGTTGAGGGTGGCAAGCACCCCATCCACCTCGTTGCGTAGCAGCCCGTACGAGACGTTGTCCTGCGGGTCGGACTTCGGTTCGGCACGGCACACGAAGTCGGCCAGGGCGCTGTCGCCGTCCTCACCGACGGCCTGGTCCAGGCTGACCGGCTCCCGGTCGTAGGAGAGCAGTTCGAGCACCTGGAAGACCGGAATCCCGAGTGTGCTGGCGATCTCCTCGTGCCGAGGTTCCCGTCCGAACTGGATGGACAGCTCCCGACGGGTCCGTACCAGCCGGTTCACCTGTTCGACCATGTGGACCGGGATCCGGATGGTGCGGGCCTGGTCGGCCATCGCCCGGGTGATCGCCTGACGGATCCACCAGGTGGCGTACGTGGAGAACTTGAAGCCCTTGGTGTAGTCGAACTTCTCCACGGCACGGATCAGTCCCAGGTTTCCCTCCTGGATCAGGTCCAGAAACGCCATGCCACGCCCGGTGTAACGCTTCGCGATGCTGACCACCAGCCGCAGGTTCGCCTCCAGCAGGTGGTTCTTCGCCGCCCGGCCGTCCTGTGCGATGGTCCGCAGGTCCGCGCGGTCGGCGGGATCGTGGCTTTCGAGACGCTGAGACAGCAGTTCCTCGGCGTACAGCCCGGCCTCGATCCGCTTGGCGAGGCCGACCTCCTGATCGGCGGTCAGCAGCCGGGTGCGTCCGATCCCGTTCAGGTAGGCGCGGACCAGATCGGCGGACGCGCTTCGTTCGTGGTTTTCGTTCTCCTCGACCGTCTCCTGCTCGACGTGAGTAAGCGGTAGTGCCACCGTCGAAAAACCTCCCCCGTGTTGGGTGCTCCGTACGTCTCCCCTTGTGGCGATAAGGTTGCCGCCGATCCCGTCCGCGGAGAGCACCGCTCGGTCATGGTGGCATGAACTCGGGAGTCGCTGGGATAGCACTCTGACGCAACGGATAATTTTGTCCGTTTATGCCGGGACGCCAAGTAACCGATTTGTTGCATTCATCGCTCCGGTTACGGACAGTTACCGGCGAGTCGGGGTCACCCTGCCGCATCAGGTGGTGACGGCTCGCTAGCCTGCACGCCAGGCTGTTCCGCGGCTTGGTTCGCGGCGTCATCTGAGAGGACGACTGTGGTTTTCAAGAAGTTGCTCAAGGCGTTGGGTGTCGGCGGCCCTTCGGTCGAGACCGTGCTCCCCGACCCGAACGTCCGGCCGGGTGGGACACTGCATGGAGAGATCCACATCATGGGGGGCGAGCATCCCTGCGACATCACCGGGATGTCGGTCACGCTGGTGACCGAGGTCGAGTGGGAGTCCGGGGACCAGGAGGGCCGCAGCACCCGCAAGTTCGCCGAGGCGCAGGTTTCCGGAGGTTTTCTGCTGGCGCCCGGGGCGCGACACCAACTGCCGTTCACCGTGCAGGTGCCCTGGGAGAACCCGGTCACCCACGTGTATGGCCAACACCTGCACGGCATGAAGATGGGGCTGTCCACAAGGCTCTCCGTGGCCAAGGCGATCGATGCCACGGACCTGGACCCGGTGGCCGTGCACCCGCTGCCGGCCCAGGAGCGGCTGCTGGAGGCCTTCGCCCGGCTGGGATTCCGGTTCCACCGAGCTGACGTGGAAGAGGGCCGGATCCGGGGTGTCAACCAGACGCTTCCGTTCTACCAGGAGATCGAGTTCTACCCGGCCCCGCAATATGCCCGTGCGATGAACCAGTTGGAGGCCACCTTTGTGGCGAACCCGGCTTCCATGGTGATGGTTCTGGAACTGGACAAGCGCGGCGGCTTGCTGACCGAAGGTCATGACGCCTTCGGGGCCTTCACCATCGACTACGCCACCGTGGGACAGGTGAACTGGGAGAGCCAACTGGACGGTTGGCTGCAGCAGGCCTGCAAGCGGCGTGGCCTGTTCTTCTGAGCACCGGTCCCGCTGACCGACGGACCGGCGGGCCGGAGTGCGCCACACCGCCCGCCGGTCACACCTCCAGCAGCAACGTACGAGGACCCACGTTGACGCTCTCCACCAGCATGCGGGCGCGGAACCGACCGGTCCGCACCGCTGCTCCCCGGGCCCGCAGCGCATCGGTGAAGGCTTCCACCAGTGGTTCGGCGACTTCAGCGGGTGCCGCCGCGGACCAGCCCGGCCGCCGGCCCTTGCGGGTATCGGCATACAGGGTGAACTGACTCACCACCAGGATCTCGGCTCCGGTTTCGGCGGCGGAGCGCTCATCATCGAGGATCCGCAGCTCGTACACCTTGCGCGCCAGGCTGTCGGCATGTGCCGGGGTGTCGGCATGGGTGATCCCGACCAGCACCAACAGCCCGTCGGCGATCGCCCCCACCACTTCACCGTCCACCGTTACGTTGGCCCGGCTGACGGTCTGCACCACTGCCCGCACCACTCACCTCCCCAGCCGCGTTCCGTCGCCGGCAATTCCAGGCCCCCATGGCTCAGGCCCGGGTTCGTTCACCGTTGGTTCGGTGGCCAACGTACCGTCGAGCCGTGACTGGGATCAGGTACGGTGCCGCCGTGGCGGCGGCGCTGCGGTCAGGGCGTCCCGTGGTGGCACTGGAGAGCACGATCGTCGCCCACGGCATGCCCCGCCCGGACAACCTTGCCGTGGCCAGGCAGGTCGAGCACACCGTACGCGAGCACGGCGCACAGCCAGCCACCATCGGCGTCATCAGCGGTGAGATCGTGGTCGGGCTCGACGACGCCGAGCTCACCAGGCTGGCCACCTCCGAGCATGTGACGAAGCTGTCGGTGCGGGACCTGGCACCAGCGGCGGCGGCCGGCGTCGACGGCGCCACCACGGTGGCGGCCACCGCCGCGATCGCCGCCCGCGCGGGCATCGGCGTGTTCGCCACCGGCGGGCTTGGAGGAGTTCATCGCGACGCCGTTGCCAGCTTCGACGAATCAGCGGACCTGGTGACACTGGCCCGTACCCCGGTTTGCGTGGTGTGCGCCGGAGTGAAGTCCATCCTGGACGTACCGGCCACACTGGAGCGCCTGGAGACCCTCGGAGTGGCCGTGGTCGGCTACGGCACCCGCCGGTTCCCCGGCTTCTACCTCACAGCCTCCGGCCACGACGTGGACTGGTCCGTCAGTACTCCCGCTGAGGTGGCCAGGATGCTGGCCGCACGCGCCGGGCACGGCGTCGCCCCGGGCGCGATCGTCGTCGCCAACCCGTTGCCGGTCTCCGACCAACTCGACCCCGGGCTGCACGACCGGGTGCTCTCCGACGGGCTCACCCGCGCCACGGCCGAAGGGATCACGGGCAAGCACGTGACACCTTTCCTGCTGGGTCACTTCCACCGGGCCACCGAGGGGCGAAGCCTGGCCGTGAATGTACGGATCATCCAGCGAAACGCCGAGCTGGCGGCCCGGATCGCCGCGGCGACGACCGATCTGCCCGGACCTCGGCGCGACGTCGCCGACCCCGCCCGGTGACCGGCTCCGTGACCGGGCGCGTGGTGGTCGTCGGGGACCTGGTCACCGACGTGGTTGCGGTAGCGGCCGGGCCACTCGCCGTGGGGACCGACACCACCGCCGCGATCTCGATGACCGGCGGCGGTGGTGGAGCCAACACGGCAGCGTGGCTGGCCTTCGCCGGTCTGTCGGTGACCCTTGTGGCGGCAGTCGGTACGGACCCGGCCGGCGACCAGCGGACGGCGGAGTTGCGCTCGGCGGGGGTGGACTGCGCGCTCGCCCGACACCCGGGCGGCACCGGCACCGTGGTGGTCATCGCCGATGGAACGGAGCGAAGCATGCTCTGTGACCGGGGCGCCAACGCCGCGCTGCGGCCCCGCGACGTGGCCGCGGCACTGCGGGACGCGGCCGACGCCGTACACCTGCATCTGTCCGGCTACCCACTGCTTGACCAGCGGTCCAGGGCAGCGGGCCGGCACGCGCTCGTCTCGGCCCGGGCGGCCGGGCTGACGACAAGCGTTGACGCTGCGTCAGCGGCACCCTTGCGGCGGGTCGGAGGCTCGGCGTTCCGGCAATGGATCCTCGGTACCGACCTGCTGTTCGCCAACCGGGATGAGGCGGCGGTGCTGGTGGGGGAGCGTCCGCCGCTGGATCTGGCGCGGGAGCTGACCCGGTGTGTCGGGGCGGCGGTGGTGGTGAAGCTGGGCGGGCACGGTGCGATCTGGGCCAGCGGTTCCGGCGAGCCGGTCGCCGTTGCGGCCGTTCAAACGCGGGTCATCGACGTGACCGGTGCCGGAGACGCCTTCGCAGCCGGTGCGCTCACCGCCTGGCTGGCGGGGTGTCCGCCCCGCGAGGTCCTCGCCGCCGCGGCCCGACTCGGCGCGGACGCGGTGAGCCGGGCCGGTGCCCGGCCGCCGACGCTCAATGCCTGAGGAAGGACATCGATGCTTTCGGCTTGCTGACCGGTGCCGGCGAATCCGGGCGTCACGGCTCCGCGTCGATCACCCGGTGCTCGTGGGAGGCGATCGAGCGCTGCCCGGTCGACGGGTTCGGCAGCGGTTGATCCACCGCCCTGTCGGCCGGTGGCCTGCGGTGTCTGCCCCGGATCCGGCCGGCGAGCCGGTGTCGCTCCCTCGGCAGCCGGTCGTTGGCGATCAACACAGCCATCCAGGGCAGCAGCATCATCCCGATCACACACAACGGCAGCCACAGCCAGAGCAGCGGTGCCTGGACCGACACCAGAACTCCGGCGATGATCAGGCAGACCACCCGGATGCCCATCATCGACGCGTACCGGATCTGCCGGGCGCGCAGTTGCTCGTCCGGGCTGAGTTCGGCGTCGGTGATGACCACCGGACGACGCCGGATCACATCGTGCTCCCCGCCTTCGCGGCCTGCTTGGCCTGCCGCTTGTGGTGTCGGACAGCCGCGAGACTCTCCGGCCCGGTGATGTCCGCCACCGACAGCAAAGCGCCGTCCCCGCCGTAGGTCCCGGCGGCGTCCCGCCAGCCTTCGGGCCGGACCCCGAGCTGCTTACCCAACAACGCCAGGAAGATCTTCGCCTTCTGCTCGCCGAATCCCGGTAGTGCCCGCAGCCGCGCCAGCAGGTCCGTACCGGTACTGGCGTCCCGCCACACCGCCTCCGGGTCGCCGCCGTGCTCGTCGCGTAGGTGCCGGCACAGCTTCTGCACCCGCTTCGCCATCGCGCCCGGGAACCGATGGATGGCCGGTCGCTGGCTGAACACTTCGACCAGGGCCGCTGTGTCGAAGTCGGCGATCTCCTCGGCGGTCGGCTCGTGGCCGAGCCGCCGCGTCAGCTCGTACGGTCCGGAGAACGCCTTCTCGATCGTCACCTGTTGGTCCAGCAGCATTCCGATCAGCAGAGCCAGCGGACTGGTGGACAGCAGCCGGTCGGCGTCTGGTTGCTGGGCGAGATGTAGCCGGGAAGTCATACCGCCAGCCTGCCACGCGGTGAGGCGGGTCTGCCGGCCACCAGGCCGGGCCGATCCCTGGTTGTTCCCACTACCAGGCCGCCCCGATCCCGTCACCCGGGTACCAGTGCTGCCTCGGCCGTTCGGTCCAGGCCAGGAAGCGTCGTCCGGTGGCCTCCGCGTAGCTGGCGAGCACGTCGGTGGCGGTCACGTTGTCGGTCAGCAGCAGCGCGCCGGGTGCCAGTTTCTGCTCCACCTTCTCGAACTCGGCGCGTTCCCGGTCAGGTGCGTGATCGCTGTCGTGCAGGAAGATGTCCACCGGTTGATCGAGTTCCCCGATCGCCTGCTGGGAGTCGGAGATCACCAGATCCACCACCGTGGACCATGGCTGCGAGCTGACCAGGTAACCGGCTTCCGGGTTGATGTCGATGGAGGTCACCCGTCCGGGGTGGCCCTCGGTCGCGTTACGTAGCAGCGCGGCGGCGATCACGAGGCTTCCCAGGCCCTTGTCCACCCCGGTCTCCACGACGTGTCGCGGCTTTCGTGCCCGCACCATGGCGTACCAGCCGACCCGGCGGGCGTAGCGGGCGGTCCGGTCGGCCAGTCCGCCGCGGGCGGATGCGCCCGTGGCGGCCGCGATGTGCTGGCGCAACGCCTCGTCCTCGGTGATCTCCGCCAGCCAGTGCCGCACCTGCGTCAGCGGGGTGTCGCAGACATGCGCCACGAACCAGGCCAGATGGGTACGGTTGCGTGCTGTGAGGTCGTACGTGTAGTTGTGGTGTTCCCGCGACGTGAAAAGCCACCTCACCGAAGTGCCGACGACGCGTGCGTCGTGGCGGGCGATCCGGCGAAGCCGCTTCGGAAACGCGGCCATCCGGGCGAGCGGGGTACGGGCCACCGCCCTGCGCAGGTTCGTAGCGTCGATCATGGCTGACGGTTCTACCACGTTTCGCAATGGTTCATGGGGCCGCCTTCTGTACCGGTGGTCGCGACGGCCTGCCAGACTGGTGGGTCGGAGGTGTTGGCATGAGTACGTTGACCGATGTCCGTCCGGAGACCAAGGACACCGACACCGGCCCTGAGATGTTCCACTACGTACGGAAAGAGAAGATCGCCGAGAGTGCGGTGATGGGGACGTATGTGGTAGCGCTGTGCGGCGAGACGTTCCCGGTCACCAAGGCGGCCAAGCCAGGTTCCCCGGTGTGCCCGGCCTGCAAGGAGATCTACGAGTCGATGCCCAAGGGTTGACCCCCTGGCCGTCGCGGATCCCGCGCGTCGCTCCGCCAGTCTGTCGGGCCGACTCGTTATGGTGAAGCGGCCCTCGTCGTCGCGTACGTCGAGGGTGTTGCGTGCCCGCTTCATCAGCCCGACGGGGGAGGACCATGCCGCGGCCGGGACCGCCACCCGAAGCCCCGCCGCTCCGTGCCTGGCAACGCCGTGCCCTGGTGGAATACCTGCGGCGGCGGGACAACGACTTCCTCGCCGTGGCGACGCCCGGTTCCGGCAAGACCACGTTCGCGTTGCGGGTCGCCACCGAACTGCTGCGTGCCGGCACCGTCGAGACCGTCACGGTGGTCGCTCCGACCGAGCACCTCAAGCACCAGTGGGCGCACTCCGCGTCCAGGCTCGGGATCGCGCTGGACTCGGAGTTCCGTAACTCACACCTGCACGCGGCAGCTGACTTCGACGGTGTAATCGTTACCTACGCACAGGTCGGTGCCGCCCCGCAGGTACACCGCAGACGTACCCTGGCGCGGCGCAGCCTGGTGATCCTGGACGAGATCCACCATGCCGGGGACGCGCGGACCTGGGGTGACGGTGTGCGGGCCGCATTCGACCCGGCGGTACGCCGGCTCGCGCTGACCGGCACCCCGTTCCGGTCCGACGACAATCCGATCCCGTTCGTCACGTACCAGCCCGGCAACGACGGCTTGCTGCGCTCCCGCGCCGACAGTATGTACGGCTACTCCGACGCGCTGGCCGACGGCGTGGTCAGACCTGTGATCTTCCTGGCGTACTCGGGGGAAGCACGGTGGCGTACCAGCGCGGGTGACGAACTCGCCGTCCGATTGGGGGAGCCACTCACCGCTGATCTGACCGCGAAAGCCTGGCGCACCGCGCTGGACCCCGGCGGGGACTGGATCCCTCAGGTGATGCGTGCCGCGGATGCCCGGTTGCGGGTGTTGCGCGGCGGCGGAATGCCCGACGCGGGTGGCCTTGTGATCGCCACCGATCAGAACGCCGCCCGGACGTATGCCCGCAGACTCGCCGAGATCACCGGTACCAGCCCGGTCGTGGTGCTCTCCGACGACACCGGGGCGAGCGAACGGATTTCCAAGTTCGCGGAGTCCGACGACCGTTGGCTGGTCGCGGTACGGATGGTGAGCGAGGGTGTGGACATCCCACGGCTGGCCGTCGGGGTGTACGCGACAAGCGCCGCCACCCCGCTCTACTTCGCCCAGGCGATAGGTCGGTTCGTACGGGCCCGTCAGCCGGGGGAGACCGCGTCGGTGTTCCTGCCGAGCGTCCCACCCTTGTTGGAGTTGGCCAGCGCGATGGAGGTGGAGCGGGACCACGTATTGGGCGACAGATCCAAGGAGGAAGGGCTCGATGACCGGTTGCTCGAAGCGGCGCGACGACGCCGTGACGAGGCGTCCGAGCAGCCTCCCGGATTCACCGCGGTGGCCGCCACCGCCGAGCTGGACCAGGTGATCTTCGACGGCACCTCGTTCGGAACCCCGGTGCTTACCGGTACCCCAGAGGAGCAGGACTTCCTCGGCCTGCCTGGTTTGCTTACCTCCGAGCAGGTAGCCGCCCTGCTCGCCAAGCGCCAGGCCGAGCAGCTCGCCACGCAGCGAGCCCGGCAGACCGGGGAGCCGGTCGGCGAGCCCGCGGCGGCAGCCACGATGACCGCGGGGCAGCGCCGCCAGGCGCTCCGCAAGCAGCTGAACACCCTGGTGGCCGCAGAACACCACCGGACCGGCCGGCCACACGGTCAGATCCACGCCGAATTGCGACGCCTCTGTGGTGGACCGCCAAGTGCGCAGGCCACGATCGAGCAACTGGAATCACGAATCGCCACGATCCGGTCCTGGTGATCGTGGCCCGGGCGGACACATCCGGTTCATGGAAAGCTGTTCTGGTGGTTCTCCGTACGATCTCGGACTTCCCCACATGGTGGCGGCGGCATCCGGACTCGGTGGCGTTGGCGCTGCTGTCGTTGGTGTCCTTCGGCATCAGTCTGAGGTTTGCGTTCGCCATGCCGCCGCTGTCCGGATGGGACGAAACCGCACACGCCGGGTACGCAATTGAGCTGATGCGGGGAAACCTGCCTCGTATCGACACCTGGGTGGTGGACGACCATCGGCGGTTCCCGCAGCTTTCGGACGCTGTCGCTGGCTGGAACCCGAGGGGACGGCAGGTTTGGGTGGCCAACCACCCGCCGCTGTACTACCTACTCGCGGTGCCGTTCATAGCGCTGGCCGACTGGCTTCAGATGCCAGGTGCCGGGTTGCTCGCGATGCGGGTTCTCAACGCCGCGGGCACCGCCGGATCCGTGGCGGTGGTCGGGCTGGTGGCTCGGGAACTGGTGGGGCGACGCTCGGTGATGCTGCTCGCCGCCGTACTGGCCGCGTCCGCGGGGACGCTCGCGTTGCAGGGCGGGTACGGCTACAACGACGGCGTCGCCGCTCTGGCCGGCGGAATCGCCCTGCTGTTGGGGGTCCGGCTGCTGCGCCGAGGCCCGAGTGTGCGGCGCCTGACCACGCTTGCGTTGGCCGCGACGGTGGCAGCGGGGATGAAGGCGCCGAACCTGGTGACTGTGGCGGCATGCGCCGCGATGGCGGGCGCGGCTGTGTTGGTGCATCGACCAAGCCGCCACCTGGTGGTACGGGCGCTCGGTGCCTGCGCGTACGTGGGAGGCGCGCCGGCACTCGCCTTTGGCTGGTTCTACCTGCGCAACCTGCGTCTGTACGGTGATCTGACTGGTGCTGACGTGTTATTGACCGGGTTCCAGCGACGTCCCCGGGGCAGTGTGCTGGAGACCGTACTCAGCCTGGGTTTCCATCGGCGCTGGTTCGAGGAAATCTGGATCCGACCGACGTATGACCCGGACCTGCGGATTATCCCGAGCGTGTTGCTCGCCGTGGCGGTGCTGGGTCTGTTCCTGATCGGGCTGGACCGGTTGCGTCAACGGCCGGTCCTCGAACTGCCCGGAGCGGCGGACAGTGGGGGCACCAGGGCGGAACAGCGTGGGCTGGTGCTGGCTTGGTGGATCCTGGCGGCACATTTCGCGGTGCTCCTGGCGCTCCTGATCCAGTTCCACAGTGCCGGTGGTTACGTGCACCGGCGTTATCTGCTGCCGATCCTGCCGCTGCTCGCCACAGTGCTGGCGGTGGGGTTGCTGCGGTCCGCGACGGTATTGCGGCATCCTGACCGGATCCGATGGCATGCGATGGTGGTGTTGCTGCTCGGCACCGGGATGCTGCTGTTGCCGTTTCTGGCGGACGGTTCCTCAGCCGTGCCGGTCGAGCGGGTGCCGAAGGTACCGCGCCTGGAGTATCCGTCATTGGGCTGGCCGGCCCCCATGCTGGCCGTCGGTGTTGCGGCTCTGGCCGGCCTGTGT
>DASUSI010000035.1:0-75398 GCA_036375165.1 Micromonosporaceae bacterium | reverse complement strand
GGCGATAGAGAGCAGCACGCCGCGGGCGCCGTCCATGCTCTGCTCGAGCAGCGGGCTCGAGATGGCCCGCTCGGCCGCCTCGATCGCCCGGTTCTCCCCGCGCGCGCCACCGATGCCCATGAGCGCGCTGCCGGCGCCGCTCATCACGCTCTTCACGTCGGCGAAGTCCAGGTTGATCAGACCCGGCGTGGTGATCAGGTCGGTGATGCCCTGCACACCGGAGAGCAGCACCTGGTCGGCCTGACGGAACGCGTCCATCATGCTGATCCCGCGGTCGCCCAGGGCGAGCAGCCGGTCGTTCGGGATGACGATCAGCGTGTCGCACTGGTTGCGCAGCTCGTCGATGCCGGCCTCGGCCTGCACCTGACGCCGCTTGCCCTCGAACGAGAACGGCCGGGTCACCACGCCGATGGTCAGCGCGCCGAGCTTGCGGGCGATGTTGGCCACCACGGGCGCGCCGCCGGTGCCGGTGCCGCCGCCCTCGCCGCAGGTCACGAAGACCATGTCGGCGCCCTTGAGCACCTCCTCGATCTCGTCGCGGTGATCCTCGGCGGCGTTCTTGCCGACGTCCGGGTTGGCCCCCGCGCCCAGCCCCCGCGTCAGCTCGCGGCCGACGTCGAGCTTGACGTCGGCGTCGCTCATCAGCAGCGCCTGGGCATCGGTGTTGATCGCGATGAACTCGACGCCCTTGAGGCCAACCTCGATCATCCGGTTGACCGCGTTCACGCCACCGCCGCCGATGCCGACGACCTTGATGACCGCGAGGTAGTTGTGCGGAGGTGTCATCGGTCTTCCTGCCTTCCCCCTGTCGAGCTTCGTAGCGGATTCGCACGACACCGAGTCAACACGCCGGTATGAGCAAACCCTAACCCTCAGGTAGAGGGTTATAGTTATGTCAACTTCTCTTTCCGGGACAGTAAGCGGCCGGGGTGGCCGAACCAAGGACCCCGGCGGCGTGTCGGACTGATCATCGTGTCGTCACCACGTCCGGTGCGCTCACGTCCATGACCCGCGCCGGATGCCGCAACAGGACCGTGGCCACCCGGGCCTTCTTCTCGTTGTGCTCCGCATCACCCCATACCACCGAGCGGCCACCGGTCAGCCGTAGCGCGATCCGGGTAGGCGACGGAGCGGAGAGCCTGACCAGCACCGCCCGCAGTTGCGGGGTGAGTGCCGCCAGCACCTGAAGCGCGTCGCGGGTCGCCGTGTCACGGGGGCCCGGCCTCGCCACTTCCACCAGAGGCAACTCCATGGGGCGGTCCACGGCTCGGTCGAACACCACGCCGGTGCGGTCCAGCACGAGAAATCCACCAGATGAGGGCACCACGGCGAACGGAGCCCGTTCGGTCACCAGGATCACCAACGTGTCGGGCCACTCCCGCCGCACCGCCACCCGCGCCACCGGTGCCAGTTCCGACACCCGCTTCGCCACCGCATCGGTGTCAAGCCGCGCCAACGGCGTACCCGCCCGGATCCCCGCGACGGTGCGCACGTCACCTTTGGTGAGTACCTCCGTGCCGGTCACCCGTACCCGGGCCACAGCGAACACCGTGGTGCCGTACAGCAGCCAACCTCCGCCCCCCAGCACCGCGAAAGCCAGGACAACCGCGAGCAACCGCGCCAGGCGTCGTCGTCGGCCCGGGGCGACCCGCGCGGTGGCCGAACGGACCGACGCCGGCACCGCGTCCCGGCCGGCACGGACCAGCCGCCAGCGACGCTCGCGGGTCGCGCCACGCTGGTGAGGATCGGTGCCGGTGCGGCGCCCAGGCTCCCCTGAAGATGCGTGACCGCGTCCTCGGGAACTGCTCGGACCGCCAGCGGTCATGAACCCGACGACCGCGCCCGTGCCGCCAAAGCGGCCAGCAGCTCAGGACCCATCAGGCTGATCGGCGGGGCCCCCATGGTGACCACCACGTCCCCGGGCTGGGCCCGGGCCACCACCTCGCCGGGCACCGCGGACCAGTCGGGCACGAACGACTTGCGGTCGTCCGGCAGCGGCACCGCCCGCACCAGCGAGGCGCCGCCCTCACCGGGCTGGCGCTGCTCGCCCGGCCCGAAGACCTCCATGACGATCGCGACGTCGGCGATGCTCAGCGCGTCGGCGATCTCCGCCTCCATGTCCCTGGTCCGGTACACCCGGTACGGCTGGAACACCGCCAGCAGCCGACCGTCGCCGGCCACCTCACGCAGGGTGCGCAACGCCATGGTCATCGAGGTGGGGTGGTAGGCGTATTCGTCGTAGATTCGCACCCCATCCGCCACGCCCTTGAGTTCGAACCGACGCCGGACCCCGGGGAACCCGACCAGCGCCCGCGCCACCGCTTGCGGCGAGAGTCCCAACTTCACTCCGGTGAGCAGCGCCGCGGCGCTGTTCAGTCCGAGATGCCGACCCGGCACCGGCAGCGAGAACTCACCCAAATCCGCTCCGGCCAGCGTGGCCCGGTAGCGAACTCCGGACACGCCACTCTCGACCTGCGACAGGCACAGGTCGGCATCCGGCGACTCACCGTAACTGAACGTGCTGATTCCGGCGTTTTTGGCACGGCCGGCCAGCTTCCGGGCACCCGGGTCGTCGGCGCAGGTGACCAGAAACCCGTCGGGGCGGATCCGCCGTGCGAACTCCAGGAACCCGTCCTGCAGACCGTCCAGGTCGCCGTAGGTGTTGAGGTGATCAGCCTCGATGTTGGTCACGATTCCCACGTAGGGGCGGTACAGCAGAAACGATCGGTCGCTCTCGTCGGCCTCCACCACGAAGTACTCCCCAGTGCCATGGTGCGCACTGGACGAGGATCCGGAGATCTCCCCGCCGATCACGTACGACGGATCCAGACCGGCGCCCGCCAGCACCAGGGTGAGCATCGACGTGGTCGTGGTCTTGCCATGAGTGCCGGCCACCGCCAGTGCCTGGCGGCGGTTCATCGCGACGGCGAGCGCCTCGGAACGGTGCAACACCCGCAGCCCTCGGCGGCGTGCCTCCACCAGCTCGATGTGATCGGCGGGGATCGCGGTGGAGTAGACAACGGTGTCCACCCCGTCGAGGTTGCCTGGTGTGTGTTCCCGGTAGATCACGCCGCCCAACTCCGCCAACACCGTCAGGCTCGGCCAGTCGTGCAGTTCGCTTCCGGACGTCGGGATGCCACGGGTGATCAGCAGCCGGGCCAGACCGCTCATCCCGACACCGCCGATTCCGATCAGGTGCATCCGACCCAAATCTTCAGCGGTGAGATCCGAATCGACCGGCCCTGACCCGGTCATCGTTCGGCCACCGCCTCAAGCACGAAGTTGCGCAGCGCCTCATCGCCGTCACGGCACCCGTACCCGGCCGCAGCCGCCGACATCCCGGCGAGTCGCTGCTGGTCGGTTGCCAGTGGAACCACCGTCCCCTCAATCCACTCGGCGGTCAGATCGGAGTCGTCCACCAGGATGCCGCCGCCTGCCTCCACCATCGGCAACGCGTTACGGTACTGCTCCCGGTTGGAGTGCGGGTACGGCACGTACACCGCTGGCAACCCCACCGCCGCCAGCTCGGCGCAGGTCATCGCGCCGGACCGGCACAGCGCGAGATCGGCGGCGGCGTACCCGAGTTCCATCTCCTCGAGGTACGTGAGGAGCCGGTATGGAGCCCTGAGATCGTCCGGGATCCGCACCGGCTCGTTGCGGGCGCCGGTCAGGTGCAGTACCTGGATCCCGGCGTCGGTCACCGCCCGTGCCGCGGCCGCGGCGGCCTGGTTGATGGTACGAGCACCCTGGGAGGCGCCGAACACCAGCAGGGTGGGCAGGTCCGGGTCGAGGTCGAAGTGCTTGCGCGCATCGGCCCGGCGTACCGGCCGCTCCAGGGTCGCGATCGCCTGACGCAACGGCACCCCGACCACCCGGGCGGTGCCCAGTACGGCTGACTGCGCCGGCTGGTGCGGGAAACCGACCGCCACGTGGTCGGTGAACCACATCCCCAGCCGGTTGGCGATCCCCGGCGGTACGTTCACCTCGTGGATCACGATCGGCGTGCCGCGTCGCCACGCTCCCAGGTACGCCGGCACCGCGACGTAGCCCCCGAAACCGACCACGACGTCGGCCGCCACCTCGTCCAGCACAGCCTTCGCCGCGTGCATCGAGCGCCACATCCGGATCGGGGTCTTCGCCAGGTCCAGGTTCACCGCCCGCGGCAACTGGTACGCCGGCACCTGCCGTAGCGCGTAACCATGCGGCGGGATCAGCTCGCTTTCCAGGCCACGTGGCGACCCGATGCAGGTGATCCGGACATCTGGGTCGTGCCGGCGTAGACAGTCCGCGAACGCGAGTAACGGGTAGATATGACCACCCGTACCGCCACCCGCCAGCACCACCGAACCGATCCGGCTCATCGCCTGCCTCCACTCCTCTCCCCGAGTGTCATCTGATGTGCTGTCCGGCCGCCCGAACCGCGACCCGTTCCCGGCTTGGCGCGACGATCCGACCTGGAACGACGATCCGACCTGGAACGGCTGCCCGACCGTGAGCTGCCGACTGGCCTGGAACCACCTGTGGACCTGGATTCGCCAACGGACCTGGAACGAGTGCCCGGCTTCGGTGGTAGTGGCGCCCAGAGTATCCGTACCCACCTGTGCGGAGGGCGGGCGTACAGGGCGCGCGCCGCCGCCGGCTCCGCCCTCGCGAACGACGCCAGCATGCCGACCACCGCCATCGCCACGACGAGGGCACTGCCACCAGCGGAGATGAACGGCAACGGCAGGCCGGTCACCGGCAGCAACCCGACCACGGCACCAATGTTGATCACTGCCTGCCCCACCAGCCAGATGGTGCACGAGGCGGCGACCACCCGAGCGTACGGGTCGGTGACCCGGCGGGCGATCCGCAGTCCTGAGTAGGCGAACACGGCGAGCAGGCACAGCACCACCAGGGAACCGATCACACCCAACTCCTCCGCGATGATCGCGAAGATGAAGTCATTGTGACGCTCCGGCAGGTAGCCCCACTTCTGCCGGCTCTCCCCCAGTCCCACGCCGAACCAGCCGCCGGCGGCGATCGCGTACATACCCTGCACCGGCTGATAGTCGGTGTTCATGGGGTCGGCGCCGGGAGTCATGAACGACATCAGCCGCACCAACCGGTAGGGTCTGCCGGCGATCAGCAGCGCGACTCCGGCGAGCCCGAACGCCATGATGGCTGCGAAGATCCGGAACCGCACCCCGGCGACGTACAACAGCGCGAGAAAGACCAGCAGCAGGCACAGCATGGTGCCCAGGTCGGCGATACCGACGAGCATCAGCAGTAGGCCCGCCACCGGAAACAGCGGGACCGCGAGCTCACCGAACCGGACGATGTGACGGCCCTTGCGCACCAGCACGTGCGCGCCCCAGAGCACCAACGCCACCTTGGACAGTTCGGATGGCTGCACATGCAGTCCACCGATCTCCATCCAGATGCCCTCGATGGTGCGTGCCGGTCCGAGGTGATGGTCGGGGAACAGCGCGAGCAGCGCCAACAGCAGGAAGCTGACGACCACCAGCGGGTACCCGACCGCCTGGTAGGTTCCCAACGGAAGTCGCTGCGCGACCCAGAACAGCACCAGGCCGAGCCCGGCCCAGGTGATCTGCTGCGCCACCGGCCCGAACGCGTTCCCCTCGCTGCCCAGCGCTTCCACGCTGGTCGCTGAAAAGACCATCACCAGCCCGATCGCCACCAGCAGGGCCACGCTCGACAGCAACAGGTAGTACGACGCGAGCGGACGCCCGAGCAGGCCGCGCAGCGCCCCGAATGGACCCCACACAATCTGCAGGGAGCGGTCACCTTCCCGACCCGCCGCTGCCACGGCTAACCCCGTGCGGTGTGCAACTGGGACACCGCTACGGCGAACCGCTCACCGCGGTCGACGTAGCTGACGAACATGTCGAATGAGGCGGCCGCCGGTGCCAACAACACGGTGTCCCCCGGCCGTGCCAGGTCCGCCGCCGCTCTCACAGCCTCCGCCATGGCTCCATCATCGGTGCGCTCGACGTCACGGACCGGGACCTCGGGGGCGTGTCGCCGCAAAGCGTCAGCGATCAGGGCCCGGTCAACCCCGATCAGCACGACGCCGACCAGCCGAGCCGCGACCGACGCCACCAGGTCGGCCACGTCGACGCCCTTGAGCTGGCCGCCCGCTATCCAGACCACGCGGGGGTACGCGGTCAGGGAACTTCGGGCAGCGTGGGGATTCGTGGCCTTGCTGTCGTCGATGTAGGTCACGCCCGCCACGGTGGCCACCGGCGCGTTTCGGTGCTGCTGCGGGCGGTAGCCGGCCAGGCCCGCGCGTACCGCCTCCGGTGGCACCCCGTGGGCACGGGCGAGAGTCGCCGCGGCCAGTGCGTTGGCCAGGTTGTGCTCACCGGCGAGGTGCAGTTCGCCCGGCGGCAGCAACTCCAGCGGATCCGGGGCAAAAGCGTGATCGGTCAGCGCTCCGGCCACCAGCCCCAATTGTCCGGGTACGGGCTCGGTGACCGTGAAACCGAGGGGGGTGCCGGGCAGCCGGGACATCAGCGTGGCCACCCGCGGATCGTCGAGGTTGCCGACCGCGACACCGTGACCAGCGCGGGCGGCCCGCCAGATCTCGGTCTTGGCACGGGCGTACGCGTCGAACCCGCCGTGCCAGTCAAGGTGGTCGTCCGCCAGGTTGAGCAGTGCCCCGGCCCACGGGGCGAGTCGGGTGGACCAGTGAAGTTGGAAGCTGGACAGCTCCACTGCGATCACGTCGTACTGCTCGTCCGCCGGCCGTAGCACGGCGTCGACCAGTGGCTCACCCACGTTGCCCAGCGCGGCGCTCCGGTAACCGGCCGCGACCAGGATCGCAGCGAGCATGGTCACCGTCGTGGTCTTGCCGTTGGTGCCGGTGACCGCGAGCCAGCGCGGCGGCTGACCCGAGCGGCCCACCCGGCGCAGCCGCCAGGCCAGTTCAGGCTCGCTGTACACCTCACGACCGGCCGCGCGCGCCGCCGCCACGAAGGGGTGGTGCGGTGGGAAGCCGGGAGAGACCACGACGTCACCGACCCGCCGCAAGGTCGCGTCGTCGGGTACCTCACCGACCATGACGCGGGCACCGAGTCCCGCCAGCGCGGCCAGCCGTTCGGAGTCGAAGCGGTCGATCACCGTGACCTCGGCACCGAGTTCCAGCAGTGCCCTGGCGCAGGCGGTACCCGCGATCCCGGCCCCGGCGACCAGCACGGCCCGCCCCTGGTAATGGGTCATCCCGCGATCCCGTCAGCCCACCACGGCGAGGAAGTCGGCGTAGAAGAATCCGAGTCCGATCGCGACCCCGATGCCGCATACGATCCAGAACCGGATCACGATGTTCACCTCACTCCACCCAACGAGTTCGAAATGGTGCTGCAACGGCGCCATCCGGAAGACCCGGCGCCCGGTGCTCTTGTACGACACGCGCTGGATGATCACCGACATGGTGATGATCACGAAGAGCATTCCGAGGATCGGCAGCAGCAGGATGGTCTTGGTGGCCATGGCGAGGCCACCGATCAGCCCGCCCAGCCCGAGCGCACCGCTGTCGCCCATGAAGATCTTCGCCGGGGAGGCGTTCCACCACAGGAAACCGAACAGCGCGCCCACCGCGGCGCCCGCCACCAGGGCAATCTCCAGCGGGTCACGTACCTCGTAGCAGTAGGCCGCCGTGGGCGAGTCGCCGCACACGTGCCGGTACTGCCAGAACCCGATCACGGTGTACGCGGTGAGCACCATCATCGAGGAGCCGGTCGCGAGCCCGTCCAGGCCATCGGTGAGGTTCACCCCGTTGGACGCCGCGATCACCACGAAGGCGAACAGAATCACCGCCCCGACCTTGCCGATGAACATCCAGTCCACGTCACGGACGAAGGAGATGTACTCACTGCCGACCGTGACCTGGGTGGGATTCGGGAAGTACAGCGCGATCACGCCAAAGGCGACCCCGACGATCAGCTGGCCGATCAGCTTGCCACGTTCGTTGAGACCGAGGCTGTTGCGCTTGCGGACCTTGAGGAAGTCGTCGATGAAGCCGACCAGCCCGGTGAAAACGAACAGGCCGAGCAGGACCAGACCGGTGATCGTCGGGCCGTACCGTCGGGTGGGGGTCTCCGGCAGGCTGAGGATCAGGACCAGGTGCCCCGCGATGTACGCGATCACGGTGGCCAGGATGAACACCACGCCACCCATCGTCGGGGTGCCCCGCTTGCCCTGGTGACTGGCAGGACCCAGCTCGCGGATCGGCTGCCCGACCTTCAGCCGCCGGAAGTACTTGATCGCGAGCGGTGTGCCGAACAGCGTCAGTGAGAAGGACACGAACGCGGCGACGATGACCGATCTCACGGGAGTACCTCCCCCCGCAACTGGTCGGCTATCTGCCAGGTGCGGTACCGGGACCCTTTCACCAGGACCACGTCGCCGGGTCGCAACCCTTCCCGCAGCACCCCGAGGGCGGCCTCCTGGTCGGCTACCTGCACCGCTTCTCCTCTCCAGTCGGGTTGTTCCCTTGCCCCGTCCACGATCGGTGCCGCTTGCGGCTCCACGACCACCAGGCGGTCCACGCCCAATCGGGCCGCCAGCCGGCCCACCTCGGCGTGCCCGGCCCGTTCGTACGAACCGAGTTCGGCCATGTACCCCAGGACCGCCCAACGTCGGCGTCCCTGCCCGATGGCGGCCAAGGCTCGCAGCGCGACCGCCATCGAGCCGGGGTTGGCGTTGTAGGAGTCGTCGATCACGGTGATGCCCTCGGGCGCGTCGAACACGTCCATCCGGCGTTCGGAGACCAGACGCAGCCGGCCCAGCGCATCGGCCAGTTCGGGCAGCGACATCCCGCACTCCAGCGCCACCGCCGTGGCGGCGAGGGTGTTGGACACCTGGTGCGCACCAGACAGCGAGAGCCGCACCGGCACCTCGCCGACCGGGGTGACAAGACGGTACGCCGGACGTCCCCGCTCGTCGAGGCGGACCTGTTCGGCGCGGACGTCGGCGTTCGGGGCCTCGCCGTACCGCACCACCCGCGCGGTGGTTCGGGCCGCCATCGCGGCCGCCCCGGGGTCGTCGGCGTTGAGCACCGCCAAGCCACCCTCGGCTTGTCCAGGAAGGGCCTCCACGAGTTCGCCCTTCGCCTTGGCGATGGCGTCCACCGACCCGAACTCGCCGAGGTGTGCCACGCCGACGTTGAGCACCACTCCGATCCGTGGCGGCGCCACCCGGCACAGGTACTCGATGTGACCGATCCCCCGGGCGCTGTACTCGAGCACCAGGAAGCGGGTGTCCTGATCGGCCTTCAGGACCGTGTACGGGTGACCCAACTCGTTGTTGAACGTGCCAGGCGGTGCGACGGTGGACCCGAGTTGTCCGAGCAGCTGCGCCAGCAGGTCCTTGGTGCTGGTCTTGCCGGACGATCCGGTGACGCCGACCACGGTGAGGTCGAGCCGGTCGACCACCGTGCGGGCCAGCCGTCCGAGCGCGGCCAACGGATCGGACACCACCACCGCCGGCACCCCGACCGGTCGGGACGCCAGCACCGCGACCGCGCCGGCAGCCACGGCCGCCGACGCGAAGGCGTGACCGTCGGTCCGCTCTCCGGGCAACGCCACGAACATGCCACCGGGGACGACCTTGCGGGAGTCAAACTCCACAGGTCCACTGACCCGAGCGCTGGGGTCCGGCACGTCGGTGAGCTCACCGTCCACCGCCCGGGCCACCTCGGCCAGTGTCAGCGCGATCACCGGGTTCCGAACCGTTTCGTGAGGCTGGCTGCCAGCTCCACCTGGTCATCGAAGGGGAACACTTCGCCGGCCACCTCCTGTCCCTGCTCATGTCCCTTGCCGAGCACCGCGATGGTGTCTCCCGGCCTGGCGCGTCGCACCGCCTCGTCGATCGCCGCCCGGCGGCCGGAGACCTCGACCACGGTGGCCGGGCCATGAGCTCCGGCCAGCACTTCGGCGCGTACCACCGCAGGGTCTTCGTCGCGGGGATTGTCATCCGTTACCAGCAGCAGATCCGCACCATGTGCCGCGGCGGCTCCCATCAACGGGCGCTTGCCGCGGTCCCGGTCGCCTCCGGCGCCGATCACACAGATCAGACGTCCCTCGGTGACCGGGCGTAATGCGGCCAGCACAGCCGTGACCGCGTCCGGCTTGTGGGCATAGTCGACCACGCCGCGCACCGGGCCGGGAACGTCGACCAACTCCATCCGACCCGGTACGCCACGGCACTGCCCGATCCCCCGCATCGCCAGTACCGGGTCGGTCCCGATCACCACCACGCTGGCCAGCGCGAGCAACGCGTTACCCACGTTGTGGACGCCGGGAATGGCGACCGACCCGGCGATCCGCAGCCCGTCCGGACCGACCGCCTGGAAGTCCTGGCCGAAACCGGAGTGAACGATCCGCTCCGCGCGCCAGGTGGCGGCCGGATCCCCAGCCGCGGACACCGTGACGGTGCCCGGCTTCACCAGCTTGCGCCCGACGGGATCGTCCAGGTTCACCACCTCGTGGGCGCAGCGGCCGTCGAACAGCTTCGCCTTGGCACCGAAGTAGTCCCCGATGTCGGCGTGGAAGTCCAGGTGGTCGACACCCAGGTTGGTGAAGGCGCCGACCGCGAACCGGGTGCCCTCCACCCGGTTCAGCGCCAAGGCGTGACTGGAGACCTCCATGGTCACCACGCTGACCCCGCGTTCCAGGGCTACGGCGAACAGCGCCTGCAGGTCCGGCGCTTCTGGGGTGGTCCGTTCACTGGGGACCGGCTCGTCGCCGAGTCGGGTCTCCACCGTCCCGATGAGCCCGGACCGCAGGCCGGCCGCCCTCAGCCCGCTGTCCACCAGGTAAGCGGTCGAGGTCTTGCCCGCGGTGCCGGTGATGCCGAGGACGGTGAGCCGCTCTGTCGGATCGCCGTACACCACCGCGGCCACCCGACCGAGCGCCCGGCGCGGATCATCGACCACCAGGACCGGCAACCCGGCCCGGACTGCCGCCGACTCGCCAACCGGGTCGGTGAGTACCGCCGCGGCACCGGCCACGGCGGCAGCCGGAATGAATTCGGCACCGTGACTGCGGGCGCCAGGCAGGGCCGCGTACAGGTCACCGGCCCGGACCGAGCCGCTGGCGTGAGTTACTCCGGTGACCCGGACACCCGTCACCGGGGTCGCGATACCGAGCAGGCCAGCGATTCCGGCGAGCGGGTACGGGTGCACCGTTCGTGGGCGGGGATAGCCGGGCACGGATGCAGACCATACCCTCTGTTGTCGCGTCAACCCGGCGCCGGATCACCGGAATCAGTGGCGGGTCAGGCGTAAACCCTGAACTGAGGCGCTTCGCGGCCAGTCGGTGGCACAGCGTAGTACTGTAGTGCGGCCGTCATGACCCTGCGGAACACCGGAGCCGCCACACCGCCGCCACCCCCGTTCGGCACGTGCGCGAACACGGCGACCACGAAACGAGGGGCGTCCGCGGGTGCCATCCCGACGAACGACGTGACGTCGCCGTCCATGTAACGGTTGTTCTTGACCCGCAGCCCGGTGCCGGTCTTTCCGGCGACCCGGTACCCCGGGATCGCGGCCTGCCTACCGGTCGCACCGGGCACGCTGGTCACCGCCTCCATCGCGAGCCGCAGTTGCCGGGCGGTGTCCGGGGACAGCACCCGTCGGGTAGTGCCGGCCGGTGCCCGGTCCAGCTTCTCATGGGCTCCGACGGTGCCCCGGATCAGCGTCGGCTGCGTCCAGACCCCGTCGTTCGCGATCGCGCCATACGCCGCCGCCATCTGGATCGGAGTGGCCGCCACACCCAGCCCGATCGGGATCGACCCGTAGCTGGTCGGGCTCCACCGCTGCGGCGGCTGCACGATCCCGGTCGCCTCACCCGGCACCCCGAGCCCGGCGGCCGACCCAAGCCCGAACCTGCGCTGGTACTGGTACAGCCGCCGGGCTCCGAGTTGGTCCGCGATCTGGATGGTGCCCACGTTCGAGGAGTGCGCGAGAATTCCGGGCAGCGTCATCCTCCGGGTCGGGTGATGGTGGACGTCCCGGTAGGTCCTCTCACCCTTGCGGATGGTGGGTCCGACGACCGGCGTCGAGTCGGGCCCGATCACACCCTCCTGCAGGGCTGCCCCGATCACCAGCGGCTTGTGGCTGGAGCCGGGCTCGACCACCACCGAGGTGTTGTAGTCGACCAGTTGCGACTCTGCCACGTCGTCCGGGTCGGCCGCGTCATACGACGGCCAGCTCGCCATCGCGACCACCTCGCCGGTACGAACGTCGAGCACCATCGCACTGCCGAAAGACGCACGCACCTTGCGCAGGTGTGCCGCGAGCGTGCGCTGCGTCTCGTACTGCAGGTCACGGTGGATGGTCAGCTGCAGCGACCGGCCGGGGTGGGCCTCGCGCTCACGGTGATAGCCGTCCGGAATCGGTACCCCGTTCACACCGATCTCGTCGCTCCGCTGGCCGTCCTGGCCACTGAGCAGCACGTCGTACCGGGCCTCCAGCCCGGCCAGTCCGTTGCCTTCCCGACCGGTGAACCCGATGATGTTGGCGGCAAGGTCATGTCCCGGCACGTCGCGCCGTTCGTCCCGGTGTACCCCGATGCCCTTGAGATTGAGGGCTTTGACCCGGTCTCCGATGCTGACGCTGACACTGCGGGCAAGGTAGACGAACCGCACCGGATGGCCATTGGCCCGCAGCGACTGCCTCATCTTCGCGGCGAGTTTCGACCTTGGCACCCCGAGCAGCGGCGACAGCCTGCCGGCCGCGTGCTGCCGGTCATCGATCAGTTCCGGGTCCGCGTAGACATACCTCGCCTCGACGCTGTGCGCCAGGACGGCTCCGGTACGGTCCAGGATCGACCCCCGGGGGGCCGGGAGCGGCACCTCACGCAGCCGCTGCCGGAACCCGTCAGCGGCGTACGCTTCGGCGTCGGTGAGCTGTAGCTCCACCAGCCGGCCCGCGATCACCACGAACAACACCAGCACGAGTACGGTGCCGAACCGCAGCCGGCGCATCGGACTGCCGAGCCGGCCCTTGCGACGAGGTCTCCCCGGGCGGCGGGCCGAAACGCTGCGTGCCGGACGCCGGGGACGTGGCGGGCGTACCGGCCGAGCGCCACGGGTCCTGACCTGACCGGCGGCACGGCGGGCCGCACCGGCGGAGCCGGAACCCGAGCCTGCCTGTCGTCTCGGTGCCGGCTTGGGACGCGCTTGCGGGGACTCCTGCCGGCCGCCGGCGACAAGTTGCAGCGCCGGACGGTACGGGTCGGTGCCACCGCTGGCCTCCCGGAGCGTCCGGCCGCGCGGCCGGTAGCGGCGTGCCTGGGAAATCCCACCCCGGCGGATCGGCACCACCACCGGGTCCCCGGTCCGGCGGTTCTGGCGTGGCGTACGCGCGCTTGCCATGGCTCATCCCCCGCTCTGGGTCCGGTCCGCGCGAGCCGGTCGCGGCACTTCGATCACCCTGCCGTCGGGCAGGTACAGGAACGCCGGGCTGTCCTCCTGGACCAGGCCGAGCAGCCGGGCCGCCGCGGCGAGGTTGCCGGGCGACTGCTTGGAGGCCAGTTCGGAACGCAACTGCTGCTCGCGGACGTCCAGGGTGGCCTGCCGGTCACGGAGCCCTTCCAACCGGAACGAATCCTCGTTGATCTTGGTGTTGAGCACCAGCAGGCCCACGATTCCGGCGGCCACCAACAGCAGCACCAACATCACGAACGGTGCTCGGGGAGCGGCGACCGGCGCGGGCGGCGGCTCGGTGACCCCGGCGTCTGCCACGCTCCGGCCGCGTGGAGAACCCCGCGTGGGCGCTTGGAGGCCAGGCTTCGCACCGGCCTGCCGGGACCGGGCCGGGGGTGGCGGGACGACCGGCTCGTACCGGGGGGCGGCGGCGGTACTCATACCGCCTCCCAGAGCCGTTCGGCGGCCCTCAGCCGGGCCGACGCGGCCCGCGGATTGGCGGCGACCTCAGCCTCCCCAGGGCGCTCGGCACCCCGGGTCAGCAGTCGCAGCACCGGTTCCGTGCCCGCGGGATCGAACGGAAGCCCGACCGGGGCGCTGGACCGGGCACCGGCCGCGAGCGTCCGCTTGACGATCCGGTCCTCCAGGGAGTGGTACGCCAGCACCACGATCCGACCCCCGGTGGCGAGCGCGTCGACGGCGGCCGGAATCGCATCCCGTACCGCGTCCAGCTCACCGTTGACCTCGATGCGCAGCGCCTGGAACACCCGCTTGGCAGGGTGCCCGCCGGTCCGCCGGGCCGGGGCCGGGATCGAATCCCGGACCAGTTCGGCGAGTCGGACACTGGACGTGATCGGGTGACGGGAGCGCTCCCGTTCGATCCGGGTCGCGATCCGGGCGGCGAAACGCTCCTCGCCGTACTCGGCGAAGATCCGGCGCAGCTCAGTGACCGGATAGCCGTTGACGACGTCCTGCGCGGTCGGGCCACGGGTGGGATCCATACGCATGTCCAGGGGAGCGTCCTGGGAGTATGCGAAGCCGCGGCGCACCTCGTCCAACTGCAGCGACGACACGCCGAGGTCGAACAGCACCGCGTCCACCCGCTGGTGGCCGAGGCTGGCGAGTACCTCGGTGAGTCGGCTGTAGATCGTGTGCACCAGGTGGATCCGGTCAGAAAACGCCGCCAGCCGGTCAGCCGAGCGGCGCAACGCCTCCGGGTCGCGGTCCAGCCCGATCAGGGTCAGCCCGGGATGTTGGGCCAGTAGCGCCTCGGTGTGACCGGCCAGACCCACCGTGGCGTCCACGCAGATCGCATCCCGACCGACCAACGCAGGGCCGAGCAGCTCAAGCACCCGTTCCAGCATCACCGGCACGTGGCTCGGCTGCCGGGCGCCTTCGCTGTCCATCTCGACCCCCCTGGCGTGTCGATGGATTGCGTGTCGATGAATGTGCGGGTCGACGAGTTGCGTCGACGGTTGCGTGTCGATGGTCGCGCCGGTCTGCAACCCGGTGGGGAGCAGGTGCCGATAGGACCGTCGTCGCGGTTCGGTCCACAGTGGGTCGCATCCCCCGTGGAGGCGGTACGTCGTGCCACCGGATCCCCATCCGCTCGCTCACGCCTGGCACCGGGGAAGGAGCGTCAGGAGACGCCGAGCGGCTGGAGATCTCGCGGCACGATGTCGCCGGACCGTTGGATCAGATGCCAGGCAACACCCCCTCCTCGATGTCGGCGAACGCCTCTTCGCTCTCTGCCAGGTATGACTCCCACGCCTCGCTGTCCCAGATCTCGACCCGGTTGCTGGCCCCGATCACCACCAGGTCACGGTCCAAGCCGGCATACTCCCGCAGCGGCGGCGGGATGGTGATCCGTCCCTGCCGGTCCGGTATCTGGTCGAACGCACTGGCGAAGAAGACGCGGCTGTAGGCCCGTGCCGCCTTGTTGGTCACCGGAGTCGACTGCAGTTGCTCCGCGATGCGCTGGAACTCGGCCATCGGGAACACGTAGAGGCAGCGTTCCTGCCCCTTGGTGGTCACTAGGCCTCCCGCAAGCTCGTCCCGAAACTTCGCCGGGAGGATCAGCCGACCCTTGTCATCCAGCCGTGGAGTATGGGTGCCGAGAAACACCGGCCCACCCCCCTGCTCCCCACGGACGGCCCATGGGCCAGCAGAGCGCCCCCCGCTCCGCCAGTGGGCCCCACTTTACTCCACTTTCCCCCACCGTCAACGCGATTCAGATTTCCCAACGAGCCGTTCTGCTCAACAAAACCGCAGGTCAGAACGGGTGTATCTCGGCGGGAGGGCCGGCTCGCAGTCGGCAATCCGACGGTTGTCACCGGGTGCCATGCGACCTGCGGCAAGCCCGCCACGAGGGCCGGAACACGACGGTGAGGCGGCCCGGTGGAGCGAAGTGGAGGTGCCGTGCCTACCGGTTAGTCCGGTAGCCGGTAGTCGAGTTTTGGCACCGGTTCGGCGACGTCCATCTGTGCCTTCTGCAGCCGTCCGGAGTAGTCCCAGTTCACCGCCTGCCACCGGGTGAACTGGTCCAATACCCACATGCCGGACAGCCGGCTGCCGTTTCCGGACCGGCCGTTGCCACCGAAGGGCAGGTGCGCCTCAGCGCCTGAGGTGGAGTTGTTCACCGACAGCATCCCGGCGCCGATTCCGGCGCGGAACCGGAACACCTCCAGCGGGTCGGAGCTGTAGATGGCGGCGGACAGCCCGTATCCGGGAGCATTGGCGAGCTCGACCGCCTCGTCCAGGGTCCGGTACGTGGTCACTCCGACCACCGGACCGAACGTCTCATGCCGGAACAGGTCGTCCTCGGGTCGGATCCCGTCCACGATCACCGGGTGGTAATAGAGCCCGGCGTCGGGGTCACCCAGGAACCCCCTGCGGGGAGCTTCCCGGGTGATCCGGCCCACCGCCGAAGAGCCAGACACCCGGTGGTGGTCGTCCTGGATCCACCCCAGGAAACGCTCGTACCGGCCGGCGAACTGTTCACTGATCATGGGGCCGTACAGCACGTCCGAGAACGGGTCCCCGACCGGTGCGGCCTCGATGGCCACCGTGAACCGGCGCAGGAACTCGCGGTGCACATCCTGGTGCACGATCGCGGTGCCCAGTGAGGTGCAGCGCTGTCCCGCGGTCCCGAACCCGGAGAACAGCGCGCCCTCCACGGCGAGGTCCAGGTCTGCCGACGGGGTGACCACGAGGGGGTTCTTGCCGCCCAGTTCCAGGCACGGCGACTGCAGGTGCCGCCCGCACAGTTCCCCGATCGCGGACCCGACCTCGGTGGAACCCGTGAAGCCCACCTTGTCCACGACTTCGGCTTCCAGGGCCCGCCCCAGGCCGGTGAAGGTGGCTGGCCCGTCGGCGATCACCAGGTTCAGCACCCCGTCCGGGATCCCGGCGTGGTGGAACAACCGGTACAACGCGAGCGCCGTGGCGGCGGAGTACTCCGCCGGTTTCCACACCACCGCGTTGCCGGCCAACAGTGCCGGCACGAGATACCAGGCGGGGACCGCCACCGGGAAGTTGCCAGCGGTGATGATCACGGCCACGCCCAGCGGGTTACGGAAGGTGAACAGCTGCTTGTCCGGCATCTCGGAAGGGACCGTCTGCCCGTACAGCCGCCGACCCTCGCCGAGGAAGAAGTCACAGGTGTCGACCACCTCGCGGACCTCGCCGAGAGATTCCCGGTACGGCTTACCGACCTCCCGGGTGACCAACCGCGCCAGCACCCGCGCGTTCGCCTCCACCAGCCGGCCGGCGTAGGCGATGGCCCGGCCTCGCAGCGGGGCCGGGGTGGCGGCCCATTCCCGCTGTGCCCGCCGGGCGGCGCGGCAGGCGTCGACCAGCGTTTCCGGGTCGGCCAGGGCCACCTCGGCCACCACCTGCGAGGTACGGGCGGGGTTGACCGACGTCAGGGTTGCATCCGGGGCGCCCGGTACCGACTCGCCGTCGACCATGGACGCGACACGCTCACTCATGGACAGATCCTGCCCGGTGCGGATGCCGTGTCGGTAGGGGTCGCCCGAGTGCTGGCCCCGCGGCCGGCTGGTGCGTCACGCCGGCCGGTCCGGGACGGTGATCCGCCAGCTACGGGGCAGTATCGACCAGGTCCGCCTGATCACGACACCACCCAGCTCACCGTCGGCATTCACCAGGGTCGGCTCACCGGACACCGTGATCCGACGGCCACGTAACGCGATCACGTCCTTCCGGCGGGAATGCTCGCCCCGCCGCAGCTGTACCCCGTACCACAGCCGTTGCGGCAGTCCGGTCGCGAACGAGACCACGACGTCCGCCCGGGTGTCGCCGGGATCAGCGTCCGGGGCGAGCGGGGTGCCGCCCCCGATCGTGGCGCCGTTGCCGATACCCACCATCAGCACCCGCCGGCGACCGTCGGCGACGGTACGGCCGTCCACTTCAACCCGCAGTCGCCAGCCCGTGGTTCGCAGTCCCGCGACGACGGCTCCGGCGGCGTACGCGAGTCGGCGCAGCAGCGGCTTGAGCGGCTGGGCGGCCGCCGACGCTTCCCCGCCGACCCCGAGGTGGACGGCGTTGACGGCGATCCCGCCCGCGTCGTCAACGAGCAGGTCCATCAGGCGCACCTTTCCGGCGAGCACCACCCGGGCCGCCGCCGCCGGGTCGACCGGCAGCCCCAGGGAACGGGCGAGGTCGTTGCCGGTGCCGAGCGGAATCAGGCCGACCGTACGGGTGGCGAGTTCGTCGCCGCGGGCGAGTGCCGCCACCACCTGGTGCACCGTGCCGTCGCCGCCCACCGCGACCGGATCCCGGCCCGGATGGCCGGCCAGCACATCGACCACCTGGTCAGGGCTGTCGACCGCCGCCTCGGCAACGTCGGCGTGTTGCCGCAGCACTCCCGAGGCCGCAGCGCGGGCCGCTTCGCTGGCACCTCCCGCCGCCGCGTTGTAGATCACCACCAGGCGCTTGGACCGCTGGCTCAGACCCTGCGCCACAGTGCCTCGCAGACGCCATAACCAGCGAAAGTCACGAGACCCAACGCGACCGCGGTGAGCAGCCAGGGCCCACCCGGAGACTCGGCCAGCGCCCGCAGCGTCGCGTCGATGCCCTTGGCCTGTCCCGGCTGGTAGCCGACCGTGGCCCGGACCGCGAAACCGCCGGCGAGTCCGGCCACCACGCCCCGGGCCAGGTAGCCGGCCGTCCCGAGGCGGGTCGCGACCGAGCGGGCACGGACACTCATCCGGGCCAGCCACAGGTCCTCCAGGAACGTACGGGTGATCCCCTGGTAGATCCAGTACCCGCCGAGCGCGACCACGGCCAGCCCGACAAGTGCGACCAGCGCCTGACCGGCGGGCAGATCGAACAGGTTCGCGGTCACGTCGCGTGCCTGCTGGTCCCCGGACTCGCCGTGCCCCCACAGCAGCACGCTCAGGATGCTGCCCAGGATCAGTACGTACAGGGCGGTCCGGATCGCCGCCTCGATCCGCTCGGCCCTGCCACGGCCGCCGGACCCGGCTACCGAGGCCTGCCAGAGAGCCATCGCCGCGAAACCAACGGCCATCAGCCCGAGCAAGGTGACGCCGAACGGCTGCCCGGCGACGCTCTCCACGGCACCGGTCTTGTCCGCCTCCCGACCACCTGATCCGGTTGCGATCCGCAACGCGAGCACGCCGATCAGCGCGTAAAGAACCGCCCGGCAGACCAGCCCGATCCGGGCCAACCGTCGCAGGGCACGGCTGCGGGCGACCGCACGGGCCGCGGTTCCCGCCTGCCAACCGATCGCTTCGGCTGTGTCCACCTACCGCCCCCCAGCATCGAGTCGCACCGGCCCTCGGGCAGGCCGCCGGAGCGGACTGCACCAGCTGACGGCCTGGTAGTCCGGTTACCCGGATGCGGTGCCGGTCATGCGGTCACGATCGGTGGAGATCGCCTCCTCGAGCGCTTCCGGGGTCCGCCCCAGCAGGGCCCGCCCGTCGTCGAGCAGCAGGATCGGCCGCTGGATCAGCTCCGGGTGGGCGACCATCGCGTCGATCCAGCGTTGCCGGGCGGCGGCGTCGCGGGGCCAGTCGGCAAGCCCGAGCCGGTCCGCGGCCGGCTCACCGAGCCGTGCGATGTCCCAGGGCTGCTGCCCCAGCCGCTGGAGCACCCCGTCCAGTTCCTCGGCGGTAGGCGGCTGGTCGAGGTACCGCCGGATTCCGAGGTCGATCCCGGCCACGTCCAGTCGGCGGACCGCCGTCCGGCACTTGGAGCACGATGGGTTGTACCAGATCTCCACAACACCTCCGAACCGCGCCACCGTCGCGGGGGCGCCTCAGACCACGACGCTGACCATTCTGCCGGGCACCACGATCACCTTGCGGGGCTCGCGGCCGGCCAACTGCTCGCCGACCTTTTCATCTGCCAGTGCGGCAGCGCGTACGGTGTCCGGATCGGCCTCCGCGGCCACTTCCACCCGGCCCCGTACCTTCCCGTTGACCTGTACCGGGTAGACCACTGTCTCCCCCTTCACCAGGTCCGGGTCGGCGACCGGGAACTCGGCGTAGGCCAGGCTGTCCTCGTGGCCCAGCCGGCGCCACAGTTCCTCGGCCAGGTGCGGGGCGAACGGTGACAGCATCAGTACCAGCGGCTCGGCCACCTCCCGGGAGCTGCCGTCGCCGGACACCTGGGTCAGCCGGTTGTTCAGCTCGATCAGTTTCGCGATCGCCGTGTTGAACCGCAGCCCGTCCAGATCGGACCGCACGGCGTCGATCACCCGGTGCAGCAGTCGCCGGGTCGCCTCGTCAGCGGGTCGATCCACCACCCGGCACTGCCCGGTCCACTCGTCGACCAGGTTGCGCCACACCCGCTGCAAGAACCGGTACGAGCCCACGACCGCCCGGGTCTCCCACGGCCGGGACACCTCCAGCGGGCCCATCGACATCTCGTACACCCGGAACGTGTCCGCCCCGTACACCTCGCACATCTCGTCCGGGGTGACGACGTTTTTCAGCGACTTGCCCATCTTGCCCAGCTCACGCCGGACCGGCTGGCCCCGCCAGGTGTAGCCGCCGGAGGCGTCCTCCACCACCTCGGCGGCCGGGACCGGGAAGCCACGCTGGTCGCGGTACGTGTACGCCTGGATGTAGCCCTGGTTGATCAGCTTGCGGAACGGCTCGGACGAGGACACGTGACCCAGGTCGTGCAGCACCTTGTGCCAGAACCGCGCGTACAGCAGGTGCAGCACCGCGTGTTCCTGCCCGCCCACGTACAGGTCCACCCCGCCCGGGTCACCCTCGCCGCGCGGTCCCATCCAGTACCGCTCGTTGGCGGGGTCGACCAGCCGTTCGGAGTTGCGCGGGTCCAGGTAGCGCAGCTCGTACCAGCAGGAACCGGCCCAGTTCGGCATGGTGTTGGTCTCCCGGCGGTAGACCTTCGGTCCCTCGCCCAGATCCAGCTTCACCTCGATCCAGTCGGCGGCCCTCGCCAACGGCGGCATGGGTTCGGTGTGCTCGTCGTCCGGGTCGTAGCTGCGTGGCGAGTAGTCGCCCACTTCGGGCAGTTCGACCGGCAGCATCCGGTCGGGCAGCGCCACCGGGCCGTGCTCGTCGTACACGACCGGGAACGGCTCACCCCAGTACCGCTGCCGGGAGAACAGCCAGTCCCGCAGCTTGTACTGGATCGTGCCCTCGCCACAGCCGGTACGCTCCAGCCACTCGATGATGGTGCGCTTGGCGTCCGCGACCGACAGTCCGTCCAGGGTCACCTTGTCGCTGGACGAGTTGACCGCCGGGCCGTCGCCCAGGTACGCCTCGCCGTCGAAGTCCTCCGGCGGCCGCACGGTACGGATGATCGGCAGCCCGAACCGCTCGGCGAACTCCCAGTCCCGCTCGTCCTGGCCGGGCACCGCCATGATGGCGCCGGTGCCGTACCCCATCAGCACGTAGTCGGCCACGAAGACCGGGATCTTCGCGTCGTCGGCCGGGTTGGTGGCGGACACCCCGATGAACACGCCGGTCTTGTCCCGGCCCTCGGTCTGTCGCTCCACCTCGGACTTGCCGGACGCCTGCGCCCGGTAGCGCGCGACCGCTTCGGCGGGCGTGACGGCACCGCCGGTCCACGCCTCGGGCGTGTTCTTCGGCCAGGTGGTGGCGGTCAACTGGTCGACCAGTGGATGCTCCGGCGCCAGCACCATGTAGGTGGCCCCGAACACGGTGTCCGGCCGGGTGGTGAAGACCCGGATCGCCCCGGCCGAAGTCGGGAAGTCGATATAGGCCCCGTGGGACCGGCCGATCCAGTTGCGCTGCATCAGTTTGATCGACTCTGGCCAGTCCAGGACGTCCAGATCGTCCAGCAGCCGGTCGGCGTACGCGGTGATCCGCATCATCCACTGCCGCAGGCTCCTGCGGAACACCGGGAAGTTGCCCCGCTCGGAGCGACCGTCGGCGGTGACCTCTTCGTTCGCCAGCACTGTGCCCAGACCCGGACACCAGTTCACCGGTGCCTCCGAACTGTACGCCAGCCGGTGCCCATCGATGATCTTCCGCTGCTCGGCACGAGTCAGCTCGCACCAGCCCCGACCGTCGGGGGTGGACCGCTTGCCCTGGGCGAATTCCATCTCCAGTTCGGCGATCGGCCGGGCCCGGTGGCGCTTCGGGTCGTACCAGGAGTTGAAGATCTGCAGGAAGATCCATTGCGTCCAGCGGTAGTACTCGACGTCGATGGTGGCGAAGGAACGCCGGTTGTCGTAGGCCAGGCCCAGCCGGCGCAGTTGGGCCCGGTAGCGCACGATGTTCTCGCTGGTGGTCTTCTCCGGATGCGTACCGGTCTGCACGGCGTACTGCTCGGCGGGCAGCCCGAAGGCGTCGAAGCCCATCGGATGCAGCACGTTGTATCCGGTCATCCGCTTGAACCGGGTGTAGCAGTCGGTGGCGATGTAGCCCAGCGGGTGACCGACGTGCAGTCCTGCCCCGGAGGGGTACGGGAACATGTCCATCGCGTACAGCTTCGGGCGCTCGACCAGCCCGGCACGCGGGCTGCCCTCCGGCTCGACGAGCGGTCCCACCGGATTCGGCGCGTGGAACGTGCCGTGCTTCTCCCACCAGTCCTGCCAGTGCTGCTCGATCTGGGCTGCGGTGGCCGCCGTGTACCGGTGAGGTGGGATGTCAGCCGCGACCGGCCGGTCGCGGTCAACCATCGCCGGTGTGTCACCGTGGGTGGTGTCGCTCATCGTCTCGCCTTCTCGGGGGTCTGTCGTCGGGGGGTCTGCCGAACGCCGTGGGTCCCTGCCGACATCGATGGACACGAAAAAACCCCTCGCGCAGGAGGGGTTGCCGTACTGTCGCCGCTCGCGGCAGTACGGCTAACTAAGAAGCAGCGTCCGGGTGCCACCCGTCATGTACGGCACTCTACTGCCAACCCCGATCGCTCGGCTCACCCGTACCGAAGATGGCGGACATTCGGTGTGGAACCGTCACGGTGATCGAACCGTTTCCGAAACCTGGCTTCCTCGGCATCAGTCGCGAGCGTGGCTAGCCTGGGATGATGCGAGTCGGTGGGGCAGGCGGGAACGACGGCGTCCCCGGTGACATGGACGACAGGACCGGTCACCCAGTTCTCGGCCACCAGGCACCCGGCCCGGCGACGGGCCGGCCGGCACGAGGAGGGTGCGAGTGACCACGCAGCACACCCGGGAACACCTGGGAATCCCGATGCCCATCGACGAGATGAGAGCGCAGACCGACCGGATCGCCGAGAACATCGAGCACGTGATCGAAGGCAAGGCCGCGACCGTACGGCTCGCCTTGGCCGTCCTGCTCGCGGAGGGACACCTGCTGATCGAGGACGTACCGGGGGTCGGCAAGACCAAATTGGCCAAGGCACTCGCCCGTTCCGTGGACAGTACGGTGCGCCGGATCCAGTTCACACCGGATCTTCTGCCCAGCGACATCACCGGGGTCAGTGTCTACAACCAGGAGTCCCACGACTTCGAGTTCAAGCCCGGCGCGGTGTTCGCCAACCTGGTGGTGGGAGACGAGATCAACCGTGCCTCGCCGAAGACCCAGTCGGCGCTGCTGGAGTGCATGGAGGAGCACCAGGTCACCGTGGACGGGAAGACATACCCGCTACAGCGGCCGTTCATGGTGATCGCAACCCAGAACCCGATCGAGATGGAAGGTACGTACCCGCTGCCCGAGGCACAGCGGGACCGGTTCACCGCACGGATCGCAATGGGCTATCCGGACCCCCGGGCCGAACTGGAGATGCTGAACCTGCACGGGGCGAGCGACCCCCTGGAAGACCTGCAACCAGTCTCCGACGCCGAGACGGTACGCCGGTTGATCGCCGGAGTACGGCAGGTGTACGTCGCCGAGCCGGTCCGGGTCTACGCGGTCAACCTGGTCAACGCCACCCGGGAAGCTCCGGAACTACGGCTCGGCGCCAGTCCCCGGGCCAGCCTGCACCTGTTGCGCACCGCCCGGGCGATGGCGGTGCTCGAGGGTCGGGACTACGTCCTGCCCGACGACCTGCAGTCGCTCGCGGTACCGGTGCTGGCGCACCGCCTGATCCCCACCACCGAAGCGCAGTTGGCACGGCGTACCACCGACGCGATCATCTCCGACCTGGTGCACCGGCTGCCGGTGCCCCAGATCCGACCAGACGGGAGACGCCGCTAGATGCGGGACGCGCTGCGTGGCCTGACCACCCGGGGCCGGTCGTTCCTCGCCGCGGCGGCCGCCGCCGGCTTCTCGGCGCTGCTACTCGGTGAACGGGACCTGCTCCGGGTGTCGGTGCTGCTCGCGGCGCTACCCCTACTGGCGGCGCTGGCCGTGACCCGCAGCCGCTACCGGATGACCTGCGGCCGGCTGCTCCAGCCACAGCGCACCCCGATCGGCAACCCTGCCCGGGTGGTGCTCCGGTTGCAGAACACCTCCTCGCTGCCGACCGGCACACTTCTCCTGGAGGACCGCCTGCCGTACGCGCTGGGCAGCCGACCCAGACTGGTGCTGGAAAAGCTCGGTGCCCGGCGACGCAGTTCCGTCACGTACACGGTGCGCGCCGACGTGCGCGGCAGGTACGAGATCGGGCCGCTGGAAGTACGAATCACCGACCCGTTCGGGCTGTGCCAGCTCACCCGCTCCTTCCCGAGCGTGGACCGGTTGACGGTGACCCCGCAGGTGGTCCCGCTACCGGCGGTCCGGATCGCCGGCGAGTTCGTGGGCAGCGGCGAGAGTCGCAGCCGGTCGGTGGCCTCGCACGGCGAGGACGACGCGGCCACCCGGGAGTACCGGCACGGCGACGACCTACGCCGGGTGCATTGGCGCTCCACGGCCAAGGTCGGCGAGCTGATGGTGCGCCGGGAGGAGCAGCCCTGGGAGAGCCGGGCGACCGTCGTCCTGGACACCAGGCGCGACGCGCACCGCGGGGACGGCCACGGTGCCAGCTTCGAGTGGGCGGTGTCAGCCGCCGCCAGCGTCGCGATGCACCTGCGGCAGGGCGGCTACCGGATGCGCCTGGTGACCGGCGCGGGCCCGGCGGCCGACCTGGAGCACTTGGACAACGGCGACATGGGCGCTGTGCTCGACCACCTCGCTGAGGTCAAGCCGGACCCCAAGTTGGACATCGCCGCGCTGGTGGAGCGGGTACGACAACACAGTGACGGCGGTCTGGTGGTGGCGGTACTGGGCCTGCTCACCCAGGACGAGGCCGAAGTGGCCTCGGGGTTGCGTACCACCGGCGGTCCCTGCGTCGGATTCCTCACCGACGCCACCACCTGGCTGCACCTGTCGGAGGAAGCCCGGGCCCGCGCCGACCAGGACCACGACCTGACCCGGCTCACCCTGGCACGCAACGGCTGGCGGGTGGTCGACGTACGGCACGGCGCGAAGCTGTCGACACTGTGGCACCAGGTGGCGGTTCGGGGCTCGCAGGGTTTCGCGTACCGGGCCCCGATGGCGGAGACGATCTCCGGCGGTGCGACATGACCGGCTACCGGCACGTCACGATCGCCGCGGCCGGTGCCACGTTCCTCGCGGCCACGCCGCTGGCGGCGGTGTTCCGCAGCTACAGCTGGGCGGTTTACGCCGCCGGCGTGGTGCTCGTGGTGCTCGCCACGGCGCTGCTGACCCGGGGGCTGCGGCTGCCGGTCTGGGTGCAGATCGCCGGCATGCTGGGGGCGCACACCGTACTGCTCGGCTGGCTGTTCGGGGGCGGCAGCACGCTGCTCGGCGTGATCCCGACATCCAGCACGTTCGCCCGGTTCTGGGATCTGCTGGAGAGCGCGGGCGCCGACGTCCAGAACCTCGCCGCGCCGGTCCCGGACACCCGCGGGCTGCTGTTCACCGTCGCGGCCAGCATCGGCCTGGTGGCGATCCTGGTGGACGTGCTCGCGGTGACGCTACGTCAGCCGGCACTCGCCGGGTTGCCGATGCTGGCGATCTACTCGGTGCCGGTCGCGGTGCTGGCGGGCAGCGTGTCGTGGGTCTCGTTCGGGTTCGCCGCGTCCGGCTTCCTGTGGCTGCTGGTCGCCGACCACGTCGGCCGGGTACGCCACTGGGGCAGGCGGTTCGCTGATGACGGGCGGGACGTGGATGCCTGGGAGAGTTCACCGCTCGCCGCGACGGGACGCCGGCTCGGGCTGGTCGGCATCGCGGCGGCGGTGCTGGTTCCCCTCGCCGTGCCGAGCATGACCGCCGGGTTCCTGGAACACCTGATCACCGGTGGCGGCCTGGGAAGCGGGCCGGGTGTCGACAGCGGACGATCGGTGAACCCGATCGCGATGCTGAAGGGCAATCTCACCCGAGGTGAGAACCGGACCCTGCTCAGGGTCGACACCACGGACACCCAGCCCGGCTACCTGCGGCTGGCCGTCGCCGACCGGATCACCGAGCGGGGGGCTTTTCCAAGCCGGCTCGGCAGCGACCAAGGGCTGGAGAACGAGCCAACGGACCTGCCGGTCACCGGATCCCTTGGCAACGCCGAGGCTCGGACCGCCCGGGTCAAGGTGGTGGGCCTGCGGCAGGGCTACCTGCCGGCCTACCACAACACCACCCGGATCGACCTGGACGACGACGCGCGCTGGTACCACGACGCCGACAAGTCCGTGACCTGGTCCCGGTCGACCACCGACCCGGGTCTGGAATACCTGCTCACGTATCAGAAGTTCGACTACACCCGCGAGGAGTTGCGGGATGAGCGACAGGTTGGTCCGAACGACCAGTGGGCGCTGCGCCAGTTCATCCAGGTACCGGAAAACCAGGTGGTCCGCGATCTGGTGGACGATCTGATCAAAGACGCGGACAACCGGTATGACCGGGTGCTGGCCATCTACGAGCACTTCTCCAGGGAGAAGGACTTCGTCTACTCCGTGGAGGTGAAAGACGGCACCTCCGGCAGCGACGTGGTCGACTTCCTCACCAACAAGGAGGGCTACTGCCAGCAGTACGCGGTGGCGATGACCTGGATGGTACGTACCGCGGGCATCCCGGCCCGGGTGGCGATCGGCTTCACCCAGGGACGCCGCAGCGCGGGTGGCTTCGACATCCGCAACAGGGACGCGCACGCCTGGGTGGAGGTCTACTTCACCGGTATTGGCTGGGTGCCGTTCGACCCCACCCCGGCTGTCGGGCCGGCGAACGCGGTGCGCATGCCGTGGGCACCCAACCCGTACGACCCGCCGGACCCCTCACCCAGCGCGTCGGCAGCGCCGGACAGCAGCGCGACCGCCAGCCCGTCACCGACCCGGCGCGACAACCGGGACCCGGGCCAGGACGCCGAGGCCGCCGCCGGGGGTACCAGCGACCCTCCGGCGCGCTGGCCGTACTGGCTGTTCTGGGGGCTGGTGGTGGTGGCGCTGGGAGTGACCCCGGGGGTGCGCCGCTGGCTGGTCCGCCGCCGCAGGCTCAGGGTGGGCACAGGACAGGACGATGATCCGGCCGCCGCCGCTTACGCGGCGTGGGACGAGTTGCTCGACACGCTGGTCGACCTGGACATCGGCTACCAGCCGTCCGACACCCCACGTGGCGTGGCGCGCAGGCTGCGGGAGACCCGGCCGCCGCTGATCGAATCCTCGGTCACCGAGATCGGATTGCTGGCGCGCGCGGTGGAACGGGCCAGGTACGCGCCGCAGCCGCTGCCCGGTACGAACCTTGGACAGGCGGTCGCCGCGGTCGCCGACGAGCTACGTCTCACCGTCACTCGGTGGCAGAGGCTGAAAGCGACCGTGCTGCCCGGCTCGGTGACCCGGGACTGGCGAGGATTCCTGGCGGCAGCGCGGGATCGCACACTGGATGCCTGGCAGCGGTGGCGCGAGGAGGCGGCACACGCACGGGAGGTCAGAGCGGCTCGGGAACGGATGACCTTCCGCTAGCACCGGAAGATCACTCAGTACGGGCGATCACCGACAGCCGGAGCGGCCACGGTGGTGAGTTACGCGTGGCCCCGCTGGTCAGCGATTGCCCTCAGGGCGGCGGTGCCAGCGGGCCTCCAGCCGGTCGAGCAACGACACTCGGCGTGGTCCGGTGCGCCGGGACGTTCCGGCGCCCCCCACCGCGCGCAGCTCAGGAGTCTGGCCCCGGCGGTACGACTGCATCCCGAAGACCGCCGCGGCAAGCATGATCAGGAAGCCGAGTACCCCGATCACCGCGACCTTGCTGACCGCGCCGTAGACCACCACACCCAGCCCGGCGAGCACCAGGACACCGGCCAGGATGAGACGTCGACGCACCTTGGAACGCGGGTCGTTCGCCCGCACTGCCGAGGCGAACTTGGGGTCCTCGGCAAGCGACCGCTCGATCTCCTCGAACAGCCGCTGTTCGTGCTCGGAGAGCGGCACGGCACCCCTCCCGGTGGCTAGGCCGGCCGCCGGACGACCGGCGGACCCCGTCCACAGCGAGTCCCGCTGCTTACTGCAAGTCTACGAGGGGGTCACCGGGGGGGAAAGCCAGACGCACGGTCATTCGACCACTCTGATGCCCCGTTCCAGCCGAGGGTACCGCTTCGGCCGGTCACCGCACCTGCTCATCGGGAGCACTGGGACGACCGCTGCCCTGGTACAACGTCGCGTCCTTGATCAGGCTCGCGGGCCGGACCGCGGCGGAGCCGTACTTCGCGCGGGCGGCGTCGGCGGCCTGGTCGGCCTCCCGCCAGCCCTGGTCTCTGGCACCCAGCTCCGGTTGCAGCGACGCGCCTGCCGACGGCAGCAGGTTCTCTGCACGCACCCCCACCAGCCGGATCCGCTCCCCGTGGGGTAACGCCTGGTAGAGGCTCCAGGCGGTGTCGAAGATTTCCCGGCTGACGTCGGTGGGGCTTCGCAGGGTACGGGAACGGCCAATCGTGCGAAAATCCGCGAACCGCACTTTGATCACGACGGTGCGGCCCACCAGCCCGGCCCGACGCAGCCGGGCGCCCACCTTGCCGGAGAGTCCAAGCATGGCGTGCCGTACCAGTGCGGGGGCGGCGACATCGACGTCGAAGGTGGTCTCCGCCCCGATCGACTTGTCCACGGACTCCGGGGTGACCCGGCGTGGGTCCCGGCCCCACGCCAGGTCCGCCACGTGTTCGCCCACGGCGACGCCCAATGCCTGACGCAGCGTCGACACCGGGATGTGCGCGATGTCGCGTACCGTCCGCAGCCCCAGCCGGTGCAGGATGTCGGCGGTCCGGTCCCCCACCCCCCACAGCGCCGAGACCGGAAGCGGGTGCAGGAACTCGAGCGCCAAGGCGGCCGGCACCACGGCCAAGCCGTCCGGTTTGGCCCGGATGGAGGCGAGCTTGGCGACGAACTTGGTCGAGGCCACGCCGACGGAGGCTGTGAGGTCCTGCTCTTCCGCGATCCGCCGCCGCACCAGCCTGGCGATCTGCACCGGGGAACCGAGCCGCCGCCGACACCCGGTGACGTCGAGGAACGCCTCATCCAGCGACAGCGGCTCCACCAACGGCGTGATGTCCCGGAACACGGCCATCACGGCACGCGATGCCGCTGTGTACGCGTCGAAGTCGGGGGGCAGGAACACCGCGTGCGGGCAGAGCCTTCGCGCCCTGCCGATCGGCATCGCGCTGTGCACCCCGAACCGCCGTGCGTGGTAGTTGGCGGCACTCACCACGCCCCGGGTCCCGGTGCCCCCGACGATCACCGGGTGGTCGCGCAGCTCGGGTCGCCGTCGCACCTCTACCGAGGCGAAGAACGCGTCCATGTCGACGTGGAGCACGCCGCAGCCGGTGTCGTCGGCGTCCGGTCCGAACCGACCGCTGCGGTCGGCTCCCTCGTCTCGCAGCAGTTGCCTGCGCCCCACGCCGGGCAGGTTACCGGTCCGGTGCGACGAAACCGGGTACGACGGGGGCCGTGTCGCCCGTCGCTGTGGCACCACGTGCCGCGTCGCCCCGGGCGATCAGCAACGGCACCGCCATCTCCAGCGCGGTCGACGAGCCGTGGTACCCGACCAACCGTGAGGTCATCGGCGGCTCGCGGCGGGTGGCGACCAGCACGGTACGCCCCCGGCAGGCGGTCACCACGTCCCCGATCCGAGCCAGGTGTGCCTCCGGGACCGGGCCGAACCAGCCGGCGGCCACCGCTTCTTCCCTGGTCACCACCCATGCCCGCTCGCCCAGGACCGCCCGCCAGGTGGCGATCACGTCGTCGCGGGCGCCGCGGCGGGTGTGCAGGTAGCGGACCCGGGGTTCACCGGCCAGCACCCGGATGTTCCTACGCAACAGGCGGTGGGTGTCCACATCGACCCGATCGTCGGCGGATACGTCGAGCATCCCGTGGTCGGCGGTGACCAGCAGCGCGGCGTCGGGGGGAAGCCCGTCCAGCACCCTGGTCAACAGGCTGTCCACCTCGGTGACCGCGGCGAGCCACTCCGCGGAGCCGACCCCGTAGAGGTGGCCGGCACGGTCCACTTCGGGCGTGTACCCGTACACCAGGGAACGGGAACCGGCCGCCAGGCCGCTCAGCACTCCGGATGCGATCTCGTCCACCGAGGTCGCCCCACGGTATGTGGCACCCCGGAACATCGCTCCGGTCAGGCCGGTGCCGACGAACTCGGGACGGCTCACCGCGGTGACCGCCACGCCGTTGCGCGCAGCCAACGCGAACTGGGTGTCCAGTGGCTGCCAACGCAGCGGATCGGGGTCGTCCCGCCACACGATGTGGGTCAGCACCCGCCGGGTGCCCGGCACGTTCACGGTGAACCCGAGTACACCGTGCGGCCCGGGCGGCGCCCCAGTCGCCATCGACACCAGGCTGGTCGGCGTGGTCGACGGGAAACCGGCGGTGAGCTGCATCGCCGGGCCGAGCCGACCGGCCGCGAGATCCGCCAGGGTCGGCGCCACCGGGGCCGCCGCGGGGATCAGGTGGTGCCCCAGCCCGTCGACGAGCAGCAGCACCACCCGGCGTACCCCGCTCAGCGTTCCGTTCGACAGGCCGAGAGCGTCCGGGGCCCCTGGCACTCCCAACACCGCGAGCAGGCTGGGAATCACGTCGGCCAGGCTGGCCTCTCCGTACCGCGGTGTCACCTGCACCAAGCCGTCGACCTGAGCACCGTCGGGCCTCGAAGCGTCGCCGCGACCCCCGTCACCTGGCGTGCCGGCGGTGAGGTCCGCGCGGTGCCGGCTCACAGCCGCCGCGCCAGCAGGTGAAGTTGGGTGGCGATGTCCCGGTATGGGCTGCGCGCCGACGCCTGGGCCTCGAACGCCAGCAGCGCGTCGTAGGCCCCTGGTTCGGCGTCCAGCAGCGCCCCGGGTACCAGGTCGGCCACCACCCTCACCCCGTGGATCCGCTCGACCCGCAGCCCAGCATCACTGAGCAGCGAACCGGCCTGCGCCGCGTCGAACCGGCGACGCAGGGTGTCCTTGCCGGCAGCCCGGCCGTCCGGGTCGTCGAGCAGCGCGGCGGCCGCGCGCAGATGTCCTCCCAAGGCTCGGGTCAGCACCGCGGCGGCACGGTTGGCAACCAGCACACTGGCGACGCCGCCGACGCGTAGCACAGCGGCCACGGCTTCGGCTGTCGCGACCGGGGAATCGACGACTTCCAGCACGCTGTGGCACAACACCAGGTCGGCGGTGGCCGGACCGGCGACATCGGTCAGCTTGTCGGCGTCACCCTGGACGGCCTGGATCCGCCCGGCGACCCCGGCTTCCGCTGCCCGGCGGTCAAGCGCGGCGAGCGCGTCCGGACTGGCATCCACGACAGTGACCCGATGGCCGGCCCGTGCCAGCGGCACCGCGAACCCGCCCGTGCCACCACCCACGTCCAGTACGTCCACGGCCTCGGACCGGCGCGCCAGTTCGGCCTTGAGCACGGTCCACACCACGGCGGTACGCGGGGCGGTATGTGCCCGAATGCCTTCCACGACGTTTGCCTCCTTGGCGGACCACCTGGTCGCTGCCGGTTACGACGGGCCGCAGTGAGCCTATCGGGACCTCCCCCGGTGCCCGCCCCGCCAGCCACGAAAACGTCGCGGCGACCCGGACGGACCGTCACCGGAAGTCACGGGAAACGGTGCGAATGGAAAGATCCAGTGGAGCCAACCGCTCCGCCACCAGGTTGGTGACCCCCTCCGCCCGTTCCAGCCTGCCCCGTACCAGCAGCGCCGGGGAAGTCCGTGCCACCCTGCGGTACCGGTGCCACAGGCCTTCCGAACAGACCACGTTCAGGATTCCGGTCTCGTCCTCCAGGCTGAGGAACGTGACCCCACCCGCTGTGGCCGGACGCTGTCGATGTGTGACCACCCCTCCGACCAGGACCCTGGTCGCGGGTCGCACCCCGGCCAGGCCCGCGATGCTGACCGCTCCGGCGGCGTCCAGCCGAGCCCGGGCGAACTGCACCGGGTGTGAGTCCGGGGACAGCCCAGTTGCCCAGACGTCGGCGGCGGCCCGTTCCACGTCCGCCATCCCCGGCAGCACCGGGGTGCGCGGCACCGCGGAGGTGCCAGGCAGCCGGTCGGCACGTTCCTGCGCCGCGGCACCCGCGAGCCACAGCGCCTGACGGCGGGTGAGCCCGAAACCGGCGAACGCGTCCGAGGTGGCGAGCGCCTCCATCTGCGCCGGGGTCAGCCCCACCCGCCGGGCCAGATCCGTCATGTCGCGGTAGGAACCACCGGTCATCCGCTCCGCCTCAATCCGCTCGGCGAGCTGGGTGGAGACCTGCCGTACCGAGGACAGTCCCATCCGCACCGCCGGTGGACTCGCCTCGCCGCAGTCCCCGTAGCCGTACTCCCGTCCATCGTCGCTCCGGTACACCCGGCTGTGCCCGTCCCGGGATGCCGGGCTGCCCCACGCCGGGTCGACCGGCTCCAGAGTGGCTTTCGCACCGCTCGCGTTGATGTCCGGGCGGCGCACCTCAACACCGTGCCGGCGGGCGTCGGCGACCAGGGAGTTCGGAGAGTAGAAGCCCATCGGCTGGGCGTTCAGCAGCGCCGCGCAGAACGCCGCCGGGTAGTACAGCTTGAGCCAGGAACTGGCGTACACCAGGTACGCGAAGCTCAGCGCGTGGCTTTCCGGGAAACCAAAGTTGGCGAAGGCGGACAGCTTCGTGTAGACCTCGTCGGCCAACTCACCGGTGATGCCGTTGCCGGCCATTCCCGCGTACAACCGGTCCTTGAGCCGCGTCATCCGCTCCTCGGAACGCTTGGAACCCATCGCCCGGCGTAACTGGTCGGCCTCGGCAGCGTCGAACCCCGCCACGTCGATCGCCATCTGCATCAACTGCTCCTGGAACAGCGGCACCCCCAGGGTCTTGCGCAGCGCCGGCTCCAGCAGCGGATGCGGGTACGTCACCGGTTCCCGCCCGTTGCACCGCCGGATGTACGGATGCACCGAGCCGCCCTGGATCGGGCCGGGCCGGATCAGTGCCACCTCGATCACCAGGTCGTAGAACTTCCGGGGTTTCAACCGGGGCAGGGTCGCCATCTGGGCCCGACTCTCCACCTGGAACACCCCGACCGAGTCGGCCCGGCAGAGCATGTCGTACACGTTCGGGTCTTCCTGCGGCAGCTTGGCGAGGTCGATCTCGTCACCGTGGTAGTCGCGGATCAGGTCGATCGCGTAGTGCAGCGCGGACAGCATGCCGAGCCCCAGCAGGTCGAACTTCACCAGCCCGACCGCGGCGCAGTCGTCCTTGTCCCACTGCAGCACGGTGCGGCCTGGCATCCTGGCCCACTCCACCGGGCACACCTCGACCACCGGGCGGTCACAGAGCACCATGCCTCCGGAGTGGATCCCCAGGTGTCTCGGAAACCGCTGCAACTCGTTCGCGTACTCGATGACCGGAGTAGGGATGTCGTCCACATCGACCTGGGCCGCAGCCACACCGCTCCCATCGCCCGTCACACTCGGCCCCCAACGGTCGATCTGCTTGCTCCAGGCGTCCTGCTGACCAGGCGAATGGCCGAACGCCTTGGCGATGTCGCGCACCGCCGAGCGGGGCCGGTACGAGATCACGTTGGCGACCTGTGCGGCATTGTGCCGGCCGTACCGGTCATAGACGTACTGGATCACCTCTTCCCGGCGGTCAGACTCGATGTCCAGATCGATGTCCGGCGGCCCGTCCCGCTCCGGGGCCAGGAACCGTTCGAACAACAGGTCGTGGCGTACCGCGTTGACGTTGGTGATCCGCAGCGCGTAGCAGACCGCGGAGTTGGCGGCCGAGCCCCGGCCCTGGCAGAGGATGTCGTTGCGGCGACAGAAGTCCACGATGTCGTGCACGATCAGGAAATAGCCCGGGAAGCCGAGCGCCTCGACGATGTCCAACTCGTGGACGATCTTCTGGTACGCGACCGGGGCCTGCTCCCGGGTGCCGTACCGGTCCAATGCGCCTCGACGGGTCAGCTCTCGCAGCCACGACATCTCGGTGTGCCCGGGCGGCAGTGGGAAGTCCGGGAGGTTCGGCGCCACCAGGTTCAGGTCGAACGCGCACTCGGCGGCGACCTGGACAGTACGCGCCACCGCGCCCGGGAACGCCGTGAACCGGGCTGCCATCTCCTCCCCACCGCGCAGATGCGCGGTACCCGCCGGGGGGAGCCATCCGTCGGCCTCGTCGAGGCTGCGGCGGGCCCGTACCGCCGCCAGTGCGTTGGCCAGCCGGTAACGGACAGGCGTGGCGTAGTGCACGTTGTTGGTGGCCAGTGTGGGTAGCCGGAATCGGCTCGCCAGCTCGGCCAGTGCGGTGTTGCGCTCGTCGTCGCACGGCAGGCCGTGGTCGGTCAACTCGACGGCGACATGGTCGGCCCCGAACAGCACCACCAGCCGGTCCAGTTCGCCGGCTGCCGCTTGGGCACCGGACGCGGCCAGTGCCGCTGGCACCGCCCCCTTGCGGCACCCGGTGAGCACCAGCCAGTGGCCGGAAGCCAGCTCTGCCAGCCGCTCCATCCGGTAGCTCGGCCGGCCCTTCTCGCCGCCGGCGAGTTGCCCTTCGCTGATCGCCCGGGACAACCGGGCGTAGCCATCGGGGTCCCGTGCCAGCACCAGCAGGTGGTGCCCTTCCGGATCCGGCACCCCGTTCTGTGGCTTGGCAAGGCCGAGACTCAACTCCGCGCCGAACACCGCGGGCACTCCGTGCGCGCGGGCGGCCTCCGCGAACCGCACCATGCCGTACAACCCGTCATGGTCGGTGATGGCGAGCCCGGCGAGCCCCAGCCGAGCGGCTTCGGCCACCAACTCCTCGGGGTGACTGGCACCGTCCAGGAAGCTGAAATTGGAGTGGCAGTGCAGTTCGGCATACGGAACCGTGGCTCGGCCAGGTCCTTCGGTGGCCGCCGCCACCGGGACCGGCTGACACGAGGGCCGGGCGTGCGACGCCGGACAGTCCCCGTCGGCGGCGAGCGGATCAGCCACCGACGATCGCTGCGGATCTTCGGAAGGCCGGCCGGACAGCCGACGCTCCAGTTCAGACCACGGGATCGGTGGGTTGTTCCAGCCCATCGGTCACCCGCCCATCAGTCGTAAACCGCCTCGACCCACCAGCGGCCTCCCGCCAGCGTCAGCAACAACGCCCGACCGTCGGCCAGGCACACCTGGAAACGGGCGCAGCGGCGTGATTCGGCCGGAGCCCACCAGCGCTCCTCGACCGGCCACGGACCGGCCCATGACGTCACCTCCACAGCGGGATCCCCCGCGATCGCCACCCGGCACAACGGTGCGGTGGCGGTGTGCCGCCCGGTCACCGCCACGGCACCCGCGTCCGGTCCGTACACCATGACGGGCAGCGGCTCGCCGAACACCAGGGCCGGGGCGGGCGAGGGCAACCCTCCCGGCCAGGGCCGGTCCGGGGGGCGGTCGGGGATACGCTCGTCGCCCCACGACACCAGCCGCACCGCGTCCGCAGGTCGGCGACCGCCGGACGGCACCGCGGTGCGTACCGCCTCCGGACCGAGCAGGCCCTGCACCCGGGACAGTGCCCGGTGCGCCCGCGCCCGTCCTTTCCCGGCGTCACCCCACAGGCCAAGCTGGATCTCGCCCTGCGCCACCACTCCCTTGGGTACCAGGCGGAGTCGGATGATCCCGGCACTCGGCCGACCCTCGGCCACCTTCTCGCCAGAACGTGCCTCGCCCGGGTGGGCGAGTCCGCTGCCGCCGGAGCCACCGATCACCTTCGGGGCATGCCGGCGCACCGGACCGGAGCCTTGGAAGGTCCCCGACAGCCAGCCGTCGAGCTGCCAGCGCACCCGGTCGGCGATGTCGCCGGCGGCGAGCACCCCGTCGTGCCGCCACTCCCGGACCACTTCCTCGCCGTGTTCGGTGCATGCCTGGATCAGCAGTCGGGTGCAGGCCAACCCGTGTCCCGCCAACCGCTGGTGCAACGCTTCGGCGAGGGTGCGGGTGGCGAACACCGCGGCGTCGACCCGCACCGCGGGCGGATCCAGGTCCGCGGTGACCTCCAGATCCGGTGGCGGGGTCCGGGCGGCCAGGGGACGGTGGTCCAGCCCCCGGGCCAACCGATGCGCCCAGGCGGCGTCCGCACCGAACCTGGCAAGCACATCCGCCTCGGGTAGCCCGGCAAAGGCCCCGAGGGTACGGATGCCGAGCCGACGCAGGATGTCAACCAGTTCGGGCCGTTCCAGAGCCGCCACATCCAGATCTGCGAGGAACCGCGCCGAGTGGCCGGGCTCGACCACCACCCCGATCCGGGCGGCGTGCAGGGCGGCGAAAACTCCGTCTGCGATCCCGACCTGGCACTCCACCCCGCAGCTGTCAGCCACCTGGTCGACCAGCCGTTCGGCGGCTCGGCGCTCACCTCCGAAATAGCCGGCCGGTCCGCGTGCCGCCACCGCGCAGGCACCGGGTCGGTGCACCGCCACCCCTGGCGCGACCGCCTCCACCGCGGCGACCACCGGCTCGAAGCCCCGGGCCGCACGGTCCGGGTCATGGTCCACCACGATGAGTTGCGGGCACCGTGCTTGCGCTTCCCGTCGGCGCAGTCCCCTGTGAACCCCCGCCCGGCGCGCCCGGGGGGAGCAGGCGAGCACCGTACCCCCCGCGAGGACGGCGAGCGGAGCCGTCAGCGGATGTCCCTCGCTCATCGCCGCGGCGACCACCGGCCAGTCCGGGCACCACACCATGAGGACACGCGACCCGGTGGCGTCAGCCGATGAGGAATTCCTGGACATCAGGAAGCCTCGTCCATCGCCGGGTCCGCGACCAGCGTCAGGGGTACCGCCGCGGTGCCCTGCACGACAGCGGCCGGATCGGGACCGGTCGGAGCCGGATCGCCCGCCGGCAGCCACACCACGGCCTTCCGGGGACGTACCGCGGCTCCCCGTCCGTACGAGACGACGTTCACTTCGCGGCTGCGCAGCCTGCCCCGGCCCATCCCGAGCCCGTGCCACACCTGGCCGGTGGTCCGCAGCACGACATCGGCGCCGTCCCATTCCCCGTAAGGGACCAGCACACTGCCCCGCTGCCTGGCGCGGGCTGCGAGTCGACGTGCCAGCTGGGGACCGACCGGCCCTGAGGGCTGTACCACCACGATGTCCAGGCCGTCGAGCAAGGCCGCGGTCACGGTGGCCCACTCGGTCCCCGGATCCGGCACCAGAGCGAGCCGCCCGAGGTCGACTCCCAGCTCGGCGGCGGCCGCGGTTCCCAGGGCTGGGACACCCACCACCCCGCACCACGATCCCGTGCGCACCGGTTCGGCGATCAGTGCGAGGAGCACTGAGGTCGCGCCGGGAGTCCCAGAGGCCACAGCGACGATCGCGCCCCGCCGCAGACCGTGCCAGGGCAACAGCTCCCGTAGCTGGTCACGCAGCGGAAACAGCCGATCGGCCCCGGTACCGGCGAGCCGCTCACCGGCCCGTGCAACCACTCCCTGACCGATCGTCCCCCGATCGACCAGGCCATGCTCGACGAGTCGGGTGAGCGCGGTGACAGACACGAGATTCGCTCCCTGCGGCACGTACGCTGACCCGCTCAGCGGACCCGAACCGTGGACTCGTCGACCGCCGCCGGCAGCGGTTGTCCGGAGATCCCGAGCAGGCTCTCCACCACCAGGACGAAACGCCCGGCTTCCCGTACCAGGTCGTCGGCTTCCCGAGTGGTGACCGTGCGGGGGATGCCCGCTTCGGCGGCGGCCCGCTTGGCCGCACCCGTCGCGAAGAACACCGCCCACTCCGACAACTCGGGAGTCACAATGGCGAGCAGTGCCCAGACACTGGTCGGCCGACCACGACGCCTGGGTGCCGGACGAGCCAGGGTCGCCAACACCGCGGCGGCCGCCCGGAGCGCGGCGAGATGGGCGGTGGCGTACCGAAGGCCGTCGGCGTCGGTCCCGGCAGCCTCCGCCAGGCCACGGCGGGCCAGCTTGAGCAACTCGGTCGGGGTGCGGTGCGGCAGAAGGTGAGCGGGGACCGCTTCGGCGGCCCGGGGCCCCAACCGTGCCACCGGAGTCGTGGCCGTCCCTGGAGCTGACCGCGACAGCGGAACCGGTGCCCGCGGTGTCTCGACACCGGATGTTCCCGCACTCGCTGCCCACACCCCCGATGCCATCGGTACGGTCAACATCGCTTCCCTCCGCCTCGTCGATCCGGGCCACACCCCGGGTTGTACGTCGCCCTGGTTGCACGCCCTCTGTCGGGACCGCACAGCGGAGCGCCTCGACCGGGCCGGGCGTGCGGTTCCGGTTGGACGGAACGCTTCCCCCGTTCCGCCCAACCGGTCAGAGTCCTCACCGCCCTTTGGGGGGTCGATCAAGCGCGGGTACGGGACTCTCATCTGCCGACCGGGCCGCGACTCCCGACCGCCAGCGCCGCCACGTATTCGAACATGTGTTCGAACATATCTTCAGTAAACCTGGTACCCAACAAGATCGCAACGCTTTCCCGGAGAGTTTCCCGATCGGCGGCTACCGACATATCCGCAGGTCGTCAGGACCCTGTGCCGTCCCACCGGAGGGTCGCGGGCACCGGTGACGCGACGGGGCGGTGCCGAACGGCGGAGCATGGTGAACTCAGGGTGTGGCGTTGCGGATCCGTGTTGATCGGTTCGCGTACCGTCAGCGCGAACGGGCCACCATGGCCTTGATGGGGAGGGGGCGGCTACCTGCCATGACGCTCGTGCACTGGACGGGGGACGACGTCGTCAAGCGCCTCGACGAGGCGCTGACCGTCTACGCCGAGGCCATGGGTTACTCCCCGGATCTCGCGGCGGCCCGGCGTGGTTTCCTGTACGCGCACACCCACCGACTGGGATTCCGCGCGGTCGCCAGCCTCTCCGAGCACGATCGCGTGCTCGGTTTCGGCTACGGCTACACCTCGGCCCGAGGCCAGTGGTGGCACGAGCAGGTGCGGGCGGCACTCTCCCCCGAGGCGTGCGCCAACTGGCTCACCAGCACCTTCGAGGTGGTCGAACTACACGTCCGGCCGGACGCGCAGGGTCGCGGCCTGGGCGAACGGCAACTGATCGCGTTGCTGGAGGGGACGCCCGAACGCAACGTCGTGCTCTCCACCCCGGAGGCCCCCTGGGAGGACTCCCGGGCCTGGCGACTGTACCGCCGGCTGGGATTCGTCGACCTGTTGCGGCAGTTCCACTTCCCCGGTGATGACCGACCGTTCGCCGTGCTCGGTCGACGCCTGCCGTTGGACTTCCCGCCGGCCGGAGGCGTCCGGTCAGCCGGGTGACAGCCCGGCTCAGCGAAGCGAGTGCTGCACCGAGTCGGCGAGTTGGATCAGGCCGCCGATCCCAAGCAACAGCCAGACGGTGGCCGCCACGGTAGCCGAGCCGACCGCGAGCTCCGGCGAGAGCCGGGTGGCCAGCCCGGCGAGCGCCAGCCCGACCACCGAGGCCGCGAACCGCATCCGATGCTCTGCCATGGTGACCATCCGGGCCGGACTCATCCCGGACAATGTGGATTCCGTCCTGGCGTACTCGTGCAGCCACGCCACCGCGCAGCAACCGGCGGCCAACCAGGCGGGGACCCCCGCCAACCACAGTGCGGCGAGCCAACACGCCTCTGCCAGTCGTGCGGCGACCGCGTGGTAGACCGTCCCCAGTGGGGTGATCCGTCCGGAGATCACAGCCACCGCACTGTCCAGAGTCTCCGCGAACGCCGCCAACCCGACCAGGCCGGCCGCGGCGAGGGCCCATACCGGTCCCAGAAGCAACAGCGCCGGGGCGCCGACGCAGCAGAGCAGGCCGAACGTGGTGAGAGCACTGGCCGGCACCGAGAATCTGGCCAGCGGGCGAGCGCAGCCGTACGCCAGCCACATCCAGGCACGGGCCGGGGGTGAGGACCAGCGGGGGTCGGATCCGCCGTGCATGGCTGTCCACCGGGCGGCATAGCCGTCCCAGTCCTGAACGGTCAGCTCAGCAGCTCCCACCGCACCTCGACCGTGGCCGTGACGTCAAGTTCTCCCTGTTCGACCGGTGCGCCCTGCGCGCTCGCAAAGGCCATACTTCGCATAGGGATAGGCGGAGGATACCCTGCGTCACCTTCTCGTGCCGACATCACCACGCCGAGCCGCCGCCCCGCCAGGTCGGCGTACTGTCGCGCCGCGACCTCGGCGTCCGCGAACGCCAGGCGACGTGCCTCGGTACGCGCCGCGAGGTAACGCTCACCAGACTTGTCCACGTCGAACCGGAGGGTCCGCAACCGCGCCGACGGACCGGCGGCATCCAGCACGGTGTTGACCAGGTCGCCGGCGTGGTCGAGGTCGCGCAACCGGGCGGCCAACTCCTGGGTGGCGGTCCAGCCCCGGGGCTGCCCGTTGGTATCGTGCGCCTGATACAGCGAAGCACCCGCGGTCTGCACGTCACGGTCCGCGACTCCGGCCTGTCGCAGCGCGCTCACCATCGCGGAGGTGGCGTCAGCGCAGCGGCTCACCGCGTTCCTGACAACTGGTTCGGTCACTTCGGCACCGAACCAGACCATGAGTAGATCCGGTGCCACCGGCACACGTCCGGTGCCCGCGACGGTTATCCCGTCAACCGGCTCGGGCATGGGCGCCGACCTCCCCTTGCCATCCTCCGCCGGATGTGTCACGCCGCCCGGCCAGTCCCGCCGCCCGCAGGTTCCGCCACACCTCACGGGTCGCCGTGGAACGGTTCAAGGTGATGAAGTGGATCCCGGGCGCGCCTTCCGCGAGCAGCTTCGCGGACAGTTCGGTGGCGACCTCGACGCCGATCGCGCGTACCGCCTCGGGGTGGTCGGCAACCGCCCTGAGCCGTTCGGCCAGATCGGCCGGGAACTCGGCACCGGACAGCACAGCCATCCGTTCGATCTGGCGTACGTTCGTCACCGGCATCACCCCGGGCACGATCGGCACGTCGCAGCCCAGAGCGGCGGTGGCGTCCCGGAGCCTGGCCCAGTCCTGCCAGTTGAAGAAGAACTGGGTGATCGCATAGTCCGCTCCGGCGCGGCATTTGGCCACGAAGTGACGGACATCAGTCCGCAGGTCCGGGGCCCGGGGGTGCTTCTCCGGGAACGCCGCCACCCCGACACAGAAGTCACCCGACTGCTTGATCAGCTCGACCAGTTGGTACGCGTACTCAAAGCCCTCCGAGTGTGCCAGCCACTCACCCTGCGGGTCGCCGGGCGGGTCGCCCCGCAGCGCGAGGATGTTGCGCACCCCCACCGCGGCGTAGCTGCCGATCAGATTGCGCAGCTCGGCCACCGAATGGTTCACCGCGGTGAAGTGGGCCAGCGGCAGCAGCGTGGTCTCGGTGGCGATCCGCTCGGTGACCTCCACCGTCTTCTCCCGGGTGGAGCCGCCGGCACCGTAGGTCACCGACACGAAAGAAGGCCGCAGTGCCTCCAGCTCCCGGATCGCCTGCCAGAGCGACCGTTCCCCGTCCGGGGTCTTCGGAGGGAAGAACTCGAACGAGAAGGTCGGTCCCGCCTCTCGGATCAGGTCGCCGATCGAGGCCGGACGACCCGGCATTTTGGAGGGATTTCCGGTCGCCACGGTCCGACTCTAACGTGTGCCGACAGGTGGCAACGTCCGCGGCGAGTGCCAACAGCTCACGAAGACCCCGCCGGACGCGGTTACCGTCGCGGCGGTTACCGTCGCGGCGTGGGAGTGGCACAGGCCATGCCTCCGGTTGCCAACGGACTGCGGGGCCGGTTGGACCGGGAATTGGAGTCCTTTCTCGGAGAACGGCACCGGGAGCTGGCCGCGATCGATGCCGGGCTGGTACCGGTGGCGCGGACGCTGGAGTCGTTCATCCTGCGCGGCGGCAAGCGGCTGCGACCGGCGTTCGCGTACTGGGCGTACCTCGGCAGTGGTGGGGTGGACCGGCCAGGACTGACGGCCGCGATCGCCTCACTGGAGCTGTTGCACGCCGGTGCGCTGATCCACGACGACGTGATGGACGCATCCGACACCCGAAGGGGCGAGCCAGCGGTGCACCGGCGGTTCGCCGACGAGCATTCCGCCGCCGGCTGGGCCGGCCGGTCGGAGGCTTTCGGGCAGGCGGCGGCGATCCTGCTCGGCGACCTGTGCCTGGTCTGGGCTGACGAGATGTTCCAAGGCGCGGGTGGGTTCGAGGGAGCGGGTCTGGAACCGGCGCGGTTGGCGGCGGCACGGCCGTACTACGACGCGATGCGTACTGAGGTGATGGCCGGCCAGTACCTCGACGTGCTGTCCCAGGCGCGTCAGGACGAGTCAGCGACCCAGGCCAGCAAGGTGGCACGGTACAAGAGCGCCAAGTACACCGTGGAGCGGCCGTTGCTGCTCGGCGGCTCTCTGGCCGGTGCCGGCGACGAGTTGCTGGAGGCGTTCTCGGGGTACGGACTGCCGGTCGGGGAAGCGTTCCAACTCCGTGATGACATCCTCGGGGTGTTCGGCGACCCGTCTCAGACCGGCAAACCGGCCGGCGGGGATCTCCGGGAGGGCAAACGCACCTATCTGATCGCCGTGGCCCTGGAAAGCGCCGACCCGCGGCAGCGGACGACGCTGCGTCGGTTACTGGGCGATCCGGATCTGGACGACGCGGGTGTCACCCGGCTCCGCGCGATCATCAGCGACACCGGGGCGCTGCACCGTACCGAGAGCCGGATCACTGAGCTGACCGCTACCGCGTTGGGCGCGCTTGATCAGGTCAGGCTCCTGCCGGAAGCCGCACAGGCGCTGCGGGCGCTGGCCACCGCCGCCGCGCAGCGCGTGACGTGACGTCGCCCGGCCGCCTGCCGGGTCCCGCGCCGCGCGCCCCGACTCAGAATCCGACCCCGACTCAGAATCCGAGCGCTTGGGCGCGGCGTTTCACTTCGGTCGCCTGCGGGCCCGCCAACGCCTGGGCGGGCGCACCCGGTAGCGACTCGTCCTCGGCGTAGAGCCACCCGAGGACTTCTTCGTCGGTGTAACCGGCGTCGCGCAACAGGGTCAATACCCCGGGAAGATGCTTGAGCACGTTGTCATTGGCGACCAGTTCTCCGGGTACCTGGGTGACGCCGTTCCGCTTCACCCCGAGAAGGCAACCATCCCGGATCATCTGCCGCACCCGGGTGAGCGGAACGTCGAGCCGCTCGGCGACGTCGGCGAGGCTGAGCCAGCTGGCCGAGCGATCTGCCGGTTGTGTCTCGGTCACGCCCTCACCCTGCCATGCCAGGGGGCACGCACACCACCGGTCTCCCAAAGGGTCTATGGTGCGGCCGATGGGTAGTCACAAGAAGGTGGAGACGGCGGTGAACGGCGTGGTGGATCCGGCAGCCGATGTAACAAAGCCTTCGAAACCGACGAAGGCTACTGAAATGCAGAACATTCCCAACACAGTCGCCCCTGACATCCCGGCAGCCGCTGCCGGGACACCGCCTGCTCGCAATGGCTCCGTCGCCAGTGCAGCCTCGGTCGCAGGGGAAGCCACGGACGCTGCCCGCACCGTCGCCACGCCATTCGGGTCCCCCGCCATGGGCGACCCCGCGGAGCCCTCAGATCCGGACCCCCAACCACCGTCCGGGGACCCCGCTCCGGGGCACGACACGGCAGCGGGGTACCAGCAGTCCCCGAGCGACGCCGGCTCCGCGGAGCACGCCGACGAATCAGCCGACGACCCGGAAGCCGATGACGACTGGATCGACGAGTACCACGACGCGGCTCTGTTCTCGTCGATCTTCTCCGCGCCCTCCCTGGCCCTTGCCGGGTTCGTCTTCGCACTGACCGGCCTGCTCGGTGGGATGATTCCGGAGTCGCTGCCCTACCTGATCCAGATCGACCCGAGCCAGGGTCCGGCGTTCCACGTGCGGATACTCGGCCTGATCGCGCTCGGCTTCGCCATCATCGCCGCGTCACTCGGTCTCGCCGCCACGCTGCGCGCGATCGGATCCCCGCTGCGCTGGCCCCGGTATCTGGGCGGAGCAGCGGTACTGCTGGCACTGTTGATCGCGCTACAGGCGGTGCTGTTGATCGGCTTGGCCGGAATATCCGGGCCGCCCGGAATGAACTAGCGGTCGAGCCGAGCCCACACTCCGTCTGTTCGCCGCGGAAGGGAACCCTTCGTGAGCCCCTGGCAGGCGCTGCGCCGGGAGGTGGCAGGAGCCCTCCGGTCGATCCGCTACGACATGTCCATCCACCACGGCATCCGACTACCCGTGACAGCTGGGAAGGACCGCCCGGTCCGCCGGTTGCTGCTGGCGGTGGGCATCCTCACCGCGCTCCTCGTGAGTGGCGTCGGCACGTGGGATCTGACGGATTCCGATCGTGACCCGCCAGCCGGCCCACCGCTAATGACAGACGGGTCCGACACCCCGACCCCAGGTACCTCGCACACCCCCCGGCTTCCCGGAATCGCCGGGGCCACCGGTGCCGCCAGCATCTCACCGGTCACCGGTGCCTCGCCGACCCGGCTACCCGGGCCTTCACCGCGACGCTCGTCGGCGACCACCCCGACCACACCGCCGCGTAGCAGCCCGGCACGGACCACGTCACCTCCCCGGGTGCCGCCAACGCCGACGCCCTCGCCCGCACCAAGTGGATCCGGGTCACCGCTCCCGTCGGGCACGGCGTCCCCGCCCTGATCGGCTCCACCGCCCAGGCACGGCATCGGCCACGGTAGCTCCGGTAACCCCTGATATGGAGCTTCCAGGCCACATGCGCCATTCGGCGTGGCCCGCCCCCGTACACTCCAATCGATGGACACGACCGTGGCCGACCCGCTGCTGGGCGCACTCCTGGAAGGGCGTTACCGAATCCGGGGTCGGATCGCGCGTGGCGGCATGGCAACCGTCTACCAGGCCGTCGACGAACGGCTGGAGCGAGCCGTCGCGGTCAAGGTGATCCGGCCGGTCCACGCTGGAGACAGCCACTTCCTGCGCCGGTTCGACCGGGAAGCCAAGACCATCGCCCGGCTCAGCCATCCCAACGTGGTCGCGGTGTACGACACCGGGGACCACCAGGGACTGCCATACCTGGTGATGGAGTACGTTCCCGGCCACACCCTGCGCGACGAGTTGGCACGCCGTGGCCGGCTCCCGGTGTCAGAGGTCCTCGCGGTGGGCGAGGCGCTGCTGTCCGCGGTCGCGGCGGCCCACCGTGCCGGGCTGGTGCACCGTGACGTGAAACCGGAGAACGTACTGATCAGCGACGACGGCACGGTCAAGGTGGCAGACTTCGGACTGGCCCAGGCGGTCGAGGCGAGCACTGAGGACACCGACGGCCAGCTGATGGCAACCGTGGCGTACGTGGCTCCGGAACTGGTCACCGAGGGCCGTGCGGATCCCCGCTCCGACGTCTACTCAGCGGGCATCGTGCTGTTCGAGATGCTCACCGGGCGGGTGCCCTATCTCGGGGAACGCACCGTTGACGTCGCGTACCAGCACGTCGAGCAGGACGCGCCGCCGCCGTCCCGCTATCTGCCCGGTCTGCCCGTGCCGCTGGACGCCCTGGTGGTGCGGGCGACCCGACGTGACCCCGCCGCCCGCCCTCCGGACGCGAGTGGGTTCCTGGCAGAACTCCGTAAGGTCAGCGAGGACATCGGACTCGGCGACGAAGCGCGGGCCACCCGGCCGTTGCCCCGCACGGTAGGTCACGCCGCGGTGCCGGTACACCAGGCGACAACCTCGTACCTGGAACCGGACGAGTACCTCGCGATCCCGGGCAACCCGGCCCCTCGGCGGCGTACCAGCATGGTGATCGCGGCGATGGTGGCGACTCTCGGGTTGGTCGCCGCATTCGGGGGCTGGTGGCTAGGAGCCGGCCGCTACACCACCGCACCGTCGCTGCTGCGAATGGACAAGGCCGAGGCGGAGGCGACCGTGCAACGTCTCGGCTTCGCCATCGAGTACCGCGAGGGCAAGTACCACGAGACGGTACGCAAGGATGTGGTGCTCGAACAGGACCCGGCGCCCCGTACCCGGATCGTCAAGGGCGGCACCATCGGACTGGTGCTCTCGCTCGGACCGGAGCGGCACGAGGTCCCGAACCTGGCCGGCAAGAGCTTCGAGGAAGCCGTTGACGAGCTCGAAAGGCGCAAGCTCGACCACAAGCGGACTGACCGTTACAGCGACTCGGTTGCGAGAGGCTACGTGATCTCGGTGAAGCCGCGCCCGGGCACCGTGGTGCGGCGTGACCACGTGGTGACCCTGGTGGTGAGCAAAGGGGAGGCCCCCATCACCGTGCCCGACGTGCGTGGCGAGCACATCGACGACGCCCGGGCGGAACTGGAGGACGACGGGCTCACGGTCGCGGTGAAGACCGCTGCCAGCAAGGACGTGGCAGCCGACCACGTGATCAGTCAGGATCCAAAGCCGGGCACCGGTGTTGGGGAGGGCCGCACCGTGACCCTGGTGGTCAGCACCGGCGCGCCGCAGGTCGAGGTTCCCGAGGTGGAAGGCAAGCACCGGGACGAAGCGGTCCGGATCCTGGAGGAGGCGGGGTTCAAGGTGAACCTTCTGGACTTCCCCTATGGCGACGACATCGTCCGACAGCAGAGCCCGTCCGGTGGAGACACCACCGACGAGGGAGGCACGGTCACCATCTGGGTCAGCTGAGTCACCGGGACCCCGGGGGCCCCTTACCCGACGGGCACGGCGGTCACCACGACGTTGTCGCGGTAGCTGCCGGTTTTCCGGTCGAAGCCACCACCGCAGGTGACGAGTGTCAGGCGGAACGGCCCGTCCCGCGCGAACAACCGGTCGTAGGGCGCCTTCGACTTGCGGAACACCTCCCGGGACACCACCCGGAAACCGCGCACTGACCCGTCCGTCGCGCGGACGCTGATCCGGGCTCCCGCACCGACTTCTGCGAGCCGGAAGAACGGGCCCGGTCCCTGGGTGAGGCTGTCGACATGGCCGGCAATCACGAGTGAGCCGCTGTCCGCGTCCATGCCGGGCCCGTACCGGTACCAACCGACCGTGGATCGTGCCTCCGGCACCGCCAGTTCACGTGTGTCGGGGTCGATCCCGACCGGCTTGACCGGGGCGTTGAGCCGAACTGTGGGGATCGACAGGCGGACCGGCGCGACGGTGCTGACAGCGGGTGGTCCTCCGGGTTGGACCGGGACCAGGGGCGGTCCCCCGGTCTCGGTCGACGCCCCGGGGCCGATTCGGAACGTGGGATCGGGTACCGGCTCGCTCGGGCTGGGTGCGACACCGCTGGAGGTCGGCGGCATGCCGAACTCCTCCACCCCCCGGGTCATCCGCCAACCGGTGAGGACGGTGATCGCGAGAAGTGCCAGCCCCAGTGCGATGACCCCGGGGTACCAGCCGTACCGACGTCGGCGTGCCGCGGTCGGTACGCCGACGTCGTTGACCGGCCTCACAGCCTTGACATCGTCCGGCGCGACACCCCCAGAGCGATCCCGGCGAGCAGTACCAGCACACTGCCGGCGAGCAGTCCGTACCACCAGGTGGGCAGTCCTGGGTCGGCGAGGCCACCGGTGCCGGCCGGCACGCCGTCGGGTGCGCTGTCCAGGCCCCTGATCACCTGAGAAGTGATCGCGAGGGTGTCATCCTCCGCGGAGCCGATGGCGTACACGATCGTGACCGTGCCTTCGGCCAGGGTCAGATCGGTCGGCCCGAGCACGACGTCATCAGTGCCGGCGAGTACCACGTCGACGTTCAGAGTTCCGGCCGGAACGTCAGCTTTGGCCTCATTCGGGTTCGTGAGGTCACGGAACACCGGCTCGCCGCCGGCCCTCACATCAACCGCCGGAGCGGCGGCGGTGTGTCGCACGATCAGCCGCGCCTGGCCGGCTGCGACCTTGCTGACATCGTTCACGAAGGGAGTCAGCGTGGGCTCTCCATCCGCGTTCAGGTGTGCGACCAGGCTGAGGTTCGCACCGCCGGGGACCTCCGCGTCGTCCACCTCGAGCAGAGGCGCCGACTCCGGGTCCTCGCCGGGCTTGGTCAGCACGATGTCGTACGAGCCGGCGGGCAGGTCCAACGGTCCGGCGACCTTGGCGGGCGCGAAGTCGGTCAACGTCTTCTCCCCGTTGACGTACACGTCGACGGGCTGGCCGGGGATGCCGTGCACCACGTAGACGCTGGAGTTCCGGGCAGCGGAGCTCTCAACGGCTACGGCAGGAGCGGCAATACCCAGCCCGGTGGCTGCGACGATTCCTCCGACGAGTCCGAGTCTGAGAGGTTGCATCGTTTCACCTTTCTCATAAGGAATGAGATTCAGTGTCTGAACCCGTATGGCGCAGCAAGTTGAGGCCGGTTGCGCTGATCTTCTCGCACGCCCGCACCAAGGCCTGCGCGTCGACCGGTCGAAAAGCGGCAGGCAGCTTCAGGTGGACGAACACGGCTGATCAGACTGATCAGACGCCTGAACGAAGGACTGGAGGCCTTGCGACGACGGTATGTGGGGTGCCGGGGCGGGGTCTTCGGGCAGCCGACGTATCAGTCGCTACGCCGATTTGGCCAGGCGGCACGGATCGACCCGCCGAATCATGGCCTGTCGGCCACCGGAAGCGGCAGTGTGAGAGCGTCGGCCGAGCCTGGCTGGGCCCGTCGCGGCGTACGGCCGGGCGGCACCGGCCGGTGCCAGCCGGCAGCGGGATGCCCCACTACCCGACCGGCACCGCGGTCACCACGACGTTGTCGCGGTAGCTGCCGGTTCTCCGGTCGAAGCTGCCGCCGCAGGTGACGAGGGTCAGCCGCGGCGGTCCGTTCCGGTCGAACAGCCGGTCGTATGGCACCTCGGACTTGCGAAACGCCTCCCGGGACACCACGCGGAAGCCACGCACCGAACCGTCCGCCCCTTGGACGCTGATTCGGGCCCCGGAGCGGATCTCGGAGAGCCGGAACAGCGCGCCCACGCCCTGATCCGCTCCGTCGACGTGGCCGGCGATCACCAGCGACCCGGCGTTCGCGGCCATACCGGGCCCGTACCGGTACCAGCCGACCGAGGACACCGAGGCCGGGACCGCCAGCTCGCCGGTCTTCGGGTCGACTCCGACCGGCCTGACGGCGGCGTCGATCCGAACGGTCGGGATCGACAGGCGGACGGGCGCGGTGGTCGGTGTCGTGAACCCTCCGGACCTGATCGGGATGGCCGCCTCGCCGGACGAGCCGGGTGCCGGATCCAGGGCAGCGGACACCGGAGGTGCGCCGAACTCCTCGACCCCACGGGTGGCCTGCCAACCGGTGAGGGCGGTCACCGCCAGTAACGCGAGCCCCAGCGCGACCACCCCGGGATTCCAGAGCCGCCGATGCCGGCGTGCCCTTCCAGGCACGCCGGCATCCCACTTCGGGGTCACTGCCGCGACACCCGCGTGGTACGGCGCGAGATCACGGAGCCGACACCGATCAGCAGCACCATCACGCTTCCGGCGAGCAGTCCGTACCACCAGACCGGCGGTCCGGTGTCAGCGAGTCCACCGGAACCGGCCGGCACGCCCGAGGGGGCGCTGTGCAGGCCGGCAATGACCTGTGACGTCACGGCGAGGCTGTCACTCTCGGCGGAGCCGATCGCGTACACGATCGTCGCCGTGCCTTCCGCTGGCTTCAGCTCGGTGGGTCCGAGCACGACGTCGTCGGTTCCGGCGAGTACCACGTCGGCGTCGACCGTGCCGGCCGCGATGTCAGCCTTGGCCTCCTTCGGGTTGGCGAGGTCCTGGAACACGGGCTCGCCACCGGCTCTCACGTCAACCGCCGGGGCGGCCGCCGTGTGCCGCACAATCAGCCGTGCCTGCCCGGCGTCAACGTTGCTGGTGTCGTTGACGAACGGGGTCAGCGTCGGCGCGCCGACAGCGCTCAGGTGTGCCACCAGGCTGAGGTTCTCGCCACCCGGCACAGCGGCGTCGTCCACCTTGAGCAGCGGAGACGCCGCCGGGTCGGCACCGGGCTTGGTCAGCACGATGTCGTACGAGCCGGCGGGCAGGTCCAGCGGCCCGGCCACCTTCGTCGGAGCGAAGTCGGACAGCGCCTTCTCGCCGTTGACGTACACGTCCACGGCCTGGTCGGGAATGCCGTGCACCACGTACACCGAGGAGTTCTGGGATGTCTCTGCGGCCAACGCTGGAGCGGAGATCGCCAGTCCAGCCATCGCGGCGAGCCCTGAGACCGCTCCCGCTCTCAAAAGTTGCATCGTTCTTCCTCTCGACTTGTTGGTCATGTCAATCAGGTATTACGTGAGAGCCCTGGGTTGTGGATGCAAGTTGCGTCGATTAATCTGAGAAACGTTCCACCAGTTCCACCACGGGGGTGAACCAGAGCCTGGAGCGTCCCGACAGCCGGGACTGTCGACGCGAGGGCGACACCCTGCTACCCGTGGGAGACGACGTGCGGTACGAAGAAGACCTCGGCCACCGGTTCCGGACCGGCGGCGGGAACGTGTTGCGTGAGACGTACGACCGTTTCGGCCGTGCCATCCACCACCTGGCGGTTTCCCAGCTGTCGAGCACCTCGGACGCCGAGGACGTCACCCAGGCCGTCTTCGTCGCCGCGTGGCAGGGACGCGGCACCTTTGACCCGGACCGCGGCACACTGCTCGGCTGGCTGATGGGTATCACCCGGCGAAAGGTCGCCGACCACCTTCGGGAACGCGGCCGGCAGGCACGCGCCAGCGAAGCCGCCGGGCGGTATGTGGTCCTCGACGAGGCCGACGACTCCGACGCCGACCGCCTGGTGCAGCGGCTGGCCGTGGCCGACGAGATCGCCCGGCTTCCAGAGGCGGAACGCCGGCTGCTGACCCTGGCCTTCTACGACGACCTCAGCCATCAGCAGATCGCGGCGGTGACCAACCTGCCGCTCGGCACCGTGAAAAGTCATCTGCGCCGTGGCCTGGCCCGGCTGCGCCAACGCTGGGAGGTGGACGGTGCCACGCCTGGATCCCGACCGGCTCACGCCGCTCGCGTGGGGTGAGACAGTCGCGGACGCCACCGAGACCGATTACATCCACCGCTGCTTACATCCACCGCTGCGCCACGACCTCGACGCCATGCGGACGGTCCCGGAACTGGCCCGGATCGGCCCGGACCCTGTCCAGTCATGTGCCGCCGTGGCGCCTCGGCTCGCCAGGAGCACCGGCCACCGGCAGCAGCAGCGCGAGCGCCGCGTCCAAGCTGGTAGGGCGTTCCACGCCGTCCGGCAGCCCCTCCCCCGACCAGCCGGGTCCCGCCGCGGCGAGCACGGCTGGGCGAGGTCGTACGCCGGACAGGGCCGCCAACTGCTCCACATCGCCGGTACCGGGCAACTGCGACCAGACCAGTACGGCCTGGGGCCCGGTACGCCGGACCGCGTCCCGCAACGCGGCAGGGGGCACTCGGGCACCGAGCAGCCGAACCGAATGGCCGCGTTCGCTGAGTGCGGCGGCGAGCGCCTCGATCGGGAGGCTGTGCTGCTCCTCGTCGGCGCACGCCAGCAGCACCCGGGCCGGGCCACCCGGGCGACGAACCCCGGAGAACACCTGGGACACCGACGAGGACAGCAGGTGCTCGACCTCGACCAGCCGACTGGTCGCGGCGTGCCGTTCCCCGATTCCGACGAGCACCGGGTAGATCAGATCATTCCAGGTCTCGACCACGCCGTGATCCCGAACCGACATGGTGAGCAGATCCACCATGGAGGTGGCGTCCAGGCGCATCGCGGCGCGTGCCAGGCCCCGCGCGGCTGTCCCGGCCCGTCCCAGCGGAATCGCGTGCCCGCCGCCGTGGCGTGCGGTATCGGTCCGTGACATTCCCGGCCGGCGCACCATCCGTGCCGCCTCCGCGGCGGGTATGCCCTGCCCGGTGAGCTGGTGCATCAACTGCAGCCGGGCCAGGTCCGCGTCGGTGTAGCGACGGTGCCGCCCGGGGATGTGCTGGCTCGGCCCGATCCCGTACCTCTGGTGCCAGGACCGCAGCGTGGTCACCGCGATGCCGAACCGGCGGGCGACCTCTCCGGCGGTCAGCCCCTCAGTACTCACCGGACACCCCACGGTCGGCGCGGGGTGGGGTTCACCGGGCACTCGACGTTCACCTGGCCACACTCCCGTCCCCTGCAACCGCGCCGGGTGCCGCTTCGGGTGCCACCAGAGTCACCCGGCAAGGCTGGTTCGAGCGTAGTGGCTCGCGCCGGATCAGCCGCCAAGCACGCCGGCCAACACCGTGACAGCCCGATCGATGTCCGCACCGGTCGCGTCGTAGTGGGTGACCAAGCGGGCCGAGCGCGGTCCCAACGCGCCCATCAGAACGCCACCGGACCTCGCAGCCGCGACCAGACCCGGCCCATCGAGGTGCGCGGCGGTGAGGTCGAGCGGTACCACGTTGGTCCGTACCCGCACCGGATCCACCACCGCGAACTCCGCCAGTCCTTCGGCCAGCCGCCGAGCATTGGCGTGGTCCTCGGCCAGACGTGCCACGTGATGACGCAGCGCGTATCGTCCGGCAGCGGCCAGAATCCCGGCCTGACGCATCCCGCCACCCATCCGCTTGCGGATGGTACGGGCCCGCGCGATCCGTTCCTCTGTCGAGACCACCAGGGAACCGGCCGGCGCGCCGAGCCCTTTGGACAGACACACCGACAGAGTGTCGAACAGCCGGCCGTATTCGTCGAGCGGTACCCCGTCGGCGACGTGGGCGTGCCAGATCCGGGCACCGTCGCAGTGCAACGCCACCCCGGCCTCCTGCGTGATCTCCCGCAGCTTGCGCAGTTCGGCCAGCGCCAGCACGGCGCCGCCGCCCCGGTTGTGGGTCTGCTCCACCGCCACCGCACGGGTCGCCACCGTGTGGTATCCCTCGGCTCTCAGATAGCCCGCGACCAGGTCCGCATCCAGTTCACCGCCCCGGCTCGGCCAGGTTCGGGTGGAGACGCCGCCCAGTGCCGCCGCGGCACCCACCTCATAGGTCACCACATGGGCGTCGGAGTCGGTGAGCAACTCCTCCCCCGGGGGCACCAGCAACTGGATCGCGATCTGGTTGGCCATCGACCCGGTCGGGCAGAACAGCGCCGCCTGCTGCCCGAACCGCGCGGCGACCTCGGACTGCAGCGCGTTGACCGTGGGGTCCTCCGCATACACGTCGTCTCCGACCTCGGCGTGCGCGATCGCCTCACGCATCCCCGGAGTCGGCCGGGTCACCGTGTCGCTGCGAAGGTCCACAAGTCCGGTCACGCCGTCCGGCATGTCAGCCCCTGAGCATCTCGGCCACCAGGAACGCCAGCTCCAGCGACTGCTGCGTGTTCAACCGCGGGTCGCAGGCGGTCTCGTACCGGCCCGGCAGGTGGTGGTCCTCCAGGGCCTGCGGCCCTCCGAGACACTCCGTGACATCCTCACCGGTGAGTTCCACGTGCAGACCACCCGGATGGGTACCGAGTTCCCGGTGCACCTGGAAGTAGCCCAGCACCTCGTCCACGATCTGGTCGAAGTGCCGAGTCTTGTAACCGTTGGACGACTCGATCGTGTTGCCGTGCATCGGGTCGCACTGCCACACCACCTTGTGACCGGCGGCGGTCACCTTCTCCACGATCGTGGGAAGCACGTCCTGCACCTTCTGGTTGCCCATCCGGCTGACCAGGGTGAGCCGCCCGGGAATGTTGTCCGGGTTGAGCTTCTCGCACAGCTCCAGGACGGCCTCAGGAGTGGCGGTCGGTCCGAGCTTCACCCCGATCGGATTGGCGATCCGGGACATCAGGTCGATGTGCGCGCCGTCGATCTGGCGAGTCCGTTCCCCGACCCAGAGGAAGTGCGCCGACAGCCCGTACGCGCGGTTGCCGACCACCCGGGTGAGTGCCCGGTCGTACTCCAGGGCGAGGGCTTCGTGACTGCAGTAGACGGTGACACCGTGCAGTGCGTCATCGTCGACCCCGCAGGCGGCCATGAACCCCAGCGCCCGGTCGATCTCCCGGGCGATCGCCTCGTACCGCTCCCCCGCGGGCGACTCCCGGACGAAGTCCTTGTTCCACACGTGCACCGCGCGCAGGTCGGCCATCCCGCCGGAGAGGTAGGCCCGCAGCATGTTCATCGCCGACGAAGAGTTGGCGTAGGCCCGGATCATCCGCTGCGGATCCGGGATCCGCGCCTCCGGGGTCGGTTCCAGAGAGTTGATCATGTCCCCGCGGTAGACCGGAAGCCCGAGGGCGTCCAGCTCGTTGGTGCGCGGCTTGGTGTACTGGCCGGCCACCCGGGAGACCTTCACCACCGGCAGGCTTGCCCCGTAGGTGAGCACCACCGACATCTGCAGCAGGGTGCGGGAGTTGGCCAGCAGGTGGGCGTCGGTGTTGTCGGCGAAGGTCTCAGCACAGTCCCCGCCCTGTAGCAGAAACGCCTGCCCTTCGGAGACCCGGGCGAGCTGGTCGCGCAGGATGTCGACCTCGTAGGGTGCCACGATCGGCGGCACGGACTGCAGTGTCGCGTACACCTCGTCCACGAGTTTCGGGTCCGGCCACGGTGGGGTCTGCGCGCGGGGCAGCTCCCGCCACCGGTCCAGCCCGTACGCCTCGATCTCCGACGGGTCGGTGACGGGCCGGCTCAACAACAAACCAGGGTTGCGGAACTTGTGCCATTCAAGACGCCCGGAATTCACGGGTACAGACTACGTGCGCGACGCTCGGCCAGGGGGTCGCAGGTCAGCGGTCCCGGAGACCGGGACCGGGGTTCCTCGATCCGAGGTCAGGTGTAGTCCGCGGCGATCTCCCGCGCCCGGTCTCGGGCGGCCTGCAGGGCGTCGAGCAACGCCGCCCGCACCCGGTTGCGTTCCAGTTCCCGGATGGCGTTGATGGTGGTGCCGGCGGGTGAGGTCACCGCCTCCCGGAGCGACACCGGGTGCTCCCCCGAGTCCCGCAACATCACCGCCGATCCGATCACCGTCTGCACGATCAGGTCGTGCGCCACCTGTCGTGGCAGACCGAGCAGAATTCCGGCGTCGGTCATCGCCTCCACCAGGTAGTAGACGTAGGCCGGCCCGGATCCGGACAGCGCGGTCACCGCGTCCTGTTGTGCCTCGGGAACCCGGATGGCACGCCCCAGCGGGCGGAACATCTCCTCAGCGAGAGCCAACTGGTCCGCGGTGGCGTGGCTGCCTGCGGAGATCGCGGTCATCGCTTCGTCCACCAGCGCGGGAGTGTTCGACATCACCCGGACCACCGGGGTTCCGGCCGGAAGTCGCTTCTCGAAGAACACGGTCGGCAGTCCCGCGCAGATCGAGATCACCACCTTGTCGGGCGGGATGGCGGGGGCGAGTTCTTCCATCAGCGCGGGCGCGTCCTGCGGCTTGACAGCGATCACCACGACATCGGCGAGCTGTGCCGCCTCCCGGTTGGCCAGCACCTGGATGCCGTAGTTGCGTCGCAACTCCTCGGCCCGCTCCGGGCGCCGGGCGGTGGCGATCAGCCGGGCCGCCGGCCAGCCTGCCCGTAACAGACCGGACAGCATGGTCTCGCCCATCTTGCCGGCACCGATCACCGCGACGGTGTGCACCCCACGCACCATGTCGCCCACCCTAGTCCGGCCCACCGGCTGGCCCGACGGGCCCTGACGGTCGCACGACCCCGGACACAACACGTGAAGCAGTTGACCCATTTGGGGGAAATTGGGAGTAAATGTCTATCAAGTTCTTTTGGCGAATTACATGATGAGTCCCCGACATCACGCGGGTGCGAAGGGCCCGCTGGCCCGGCATGCACCTCACCCCAGATCCACGGGCGGTCCTGCCGCCCCGGCGATCGGAGGACATCATGGACAGTGTCCGATCCCCTTGGCCCCGGCGTCTCTTCGGACTCGCAATCGCCGCGACCGCAGCCGTCGCGGCAACCCTCGCCGCGACCGCGCCGGTGACGGCGGCAGGCACCGGTGAGATCCGCTACGCGGCCCGTACTGACGCGATCCCGGACCACTACATCGTGGCCTACCGGGACAGCGCGGTCCGTGCCGGCGATGCGGAGGCGCTCAGCCGAACCCTCGCCGACCGTCACCAGGCAACGATCAGCCACGTGTACCGGACAGCGCTTCACGGTTTCGCCGGGTCGATGAGCCAGGCGCAGGCCAGACGCCTGGCGGCGCACCCGGCGGTCGGGTACGTGGCCCAGGACCTCCGGGTACGGGTCAGCGAGGAGCAGCTCAACCCGCCGTCCTGGGGCCTGGACCGGATCGACCAGGGTGACGGGCGGGACGACAGGTACGTCTTCGACACCCGGGCGCCCAACGTACACGTCTATGTCATCGACACCGGGATCCGTACCAGTCACGCTGACTTCGGCGGCCGGGCGAGCTGGGCAACCAACACCACAGGCGACGGAATCGACACAGACTGCAACGGCCATGGCACCCACGTCTCCGGGACTGTCGGCGGTGACCAGTACGGGGTCGCCAAGGGCGTCCAGTTGCACGCCGTGAAGGTCCTCACCTGCAGCGGCTCGGGCTCCTTCGCCGGAGTCATCGCGGGCGTGGACTGGGTGACCAACAACAAGATCACCCCAGCGGTCGCGAACATGAGCCTGGGCGGCGGCGGCTACAGCCCGGTCGACGACGCGGTACGGACCTCCATAGCCTCGGGCGTCAGCTACGCGATCGCGGCCGGCAACTCGAACGACAACGCCTGTAGCTACTCGCCCGCCCGGGTGGGCGAGGCACTCACCGCGGCCGCCAGCACCAGCTCCGACACCCGAGCGTCGTTCTCCAACTGGGGCGGCTGCGTGGACCTGTTCGCGCCCGGTCAGACCATCACCTCGGCCTGGAACACCAGTGACACCGCATCGGCCGTGCTCGACGGAACGTCGATGGCGTCGCCACACGTGGCTGGGGCGGCAGCGCTCTACCTGTCGGCCAACCCGTGGGCCAGCCCGTACACGGTGCACGACCACGTGATGTCCAACGCGAGCCTGGACCGGGTCAGCGGCACCTCGGGCGCTCCGAACCGGTTGCTGTTCAGCCGTTCGATCCCACCGCGCCCCGGCAGCGACGTGCTCTACCAGGGCGGCACCCTGACCGCCGACCAGTACCTGCGGTCCGACGGCGGCAACCACGAGCTGGTGATGCAGGGCGACGGCAACCTGGTGCACTACCAGCGCGGTCGGGCGCTGTGGCACTCCGGCACGTACGGCAACCCCGGCGCGTGGGCCGTCATGCAGGGCGACGGCAACTTCGTGATCTACACCAGCTCCGGCGTGCCGCTGTGGGCGACGAACACCGGAGGCAGCGCCGCCGACCACCTCGTGATGCAGGGGGACGGCAACATCGTGCTGTACGGCCCGGACGGTCGCGCCTACTGGGCGTCACGCTGACCTCGCGCTTGATCAGATCGAACCGGCCCTCTGACGGAGATTCCGGCCCCCGACCGCGTCGGTCGGGGGCCGGAACAACGCTTCGTGCGATCAGGAGACACCGGCCGGGAAAGCCCAACCTGCTCGCGTCAGCCGAACAGGACCTGGGCCTCCTGGTAACGCTCGACCGGGACCGTCTTCAGCTCCCGGGTGGCCTCCTCCAGCGGCACCCGGACGATCGCGGTGCCCCGCAGTGCCACCATCCTGCCCCAGTCCCGGTCGTGCACCGCGTCGATGGCGTGCAGGCCGAAACGGGTCGCGAGCACCCGGTCGAACGCTGTCGGGGTGCCACCGCGCTGCACGTGCCCGAGCACCACCGCCCGGGACTCCTTGCCGGTCCGCTTCTCGATCTGCTCGGCGAGCCACTGGCCGATGCCGCCCAGCCGGACGTGCCCGAAGGCGTCGAGCTGTTCGTTCTGGGTGACCATGCCACCCTCGCCGGGCACCGCGCCCTCGGCGACCACCACGATCGGCGAGTACCGGGTCTTGAACCGCTGTTCCACGTACTCGCAGACCAGGTCCAGGTCGAACGGCCGCTCCGGAAGCAGGATCACGTTGGCGCCGCCGGCCAGGCCGGAGTGCAGGGCGATCCAGCCGGCGTGGCGGCCCATCACCTCGACAACCACGGTGCGGTGGTGGCTCTCCGCCGTGGTGTGCAGCCGGTCGATCGCCTCCATCGCGATGTTCACGGCGGTGTCGAACCCGAAGGTGTAGTCGGTGGCGCTGAGGTCGTTGTCGATGGTCTTCGGTACGCCGACCACCTGAACCCCATCGTCGTGCAGCTTCTTGGCGACGCCGAGAGTGTCCTCGCCGCCAATCGCGACGAGTGCCTCCACGCCGATTCTGGACAGGTTCTCGCGGATCCGGTCCACCCCACCCTCGATCTTGAACGGGTTGGTCCGCGAGGACCCCAGAATCGTGCCGCCCCGGGGGAGGATGCCGCGTACCTCCTCTACGCCGAGGGGCCGGGTCTCGCCCTCCAGCGGACCCCGCCAGCCGTCACGGAAGCCGACGAATTCGTGGCCGTACTCTTTGATGCCCTTCCGCACCACGGCTCGAATCACGGCGTTCAGTCCCGGGCAGTCGCCGCCGCCGGTGAGTACGCCAATCCGCATGTCGTCGTCCCTCCTGAGGACTCATCTGGACCTGTCGAAAACTTCGTGGTCAACATTCGTGCCGGTCAGACGCTGCGACTCTCGGACCTCCGGGTCGCGGGGCTCGGGGAACGGCCGCCTGATGCCCGGTGCCTGGAAGCGGGCGGGAGCGTCCATCAGACCCTCGGCACCGTTGCCGGCCCCCAACCGCGGGACTCTAGTGCCTTTCCCCGAGCTACCGGAGGGTAAGCCACGGTTACCCAGTGGTAGGCGAGCCGCATCACGTAACCCGCGGTACCTCTGTCACTGCTACCCGTTATCAGCCATCCGCATCGCCCGCCAGCGTGCCAAGTTGTGGCGGGCATCGGCCAGCGCGTCGTGCTGATCGTCACCGGGACCCGGCAGTGGCGGACGGCCCAGTTCGTCCCACCGCTGGCGCAGGTCCTTGGTGAACCGCGGCACAGCCCGCGGCAGCGCCGTCATCGGCCCCCAAAGCTGGCACAACGCGACATGGTCGTACGCCGCGAACCACGCCCACAGCTCCAGCTGGGAATCCTGCTTCTGACGCAACGGGGTCACCAGGAACTCGTAGAGCTCATCGCGGATCGCCTCCCGGCCGCGCCAGGCCGGGTCAGCGGGCGAGGGTAACTTGTCCAGCACGTTACGACGCACCCAGGGAATCGCCCTACTGTCGTCGAACTCGGTGGAGACCGCGTAGAACTCCCTGCCCGACTCGTCGACCACACCGATCGACACCAGGTCGATCGTGACACCGTCCTCGATGAACTCGCAGTCGTAGAAGTAGCGGTAGACCATCCGTCACCCGTTCCGTCTCGACACCCCGCAGCGCCCGGCGTGCCCCGGAACGCCGCTACCCGAGCGGCGTAGGGCATCCCCGATATCCTCGCCGATAGGGTCCCGATCCCCGACCTTCCGGTGGTCCGGAATCCGTTTTCCGACGCCTATGGTCCCCGGTATGACGTTCTCGATCGTGGCCCGTTCCGGGGACGGCCGCCGGTACGGGGTCGCGGTGGCGAGCAAGTTCCTCGCGGTCGGCTCCGCGGTACCGGCGGCCGAGGCAGCGGTGGGCGCCCTCGCCACCCAGGCGTACGCCAACCTGACCTACCGCACGCAGGGCCTCACCATGCTGCGCACCGGGGTGGCAGCCGGCGACGTGGTCGCCGGCCTGACCGCCGCGGATCCGGGACGGGCCACCCGCCAGTTGGGCGTGGTCGGTCCGACCGGTGACGGCGCCAGCTTCACCGGCCGTGACTGCCACGACTGGGCCGGTGGTCTGACCGGCGACGGGTACGCCGTCCAGGGCAACATCCTGACCGGTCCGGAGGTGGTCCGGGCGATGGAGCGGACCTGGCTGGCAGACCCGGGCCAGGACTTCACCGACCGGCTGCTCGGCGCGCTCGCCGCCGGAGAGGCGGCCGGCGGCGACCGCCGTGGCAGGCAGAGCGCCGCAGTGCTGGTGGTGGAACCGGGAGGTGGGTACGGCGGTTTCTCGGACGTGTCGGTCGACCTGCGGGTCGACGACCACCCGGATCCGGTCGCCGAGCTCGCCCGGCTGCTGCGGCTGCACCGCCGATACTTCACCGAAGCCGACCCGGACGCCGCGCTGCCGCTGACCGGGCCACTCGCCACCGAGGTGCGCAAACATCTGGGCGACCTGGGACACCACGGCCCCGACACCCCGGAAGGGCTGGACCAGGCGCTGTCCGGCTGGGCTGGCGTGGAGAACTATGAAGAACGCCTGCTTCCAGGCAAGATCGACCCCGAAGTCCTCGACGCACTTCGGGAGGCGACCCAAACGTGACCGTACTGGCCATCGACGCCGGCACCACCGGCGTGACCGCGCTGGTGGTGACCGAGGATGGCACGGTCGCCGCACGCGGCTACCAGGAGTTCCCACAGCACTTCCCGGAACCGGGTCGGGTGGAACACGAACCGGAGGAGATCTGGGTGTCCACCCTGGCCGCGTGCCGGGAGGCGCTACTGGGAGCCGAGGCGGCCGGTGCCGGTCCACCGGTCACGATCGGCATCACCAACCAGCGCGAAACGGTGGTGGTGTGGGATCCGACCACCCTGCGCGCTCCCTGGCGGGCCATCGTGTGGCAGGACCGGCGCACCGCCGGTATCTGCGCCGAACTGGCGGAGGCGGGGCATGGCCCACGGGTCAGTGAGCTGACCGGGCTACGCCTCGACCCGTACTTCTCCGGCACCAAACTGCTCTGGCTGGACCGCCACGAGCCCGATTTCGTCCCTGGGCTCGACAACGGAACCCTGGTCTGGGGGACGGTGGACTCGTACCTGGTGGCGCGGCTCACCGGTGGGGCGCGTCACGTCACCGATCCGTCCAACGCCAGCCGGACGCTGCTGTACGACACGTTCGCAGGCACCTGGTCGGAGGAACTAGGCGACCTGTTCGACATCGGGCTGTCCGGGGCACCCGAACTCGTACCGTCGTCCGGACTGATCGGCGAGACCGAGCCGAGCGAGTTTCTGGGCCTTCGGCTGCCGGTGGCCGGCATTGCCGGGGACCAGCAGGCCGCACTGTTCGGTCAGGTCTGCTTCGCGCTGGGACAGAGCAAATGCACGTACGGCACCGGCTCGTTCGTGCTCAGCAACACCGGCGCCACACCGGTGCGGTCGGAGGCGGGGCTCTTGACCACGGTCGCCTGGGACCTCGGGGACGGCCCGCGGTACGCCCTGGAGGGCGCCATCTTCGTGACCGGAGCAGCGGTGCAGTGGCTGCGCGACGGCCTCGGGATCATCGGTGCGGCAGCGGAGATCGAAGGGCTGGCCCGTACCGTGCCGGACTCCGGCGGCATCGTTTTCGTACCGGCACTGACCGGGCTGGGTGCGCCGCACTGGGACCCGGGAGCCCGCGGAACGATCGTCGGCATCACCCGCGGCACCACCCGTGCCCACCTGGCCCGCGCCACCCTGGAGGCGATCGCGTACGAAGTCCGTGACGTGGTGGAGGTGATGGTGGCCGAAGCCGGGCTGGACCTCCCGGAGCTGTCGGTGGACGGCGGCGCCAGCCGCAACGACCTGCTCTGCCAGATCCAGGCGGACCAGCTCGGGGTGCCGGTACGCCGTCCGGTGGACCCGGAAACCACCGGGCTGGGGGCCGCGTTCCTCGCCGGACTGGGCACGGGGGTGTGGGCGTCGACGGCCGAGCTGGCCGACACCTGGCGGCTGGGTGCCCGGTTCACGCCGACGTCGGCGGTCCCGGACTCCTCGGGGTACCGGGTCTGGCAACGTGCGGTACGCCGAGCCACCGGCTGGATATCGGAGTGACCGGGACGCTGCCCGGCCGGAACATCGTGAAGGGGTCCGTGCCGACGCCCCCCAGCGCGGGTACGGACCCCTTCTCCCACCCCACAGACCCAGGGGACGGGCGGAGCCCCGGCGGGTACCGTGCCCGCCTGCCCTCGCCCGTTGGTCCCCTGTGACCGGCCGCTCCACCGGGCCCCCTCGCGGAGCGACTGGACCAACCATCCCACCGCGACCAGAACTGGACTGTCGTGGAACCGATACGCCAGGTGTAGGAAGCACGACAGAACCTGGCATGATCTGAACCGTCCACTTCGACGGATCGGACCACACCGGGAGGGATGGTCGCCGTGGAGCCACGCGGGCGCGACCCCAACGATCCGCTCGCCGACATCGAGCTGTTCAACGGACTTGAGCCCGACGCCCGACAGCGCATCATGGCCGCGGCGGTGCCTCGCAGCTACCGCAAGCGACAACTGCTGTTCGTGGAGAACGACCCGGGTGAATCGCTGATCATGTTGCGCAGCGGCGCGGTGGCGGTGTTCCGGACCGCCCCCAGCGGGGAGCGGGCGATCCTGCGGATCCAACGCCCACCGGAGGTGCTCGGCGAGGTGTCGCTACTCGACGGCTCGGCCCGCTCCGCCTCCGCCGAGGCGATCGAGAACACCACGGCGCTGGCGCTGTCCCGCAGCGCGTTTCTGGAGCTGGTGCACGCCAACCCGCGGATCCTGGACGCGGTGCTACGTTCCCTCGGCGGACTGATCCGGCGGCTCACCGAACAGAGCGCCGACCACATCTTCCTGGACCTGCCCGGCCGAGTGGCGAAGGCGCTGGTACGCCTGGCGGGAGACAACCCGGCTCCGATGGTGACCATCGAGCTGAACCAGAGCCAGCTCGCCGAACTGGCCGGCGGTTCCCGGCAGAGCGTCAACCAGGCGTTGAACTCGTTCGCGGCTCGTGGCTGGTTGCGCACCGAGGGCCGGCGCACCGTGGTGACCGACCTGCCCGCGCTGCGCCGCCGGGCCGGGATGCTCGACGAGGACTGACGTCCCGGCCTCGGGTGCCGACACGCGGGCACCTGGGCAGGTCAGGCAGCGACCGTTTCGCGCTGGTCAGCTGGCTGCACCGGCTTACCCTTGGCGAGCGCCGCCTTCACTTTGGCGGCGTACTGGTCGATGTACTCGCGCCCGGAGATCCGCATCATCTCGTACATGATCTCGTCGGTGACGGAACGTTCGATGAACCTGTCACCGGCCATGCCGGCGTAGCGGCTGAAGTCCAGCGGCCTGCCGATCCGGATCCGGACCCGCAGCACGTTCGGCAACACCTTGCCGATTGGCTGAACCTTGTCGGTGTTCATCATCAGTACCGGGATCACCTGAACCCCGGTCTCCAGGGCGAGTCTGGCCACACCGGTCTTGCCCCGGTAGAGCCGCCCGTCCGGAGAGCGCGTGCCCTCCGGGTAGATCCCGAACAGCTTGCCCTCGCCGAGCACCCGCTTGGCGGTCTTCAGCGCCCCCTGGGCCGCCCGGCCACCGGTACGGTCCACCGGGATCGTGCCGACCCCCTCGAAGAAGGCCCGGATGAACCAGCCCTTGAGTCCCCGGCCGATGAAGTACTCCTGCTTGCCGATGAAGACGATCTTCCGCTTGAGCACCAGTGGCAGGAACACCGAATCCGAGAAGGACAGATGGTTGCTCGCGATAATCGCCGGGCCTTCGTCGGGGATGTGCTCCAGACCCTCCACGGTCGGCCGCCAGATCAGCTTCAACCACGGACCCAACACGATGTACTTGAGCACCCAGTAGAGCACGCGCGTCCTCCCACAGTGTCGGATCTGAGGGTACGGATCCGGGCGGTGCCGAAACAACGTACTCCCGGGTTCTCCGGGTTCACGTCCGTGGTACCCCCACGCTTTCCCAGTACCCGGGACGCCACGCCGTACTCCCGCAGCCACTTGTCACCGTGTCAGGATTTATCGCACCCGGAGTACGCTGCCAACCGGGTCCGCTGACCACATCCCGTGGCACGCTTCGCGTCGAGAGGTGATGATGACCGACAAACCACCCCGGCGTGGTCGCAGGGACAACGGCTTGGAGGCGGTGGAGTACGCCATCGCCGCCGACGTCGATCCACGGATCGGTGAACACCTGCTCGACGTGCTGGCGCTCGCCAAAATCGCCGCGTACCTGCAGCCCACCTCCGACTTCGACCCCGTCACCATGACCCGGGTGCTGCCGGCCCGCCCCACCGACCGGTTGTACGTCGATCGGCAACACCTGCAGGAAGCCAGGGAGTACGCCCGGCGGCTGGAGTCCGGCAACGATCCGCTGGACGAGGCCGCGGAGCAGGGCGGCGACCTGGACGACTTCGAGGTGCGCTGGCGGGATCTGGTACGGCAACTGGAGACCGACCGCGATGGCGGAAACAGCTCTGACCTGGGGGTCGGCGACAGCCGGCCCGAGCCGAAGCTTGCTCCGGAGCGCGGCGGCGACTTCCGACTTCCCCGGCTGCGGTCCGCGCTGCCCGGCATGGACCCGGACGAGCCGACCCTGCTCGACGCGCTGGACGCGGACTTCAGCGACGGAGACGACCGGTTCGTCCCGCCGAACCCGCCGCCGCTGCCGCCGATCTCCCGACCGGCCCTGGTGTCCCTGGCGGCGATAGTCGCCGGAGTTCTGGTGCTGCTGTGGCCCAACCTGCTGGGGTACGTCGGGATCCACGGCACCGAGGGAGCACTGGTGGTCGCCGCGCTGTTCCTGGTGGCCGGGTGCGTCGGCCTGGTGTTGCGGCTGCGTCCCGGTGACGACGAAGAAGACGAGGACCCCGACGACGGCGCCCGGGTCTGACGCGGGGATCAGGCGGGGTCCGAGGCGGACGGCAGCCAGTCCAGGATCGCGTCGATCGGCTCGACCCACCGGGCGTCGAGCATCAGATCGTGGCCCATCCCGGGAAACAACAGCGGCTCGGTGCCGTACCAGGCGGCGACCTTCTGCAGCGCGCGGGAACTCACCAGGCGGTCGTCCGGGCTGCCCACCACCAGTATTGGTGTCCCGGGAACCGGCGATTCCAGATGTCGGCGGAACAGCACCTGGTACTGCACCCGGGGGGCGGACCGGTCCAACCTGGCCCGGTAGCGCCGGGCGACGTCCTTGCCGAGCCGCCGGCTGAACAACTGCCCATCGCGCAACCTCACCGAGCCGCCGAAGGCACCGGGCAGGGTGCCCAGCGGATGCCGGAGCAACGCCGAACCCAGGGTCCGCCAGCCCTGGATCACCGGGGCGGCCAGCACCCCGGCGTACGCCGGGTACCGGGCCAGCACCTGGGCCACCACCAGACCGCCCACCCCATGTCCCACCAGGACGGCCCTGCGCGGCAGTGAGGCTGCCACCTGCATCACGTCGTGGACGTACTCCCGAAGTCCGGTGCTGCGCCGCAGGTCCGCGCCGCCGCTGGCACCGTGGCCGCGCAGGCTCATCGCGTACGCCGGGAAGCCACGATCCGCGGTACGACGCAACCAGTGTTCCGCGAAACACCACGCGCCGTGCCGCAACCCGGGCACGAACAGGACGGGCGGCAGGCCGGTGTCCTCGGTGGGCAGCTCGCACAACACCTCACGGTGCACCGCGACCGGCGGCGAGGCCCACTCCTCGCGCCGCATCGCCCGGATCGGCCGGCCCTTCGGCAGGGCGGCGCCCTGGCCACGGGACCGACGCCGATGGTGTGCCGAACGCGTGTCTGGCGGCTCACCGGACACAGCACCCGGATCCGCCGGGCCCCCCGAAGGCCGCTCGATCACCGCCTCACCCCGCCAGTTCGTTGAAGGTGCGTTCCAGAGCTTTCAGGTACCTGTGGTGGCCCACCTCGAACCAGTGCCGGCTGGAATCGAGTGGTTTGACCTGACTCCACCGACGGTCCGCCCCGACCGTCACCCGGGGCCAGAACGCCCGGGCACGATCCGGCGCCGTGGCCCGCACCCGCAACCACTCCGCGATCGCCACGGTCTGCCAATGCACCAGCGGAAACTGGCCCGATTCGGGTTGGATCATCCCAGTCACGGTCAAACCATCATGGCGCGGCGTGAACATGTGCAGGTGCAGCCGAGGCCGACCCTGACGGTCGCAGTTCAGGTGCTCGGCGTCGAGGAACTCAAAACGCGGCAGGTAACCGGTCGCGAACACGACAAGGTCCGGATTCGCGGTGGTGCCGTCGCTGAACACCACCTGCTCGGCCTTGAATTCCGTGATGTCGGGCTTCGGGGTGATCTGGCCATGACCAAGGCAGTAGAGCAACTGGCTGTTGACCACCGGGTGACTCTGGAAGATCCGGTGGTCAGGCCCTGGCAGCCCGAACCGCTCCGCCCGGCCGACAGTCAGCCGCAACGTCAACTGGGTGAGCCAGTGTCGCACCCGAAGCGGCAGCCGCATCCGGGCGATTCGGTTGACGACCTGGTCCGCCGGCCTTCCGAACAGGTACTTGGGGACCAGCCAGTAGCCGCGACGGGTGGAGTGCCACACCGTCGCGCCCTGTTGTGCGGCATCCACCGCGATGTCGCAGCCGGTGTTGCCGCCCCCGACAACCAGCACCCGGCGACCCCGTAGTGTCGCCGGGTCCTTGTAACCGGAGGCGTGCATCACCTTGCCCTTGAACTCCGCCAGGCCGGGGTAGTCGGGCTGGTTCGGGTACCAGTTGTGGCCGTTGGCGACCACCACCGCGGCGTACCGCAGTACCCGCAGTTCACCGGAGCCACGCGGTCTGACCATGACGTGCCAGCGGCCGTCACCGACCGGCTCCAGGCGGTGCACCTCGGTGCCGAACCAGATGTGCTCCCGAAGTCCGAAATGGTCGGCGTACCGACCGAAGTATTCCAGCAACTGCTGGTGACTCAGGTAGTCCGGCCAGTTGTCCGGCATCGGGAAGTCGGGGAACTGGGTCAGCGGCTTTGAGGAGATCAGGTGGGTGCTGGCGTACACCGGGCTGCGGTCGTGTCGCCAGTTCCACGCGCCCCCGATGTCGGTCTCCCGCTCGTAGCAGTCGACCGCGAAGCCACGTTCCCGCAGGTTCTTGACTGCGGCCAGCCCGCTGGAGCCCGCGCCGATCACACACACCGCGTCACCCCGGTCGTACACGGAGGACTCGGCGTCATCCGGTTCCGGCGTCCCGAAGGCCCAGGGGTCTGACACCGCTCGCGTCACCGCCGTTCTCCTCCCGCATCCGTACCGCGAGAATCTTTGACCTGATCTGCCACGTTGTCCAGACCGTACCCGGCCGTGGCGGCCGGTCCGTCGGTGGACCGCACGCGCGGCATCAGGGCGGATGGACCCGACCGGATCGGTGGATGCCCGCGCCTTCGGTCACCCATAGGGGGTACGGCGCAGCACGCTGGTGTAATGCGCGGAATACCGATCGTACCGACAGAGCAGTCGAAGCTCATCACGGTGACGAATTCGACATCGCCGGCTACCGTTCCGGGCGTGAGCGGCTTCTGGCCCGGGGTCACCGTTGCCACGCTCGCCGCGCTCGGTGCGGCGGCTCTGCTGTTCTGGACCGTCCGGCACCGCCGGGACCTCGGTACCCCGGCCGAGCGGGCCACCTTCGCCACACTGCACACCGCGTCGCAGGCGTCACCGCCGCTACGCGGCGGACTCACCGAGACCACCGCCGAGAAGTCAATCCGCTACCTGCGGACCCTGCTCGGCGCCCCCGCGGTCGCGCTCACCGGGCCGGATCGGCTGCTGGCCTGGGACAGCTCCGGGCTGAGCCCAGCAGCGTCCGGCGGCGTGACATGGCCGGTCCGCCCCGGACATCACGCCCGGGGCGCGATGGCACTCGCCGAGCACACCCTCACGGCGGGCGGCACCCAGGTGCACGGTGCCGCAACCGTCGCCTGCGACGTGGTGAACTGCCCGCTTCGGCACGCGATCGTGGCCCCGCTGATCGTCGAGGACCGGGTCGTCGGCACGCTGCAGGTCTACACTCCCTCCACCCACGCCGGGCTGGTACGCGCCACCAACGAGGTCGCCCGGTGGGTCTCCGGACAACTGGAACTGGCCGAGTTGGACCGGTCCCGGACCCGTCTGATCGAGGCCGAGGTCCGGGCGCTGCGGGCGCAGATCTCACCACACTTCATCTACAACTCGCTCACCGCGATCGCCTCGTTCGTCCGTACCGACCCGGAACGGGCACGCGAGTTGCTGCTGGAGTTCGCCGACTTCACCCGGTACTCGTTCCGCCGCCACGGCGACTTCACCACGCTGGCCGAGGAACTCCGCTCGATCAACCGCTACCTGCTACTGGAGAAGGCACGCTTCGACGAGCGGCTACAGGTCACCCTGCGGGTGGCTCCGGAGGTGCTGCCCGTGGTGGTGCCGTTCTTCTGCCTGCAACCGCTGGTGGAGAACGCGGTCCAGCACGGGTTGGAGAGCAAGCCCGGGATGGGACACGTCGTGATCGTGGGCGAGGACCTCGGAAACGAATGCCTGATCTCGGTTGAGGACGACGGGGTCGGTGAAGAACCGGGAAAGATCCGGCGGATGCTCGCCGGTGACGACGTCTCGGACTCGATCGGCCTCGGCAACGTGGACGAACGGCTGCGCGCGGTGTTCGGCGACGAGTACGGACTGGTGGTGGAGACCGCTCCGGGAGCCGGCACCAAGGTCAGCATGCGGGTGCCGAAGTACCACCCGGGGGTACGGGCCCGAAGCTGACCGCCACGGTGACACAGCCGCCTCCCCGGTGCCGGTTACGCTCACCGGCATGGCCGCCTCCCGGCTCAAGGTGCTCGTCGTGGACGACGAGCCGCCCGCGCTGGAGGAACTCGCCTATCAGCTGCGGCGACACGAGCGGATCGGGCAGGTGCTGGCGGCCACGTCGGGCGCGGAAGCGTTGCGGATCATGGAACGCGAAGCCTTGGACGCGATCTTCCTCGACATCCGGATGCCGGGGCTGACCGGGTTGGACCTGGCCCGGGTGCTCGCCCGGTTCCGCAACCCGCCACCGGTGGTGTTCGTGACCGCGTACGAGGACCATGCCGTTGACGCCTTCGAATTGAACGCCGTGGACTACCTGCTCAAGCCGGTACGCCCGGACCGGCTGGTCGAGGCGATCCGCCGGATCGGCGAGGCGGGCGCCGGCACCCGGCCGAGCGACGAACCCGCCGACGAGACGATCCCGGTCGAGCTCGGCGGGGTGACCCGGTTCGTCAACCGCAGCGACGTACGGTTCGTGGAAGCCCACGGTGACTACGCCCGACTGCACACCGCCACCGGCAGCCATCTGGTCCGGGTGCCGCTCACCACCCTGGAGGAGCGCTGGCGGGGCGCCGGGTTCGTCCGGATCCACCGCCGGCTGCTGGTATCGATCCGGCACGTCACCGAAGTACACGTCGATGCCGGACGCTGCAGCGTGGTGGTGGGGAGCAGCCGGCTGCAGGTCAGTCGCCGGCACACCCGGGAACTGCGGGACCTGCTGGTACGGCACAGCCGTCCGGGGGCCGAGCCGTGAGCGCGACCCGCCGGGTCCGGGTGACCAGCCCGCGCGCCCGTGCCCCGCGTCCCCGGCGCACCACAATCACCAGCGAGATCGACGCCCAGACCCAGATCGGCGAGGTGTACATGCGCTCGCTGATGCGCGCCCAGCTCCGGCTGGCCCTGCTGCTGCTCGGCGTGGTCGGCATCCTGCTCACGGGGCTGCCGTTGCTGTTCACGGCGGCACCGGCACTGCGCGAGGTACGACTGCTCGGGATCCCACTGCCCTGGCTGCTGCTCGGCGTCGTGGTGCACCCGACCCTCATCGTCGCCGGCTGGCTCTACTGTCGACAGTCCGAACGTACCGAGCGGGACTTCGCGGAATTGGTGGAACGGTCGTGAGCACCACACCGGACCGCCGCCGGTGCCGTCCGCCAGCCTGCCGGAGCGGCCCGTGAACCCGGCGTACGGGCTGGTCGCGGTGGCGCTGGTGGCGGTCGCCACGGTGGCCATCGGAGCGTTCGGACTGCGGGTGAGCCGTACCACCAGCGACTTCTACGTGGCGTCGCGCACCGTCAGTCCATGGTGGAACGCCTCGGCGATCGGCGGGGAGTACCTCTCGGCCGCGTCGTTTCTGGGCGCCGCGGGCCTGATCCTCGCGTACGGCGCGGACATGCTGTGGTACCCGGTGGGATGGACCGCTGGCTACCTGGTGCTGCTGTTGCTGGTGGCGGCTCCCCTGCGGCGCAGCGGTGCGTACACCCTGCCGGACTTCGCGGAGGCACGCCTGGAGTCGGTGGCGGTCCGGCGGGTGGCGAGCGTCCTCGTGGTGCTGATCGGCTGGCTGTACCTGATGCCGCAGTTCCAGGGCGCTGGGCTGACGTTGCGGACGGTGACCGGTGCGCCGGCCTGGACCGGGGGCCTCGCGGTGGCTTCGGTTGTGCTGGTCAGCGTGCTCTCCGGCGGGATGCGCAGTATCACGTTCGTCCAGACGTTCCAGTACTGGCTCAAGCTGACCGCGCTCGCGGTTCCGGTGATCTTCCTGCTCCTGGTGTGGCGGGCGGACGGGGCACCGGCCCCCGCCGGGACGGAGCTGACCGAATTCCGCCTCCCGACGACGGTCACGATGCAGACGTCGGCGACCATCGACGTGCCACGCCCGGTCCCGGTGACCGTGTCCGGGGTGGTCGACGACACCAGGTACGGCGACGAGCCGGTGATCCTGACACCGGGCCAGCACCGGGTACTGTCCGGCAGCGAGCTGCGGTTCCCGGCCGGCGCGGCGGTGCCCACAGTGGACCGGTTGCAGCCGCTCACCCGCGACGAATGGCTGCTTCCGTTGGGTGGTGCCCAGGAACATCCGCTGTACGCCACGTACTCCCTGATCCTGGCCACCTTTCTGGGCACCATGGGGCTGCCCCACGTGCTGGTGCGGTTCTACACCAACCCGGACGGCCGGGCAGCACGGCGTACCACCCTCGCGGTGCTGGTGCTGCTCGGCGCGTTCTACCTGTTCCCCGCCGTGTACGGGGCTCTGGGCCGGCTCTACACCCCGGACCTGCTGGTGACCGGACGTACCGACGCGGTGGTGCTGGAGCTACCGGGCCGGATGGTTGGCGGAGTGGCCGGGGAACTGCTCGGCGCGCTGGTGACCGCCGGTGCGTTCGCCGCCTTCCTGTCCACCTCGTCGGGCCTGTCGGTGTCTGTGGCCGGGGTGCTCAGCCAGGACATCATGCCCCGCTGGGGGGTCCACGGGGTCAAGGCGTTCCGGGTCGCCACGCTGCTCGCCGTGTCGGTCCCGTACGTGCTCGCCGTGGCGGGGCAGGGGGTGCCGGTCGCCAACGCGGTGGGGCTGGCGTTCGCGGTCGCGGCGTCCACGTTCTGCCCGCTGCTGGTGCTCGGCATCTGGTGGCGGCGGCTGACCGATGCCGGGGCGGTCGCCGGGCTGGTGCTGGGCGGTGCGCTGTCCGGTGGAGCGGTGGTGCTCACCATCGCGGGCAGCAGCGGGGACGGCTGGCCGGCGGTCCTGCTGGCCCAGCCGGCGGCGTGGACGGTACCGCTCGCGTTCCTCGCGATGGTGGCGGTCTCGCTGGGCACGCGGCGTCGGATGGCACCCAACGTCGCTCGAACCATGGTGCGGTTGCACACCCCGGAGCAGCTCGACGTGGACCGGGGCGAGTGGCACCCGGAGCGTGGCTGAGGCGCACGTCGCAGCGGTGAACGCCACCGTGCGGCACCGTTCGTCGCACAGGACCGACCGCTCACCGTACGTGTCCGACCCGCACAGCGCCGCCCCCGGCCCGCTCAGCGCACCCCGCCCGGCAGGATCTCCCCCCGCCCGTCATCCCTGACTTACCGTGTCGACGCGTGACCTATGTCACCCACATCGCGCACATCCCCGGAGGTGGACAACCCGTGGTGGAGAGAACATCACCCGATCAATACGAGACCTATGAACGGATACACGCCACGAGCGACTTCCAGGAACTGCGTCGGCGCTACCGCGGCTTCGCTTTCCCGGCCACCGTGGCGTTCATGGTGTGGTACCTGCTGTTCGTGGTCAGTGCCAACTGGCTGCCCGACTTCATGAACACCACCCTGGTCGGGAACATCAACATCGCCTTCGTGTTCGGCATCCTGCAGTTCGTGTCGACGTTCCTGATCGCCTGGCTGTACGCCCGCCACGCCAACCGGGAACTGGACCCGATCGCTGACCGGCTCCACCAGGACTACCGGCAGGAGGTCGGATAGTGAACTCACTCGCAACACCCGTGGTCACCTTGGCACAGTCCGAGGGAACCAGCCAGAACCTCACCATCTCCCTGTTCCTGGTGGTCGTCGCGGTCACCCTCTACATCACCTGGTGGGCCAGCCGGCAGAACAAGACGGCAGCGGACTACTACGCCGCGGGCCGGTCGTTCTCCGGCGTCCAGAACGGTCTGGCGATCTCCGGCGACTACATGTCGGCGGCCTCGTTCCTGGGCATCTCCGGGCTGATCGCCCTGTTCGGATACGACGGCTTCCTCTACTCGATCGGCTTCCTTGTCGCCTGGCTGGTGGCGCTACTGCTGGTCGCCGAACTGCTGCGGAACTCCGGGCGGTTCACCATGGCCGACCAGCTCGCGTACCGGATGCGGCAACGCCCGGTACGGACCGCGGCTGCCACCTCCACCGTGGTGGTGTCGATCTTCTACCTGCTGGCGCAGATGGTGGGGGCCGGCACGATCGTCGGATTCCTGCTCGGCGCGGACAGTCAGGCGGTCAAGAACGGCGTGATCGTCCTGGTTGGCGCACTGATGATCTTCTACGTGACGGTCGGCGGGATGCGTGGCACCACCTGGGTGCAGATCGTCAAGGCGGTACTGCTGATGACCGGCACCATCCTGGTCACCGTGCTGGTGCTGTTCAGGTTCAACTTCAACATCTCCTCGCTGCTCGGGGCCGCCGCCGAGAACACCGGCAAGGGCCAGGCGTTCCTCGAGCCCGGCCTGCTCTACGGCGCCAGTGGAGTGCTGGGGCAGATCGACTTCCTGTCGCTCGCACTCGCCCTGGTGCTCGGCACCGCGGGCCTGCCGCACATCCTGATCCGGTTCTACACCGTGCCGACCGCCCGGGCCGCGCGTACCTCGGTGCTGTGGGCGATCGGCCTGATCGGCTCGTTCTACCTGATGACGATCGCACTCGGGTTCGGTGCGGCGGCGCTGCTGAGCACCGCCGAGGACTCCGAGATCACCGCGTCCGGCGGCAACCTCGCCTCGCCGCTTCTCGCCGAGGCGGTGGGCGGCGGCGAAGGCTCCCTGGGTGGCTCGGTACTGCTGGCGCTGATCGCCGCGGTGGCGTTCGCGACCATCCTCGCCGTGGTCGCCGGGCTCACCCTGACCTCGGCCTCGTCGTTCGCCCACGACCTGTACGCCAACGTGATCAAGCGCGGTGAGGTCACGGAGAAGGCGGAGGTCAACGTGGCCCGGATCGCCGCCATCGTGATCGGCGCCGTGGCCATCGTGCTGTCCATCTACGCGCAGCGGCTCAACATCGCGTTCCTGGTGGCACTGGCATTCGCGGTGGCCGCGTCGGCCAACCTGCCGGCGCTGCTGTACAACCTGTTCTGGCGGCGCTTCAACACCCACGGTGCGACCTGGAGCATCTACGGCGGCCTGATCTCGGCCGTGGTGCTGGTGTTCTTCTCCCCGGTGGTGACCAGCACCGAGAAGTCCCTGCTGCCGGACCAGGACTGGGCGTGGTTCCCGCTGAACAACCCGGGCATCATCTCGATTCCGCTGGGATTCCTGTTCGGATGGCTCGGCACCGTGCTCTCCCGGGACGGCGCCGCCGCCGCCGGGTACGACGAGCTTGAGGTGCGGTCGCTGACCGGTGCCGGAGCGGAGACCGCGGTCAAACACTGATCAGACAAGTCCCTCCCCGCACCCCCCGATACGCCCGCCCGGTCACTGCGCGAAGCCGCGTGGCCGGGCGGCGCGCGGCCGGGGCCCGGAGACCGTCAGGGTCACTCGGGCAGCGTCACCTCGGCGAGCAGCGGAAAGTGGTCCGAGGCACGGCGTACGTCCGGGGAGTCGACGACCTCATACCGCACCACCCGGCACCGGGCATCGACGAAGATCGCGTCGATTCGGCGTCTCGGGAAGCCGACCCCGAATGTGGGGGTGCCGGTCCTGCCGGTCGCGGCGGCGGCGTCGACCCGGCCGTCGGCCAGGGTCCGCCACGCCAGGCCGGAAGGGGTGTCGTTGACATCGACCCCGAGCAGCACCGGCTCCTCGGCGGCGCCGAGCGCGGCCCGTAGCAGCGCGGCCTGTGCCGGTCGCTCGGCCGGGTCCGTCGACAGGTGCGAGCCGGCGAGCAGGAACCGGGACGATCCAATTGAACAGCGGGCGAAGGCCGCGCCGCGCATGTGCCGGCCGGGAGTGAGCGGATACCGCATCGACCACGCCTCGTGAACCGCGACCCGAAAACTGACCAGCAGCAGGTTCCCCAACGCGGTGCCGCCGCCGGACACCGCGAGCATGCCGCACCGGCGAGCCAGCTCAGTGCACCGGTAACGCCACCGGAAGTGACACGGTGCCTCCTGGACGAACACCACATCCGCGGCCGCCGCGCGGATCACCCGGACCAGCGCCCCAACGTCGTCGGAGAGCCGGTGCACGTTGTAGCAGAGCAGCCGCAGCACGCTTCCCGCCTCACTCACCGAAACATCGTGTCAACCGGCACCGTGCCAACCGGCACCGTGGCTGCCAGCATCGGGTTACCCGGCACGGTGATGACCGACTACCGGCGGCGGGCGAGGTCCGCGGCGCCGACCACGCCGGCGTGGGCACCCATCTCGGCCGCCCGGATCTCAGCGAACGGCAACCGACTACGCTGCGCCAGCGCCTCTGCGCACGCTGCCCGGGCCGGTTCCAGCAGTAGCTCCCCCGCCTCGATCACCCCCCCGCCCACGACGATCATCTCCGGGTCGAGCACCTGCACCAGATCCGCCATACCGATCCCCAGCCACCGCCCGACCTCCGCGAAAGCGGCCTTGGCCGCCAGGTCGCCGGCCTGTGCCGCCGAGGTCACGGTGGGTCCGTCGATGTGCTGCGCCGCCCCACCCGCCCGAGCCAGCAGGTCAACGGCCAGGTCGGGCTCCGCGGCCGCGATCCGTCGCGCCTCGCGAACCAGGGCGCGACCGCTGGCGTACTGCTCCAGACAGCCGCGCCGGCCGCAGCCGCACAGGTGACCGCCCGGTACGGCCAGGGTGTGTCCGAACTCGGCGGCGATCCCGTGCGCACCGCGAACCAGCATCCCGCCGAGCACCACCGCCCCGCCGATGCCGGTCCCCACGGTGAGCAGCACGCTGCTGTCGGCGGTTTCCGCGGCACCGAAGCGGTACTCGGCCCATCCCGCGACGTTCGCATCGTTCTCCACGACCACCGGCAGCCCCACCTCGGCGGCCACCTGGTCCCGGAGCGGCTCATCCTTCCAGGCCAGGTTCGGGGCGAACAGCACGGTGGAGCGCCGTTCGTCGATCCATCCCGCGGCACCGATGCCGACCGCCTCGATCTCACGGTC
>DASUSI010000034.1:0-21422 GCA_036375165.1 Micromonosporaceae bacterium | reverse complement strand
GGCCTTACCGTTCGAGGTAGATGGTGAGAGTGTGCGCCACGTTGCTGGACGGGTCGATGTATGCCTGGCCGGACGCACCGACGTACCCGCCCGAGCCACCGACGATCGCCGAGTAGAACGGCGTGGGCGGTGGCGGCAGAGGCTCCACGCGCAGCAGGCTCATGTAGAGCACGCCGTCGGGCAGACTGACGCTGATGTCGCAGAGGATGGTCCGCTCGGGGTTCATCCGCACGACGTTGCAGACGATGGCGTCGTAGCCGACCCGCTCGCCGTTCTTGTACAGGAAGTTGCTGAAGATCGTCTGGTCGCCGATACTGGGGCCGGCCGTACCGAGGTCGAAGAACTCACCGCCGCCCGGCTTCAAATCGAACTTCAGGACCTTGTACGGGGCGGACAGGTCGGTGGTCATCACGACCGGAGCCGCGGACGCGTTGGCCGCGCCGAGGACGCTCGCCAACAGAGCACCGGCCAGGCCGAGCCCCAGGCCCACCTTCAACCTTTTCCGCATTCAAGTCCTCCTTCATATCCGTGGTATTTCGAACCACTGGGTCCCTCAAAGGGCTATTCACACATCGGCCGAGCTATTCCTGCCAGCCGGTGGCGTTGTTCTGTGCGTTTATCCTTCCGAGGGCGGTCGCCTGCCGCATCGCGTGTTCACGTGATCTGCCAGCCTGCAACGGGAATACCAGTGTCCGATACCCATCACGTATTCACCTGATGTCAGCGGAACGCCGAGGACAAAGCCTGTGAATTTTCTTCGGAAAAGAACCCACCGTTGCGGTACGTCGCGAAATGGTCACCAGATGCCACGGCGATGAATCGGCGGGTGCTCATACCGCCCGGCCAGCCGGGTCCTTGAGACGCTGACCCAGACGCAGCCCGAACAGTGCCCCGGTGACCGCGAACAGGAACGCTGTCCAGACCGCGTAGCTGTGGCCTTCGGAAAGCGCCGCGGTCAGCGACACCGCACCGGACGCCTCAGCCAGCACGCTGCTGGCACGTCCCTCCGCCACCGTGCTGAGTGTGGCGATGCCGACCGCTCCGCCGATCTGCAAGGTCATGGTGACCAGGCCGGAGGCGGCACCCGCCTCCGCACCGGTCGACCCGGCCGTGCAGACCACGTAGCCGGCCACGATCGAAGCTCCCAGGCCGGCACACCACACAAGGCCCGGAATCATGAACGAGGTCAGCAGGTGCGCCTTGGGACCCAGTACGCTCGCCCACCACGCCAGCGCCCCGGCCTGCACCAACAAGCCACCTGTCAGGACGGTGGTGGGTGGGAACCTGTCCATCACCCGGATCGTGATGTGTGACCCTATGAACATACCCAGGTTGAGGGGCAGGATCGTCAGCGACGTGAGGACCGGACCGAGGCCGCGCACCTGCTGCAGGTAGATCGCACTCATCACGAAGCCGCTGAACAGCAGGGCGCCCACCAGCGCGTTCGCCGCATTGCCGAGCACTACGTTGGGCAGTCGGAACAGCACCCTGGGGATCAGCGGGGCCACCGCGGTTCGTTGCCGGATCGCGAACCCGCCCAGCAGCACCGCGGCGAGCCCGAACTCAGCCCAGGTCAGCGCCGAGTCCCAGCCCTGCACGCTGCCCCGGACCACCGCGTACACGAAGACGCACAGCCCACCCGTCGCGGCAAGTGCGCCGAACACGTCCATGCCCCCGTGCGCGTGTGGCCGGCTCGGCGGCAGCATCCGTACTGCCAGCAGCATGACGATCACCCCGATAGGTACGTTGATCAGGAAGGTCCACTCCCAGGCGACGGCGGTGAGCAGGCCGCCGAGCAGGATGCCGACGCCTCCGGCGGTGCCACCCATGCCACCCCAGATCGCCATCGCCTTGTTGCGCGACGGGCCTTCCGGAAAGGTGTCGGTAACCAGGGCCAACGCTGCCGGCGAGGCGAGGGCCGCGCCCAGCCCCTGGACCACCCGGGCAGCGACGAGTTGCCAGGGTGCCGTGGCCATCGCCGACGCGAGTGAGGCCAGGATGAACAGTCCCAGCCCCCAGAAGACCAGACGACGCCGGCCGATGAGATCGGCCGCACGACCACCGAGCAGCAGGAAACCGCCCAGGGCCAGCATGTAGCTGTCCATCACCCACGCGAGACCCGCGGGAGAGAAGCCCAGTTCGCGCTGGATCGACGGCAGCGCGACCACGAGGATGCTGCCGTCCAGGACGATCATGAACTGAATCACTGCCAGCAGTGTGAAAACGGCCCAAGGTCCGGGTTCAGCACCACGGCCCCTGGCGATCGCTGCTACCTCGACCCTGTGCAACGGAAAACTCCTCACGTTTTCTGTCGATGGCCGAGGGCCCAGATGGAAAATTCACCCAAATTCCGGACCACTGCCACCACAATGGCTGGGCGAATCGGACATCGCCATAGAGAAGGATGCCGCTACAACGGCGCGGCTACATGGCGCGTTCTCGTGGTTTCTCGCCTAGCCACCAGCAACTGGCCCAATTCGCCCAGCTCCTCCATCACCCCATTCAGCGTCTCAAGCGCCGGTTTCCGGTAGCTGGATCCCGCGAACGCGTGATGCTTTCCGCACCGGTGAGGACGCAGGCTCAGTGAACGCAACCACGTGTAGCCGCCAGATCCTCGACGGAGCATGCCCGGTCATCAGACCGCCGGACTGCGGCGATTCCTTTCGAGTCGACGGTGTTGTCGGGCACGTCTCCGACGGACCTCGGCGTACAAAAGGAGATTCGCTGATGACATCGGTGCTACCGAGTCCACAGGGCCTCACCGGCACGTCCAATCTGCCGATCTGGGATGAGCTGCCGGCCGTTCAGCAGCCCCAGTGGCACCACCACCCGGCGTACCGGCGGGCCCGGCAGACCCTGTCCGCCGCCAAGCCGCTGGTCACCCGGTCGGAGCTGACCACACTGCGAGGTTCGCTCGCCGAGGTGGCCGAGGGCCGGGCCTTCGTGCTGCAACTCGGCGACTGTGCGGAGAGTTTCTACGAATGCACCCCATGGCACACCTCGGCCAAGGTGGAAGTGCTCGATCGACTGTCCGACCACATGGCGGCACGCGGCGGACGGCCCGTGGTGCGGGTGGGACGGTTCGGCGGTCAGTTCGCGAAGCCGCGCTCACAGCCGACGGAACGGATCGGTGATGTGGAGATGCCGGTGTTCCGGGGTCACCTGGTCAACTCGGAGGTGCCCACCCGGGCCGCCCGGCAACACGATCCACGTCGGATGCTCTGGGCGTACGAGGCCAGTGCCAAGGTGCTGAGCTGGGTCCGGACCCACCGGGAGCGCAACGAGCCGTCCTCCGAAGGACTTCACCCGGGTCCGTGGAGCAGCCACGAGGCGCTGGTCGTCGATTATGAAGGCGCGCTGGTGCGAGGTGGGTCGGACGCCGGCTCCCGGTTCCTGGGTTCCACGCACCTGCCGTGGATCGGCGAACGTACCCGGCAGCGGGACCACGCCCAGGTGGGACTGCTGGCCTCGGTGGACAACCCGGTCGGGTGCAAGGTGGGACCCACGGCCACCGCGCAGGACGTGGTACGGCTGTGTGAACTGCTCGACCCGGACCGGACGCCCGGAAGGCTGCTGCTGATCGCCCGGATGGGCAGGGACACTGTGGACGAGGCCCTGCCGCCGCTCGTCACCGCGGTCCGCGACGCCGGCCATCCCGTGGTGTGGTTGTCCGACCCGATGCACGGGAACACGGTCAAGGCATCCATCGGTGTGAAGACCCGCCATCTGACCGATGTGATCGCGGAGGCGGTGGCGTTCCGGCGGGTCCTGGAGCGGCACGGCCAACCCCCGGGAGGCATGCACCTCGAGGTGGCGGCGGCGGACGTGACCGAGTGTGTCGGGTGCACGGTCGACGAGGAGGACAAGCTCGCCACGCGCTACGAGACCCTGTGCGACCCGCGACTCAACCCTGAGCAGGCACAGGCGCTGATCGACGCCTGGCTGCGGGACTGATCGGACACCGGCGGTGGGCTGTGCGGAAGGAAGGTGGTGCGGCCAGGCACCACCCGGCCCACCGCCGGGATCCGCGGCCGGGGCGCCGGTCGCACCAGCCGACCTGGCCCCCGACACCACACCATCGCGCGGATACGTGATGCCTGGACCAGACGCCCGACACAGACTTGCGCATTGTCAACCGTGTTTCCACAGCAGACGGGAGGATAGCGGTGCGCCCTGATCTGGAACTCGCGTTGGCGCTGATGGCCGCGCTCGCAGTGATCCTCACGGCGAGCACCATCTGCGGTCGGTTGGCGTTGTGGGTGGGCCAGCCCCGCGTTGTCGGCGAGATGGTGGCGGGAATCCTGCTCGGACCCACCGTGTTCGCGACGGTGGCTCCGGACACCCAGGCGTCGATCTTCGCTCCGGACGTGAAGAGCGTGTTGTACGTGCTGAGCACGATCGGCCTGACCTACTACATGTTCCTCACCGGAGCGGCGATCGACCATTCATTCCTACGAATCCAGCAGGTGCGCCGGTCAGCGCTGGTGGCACTGGCCGGGATCGTGCCGCCGTTCGCTCTCGGCGCGTTCACGGGCTGGGCGTACCACAACACTTTCGCGGGCCCGAACACGGACCGCCTGGCGTTCGCCATCTTCCTCGGCGGTGCGCTGTCGATCACCGCATTCCCGATGCTGGCCCGGATACTCCAGGAGCGCGGTATCGCGAGCAGCAACATCGGCTCACTGACGTTGCTGGCCGGTGCGGTCGACGACGTGGTTGCGTGGTCGCTGCTCGCGGTGGTCAGCGCGATGGCCACGGCCTCCGGGATGGGCAACGCCGCCATCATGGTGCTCGGTGCCGTGGGGTTCGCGGTGGTGATGCTGACCGCCGGCCGCAGGGCCCTGGCCGTGCTGGGTCGCCGGGTGGACCGACGCGGGTCACTGAGCCACGGCGAGATGGCAGTGGTCCTGGTCATCGTGATCGTCGCCGGATGGATCACCGACATGATCGGGATTCACTCGGTGTTCGGTGGGTTCATCTGCGGCCTGGCGATCCCCCACAGTCCGACCCTGCGCCGGGAGTTACGGACCAGGCTGATGGACGTGAACATGATCCTGCTGCTTCCGATCTTCTTCGCGTTCTCCGGCCTGAACACCGAGATCGGCGGCCTGACCAACTGGTCGACGCTGCTGGCATTCCTGGTGATCATGATTGCTTCGGTGGCCGGCAAGTACGGAGCCTGCGCCATGGCCACGCGACTGCTCGGGCACAGCTGGCGGGAGGCATCGGCGGTCGGGGGTCTGATGAACGCCCGCGGCATGATGATCCTGATCTTCGTCAACATCGGTTTGGCGCATCAAATGATCACGAAGGAACTGTTCTCGATCCTGGTGCTGGTCGGTGTGGCCACCACCGCCGCGGCCCTTCCGATATTCCGGCGGTCGTTGCCGGACAGCTACTGGGAAAAGCCGACGCCACGGGTGCGGGAGTTGGTGGTTTCGTCCGCGTGAACTCCCACGACCGTCCGGTACGGGACGCCGTAAGACCACGTAATCACGGGATGCCCCGCTCCGGCCCTCGGATGCAGGCTGAACCGTCATTCGAGCTGTATGTCGCGATGCACCGTCGGCAGCAGATCACCGGGCCGGCGCGCGCCAGAAATAACCCGCAGAACCCGCTTAGAGGAGGAGAACTACTGTGGCTGACACCGAATACCAGTACCCGGACAGCGTCGACGTCGCGATCATCGGCGGAGGTCCGGCCGGTGCCGCGGCGGCGACCCGGCTTGCGCAGGCCGGTCGCTCAGTCCTGGTGCTGGAGCGGCGCCGCCATCCACGATTCCACATCGGTGAGTCGATGCTGCCCCACACGATGGCCGTACTGGAGCGCCTGGGTGCGCTCGACCTGGTGCAGCAGCAGGGCTACGTGACGAAGCGGGGTGCCGAGTTCATCTTCGCCGACGGCGAGTACCGACGGATCGCGTTCGCCGACCAGGGTCCCGGCCGCCACCCCGAGACGTTCCAGTGCGAGCGGGCGCACCTCGACCGGTTGCTGGTCCAACACGCCCGGGACACCGGAGCCACCGTGCTGGAGGAGGCGCCGGTTCATGATCTGGTGATCGAACAGGGTCGCGTGGTGGGTCTGAAGTACCAGGCCGGAGGCGAGACCCGGACGGTCCGCGCCAAGTACGTGATCGATGCGGGCGGTCGGGCCAGCAAGATCACTCAAACCTTCAACCTGCGCCGTCCCGCGGAGCAGATCCGCAACGTGGCCGTGTACCGGCACTACACGGGCCTGGACGAGAAGTACAACCCCGGCTACGACGGTGACATCCAGGTCGGCGGTCACCCGGACGGCTGGGTCTGGGCGATCCCGATCTGGTCGGACGTGATCAGCATCGGCACCGTGATGCCGAAGGACGTGCTGCGGGACGGAAACCCAGAGAAGCTGTTCGCCGAGCACCTGTCCCGGGTGCCGCGGATCACCGCCCGGATCACCGGCACCGAGCCACGCGGTGAACTGCGGATCGAAGCGGACTACAACTACTACTCCGACACCATCACCGGGCCGGGCTGGTTCCTGGTGGGCGACTCGGCATGCTTCGGCGACCCGATCTTCTCCGGCGGGGTCTGCATGGCCCTGACCACCGGCATGGCGGCCGCCGAGCGGGTGGACGAACTCCTGTCCGAGCCGCACCGGGAAGAGGAGGTGCAGCACCTCTACTCGCGGTTCTACAAGACCGGCTACGACACGTACGCCCGGCTGATCTACGCCTACTACGAGTCGCAGTACAACCTCGGCAAGTACCTGCGGTCTCTCGGCGGGGACGTGCAGGGCAAGTGGTTCACCCGGATCCTGTCCGGCGACTTCTGGAGCGAGCACAACCCGATCTCGCAGCTGCTGCGCAGCAACCCGAACTGGGACACCTTCAGCCCGTTCGAGCCGCTCTACGGCTGCCCACTCTACGGCGACCTGAACGCCGAAGAACAGCGGGAAGAGGCAAGGGTGGCCGCTGCCTGACAACAGGACTCCCTCCGGCGCCACCCAGCGATGTCGCCCCGGCCGCAGCACCGGCCGGGGCGATGTCACGCGGGCGGGGCCAGCCGTGTGCCCGTCCTCACGGGCCTGCCATCGACCACCGACCACGTGGCGTCGGCAGAACCAGGTTCACCAGACCAACCCGAGTGCGCTCGCAGCGATCAGCAGCATCCCGAAGCCGACCGCTGTGGCGAGCGCAAGTGTGGTGACAACACCGGGACGTCCCGGGGGACGTCCGGAGTGGACGAGTACGGCGTTCGCATACCGCCGCTCCAGGCAAGGAGACGGCTCGTTGCAGCCACGGCAGCGGCCGGCCCACGGGTTGTCCCGGTGTACGTCGGCGACCGACCGCGCCACGGCCACGTCCCCGGGGCGCTTCACCGGGTGGCCGACGATGTCGCTCGCGCGCTCGGCGGCCGGTACCAGCCGTGGACCATGTTCGGGCGCGGCAATGTCGACATCCACGGCCTTGCCATCTACGCCGAACTTGGCAGTTCCTCCAATGTGGTGTCGTACGCGTCCCGACTCGACATAGACGACGTACCGAGCGTGGAGCGGCGAGCCAGGGTGTTGATCGATACCGCACGCGGCTTCGTCCAGCGGGGCGAGGACGAAGCCGCGATCCTGGTCCTGCTCGACGCGGAGCGGGTATCCACCGACGAGGTGCGCGATTCGGGACTCGTACAAGATCTGCTGCGCGAGTTGCTGCACCGCGACCGGGCACGTGCCCGCCCTCACGTCCGAGACCTTGCCCGCCGCGTCGGCCTCATCGCCGCCTAATGTGCCGACGCTGGGCGTGCTTGCCGCGCGGGGCCCTTACCGAACCACCAGCCGGTCGCAGTACTTCGTTGACGCGCTCCTGACTAAAGCCAAGACTAAGCGAGCCATGCAGCCAGCTGCATAACTGTGCCAACCGCAAGCAGCCAAACTCCTAATTGGATATACCTATATTTCTTCACCACGATTCGACTTAGGTCCCAGGTTTGCGTGAGCGCGGTTTCCAGCGACGTCGCAACGACGGACTTCACGTATTCATGGAGCATCTTTACGTTCTTGATCTGAGCGATGTGCCCAAAGTAAGCAACTTGCTCCCGAGATGCCTTTGATTTCAGACGCGGAAAGACCGCTGATGTGAAGGCGATCAGCGCACCGCACCACACCGCCACGCCAAGATAGCCGAGTAGTGCCACCCCATAAACGGTGTCACCTGCCTGTTCTGGTGACATGAGGCGTGGGCCAAAGAGTCCGAGACCGCCGATCGCCACACCGATCAAGAGTGACGCCTTCCCGTCCGCGCGCGCCAACTCTTCCCGACATCTGGCTGAGAGCCTCTCTGCAGCAAGTTCGATCTCTACTCTGCGAGCAGCGACCGTTGTCTCCCGCTGACGCGTCATCGCAGTCGTCCTGCCCGCCTGCAGCCATGTTCGGGACATTTCACACCTCACGACCCATCGGCTCGCGGTTCCGTTGCGTTGGAGTCCTCTGGAGCCGCAGTATGAGGCGGCGAAACGGGCTGCGATTCCCAGGTCTCCGGCAGCGTGACCTTCGGCAGTGTCTCTCTAGCTGGCCTCTGGCGTGCCGGAGTCGCAGCCTCACCCACTTCGATCGGTTTGCCTATGACCTTGTTTGTCGAGGAGCGCAGCCAATCCAGGGCATCCCGTACTTGCTGGTCGATCTCCCATCGGTCGATCGCACCCGACTTAACAAGCTTAGTAACGAAATCCACAGTCTCGGATTTGTTTATCAGCTGCTCGTCACGCAACATCTTAACGACTGTGGGCACATCCTCTGGAGTCTGCGCCAGCTGCAATGCGAACTGGTTGATGTCACCTGCACCGATGATCGCTCGGTAGCGTTGGACACGGTCGTCCACTAACCGTCCTTGGTGCTCCTCTTGAAGCAGTCGGAGCTGCTGTGTCCGTCGCTCAAGGTCCAAGCGACGCTCCACATCGAGGAGCTGGCTGGCATGCCTCTTCGTTGCCGCATCCATGCTCAGTCGCACAAGGACGCTTCCGGTAATCCCGTACTCAACTCCCAGAGGTACTCCGGCGAAGCATTCGTTGATGGCGACCTCAGCCTCGTTGACCTTTTCGATGTCGTATTGACGACTTATTCTTCGCATTTCGTGGAGAACGCGAGGCAGAATCCCTTGACTAATGTGATGGAAACTGCCACGTACAACCTTTTCAGGAGACGCTACCCGCCAGGAAAGGTCGATTTCTACCTGAAATGCGAATGCGTCTCCACTACTGGGTAGTTCTGTAACGTGTCGGTTCTGTCGTACACCACAGTCAACTTCGTATAGTGTATGAAATCCAGCCAATAACAACTCACGCAAAGTGGGCTGCCGATCTCCGGTGTAAGTACGGAAATCGCCTTGGCGAGTGATCATCACAAATGCCATGTTTGCCTTGACACGAGGGCGATAACGGAGAATGTGTAACCTACCGGATGTCAATTCTCGCCACAGCGGGGACTGAGACGGGGCCGCTCTTGCCTTGCAGGGCACCTTTCTGCCTTGCACATCGTCGATCTTGGCCGGCGAGCCCAGAGAGGGTGCGTCGGCCGTAGCGATGGACGACCCTTTCGGGTTGGAGGGTCGGCCAGACATCATAACGTGGTGCTCCTTCCCAGATGGGGATGCAAGGTCTGACAAGTACGCACAGTGCCTTGATGGGCAGGATGTATGGCTTTTTCGATAAGGTCCGCTACGTCTCCCCGCAACGGATCAATCCAGGCACGTCTCATGGTGACCAACAGATGCATGAGTCGCTGCTCGTCGGCTTCATCGTCAATGAGCAGCGGCAGAAAATCCGCCAGCTCCTCCAAGTAGCCAGCGCCCTCACCACGACGAATCCACCGCGCCAGTGCCTCAACGGCGACCTCTTGGGCCGGCGGAAGGCGAAGGGCATGCCAGACCATATCGGCGAGCTCACTACCCAATACATGGTCCTTCGTGTTCAGGGCGAGTATCAGTGGCCAGCGTTCTTTACCAGGCTCGATGCCATGCACTTCCGCGTCGGCATCCGAAACCCGTGCGGACATGATTCGCAAGATCGTCATTAGTGCCATATGGCGGCATCGCCGATCGCGAATCCAACTCCGGAGGTTTCGCAGCACTGGCTCAACCTTGCCTGCACTTAGCAGGGCTGATGCACTCCAACTCGCTACGCTGACCAGGCTGGGCTTCGGCGCGAACGGGCTGGTCTCTGATGTGCCGACGATGCGTAGCTCGTCGAGGGAGCGGTCCGCGTCATCCAGTCCGATGTCGTGTCCCAGCGCGGCGGCAGCAGTCCAGCGCTCCGCGTCCGTACCGCTGCGGACCCATGCGCGCAGAATTGCCTCTACTGCCGGCTGTACACGCTGGTCACGGGCAGCCTGATCTAGGGCGAGAGCCGCAGCCATCCGTTGTCTGGCATCGTCTGAATTGGCCCACAGCCGCACGCGTGTCTCGTACACACTCGGGAAGTCCAGCGAGCACACCACGCCGAGGGCTTGCGCCGCTCTGGTCCACAATTGGCGTCGGCGTGTGTTGAGCCCGGTCAGCCAGTCGATAAACGGAGCCCGCAGTGTGTCGTGCCAACGCCACAGATAGGCAATGATCATTTCCTGAAAACGCTGATCCTGAAACCGCACTGCGCGGACCGGCAAGGGAACGTCATGGATTTCGTCGAAAGCGTCGTCGTATAGTTCTGCTCGCAGTGCCGGTAAATTCCTGCGCCAGTCACCACCCACGACCGGCCGGTAGCGACGAGTCGTAACAGCGCTGATAACCTTCTCAGCAAGTTCATCCGCAGTCTCGGCCACATCGTGGTAAGGCATCCCATCAAATACGGCAAGTGCGACTCGGAAACTGGCCAGTCGAACTTCCCGATCGAGTTCGAATCCGCGAGACGCCCGCCGCAGATCCGAGAACCATTCCAAGACCTGCTGTAATAGGAATTCATGGCATTGTGAGAGCACCCTGTCATATGGGAGATCTTCTTTTCCATGCCTGACCAGGAGATCCGCGAACTTGATCACCTCAGTCATACGCGGTGCGGGGCCGAGTGCTTGGCGCGTTTGTGGCCGCGAGGCAACCTCCCGCAATCTCTCGTACAGTCCATCGTCGGGCACATCCCGGACCGCCCAGCGGACGTGGCTCATCACGACGTCCCACACGTCCGGCGAGGTGCACTCCTCGATGTACCCCCCAAGTGTGCCGGGAAGCAGAGGGTCTTGGTCCACGATCATCACGCAGTAGCAGCCGCGATCCTGCAATCGTGCGCTTACCCGGTCCAGGTAGGTCTCCTGTAGCACGTCGCTTGCATCTGAGGTCGGCTCGTTTACCAAGTAACCCAAGCCGTCCTCAAGATCGAACTCGTCGATCGTAAGCGCCTTCCCTGGGTCCAGCCGGGCGACCTTGCCGCCGGACAGCCGATCCAGCAGGTGTATTCCAGTGGTGGCCCGCCCCGTCCCAGGTTGTCCTCGCAGGACTATGATGTGCCTGCTGTTCAGAGCTTCAAGCAACCTCTGATAACCGTCGACTTGTACGTAGCAGGCCCGGATGAGCTCCAGTACTTCGCTACGAACCGGACCGTGCGCCAGTCGCCCGTGGTGAGCTGCGTGGAAATTCTGGACAACCCGATCTCCGATATACACGTCACCGAGCTGGCTGCGGTCGATGAATGCTGCGGAGCCGTGTGCGAAGCTCCGACGCCCCCTGAGGTATACGCGGTGCGAGCTGAATGCATCATTAGACGCCTCGGCAAAGGGGTTACTCGGCCGCTCCTTGCCCTCGGCGACGCCATCGTTGGCTTGCTCGCTACCCTCGACGTTGTTGCTGGTTGGCTCTTCGCGCTGCTGCTCGATGGTCGGCGGGTTAGGCTTATCAGGCTTCGATGGCTCCGTGTTCCCCGCGGCGTCGCCCACATCATGGGCATTATCCGTCTGGCTCACGATGTTCCTTGGGCCCCGTAATAATTCCTCGTGTCCCCGACGTGGAGGTCTCTGACCCGACTGTCCGTGACGTAGGAAATATTGTGACCGCCGCCATCAGATGGCAGTTCTGTCATGGATGCACGGTCAGGCAGGTTGTTTTGGGAAAGTGTGGCCCGTCGTGACGTGCCAAGCGGTACCGGAGGCACAGAATATCCAGGTACAGTGATCCAGGCCGGCACATCGGTCTCCTTCACACTGATGCGGATCCTCGAGTAGTGCCTCGGCACGACGTACCGGTCACCGTGACAGACGACCGACTGGTAAATGACGTCGGAGACCACTGCGACGACGCAGGCGCCGTGCGCCGCTGCCAACGTCTCCTTGACCACCGGTGCGTCAACAAGCCGGCAGGTGAGGTCAATGTCACTCCCGGCCACACCGTTGTCATCACGGTGGACTTCTCCGGCATGCACGCCGATCCGGAGACGGATCGGTACGACGTCGCCGACCGCGTTGCGGTGGCCAAGCTCTTTGTCGACAGTAGCCAGCCACGTGCCAACGATCCGAACCTTGGCTACGTCGGCTTGGATCACGCTCAGCTGTCCATCGCCCCTGTCCTCCAGATGGTAGTTCGAACTCGGAATCTTTGCCGCGTCGTACGCATTCGAAATGACGTCGTACAGGACGCGACGCATGATTAACTTCTCAGGATTGGTCAGCTGACTCGAACCCTCAACATCGAGATTGATGATCGTCCCATGGATCGCCTCATCCTGCATGACACCCTGCCCGTCGTCAGTCTCTTGTCACGAGCCTCCCGCACTTGGCGGGATGGCGATGTAGCCACGGCTACATCTAAACGATGAAACCGCCGGACCCGGCACCGAGCAGATCGAGTAGGTCGCGCCGGGCGACGACCACTCTCCTTGGACTGGTGAGGATCGCGCCGGACTCCCGCAGCACCCGGAGCGCCTTTGCGGCTCCCTCTCGGGTCGCACCAACGGATGCCGCGAGGTCCTGCTGGGCCAGAGAAAGGTGAATCGCGATGCCCTCGGGAGTGGAAATACCGCCGCGATCTGCAAACTCACCGAGCAGTCGAGCCAAGCGTTGTATGAGTGTGAAGGAAACCAGGGCTCGACGTTCAGTGTCAGAGTCACGCAGCCGTGCACCGAGAGTCCGCAGGAAGACCTGACTCGCCACCGGGTACCGCATCAGAAAGTGCCGAAACCGATCTCCTGGAACGATCATGGTACGTGTCTTGCCGATCGAGGATAACGTCGCGCTGCGAGGTCTACCGTCGATCGCGGCCAGATCACCAACGATGTCGTTAGCACCCCTGATGGCGAGGATCAGCCGACCTCCGCGTTCTGTGACGACCGAGGCAGCCACCCAACCTGACAGAATCACGACGACGAAAGCGGTCGTATCTCCTTCCGCAACGGCCTGTTGGCCGTCTCCATACCAGCGTTCAGCGCCTTCGCCTATCAATGCCTCCCGCTCTACATCTCTAAGGAGTTCAAGAACGGGCCTTTCCCGCGCCAGTAGAGCCACAACCAGAGTATGCCCGGAGGAGATACCCGAGTCTATCGGAATAGTGACTCAGCGCCCCGGGAAGACTCACGCGGTGGCCGCAAACGTCGCCAAGACTTTCCTCTTGACACTCCTGCGCAGGTTGCGACCCCGGGCACAGCCATGTTATGGATCATGCTGTGTTTCCTTAGAAGCGCTGCACCGGTGTGTCACCGGACAGTTCCGCTCAGCCTGTCGCCACCAGTCGTCAGTGCTGAGTGATAGCCATTCGGTCCGCCCGCAAGCACTGCCTGTCACGCTGACTCAGCGTGCTGGGCACCAGGTCAGTGCGGCAGGGTCCCGGAACACGCCTTCTGGTTCCCGAACAGGGTGACCCGCGTGCCTATCCACGATCGTCTCCTACATCGAACTCGCCCTCTTTGTGCTCCCAGTCCCCCGAACCCGCGCGAATCTGGCCGTGCCCGGGGCATCATTCGGATGGCGCTCTCAGGGCGTACGCCGGTGGATGCGCAAGAGTTCGGCGACGGTGGCGGGGGTGGCGTCGGCGATGTCGGAGGCGGCGAGCGGGCCACCTTCCGACGCGCGGCGAGCCGCACGGCCGTGCACTGAGGCTGCCAGCGCGCCCGCCTCAGCCGCTTTCACGCCGGCCGCCATCAGCGCACCCGCGATACCGGCGAGCACATCACCGGACCCGGCGGTGGCGAGCCATGCCGGCGCGTCGGCCTGGCTGTAGAGCCCGCCGTCTGGGGAGGCGATCAGGGTGTGGTGTCCTTTCAGCAGGACCGTCGCGTCCGCTTTGCGCGCCAACCAGAAGGCGTGATGCATCGGCCGGGCTTCGACCTGCTCACGGCTCACGTCGTACCCAAGCAGTTGCAGCATCCGGGCGAGTTCGCCGGCATGCGGGGTCAGCAGCACGTCGTCTGCGGGTGCTGACCTGGAGCCGGCGGCTCGCCGCCGTACGCAGGCGTCCAGCGCACCCGCGTCAACCACGCACGGCAGCCCTGATGTCAGGGCGTCCGCGATTGCCGCGTCCTGACGTTCGTCGTCCTCCACACCGGACCCGAGCAGCCACGCCCGCACCCTCCCGAGCCCCGGCACAACCTCCGGACGTGCGGCGAGGACATGCTCAGTGACCCGTTGCGGGCCGGCGTACCGGACGATGCCCGCCCCGGCACGTACCGCCCCGGCACAGGCGAGCACGGCAGCACCCGGGTACGTGTCCGACCCCGCAACCACACCCAGCACTCCCCGGGTGTATTTGTGGTCGGTACGTCGTGGCACCGGCCACCGCGCCGCCACGCCGGCCGATCCGAGTCGCCGTACCGCAGGCTTCCGCGACATCTCGCCTGCCACGCCGACATCGACGGGCACAATCCGGCCGACCGCGTACGAGGCGGGAGGCACCAGCAGGCACGGGCTCAGGGCTCCACACGCGACAGTGACATCCGCTCGGACGTGAGCGCCGGGCGTCTCCCCGGTGTCAGGGTCCACCCCGCTGGGCAGGTCAACCGCCACCACCAGCACAGCGCCGGAAATCGCACCCACCACCTCGTCGGCGGGCGGCCGGAGCCCAGCCGATCCGCTGATCCCCACCAGCCCGTCGAGCACAAGGTCAGCTTTCGCGAGTACGGCAAGCGCCGACTTCAACCCGTCAGCCGAACCGGCGTCAGTCAGCCGACCTCCGGCCCCGCGTAGCGCCTCGACACCCGGTTGGTACGCATGGTCACCGACCAGCACGGCGTCCACCCGGGCTCCGCGCTGACGCAACAGGGCACCAGCCAGCAGTGCGTCACCGCCGTTGTTGCCAGTCCCAACCAGGAGCACCACCCGACGGCCGTAGACACCGCCGCAGCGCCCTCGCAGCGCCTCCGCGCAGGCGACCGCCACTCCCGCCGCCGCCTTACGCATCAGAAGCCCGTCCGGCACGTGAGGCAGGACCCGCGCCTCGCCCGCTCGCACATCCTCGGCCCGGTACGCCGACCACACTCCCGCCTCGCGCATCCGCACAGGCTGGCACAAGCGGCCCGATTCGTGATAGGACGAAGACACACAACGCCCCGGCCGGAAACCCGGCCGGGGCGACGTCATTTCGGGCTCAGTCGGACACCGTCACGTTCCTGGCGTTGGCACCGCCCGGGTCGTCCAGGCCCCACCCGATGATGCGCTCCGGGTAGATCCGGATCAGCGGCTCGGGGTCGGTGATCGCCTCGGCCCGACCACGGACCTCCACGCCCCGGGGGCGCCACGGCGGCAGCACGTCGTCAATCACAATCGCGGCCCGGCCGGTACGCCTGATGTCCCGGAACTTCTTCGTGTTGCTCAGGTCCCTGCCGCCCACTTCGATGACGTCCTTGTCCTGGTTCAGGCTCCAGCCGACCGGCGCGATGTGCGGCGTGCCGTCGGGTCCCACGGTGGCGATCCGGGCCAGCAGCCGCTCCGTTGTCAGGTAGGTCAGCTCGGCCTCGGTGAACACGCTCATCTCGCTCGCTCCATTCAGGATCGTCCGGCAACACTGCTCCGGTCGCGTCCGGGGCCAGAGCATGACTGCCCAGTCTCACGGTCCCGGTGGGAATGATCAAGTTGGGCTACGGGTACGCGACCAGGCCCAGTTCGGCGGGCGCGGAGAGCAGTTCGTGCCGGGGCACGACCCGTACCGTGTAACCGAAGGCACCGGCGCGTTCCAACGGCACGTCGATCTCGAAGTGGTGGGTGCTTCCACCGTCGCCGACGTACCGCATCGGATGCGTGGTGACGTCGGTGAGGGTCTCTTCGCCGGTCGCGGTACGGCCGGTGCACGCCTGGACCTCCACGTCGTCCGGCGTGAGGTCACCGAGTTCCACCTCGGCCCGCAGGTGCAGCGCATCCCCGAGCTGTGGGGTGTCCCGGGCCCCGGACGACTCCACATGGGCCACTCGGACCGCCGCCCAACCGGAAACCACCCGGCCGTGCCAGGCGGCGAACGACCGGGCACCCCGGTGCCCGTCGCCGGTCATCCGGCGCGACGCCCGGGCGGCCGGCAGGTAGAGCTGCTCGACGTAGTCCCGCAGCATCCGGGAGGACAGCAGGTGCGGTCCCAGGGAGGTGACGGACCGGCGGATCGTCGACACCCACCTACTCGGTACGCCGTCCGCACCCCGGTCGTAGAACATGGGGGCCACCGTGGACTCGATCAGCTCGTACAGGGCGGTCGCCTCCAGCTCATCACGGCGCATCGGGTCGATCACCCCGCCCGCGGTCGGGATGGCCCAGCCGTTCTCGCCGTCGTACAGCTCGTCCCACCAGCCGTCCCGGATGGACAGGTTGAGGCAGCCGTTCAACGCCGCCTTCATACCCGAGGTGCCACACGCTTCCAATGGGCGCAGCGGGTTGTTCAGCCAGACGTCGCAGCCCGCCACGAGGTAGCGGGCGAGCGCCATGTCGTAGTCGGGCAGGAACACGATCCGGTGTCGCACCGCGGGATCGTCAGAGAACCACACCATCTCCTGGATCAGTTTCTTGCCGCCGTCGTCGGCCGGGTGTGCCTTTCCAGCGATCACGAGTTGCAACGGGCGTTGCGGATCCAGCAGCAGTCGCTTGAGCCGGTCGGTGTCCGCGAGCATCAGGGTGAGCCGTTTGTAGCTGGGCACCCGGCGCGCGAAGCCGATGGTGAGGACGTCGGGGTCGAGTGCGTCCTCCACCCAGCCCAGCTCCGCCTCGGTGGCTCCCCTGGCGAGGCAGGACAGCCGCAGCCGTCGCCGGGCCTCGCCGACCAGGCCGCTTCTCATCCGCCGCCGCATCTCCCACAGCTCGGCGTCGGTGAGCCGGTCGAGTACGGAGAACGCCTCCGCGGTGGGCGCCGCGAGCAGGTTGACGCCCTCCCGGGTGGCGAAGTCCGCCGCCGGACGCGACAGCCAGGTCTGGACGTGTACGCCGTTGGTGACGGAGGTGATCGGTAGCTCGGCCACGTCGAATCCGGGCCACAGCGAGGCGAACATCTCCCGACTGACCTGGCCGTGCAGCCGGGACACCCCGTTGCAGCGCTGTGCCAGCCGCAACCCCATGTAGGCCATGTTGAAGATGTTCGGGTCGGACTCGGCGCCCAGGTCGAGCACCGGTTCGACCGGGAGTGTGGGGCAGGCGGCCCGGAGGAACCTGCGCACCATGTCCCGGGGGAACCGGTCGATCCCGGCCGGTACCGGGGTGTGGGTGGTGAACACCGTGCCGGCCCGTACCGCCTGGTGGGCCTCGGAGAACTCCAGACCCTGCGAGATCAGTTCGGCGATCCGCTCCAGGCCCAGAAAACCCGCGTGACCCTCGTTCGTGTGGTACACCTCGGGCGCGGCCTGGCCGGTGGCGGCCCACGCCCGCAGCGCCCGGACACCGCCGACACCGAGCAGCAGTTCCTGCATCAATCGGTGCTCGACACCGCCACCGTACAAAAGATCAGTAACGGTACGTTCACTTGGGGCATTGGCTTCGATGTCGCTGTCGAGCAGCAGCAGCGTCACCCGACCCACCCGGGCCTGCCAGATCTGGGCCCGGAGGGTTCGCCGGTCCGGGAGATCCACCGCCACGACGACCGGGGTGCCGGCACCGTCACCGAGCAGGCTCAGCGGCAGCCCGTGGGGATCCAGTGACGGGTAGTGTTCCTGCTGCCATCCGTCCGGGGTGAGGCTCTGGCTGAAGTAGCCGGACCGGTAGAGCAGTCCGACCCCGACGATCGGCACCGCGAGATCGCTGGCTGTCTTCAGGTGGTCCCCGGCGAGGATCCCCAGGCCGCCGGAATACTGCGGCAACACCTCGGTGATACCGAACTCCGGGGAGAAGTACGCGATCGCGGCCGGCATCTCCGGGCCCAGACCCTGGTACCACCGGGATTCGGTCAGGTAGTGGCTGAGGTCCGCGTGCGCGGCCGACATCCGGTCGAGGAACCGCTCGTCACGGGCGAGGACGTCCAACCGGGTCGCCGAAACCTCACCGAGCAGCCGTACCGGGTCCTCGCCCACCTGATGCCACAGTTCGGGCTCCACGCTGGCGAACACGTCCAGGGTCGGCGGGTGCCAGGACCAGCGAAGGTTGCTGACCAGCTCACCCAACGGCGCGAGGGCCTCAGGCAGCGCGGCTCGGACCGTGAATCGGCGTAACGCTCTCACGAGGAGCCCACCCTACCGGACCGGGCGGGTGGGCACGGCGTCGCGACGCTCAGGGAAAGTCCGCCTCCGGACCGGGCGGCTGATCACCCGCTGTGGACCGCAGGACTTCCTCCCGCGCCGCGTCCACCGCGGTCAGCAGCGCCCCCCGCAACACCGGGTCGTCCGGCACTCGGGTGGTGACCACCTTCGGATGCACCGGGGCGATGGCCGCCACCTCCTGTTGCACCCGACCCGCCAGCTCGTCCCCCCCGGCCTGACCGACATCCCCGGCGAGCACCACCAAGGCCGGATCGAGCACCACACAGACCGCGGCCACCCCGAAGGCGAGCCGACGGGCCACCTCGTCCAGCAGGTCGGCACCGTCCGCCCCGGCGACCACCGCGGCCCGGACCGCCTCCGCGCCGCTCGCAGCCTGGAACCCGTAACCGGTCGCGAGCTGCCGGATCGCGTCGGCGGTGGCCAGCTTGCTGAATGACGGCTTGGCACGACGCGAGACCCGATGTGGCACCCGGCCACCCGGCACCGGAAGGTAGCCGATCTCCCCCGCGCCGCCGCTGGCGCCTCGGTAGAGCCGGCCCTCGAGCACGATCGCGAGGCCCAGGCCACGGCCCACCCACACCAGCGCGAAGTCCGCCACACCGGTCGCCGCGCCGATCTGGGACTCCGCGACCGCGGCCAGGTTGACGTCGTTCTCGATTCGTACCGGGCAGGGCAGTTCCCGGCGTAGCTCCGCCAGCAGGCCGCGCTGCCAGTGCGGCAGGTCGAAGGCGAATGCGACGTCACCGGTGGCGGGGTCAACCACGCCCGGACTGCCGATCACCACCTGCCTGACCCGTTCGAGCGGGGCGTCGACCGCCTTGGCCGCCTCCACCACGGCGTGGCGCAGGGCGCGCACCGGATCCTCGCCGACCGTGCCGCCGGCCAGTTCGACGTGCTGCCCGGCGGCCCCGGTGATGTCCGCCGCCGCCGCGACCACGCTGCGCGGCCCGACTTCGACGCCGACGGCGTAGCCACTGGACGGTACGGCTGCGTAGAGCTGGGCGTTCGGTCCCCGCCCGCCGCCCTGCACTCCGACGCTGGACACCAGGCCACGGGCTTCCAGCCGCTCCACGAGTTGGGACGCGGTCACTTTTGACAGCCCGGTCAGTTCACCGATCTGGGTACGGGTGAGCGGTCCCCGGGTGAGCAGCAACTCCAGCGCTGACCGGTCGTTCAGCGCCCGCAGCAGGGTGGGGGTGCCGGGCTGACGTCGATTCGTACCCACGGTCACGACCCATCGATCAGTTGGTACAGGGGCTCTGAACGCATGTGGTGTCGGTGTACGGACGCTGCGTAGCGGGATGCTCGGCGTATGGGCTCTTCGTACATGGCTGGGTACACATTCGGTCTCTAGTAATTAAGAAAGTTTCCTATTAGATTGCCAGGCGAAGGGACTACGGCCAGCTTAGAGGTCACCACACACCGACACCGATGGGCACGCCCGGGGGGCGCTGCCGCGACGAGTCACACGAAAAGGAGACGGAGGACAAGGTGAGACAACGAATGACGGTCGCGGCAGGGCTGGCCGCGATCGCGATGGCGGCCACCGCCTGTGGCGGTGGCGGCGACACCAACGACGCCGGCAACGTCGACGGCGATCCAAACGCCAGCGGGACCCTGCGGGTCTGGCTGCAGGTGGACGCCCAGAGCGGCTGGGAGAACGTCGTGACTGCCGCCACCGAACGGTTCAACCAGAAGTTCCCCAAGGTCAAGGTGAAGATCGACTACCAGCAGTGGTCGGACCACCTCACCAAGCTCGACGCGGCGCTCGGTGGCAGCCAACCCCCGGACGTGGTCGAAATGGGCAACACCGAAACCACCTCGTACATCGTCAACGGGGCGTTCGCCGACCTCACGGAGTACCAGGGCAAATTCGAAGGCTCCGGATCCTGGAACCCCGGTCTTGAGGCGTCCTGCACCTCGGACGGCAAGCTCTACTGCGTCCCGTACTACGCGGGAAGCCGGGTGGTCATCTACCGCACGGACATGTTCGAGAAGATCGGCGTGACCGAACCACCCAAGAGCTACGCGGAACTGACCGCCACCGCCGACAAGCTGATGGACAAGTACGGCAAAGACCGCCATTTCTCGGCGTTCTACATGCCCGGCAAGTACTGGCTGGCCGCCATGACGTACGTGCATGACGCGGGCGGCGGTCTCGCCGAGGGCAAGGACGGCGCGTGGCAGGGCAAGCTGGACTCCCCCGAGTCGGTGCGCGGCCTGGAGCGCTGGAACGAACTGGTCAGCAAGTACTCGCGTGCCGACAAGACCGCCGACGAGGCGGACCCGCAGCAGTACACGATCTTCGCCCAGGGCAAGGCCGCCATGATGTACGGGCTGGGCTGGGAGTCCGGCTCCGCCGCCGCGAAGGAAGGTGGCGGCAACCCCAAGTTGGAAGGCAAGATCGGCGTCTTCCCGATGCCCAGCCCCGAGGGTGACGGCGTGATGCAGTCGTTCACCGGCGGCTCCGACCTCGCCGTCCCGGCCAAGAGCCGGAACAAGGCCTGGGCGGTTGCCTGGATGCGGGAACTGGCCGGCATGAAGGCCCAGGAGGGCCTGATGGCGGCGAAGAACGTACCCAACAACACCACGCTGCTGGACGCGGCCCGGGAGGATCCCGACCTCGCACCGTTCGCCGCCTCGGCGGAGAACAGCTGGTTCGTACCCGTGGCCGAGCACTGGTCGAAAGTCGAACAGAGCCTGGTGCTGGACAACACCCTCGCCGAGATCGTGACCGGCCGGACCAGCGTCACCCAGGGCGCCAAGGCCATGAACGACCAGGTCGAGAAGACCCTCAACGGCGGCTGACCCCCCCCCCCCCCC
>DASUSI010000033.1:0-58778 GCA_036375165.1 Micromonosporaceae bacterium | reverse complement strand
AGCGCCGCGTCCGAGGGCGTCCAGGCCCTGCGTGGCTACGTGGCCACCGGGCTGGTCGAGGAGAAGACATCGACCGGCGTCCGTTGTTTCTCGGCCAACTTCTTCCAGCACCTGCGAAACCGGATCGCCGAGGTGCCGGTCCCCGCCGGGTCCAGCCCGGTCCCGTTCACCGGCGGCTACGTCGGCTACCTCGGCTACGGCATGAAGGGGGCCGTTGGCATCGGACGCGCGGGCAGTGGCGTTCGGCCCGACGCCGAGCTGATGCGGGTGGACCGCTTCGTGGCCTTCGACCACGAGCTGGGGCGCCGCTACCTGGTGACCGTCGGAGTGCCCGAAGCGGAATCGACTGCCTGGTTCGCGCAGGTGCGCGAGCACGCGCTCCGACTGTCCACCTCGCCAGCGCCTGCCCAGCCGTACCCCGGTGGCGGGCTGTCCGCGGTGTCCGCCACGGTGGATCAGGACACCTACCTGAGACACTTCGACGAGGTGCAGCGCTGGCTGCGCGACGGCGACTCCTACGAGGCGTGCTACACGTACCAGGTCACCGCCCGCAGCGGTGAGCACCCGTACCCGGCGTACCAGCGGCTGCGACGGCAGAACCCGGCTCCTTACGCCGCGTACCTGCGGTTCGGCAACCGCAGCGTATTGAGTTCCTCTCCGGAGCGGTTTGTCACCGTGACCGGTGACCGCTGGGTCGAAACCAAGCCGATCAAGGGCACCGCGGCCCGGCACCCGGATCCGGCAACCGACGCGGCGGTCAGCGCCGCGCTGGCGGCCGACGAGAAGATCCGCAGCGAAAACCTCATGATCACCGACCTGCTCCGCAACGACCTCGGCCGGCTCTGCGACGTGGGAACGGTCCACGTGCCCCACCTCATGGCCGTCGAGTCGTACGCCACCGTGCACCAGGTCGTCACCACGATCCGGGGCAGGCTGCGGCCGGAGTTCGACGGCGTGGGCTGCGTGGCCGGGCTGTTCCCCGGTGGCTCCATGACAGGCGCCCCCAAGAAGCGGACCGTCGAACTGTTGGACGACCTGGAGCCGGCGGAGCGGGGTGTCTACTCCGGCGCGCTCGGCTTTTTCGGGTACGACGGCCAGGTCGACCAGAGCATCATCATCCGCACCATCGTGTGGGAGGACGACCGGCTGTGCATCGGTGTCGGGGGCGCCCTCATCGTGATGTCCGACCCCGACGAGGAGTACGAGGAGACGAAGCTCAAGCTGCGGGCGCTGCTGCGGGCGCTCGATCCGTCCGCCGAGTCGGCGGCCACGGCCAGGGCGGGGTGAACGCACGGTGACCGACCCACAGACCGTCTCCGTGGGCGCTGCCACTGCGGAGGATGTGGCCGCTGTCGTGGCCGGCGTCACCTCCCTGTTGCGTGAACTGCGGGCAGACCCGACGTACCAGGTTGCCGGGATGGCGCGGGTGGCCGCGTCGGCCATCGCCGGGGAGGGCGGCGCGGGAGTGCTCGTCGCCCGCCGGCACGGCGGCCAGATCTGCGGCGTGCTGTCCTGGACCACCCCCGTGGCGATGCGGCTCGGCGGACCGTACTGCCTCATTCAGGAGTTGTGGGTGGCGGCGCCGATCCGCAGCCGGGGCGTCGCGGGCCGGCTGCTGGGGGAGTTACGCCAGGTCTGCCGTCGGGCCGGGCTGACCCGGGTCGAGGTTTGCCTGCCCCGCCCGCAGTTTCCGGGATCCCACCGCACGATCGCGTTCTACGAGACGCACGGATTCCGGATCGTCGGACCCCGAGCGCTCTGGGACCTGCCATGACTCTGCACGTCATCGACATCGAGGGACCGATCCACCGGTTGCCGTTCACGGTCGAACCGTCGGGCCGGCGAGTTGCCAGCAAGGAGGTGCCGGAGCGGGTGGAGCGGATCCGCGACGGCCTGCTGGCCGGTGGGGCGGTGCCCGTCACGGACCCCGCCGTGCGACCCCGGGACGCGGAGCGGCTGGTCGCGGCGGTGCATGACTGGACGTACCTGAAGTATCTGCGCACCGCCCCGGAGCCTGGCCCGGACGACCCGCTCGACGACTCGTTCGCCGCCCCGGGCCTGCGTCAGGACACGCCGGTCACCCGGGGCACCTGGCCGGCGGCGCTCGCCGCCGCCGCGGCGGCGGCGTCAGCGGCGGAATTCACGCTCGCCACCGGCGGGCACAGCTACGCCCTGGTGCGTCCGCCCGGACACCACGCCGGTCGTGCCTGGCACGGGGGGTACTGCTTCGTCAACAACGCGGTGCTGGCCGCCCACGTGCTGCTGGCCGGTGGGCTGCGGCGGATCGCCATCCTCGACCTTGACTACCACCTGGGAAACGGCACGCGGGACCTCGTCACCGGGCAGCCGCGCGTCACGTTCGCCTCGGTTCACTCCACCAACCCGATCGACTTCCCGTACCACTTCCCCGACGACGCGGGACTGTTCGGCATCGCCACCGACCCCCGCCCGGAGGACTTCATCACCCTGGTGTCCGCCGCGCTGGCGCACGTGCGGGCGGCCCGCCCGCGGGCTTTGGTGGTCTCCCTCGGCTACGACGTCCTGGCGAACGACCCCCATGGGTCGTGGTCCCTGCCGGTCGAGGTCTTTGCCCAGGTCGGCGCGTTGCTGGCCGGGCAGGGACTGCCGGTGATCTTCATCCAGGAGGGCGGCTACGGCCTGCCCTCGTTGCAACCCGCGGCACGTGCCCTGGCATTGGAGTTCCTATGACGACAGACGCAGCAACCGTGCTGAGGCCCTACCGGGATCAACTGGCGGTGCTTGACGAGCAACTCGTCGAATTGCTCGCCCAGCGGTTCGCGGTGTGCCGGGAGGTCGCCGAGACCAAGCGGGCGACGGGCATCCCGATGATGCAGCCGGACCGGGTCGAACACGTCAAGCAGGCGTACGTGGCACGCGGCCGACGGCTCGGCCTGGACCCTGCCTTCCTGCGTACCCTGGCCGCTCTGATCATCGACGAGGCGTGTCGGCTGGAGGACGACGTCATCGCCGGGTCCCGGCCGCGAGACGGCGAAGGAGCGGACCGATGACCCTGGCCTTCACGACCCTCGGCCCGGAGGGCAGCTGCCATGAGAACGCGGTCGCGCACTACCTGGAATTCCAGCGGGTACGCGAGCACTCCCGGATCGATTTCTGCCTCGACTTCCGGGAGGGTCTGGAGCGGCTGCACGACGGGCACAGCGACTTTCTCGTCCAGTGCAGCGCCCATCCCGAAGTACACGTGATCACCGAACGTTACGTCGGTGACATCCACGTCGTGGACACCTTCATCTACCCCACCAAGGAACTGGTCCTGCTCACCCGCGCCGACGTGGTGAAACCTCGAAGCCTCGGACTGGTGCCCGCGACCGCCGGTTACGTCGCCGTCGAAGAGTGGGAGACGGTGATCCCGGAACCGTCCAAGCCCGTGGTCGGCCGCAAGTTGCTCGCTGGCGAGTACGACTCCGGGCTCACCCACCTGGAGTACCTCGCGCAGTCCGGCGGGACGCTGCGGTTGGACCGGTACATCGGCGCTGTCACCACGACCTGGCTCGTCTACGGTCGCCGGCCGCGATTCGACGGGAACGTGATCGGCACCCCCTGCCGGGACTTCCTGCTCGCCGCCCCCCAGCCGGAAGGGAGCCAGCCGTGACGACCGACCGTGACATCCTGATCTGCGACACCACCCTGCGCGACGGCGAACAGACCTGTGGCGTCGCCTTCCAGGTGACGGAGAAACTGCAGCTCGCCCGGCTACTGGACGGGATGGGCGTCGACTGCATCGACGCCGGCTTCCCGACCTCCAGCCAGGCCGACCGCGACGCGGTCGCGGCGATCGCCGCGGAAGGTCTCCGGGCGCGGGTGGTCGCGTTCTGCCGTCCGACCCGTGACGAGATCGACCTTGCCCGCTCGTGCGGCGTGACCGCGATCTACACCTTCCTGCCCACCTCGGACGTCCACATGCGGGTCAAGTTCGGTGGCACCGGTTCGGACGTCCGAAAGCGACTGATGACCGAGATGGCCGACGCCGTCGCCTATGCCAAGGATCTCGGCATGTTCGTGGGCTGCGGTTCGGAGGACGCCACCCGTACCGGCTATGACTACCTCGAAGAGGTGCTGCTCCTCGCCCAGGACAGCGGGGCGGACCTGGTCGGGGTGGCCGACACGGTGGGCACCGCCACCCCGGAGACCTTCTTCCGGCTCATCCAGCGGCTCCGGTCGCGGTTGCACGTACTGCTGTCGCTGCACTGTCACAACGACTTCGGCCTGGCGACCGCGAACTCCGTGGCCGGCGTCCTGGCGGGTGCCGACGAGGTGCAGTGCACGATCAACGGGCTGGGTGAACGGGCCGGCAACGCCCCCCTGGATGAGGTGGTCAGCTGCCTGACCCAACTGCACTCCTACCGGAGCAACGTGGACCTGAGTCGCCTGTACCCGATGTCCGAGCTGGTGTCCCGGCTGTCGGGCATCGACGTCAGCCCCATGAAGCCGGTCGTCGGCGCCAATGCCTTCTCCCACGAGTCGGGGCTGCACGTGTCGTCCGTGATGAAGGACCCGTCGTCCTACGAACCGATGCCGCCGGAGCTGGTCGGACACACCCGCAACATCATCATCGGCAAGCACTCCGGTCGCTCGATCGTGCGCCACGTGCTGGACCGCCAGGGCCTGTCGTACGACGACCAACTGCTGGATGACGTACTGCGGGATGTCAAGCTGGCCGCCGTCCACACCAAGTCACGGGTCAGCGAGGCGGAACTCGTGGTGATCTATCAGGGGTTGGCCGCCGACCTGTCCAGCTCGCCGCGAGGAGACGTACCGCGATGACCTTGGTGCGGCAACTACTGGAGCACAAACTCGACCGTCCGGTGCGGACCGGGGAGATCGTCAACATCCCCTTCGATCTGTGCTGGGGCAGCGAGATGACGGTCAAATGGGCCCTGGACATCCTGCGGAACGGCCAATTCAGCGCCGAGGACGTGGCCGCGGCCTTCGCGGCCCGGCGGGACCGGTGCGTGTTCGTGTTCGACCATGTCGTGCCCACCCACACCGCGTCCATGGCCTCGATCCTGGTGGAACTGCGCCGGTTCGCCCGCCAGCACGGGATCCGGGTCTTCGACGTCGGGTACGACGGCGGGATCCAGCACAAGATCCTGATCGAACAGGGGCTGATCCGCCCCGGCGATGTCGCGGTCGGCGCCGACTCGCACAGTTGCACCGCTGGTGCGATCTGCTCGCTCGCCACGGGGATCGGCTCCACCGATCTGGCGGTCGCGTTCATGACCGGCCAGTGCTGGCTACGAGTCCCCGAGGCGACCCTGATCCGGGTACACGGCAAGCTCGCGCCCCAGGTACAGGGCAAGGACGTGGCCCTGCACCTGTGCGGCATGCTCGGCGTACACGGCGCGGTCTACCGCAGCCTGGAATTCGGCGGACCGGGCCTGGCGTCACTGTCGATTCCGGACCGGTTGTCGCTCAGCAACATGGCCGTGGAGATGGGGGCGAAGTTCGGCCTGTTCCCCACCGATGCTGTTCTCGCCGACTATGTCGGGGGCCTGCCCGGTCCCCGGTTCGACGTGGACGAGACCGACCCCGGCTACACCCAGGTACTGGACCTGGAACTCGACCGGATCGAGCCGACCGTCGCGCTCCCGTTCTCCCCGGACAACGCCATCGGCGCCCACCAGCTCCGGTACGTCCTGCGGAACTGGGCGGACTACCGGGACCACGAGATGGTGATGTCAGGGATGGCGCAACTGGCCGAGATCGCGACGCCGGACGGTGCTGTCCCGGTGGATCAGGTGTTCATCGGGTCCTGCACCAATGGGCATCTGGAGGACCTGCGGGTCGTGGCCGAGACCCTGCGCGGCACCCGGGTCCACGACCGGGTGCGGACCATCGTGATCCCCGCATCCCAGCAGGTCTACCGGGAGGCGATGCGGGAAGGGCTGATCAACGTGCTGCTGGAGGCCGGCTGCTACGTCGAGTCCGCCAGTTGCGGGCCCTGCATCGGCATCAAGTCCGGAGTGCTCGGCGACGGGGAGGTCGCCGTGTTCACGTCCAACCGCAACTTCCGGGGGCGGTGTGGCGACGTGAACGCCCGGGTGATCCTGGCCAGCCCCGCTGTCGCCGCGCAGGCCGCGGTGACCGGGGTGCTCGCGCCGATCGGGCAGGCAGGCGACTATTACCACTCGGAGTCGGCGCTGCGGGAGCGGATCGACGACGTGTTCGTGATGCACGCGTCCCGGGAACGGAGAATTCCGACCTCGACCGCCCCGGTGGCCTCGGGGCCCGGGGAGGCGGAGTCGACCGGCCCTGGCAGGCGGGCATGGATCTTCGGGGACCATGTCAACACCGACCTGATCCTGCCGGCCGCGTACTGCCAGATCCCGGACCCGCAGGAGTACAAGCAGCACATCATGAAGCACGCGGACAACCCGGCGTTCCGGGACTTCTTCGAGTCCTCCGGGTACTCGTTGGCGGACTCGACGATTGTCGGCGGCCGGAACTTCGGCTGCGGTTCCTCCCGCGAGAACGCCCCGATGGGCATCAAGGCCGCGGGCGCTCAGTACATCGTGGCGCACAGCTTCGCGCGGATCTTCTTCCGGAACGCCGTCAACATCGGGCTGAAGCCGGTCGCTGTCGGTGACTTCGCCTACGAGATCCGCCAGGGCGATCGCCTGGTCCTCGACGAGGAACGTTCCGTGCTGGTCAACGTGAGCCGCGGTACCTCCGCTCCGGTCGCGCCGACGTCCCCGTTCGAGCGGGACGTGCTGGCGGCGGGCGGTCTCGTGTCGTACGCGTTGCGCGGCGGCAGCTTCGCCGGGACCGGCAGCCGATGAAACCCGTGGCGCTGCTCCCCGGGGACGGGATCGGCAAGGAGGTGATGCCGGAGGTTCTGAAACTTCATCACCTGCTGTCCGGAATGGGGCTCGTGGACTTCGAGGTCGACGTGCTGGCCGAGGACGCGACCAGCTACCTCGCCGCCGGCGGCGTCACCGACTTCGACCCGTTGCGGATCCGGGAACGGTATTCCGCGGTGCTGCTCGGCGCGCTCGGCGACCCCCGGATTCCCGACAACCGGCATGCCAAGCACGTCATCGGGGGCCTGCGGCAACGGCTCGACCTCAGCGTCAACCTCCGCCCGGTACGGCTGCGGGATCTCCGGCACTGCCCGCTCAAGCACGTGCGGGACGAACGGGACGTCGATCTGGTGATCGTCCGGGAGAACACCGAGGACATCTACCTCGGCGTCTCCGGCACGGTCCGTCCCGGGCAGGCGGGCCACCTGGCGCTGGAGGTGGCGGTGCACTCGCGGTGGGCGGTGGAGAGGGCCCTGACGACCGCCTTCGAGATCGCACGGTCGCGACCGCGTCGGGTCGTCACCCTGGTGGACAAGAACAACGTCATGATCGACACCGGGGCGCTGTGGCACACCCGGTTCGCCGAGATCGGCGCCTCGTACCCGGAGGTGCGCCGGGAGCACCTGCTGGTCGACGCCGCCGCGATGGAACTGGTACGAAGCCCGCAACGATTCGACGTGCTGGTGACCACGAACCTGTTCGGCGACATCCTGAGCGATCTCGCCGCGCAACTCGTCGGCGGTCTCGGCGTGGCGCCCTCAGCCAGCTACGACCCCGCGGACCGGCAGTTCGTGGGCGTGTTCGAGGCGGTGCACGGCAGCGCGCACGACATCGCCGGGACCGGGCGGGCCAACCCGCTCGCCTCGATCATGAGTTACTCGCTGCTGCTGCACCGGATCGGCGCGGCGCGGCAGCACCAGGTGCTGGAAGACGCCGTCACGGAGGTCCTCCGCGGCGACGTGCTCACCGCCGACCTTGGTGGCAACGCCACAACCGCTGAGGTCGGAGACGAGGTCTGCCGACGGATAACCGTGTTGTGGAAAGGACACTCATGACCGGCGCGGCTCCGGCGCGGTACGTCTGGTACGACGGGGAGATCCGCCCCGGCGACGAGATCGCGCTGAGCGTCGCGAACCACAGCCTGCACTACGGCCTGTCGGTGTTCGAGGGCGTCAACGCGTTCCCGTCCGACGGTGGCGGGCACCACCTCTTCCGGCTCGGCGAACACCTCTCCCGGCTGGCCGCGTCCTGTGCGCTCGTCGGCCTGCGCCTGCCGCACCCGGCAGAGCAGCTGTCAGCCGGCTGTCACCAGGTGTTGGACGCGAACCGGCTTCGCCGGGCGTACCTGCGCCCGATCGCGTTCCTCGGCGATGGGGTGCTCGGGCTCGCCCCACCGGACGCCGCCGTACACGTCGCCGTCCTGGCGTTTCCGACCGACGTGCTGGACGACGTGGTGCGCCGCGAGGCGGTCAGGTTGACCCTGTCCAAGGTGCCGCGGGTGTCCGCCGACGCCATGCCGATGAAGGCGAAGACCGCTGCGGGCTACCTGAACTCCCGGATCGCCATTCTCGACGCCTGGCAGCGCGGCTTCCACGACGCGTTGATGCTCGACGACCAAGGCTTCGTAGCCGAGTGCACCGTTCAGAACGTGTTCGGTGTCCGCGCCCGGACCCTGCACATCCCGGTCTCCGACGGGGCGTTGGACGGCATCACCATGGCGTCGGCGGTCGACCTCGCCGCCGACCTCGGCTACCGGGTCTCCCATCGTCGCCTGACGCCGAACGAACTGCTGGACTGTGACTCCCTCTGCGTCGCCAGCACCGCGGGTGGTGTCCGGCCGGTGAGTGTGGTTGACACCCACGCCTATCCCACCGACAGCGCCGTGGTGGCCCGGCTGCGCAGCGCATACGACGACGCCGAGCGGGGCCGGCACCCGGGTTTCCGGCACTGGTGTTCCTGACGGGCGGCGGGTCTGACCCGACTGGCGGGCCGGATCGGCCGGGCCGTGACCAGCGGTGAACGGGTCGGCCGGGTGACAGACCCCGTTAGCATCGGCGTATACCACCATGGCGTACCCGAATCAGCTGGCGCTGCCCAGCCCCGCCCCGGATCGACCCGCCTGGCAGGGCGGGCCGAAGGTGGCTGCCCTTCGGGAGGCCGCCGGCCGGCTGAGACCGCCGCACCGCACCGACCTGGCGATGGCGGCTGCCGCGTCGGCGGCGTCGTTGACTCCATCCCTGGTGCCCAAGACAGTGCTGGTACAGGGCCTGGTCACCGGCTTCGCGGCGGTCGCCGGGTACGTGGCGGGGGTGCTCCTGCGGTGGCTGGCAGCCCCGGTGCGTCGCCGGGCACCGGCCAAACCACGGGAACGTGCCGCGTGGCTGCTGCTGGCCACGGCGCTGCTCACCCTGCTGCCGGCCAGTTGGCAGTCCCACGGCTGGCAGCAGGAACTGGCCGCGTACGTGGGCGAGGCCGACCCGCCGCCCACGGATCCGCTCGCCGTGCTGCTGTTGGCCGCGCTGGTGCTCGTAGCCACCGTCCTCGTGGCGCGGACCTTGCGGTTGGTCACCAGGTGGACGGCGCACCGGCTGTCGAGCCTGCTTCCGATGTGGCTGGCGCTCGCCGTCGCGGTGACCACCGTGGCCGGGGGCACCACGGCGTTCGCCGACCACCTGCTGAGAGGCCGGATGCTGACCCAGGCGGACCAGTCGTTCCAACTGCTCGACCGGCAGGTGTCGGCGGACCTGCCACCCCCGGCGGACCCGCAGCGCAGCGGCGGGCCGGGTTCGGTCGTGGCGTGGTCGACGCTGGGTCGGGAAGGCCGCGCGTTCGTCTCGCTGCCCGATCCGCCCGGTACGAACCGGACAGCCACGGGTCCGCCGCGTGCCGGTGCGGCGGCAGCGGACCCGACCCGCAGACCGATCCGGGTCTACGCGGGAATCGACTCGGCCCAGGACGTCAGCGCCCGCGCCAGACTCGTCGTCGCCGAGTTGGAACGCACCGGAGCGTTGCGACGCGGCGTGGTGTGCGTGGTGGTGCCGACCGGCACCGGCTGGGTGCACCCGGTCGCCGTGTCCACACTGGAGGCACAGTGGAAAGGTGACACCGCCGTCGCGTCGATGCAGTACTCGTACCTGCCGAGCGTGCTCTCCCAGGTGGTGGACTACTCCCGGGTGGAGATCGCGGCCGAGGCCCTGATCGGCGCGGTGGTACGGCGGTGGCGGACGCTGCCGGTGGCGTCGCGGCCCCGCCTGGTGCTGTACGGGGAGAGCCTCGGCTCCCGGGGGGTCGAGCGCGCGATGCGGTCCGTGCCCGGTGCCGAGCAGGTGGTCGACGGGGTGCTTCTGGTGGGGCCGCCCAACTCGAATCCGACCTGGTCGAAGCTGGTGTCCCAGCGGGCCGAGGACAGCCCGCTGCTCGCCCCGGTGATCGACGAGGGCCGCGCGGTGCGGTTCTGGCCCGGCCCGGAGCTACCCGAGTACGACCGCACCGACGATTCCTGGCCGGAGCCCGGGTACGGCCCCCGCACCCTGTACCTGCAGCACCCCTCCGACCCGATTGTGTGGTGGTCGCCGTCCCTGCTGTGGTCGGAGCCGGCGTGGGTGTCGGAACGTACCGAGGTCAGCGCGGTGCCACCGCTGCGGTGGCGTCCGGTGGTGACGTTCTGGCAGGTCAGCGGGGATCTGCTGTTCTCCAACGAGGTGGCGTCCGGGCACGGTCACCGCTACGGCCGGGAGTTGGCCGACGCCTGGGCCGCGGTGGCGCCGCTGGCTGAGAGCTGACGCAGCACCAGCTTGCGCAGCTCACCGGCCCACAGCACCGTGCTCGCCAGAGCGGTGCAGACCAGCCACTGCCCGGCGGTCAGCGGGGTGGTCCCGAACGCGGCGTTCAACACCGGCACATGGACCACCGCGAGCTGCAACAGCGCCGACACTCCGATGGCGCCCCACAGCCAGGGGTTGCCGAACAGCCGGTGGAACGCGCTGGTGGTCTCCGAACGCGCGTTCAGGCTGTTGAACAGTTGGGCCAGCACCAACACCGTGAACCCGGCGGTACGCGCGTTGTCCAGGCCCCGGTCACCCGGGATCAGCCCGCCCGGCAGGTACAGGTCGATGGTGAGCAGCGTGACCAGCGCCATCACCAGGCCGATCAGCAGCACCCCCGCCCACATCCGGGCGTCGATCACCCGCTGGTCGAACCGGCGTGGCGGTCGGGCCATCACGTCGTCGATCTCCGGGTCAACACCCATCGCGAGCGCCGGACCGGAGTCGGTGAGCAGGTTGATCCACAGGATCTGGGTGGCCAGCAGCGGCACCACCAGGCCGTCCTCGCCGGCGCTCAACCCGATCACCCCGGCCAGCACCACCCCGAGGAACACGGTGAGCACCTCGCCCATGTTGGACGAGAGCAGGTAGCGCAGAAACTTGCGGATGTTGTCGAAGATCGCGCGACCCTGCCGTACCGCCCGGACGATCGTGGCGAAGTTGTCGTCGGCCAGGACCATGTTCGCGGCTTCCTTGGTGACCTCGGTCCCGGTGACCCCCATCGCGACGCCGATGTCCGCAGACTTCAGCGCCGGGGCGTCGTTCACCCCGTCGCCGGTCATCGCGACCACGTTGCCATCGGCCTGCAAAGCGTCGACGATGTCCAGCTTGTGCCGGGGGGAGACCCGGGCGTACACCGAGGTACGGCGCACCGCTTCGGTGAGTTCCGGACCGCTCAGCCCGTTGAGTTCGGTGCCGGTCAGCACGGCGGAGCCGGGTTCCACGATCCCCAGGTCGGCGGCGATCCGGCCGGCGGTGAGCGGGTGGTCCCCGGTGATCATGATGATCCGGATCCCGGCCCGGTGGGCTTCCCGTACCGCGGCCTCCGCCTCCGGACGTGGCGGGTCGATGATGCCGACCATGCCGGCGTAGACGAGTTCCCGTTCGATGGTCTCGTCCAGCGTCTCCGGCGTGTCCTCCAGTGGCTTGTACGCCACCGCGAGGGTGCGGAACGCCTCCCCGGACAGCCGGTCCACCTCGGCCAGCAGCTTGGCGCGCATCCCGTCGTCCAGCGGCACCACCGTCTCGCCCACCTGGATGTGGCTGCACCGCTGCAACAGCACGTCCGGGGCGCCCTTGGTGATCACCGCCAGCCGGCCGTCCCGCTCGGCGTCCGCCTCCAGGCTGGTCATCAGCTTGCGTTCGGAGGTGAACGGCACCTGACCGACCCGCCGGAACCGGTCCCGGGGCCGCGTGGAGTTCCCCAGCTTGCGTTCCGCGACCAGGAACGCGGCCTCCGTCGGGTCCCCCTGGATGGTCCACTCGCCGGCTTCCTCGCGCAGCACGGCGTTGCTGGCCAGGCAGCCACCGCGCAGCACCCGATCCGTCTCGTACCACAGTGGACCGTTGGTGAGCGGGCCGCCGTCGTGTTCCACCCGTCCCTCCGGGCGGTACCCGGTGCCGGTCACCCGGGCCTCACCGGACGCGGTCGCCACCCGTTCGATGGTCATCTCGCTGCGGGTGAGCGTGCCGGTCTTGTCCGAGCCAATCACCGACGCGGACCCCAGGGTCCCCACAGAGGACAGGTTCTTGACGATCGCCCGGCGCACCGCCATCCGGCGCACCCCGATCGCGAGCACCACCGACAGGACCGCCGGGAGTCCTTCCGGGACCGCCGCCACGGCCAGCGAGACGCCGAGCAGCAGCACGGTCACCGCGTCCTCGGCGGTGGAGACCCGGCTGGTCAGCAGTACGGTGCCGATCACCACGACGGCGATCCCGATCACCGCGATGCCCAGCATCCGACCCACCCGGGAGATCTCCCGTTGCAGCGGCGTCGGGTCCTCGGGCGTCTCACGTAGCATCCCGGCGATCCGCCCCATCTCGGTCGCCATTCCGGTGGCGGTGACCAGCGCCCGCGCCGTGCCCTGGGTGACCGCGGTGCCGCTGTGGACCATGTCGAGGCGGTCGGCCAGCGCGGCCGGTCCGGTCAGCGTGGCCGGATCCTTGAGCACCGGCTCGCTCTCACCGGTCAGCGACGCCTCGGAAACCGTCAGCGCGGCGGCCGACATCAGCCGCCCGTCGGCGGCGACCGCGTCGCCCTCACCGAGCACCAGCAGGTCACCGGTCACCACCTCGGCCGCTGGTACCCGCACCTGCTCGCCGCCTCGTACCACGGTCGCGGTGGCGGCGGCCATCCGTTTCAGCGCCGCCACGGCGTTCTCCGCCCGCGCCTCCTGAACGAAGCCGAGGAGCGCGTTGAGGATCACGATGGACCCGATCACGATGCCGTCGACCGGCACCCCGTCCGCGCCCTCGGCCAACCATGCCGCCACCGACACCGCCACGGCGGCGAGCAGCAGGTAGATCAGTGGGTCCTGGAACTGCGCCAGGACCTTGCGCCAGGTGGGCACCGGGGGCGTGGCCTGGATCTCGTTGCGCCCGGCCGCGTCCAGCCGCCGTGCGGCCTCCGCTCGGCTGAGCCCCCGTTCCGGATCCGTGTCCAGCACGCGCGCCAGCTCCGGGACGTCCATCCGGGACGGGTCGAGATCCATGCCCTCAGCATCCCCCGAACGAGGTCCGGTCCGCGTCCCGGTCAGCTCAGGATCACAGCGACCAGCACCAGCGCCGAGTTCCCGATTTCGATCACGCCGACCTGCTTTGGGGAGAGCCGGCCACCCGGCATGATCCACGCCCTGGCCAGCAGCCACCCGAACACCACCGCCAGCGGCAGGCTCAGCCAGGCCGCCACCGCGAACGCCACCACGTGGTACGCCACCGACAGCCAGCGGTACGCGACGCTGTCCCGCTCCCGGATCATCGTCTTCACGTAGCACACGGTGCCGGTGAAGTAGCCGAACACCGCCAGGAACGCGACCAGCACCTCCCCGAGCGGCACCCCCGCGACGGTGGCGGTGACGAACACCATCAGGCAGCTCTGCGCCACCGCCGCGATGTCGTTGAGCAGCGCCCGCTCCTGCCGTCGCCAGGCGTACCAGGCATTCACCGCCAGGAGGACGGCGTAGCCGGGGGCGTACCAGAGCACCTCTGGCCGGACCGCGACCACCAGGACGGCCAGCGGCGCGGTGATCGCCCCGTACAGCAGCAACTGCTCCCGGAACCGTCCGGGGCGGCGGGTCTTCACCGCCTGCAACGCGTAGTAGGACAGCAGGTAGCCGCCGATCCACGCGCCCAGCAACGGCAGGTCGGGCCAGCGGAACCCGGCGACGATCACCCCAGCCAGGTACGGCAGCACCAGCATCGCCCACGCCCCGTGCTGGGGCGGCACGAACTGTCGGCGACGCCGGCCGTGGGCCGGTCGCGGGGTGCGTGCCTGTGCCGCGGTGGCCGCCCGGGGTGTCACGTCACCTCCACGATGCCTCGGGCACCACGCTCCGCGTCCACCATCGAATGACTCACGAACGGGTAGTGACCGGCTTCCCGGAACACCGTCTCCACGAAACCACCGCCACCCGGGGTCAGGTCGAGCACCTGTCCGCCGCCCGGGTCGTCCGGACGAAGCTGCCACCGGCCCTCCTTGTAGACCGTGTCGAACAGCGCCCCGACCACGTGGAACGAGCTGATCCGGTTCGGCCCGGCGTCCAGCACCCAGATCCGGACCCGTTCCCCGACCCGGGCGGGCAGCGGCCGGTGCGCGTACTGGGAGACGTACCCGTTGAAGACCACCGCGTCCGGGCGTTCGGCCTGCATCTTCGCCAGATCACCGGGCTGGCCGTCCGGCCCGAGGTACAACTCGGCCTGCACCAGGACGTACTCCCGGTCGGCCTTCGGCAGGTTCGGCGGGTCGATGATCACCGCGCCGTACATGCCGTTGCCGATGTGGTGCAGCATCGGCATGGTCGAGCAGTGGTACATCCAGATCCCGGCCCTGGTCGCGGTGAACCGGTAGACCAGGCGCTGCCCGGGGTCGATCGGCCGCATCGGCCGGTCCGGGGCCAGGGCCCCGGCGTGGAAGTCGATGCCGTGGTCCATGGTGCCGTCGTTGCTCAACGTGATCTCGAACCGGTCGCCGACCCGGCCCCGCAGGATCGGTCCAGGTGCGGTGCCGTTGAAGGTCCACAGTTGCTGGCGTACCCCCGGAGCCACCTCACGTAGCACCTCCTGGACCCGCAACTCCGCCCGGTGCAGCCGTCCGGTCGGGGTCGGTGGCGCTTTCGGGTCCCGGGCTTTGAAGCCGGGGCCGGGCTTCGCCATCGCGTCGACCTGCGGTGCGCCGGCGGTCGGGGCCGCGCCGTGGTCGTGGCCCGTGTGGCCGGTCCCGGCGGAGTCCGCGCTGCCGGTGGTGATCACCGTCAGCACCATCCCGGCCTGGCGGTGGCCCGGCAGCGAGCACCAGCCGTCCACGGTGCTGCCGATCACCCCGGCGTCCAGCTTCACGGTGTCGTCCCGGCCGATCACCGGGGTCTTCGCCCCGGTGGCGAGTACCAGGTCATGGCGGCGGTCGTCCCGGTTGGTCAACTCGATCACCAGCCGGTTGCCGGCCGGGACCGGGATCCGACTCGGCTGGAACCGCATCCCCTCGGCGGTCACCGCGACCGTGGTGGTACGCCCGGTAGCCGCCACCCCGGCGGCGGCTGAGGCCGGGTCGCTGGGACCGGTGGCGCGCTGTGCGATCACCCCGACCAGCACCGCGAGCAGCACCAGGGCGAGCCCGACCGCGACGCCGCCGAGCGGGCGGGTCGGGGCCGGAGCGGACGTGTCGGACACCGGTTACCTCCGGGCGGTCGTCAGGACGCGGACGGCGGGAATCAGGAACTGCACCAACGCGGCGAGCACCAGCAACGACGTGGTGATCCGCACGTACGAGGGCGCGGGCAGGACAAAGACCGCCAACGCGGCGTTGGTCATCGCGATCCGCTGCGGCCAGTGCCGGTCCAGGGTCGCGGTGTGCTGGCGTACCAGCGCCGGACCGCCTCCGAGGGCCACCGGCAGCAGGTAGGCCAGCGCACCGAGCAGCACCTGCCCCACGAACCCCACCAGCAGCGGTACGAGCACCGCGTGGAACCGGCCCTCGGCGGTGCTGGCATCCGGCGCGGACAGCAGCGCCCAGGCGTCGACGGCGAACGCCACCACCAGCCAGCCGCCGCCCGCCGCGATCGACCAGGTGGCGAACGAGCCGGGCGTCTTGCGCCGGGCGGTGGCGAGCGCTGGCCGCGCGGCGATCCCGACCGCCAGGGCGAAGACCACCAGCCCGCCGGCCGCCAGCACCGGCCACCAGGCCAGCGTCCCCAGCCCGAGCAGCGCCAGCCCGGTCACCGCGACCGGCAGCGCCCGGCGGGCCGCCCGTACCGCGTCGTCGGCCATCCGGGTACGCAGCACCGTCGGCCCCAGCGTGACCAGCGTGCCGAGCACGGTGAGCAGCACCCAGCCGAACAGGTTCACGTGGCTGTGGAACAGCACCAGCCGGGGTCGGGCCGCGTCGTGCGCCACCAGCATCCAGGCACCCACCGGCACGCCGGTCAGCAACGCGATGGCCGCGGCCAGGTAGTAGTGCACGGTCACCGCGAACCGCGCCGGAAGCGCCACCCGCAATTGGCGGACCAGCCATACCAGGTGGGCCGCCACGGCGACGAACACGGCCGTGGCCCCGGCGACCCCCAGCCGGGCCGGGCCGACGGTGCCGGCCGCGAGCACCCCGAGCACCCCGAGATTCATCAGTGCCAGCCGGGCGGCCTCACCCCGTCGGCTGGCCGGCGCGGACACCCGCAGCACGGCCGCGGTGAAATGCGCGCTCCACAGCAGGATCGCGTTGCTGACCGCGCCGAGCAGCAGCAGGTGGATCGCGAGCCAGCGCCAGGACGGCAGGAACGGGTGCCCGAAGCCGACCACCACGATCCCGGCCAGGTAACCCAACGGCAGCAGCGCGGTGCGTCGATGCCACCCGGCCCGGCCGGTGCCCTGGTACGACCCGGCAGCCTCGGCAGCTTCAGTGCTCACGCTGTCACCACCCCGGCGGTACGCCGCCGCACCGCGAGAGCCACCGCGCAGCCCAGGAAACCCAGCACCGAGACCACGTTGAGCACACCCGACCAGCGCCACACCCAGGCCACACCCAGCCCGTCGCCCAGGCCCACCCGCAGCAGCAACGAACCGTGCAACAACGCCAGCGGCGCGTACAGCACCGGGTGGTACGGCAGCGGGCGTCGCAGCACGGCCGGCAGGATCACCGGAGCGTGTACGAAGATCATCGACAGCACGAAGCCGAGGAAGACCGCGTGCAGCGTGGCGTCGTACCGGGGTCCGGCGACGGTACGGCCCGCGCCCGCCCACAGCAGTCCGGCCAGGGCCAGCCATCCGTAGCCGATCAGGAGTCCGGTGGCCACGTACCGGGGCAGGCCGGTGCCCCGAACCGTGTGCCGCGCCACGTCGAAGCTGGCCAGCCACGCCACCACCGCGAGCAGCCCGGCCCCGAACAGGTGATCACCGGTTCCCGGCCACACCGTCGCGGCGGTCACGCCGGCGACGAGGGCGGCCAGCGCGGCGAGGAACCAGCGTTCGGCGTCCGGGCGGGTCAGCCCGATGTGGGCCAGGTCCAGCCGTTCCCCGGCGATGGTCGCCACGAGGAAAACGGCCAGCCACGGCACCGTACCGGCGACTGGGAAGCCACCCAGCCACAGCAGCACCGCCGCGTACCAGGCCACGGCACCGACCGCCTGGGCGAGCATCGCGACGCTTCGCTGCCGTCGCCACAGTGCCGCGTACACGCCGAGCAGCGCCACCGCCGCCGCGGCGAGCAGCAGTTTGCCGGCGAGACCCGGCCCGCTGGTGGCCAGCACGATGCCACCGAGCCCTGAGCAGGCCGGTGCCAGCAGACCCCACCGCACGCCGAGGGCGACCGCGCGTTCCGCCGCGATCAGGGTGCCCACGAAGCCGAGTGCCAGCACCGGCCCGTGGACGTCCTCCAGGGCCGGACCCGGGCTCGGCAGCGAGAAGCCGAGCAGCAGCAGCGCGGCGTACAGGCCGGTGAACAGCGCCAGCACCCCGGCTGCCAGGACCGGCAGTCGCCAGCCGACCGGGATCCCGGACGCCCGGTTCATGGCCGCCCGCCACGGTGTGACGCTGACTCCGGCGGGATCCGGACCACGCAGGCGGTCGGCGCCCCGAACGGCTCCAGGGCGGCACCCGTGCTGGTTCCGCCGGCCTGCTCCAGGGCTCCCCGCACCACGCCCAGGTGCAACCCGCACATCGCGTCGGGGTGCCCGGCGACCAGGTCCAGGAACGGGCAGGTGTGCAGGTGTACCTCGGTCATGTCGTCGGGGGGATCGGGTATGTGCCGAGGTGCGAAGCCGAGTCCGTGCAGCACGGCGATCACGGTGTCGAGCGGTGTGTCACCCGAACCGTTGCCCGTGCCGTTGCCCGGTTTCGGTCCGGCGGGCACGGCGCGGGCCAGGTGCCGGCCCCAGCCCTCGCCGACCCGTACCGCCGCCGCCCGGGTGTCCGGGCCGGACCCGGCGAGGTGTTCGAGGAGCGCGGCGGCCAGGGACCGGTACGGCGCGGGTGCCGGGTCCGGGGCCGCGGGCCGGTACCGCCACGCGGGGCGTCCTGGCCTTCCCCCGCTGGCCCGTGCGCGTACCAGCAGCCCGGCTTCGGTGAGCCGATCAAGATGCGCCCGGGTGGTCGAGACGTGCAGCCCGACGTGGGCGGCGACCTCGTTGGCGGTCAGGCCGTCCGTGGCGGCCCGTACCAACGTGAGGATGCCGACCCGGCTGGCCGAGCCGAGTGCCCGGTGGCTGGGAGTGTCGATCGTCTCGCCCGCGGGTCCTGTGCGGCGGGTTTCCATGGGAGTTAACGTTATAACGCCAAACAGCCTCTAAACCCACGGAGGGTTCGATGTCACAGCCGGACAGTGCCGCTCAGGCGGCCGACAGACGCGCCGCCGAGGCGGTGGTGCGACACCACGCACAGTTGGCGCAAACCCTGTCCACGCACACCGCACGGCTGCTGGAGGCTGCCGACCGCGCCGACGCCCAGCGGGTACGCGAGGTCCGGGAGGACCTGGTGAAGTGGCTGCACGCTGACCTGTTGCCGCACGCCCAGGCCGAAGAGAGCACCCTGTACCGGGAAGCCGCCGCACGGCCGGAGGGCGCCCTGCTGATCGACGGCATGCTGAACGAGCACCAGGCCATCACGGCACTGATCCGGGAACTGGAGAATGCCACCGCGCCGGTACGGGTCGCCGCGGCGGCTCGGGCGCTCGACGCCATGTTCGCCAGCCACCTCGGCAAGGAGAACGACCTCGTGGTTCCACTGCTGGTGCGGGCCGACGACGTGTCCGTCGCCGCACTGCTGGAAGGGATGCACGAGCTGATCGGCGGACCCGGCGAATCCCCAGGAGGCGGACATGGCCGGTGATCACGAAGCCCGTAGCTCCGGCAACGGCGGCTGCGGTGGTGCCTGCAGGTGCGGCGGAGACGCCGCCGGGGTCACCGCCGAGGCCCCGGTGCTGAGCATCGATCCGAGGATCGACGTACGTCAGGTGCCACACGGGGAGCGGCACGCCAAGGTGCTGACGGCACTGGACGCCGTACCCGTGGAAGGCGCGCTGGTGCTGGTGGCACCGCACGCACCGCGACCACTGCTGAACCAGATCCAGGACCTCTACCCCGGACAGTTCGGGGTCGAATGGCTGCAGTCCGGGCCCGAGGTGTGGCAGGTCCGGCTGCAACGGGCGGCATCGGCCTGACGCTTCGCGACCCTGGCGGGCCGGTCGCCGGCCGGCCACGGCATGGCGGCGTTCCCATCGGGTATTCAGGCAGCACGAAAGTACCGGAGGAGGGGAGTGCCAGATGCCGGTTGAGGTGTCGGTGATCGCGACGTCCACCCTGGGGGACCGCAGCTATCTCGTGTCGGACGGTGAGATCGCGGTCGTGGTGGACCCGCAACGGGACATCGACCGGGTGTTGGCGCTGGCCGGTCGGTCCGGGCTGCGGATCAGCCACGTGGCGGAAACCCATATCCACAACGACTACGTTTCCGGTGGGCTGCACCTGGCTCGGCTCACCGGAGCGCGGTACCTGGTGGCGGAAGCCGACCAGGTGGCGTTCTCGCGGGTAGCGGTCCGCGACGGCGACGTGATCGAGGTTTCGGCGCGGCTGCGGCTGCGGGTGCTCGCCACTCCGGGGCACACCTTCAACCACCTGTCATACGTGTTGGACCAGCGGGGACCCGGCGGGGACTGGCATCCGGTGGGGGTCTTCACCGGGGGGTCGCTGCTGTTCGGCACCACCGCGCGAACCGATCTGCTCGGCAAGCGGTACGCCGATGAGCTGGCCCGCGCTCAGCACGCCTCCGCCCACCGGCTGGCCGACCTGCTGCCCGACGGGGTCCAGGTGTGGCCCACCCACGGCTTCGGCAGCTTCTGCGCCGCTGGCCAGTCCTCCGGCGACGCGGAGCAGGACAGTTCAACGATCGGGCAGGAGAAGGCGGACAATCCGGTGTTCCGACTGGCCGCCGACGAGTTCGTGAGCCAGACCCTGGCCGGGCTGGACGTGTACCCGGCCTACTACGCGCACATGGGGGTGGCCAACCTCGCAGGGCCGGAACCGGTGGACCTCACCCCGGTCCGGCGCGCGGACCCGGCTGAGATCCGGGACCGGGTGGCGGCCGGGGAGTGGCTGGTCGACCTTCGGCACCGGGCCGCCTACATGTCGCGCCACCTGACCGGCACGGTGAGTCTCGGGCTGGACGGCCAGATGTCGACCTGGCTCGGCTGGTTGATTGACTGGGGCACCCCGGTCACCCTGCTCGGAGAGACCCGCGAGCAGGTTGCCGAGGCGCAGCGTGAGCTGGTGCGGGTCGGCATCGACCGCCCTGCCGCGGCGGCCACCGGCCATCCGGCCCGGTGGGCCGCTGATCCGAGCCAGTTGCGCACCATCCCGGTCGCGGACTTCGCCGCACTCGCCGGATCCCGCGACGGTCGACTGGACGACGACCTGCCGCCGCCGGGCGTGGTGCTGGACGTGCGAACCGGCAGTGAGTGGCGGGAGAGCCACATCGCGGGCGCGGTGCACATACCCCTGTACGAACTTCCCCGCCGGCTGGACGACGTGCCCGACGGTGCCTTGTGGGTGCACTGCACCTCCGGTTACCGGGCCGGCGTGGCGGCGTCGCTGCTCGCCAACGCGGGCCGCCGGGTGGTGCTGTTGGACGACGACATCGAGCGGGCCGGAAAGCTCGGGATCCCGATGGTCAAGGACAGTTAGTCACGTCGGTGCGTGGTTCGGGGCAACCATCTGTCGCTTCCAGACTGTCCTCATGACAGACCACGGCGAGCAACGGGGTGACAGATGGCTGATGACCCGGTACGGGACCGGGAGTTCCGGGAATTCGTATCGGTGCGGGCGCCCGCCCTGCTACGGACGGCGTACCTGCTGACCGGCGACTGGGGACACGCCGAGGACCTGCTCCAGACCTCGCTGGTGAAGGTGTACCTGGCGCTGCACCGGATCCGGGACTGGGGGGCGATCGAGGGCTACGTGCGGCGGGTCATGGTGAACACGTCCACCAGTTGGTGGCGTCGCCGCTGGCGTGGCGAGTTGCCCACCGCCGAGTTGCCGGAGTCCCGGGTGGACCCGTTTGACGGGCACGCCGAGCGGGAGACGCTGTGGCGGCAGGTGCTGAGCCTGCCGGCACGGCAGCGGGCGGTCCTGGTGCTGCGTTACTACGAGGACCTGTCCGAGGTGGACACCGCCCGGCTGCTCGGGATCTCGGTGGGCACGGTGAAGAGTCAGGCGTCGCGTGCCCTGGCCACGCTGCGGGTACGGCTGTCCGACGATCCGAGCGTGGTGGGGGGTGTGTCATGAACCGGCTCGAAACGGAACTGCGTGAGATGTTCGCGGCGAAGACCCGTGAGGTACCCGCAATGTCGGACCCGATGCACATCGTGCTGCCCCGGGCACGTCGGATCCGGCGGCGGTACCGCACCGGGCTCGCTTCGGCGATCGCCGTCGTGGTGATCCTGACACTGCTCGCCGGGTTCCGGATCGGTGGGCATTTCCGGTCCACACCTCCGGTGTCGCCCAACCCACCGCACGATTCCGTCGAGATGATCGTGAACGACGAACTGGTCAGGCCGGACGGCACCCGGATACCGCTCAGGGGGCGACAGGTCACCTGGGCCGCCAGGGTCCCTGCCGGGCTGCTGTTCGTGGACAGCGACCAACGCCTGCTGGAGATGCGCGAAGATCGTCTCATCCACGGCATCCTGCCCGGTGAGCAGCAGTCGCCGGTGCCGTCACGGAACGGCTGGCGGGTCGTCACCACCGACCGCCGCGGGACTCTGTTCCACGGAACTCTCAGCGCGACCGCGGGGACGGCTCGTCATGGGGCCGTCGGAAGGCATCGGGCAGCGCAGATAGTCGGCTGGTACGGACAGCATGTGGTGCTCCGTGACGTCACCGACACCGGCATGCGGTACGCCCTGGTGGATCTCTCCCACCCGGACGCGGAACTTGGATGGGCGGCGGACGGCCAGATGGTTCTGCTGGGCGAGAGTCGAAGGCGGTTCTATTGGGGCCTGAAACCGAGCGCCGACGCCGGCCAGTGCCTTGTCAGGGTGGCCCCGGAGCGGCGGTTCGAGGTGGTTGAGGAAGCATGCGACCTCGGGCTCCCCGCAGACGTCGCGATTCCAGGCACCATCGAGTGGCCCTCGGAGCTGAGCGGTCATCAGGTGGCACTCTCGCCGGACGGCCGGTATCTGGCGGTGGAGGATGGCCGGTTGCGGGTGTTGGACCTCGACACCGCTTTCTCCGAGCCACGGTGGATTGCGGGATGTCCAGCATCGGAGACCTTCACCTGGGTGGCTCGCGACACGCTGGTGTCCGGCAACACCGCCTGCCGGGTCGAGCCTTCCGGCCGGGTCACCAGCGAGTCCCTGCCGCCCCAACCGGCCGGAGCCCGCGTGCTCTACGTCACCAGCTACGGGTTGTAGCCTCGCGACGTCGCTGTTCCGGGTGCGCATCGTGACCGTCAGGGCGTACCCGGGACGGGGATCATGGGATTCTCGCGATGTTTCGAACATGTGTTCGATACACTCCGGGGGTGCGTGAGGTGGTCGAGAGCTGGTGGAACGGTTACCACGGGTCGATGGCCCGGGTCCGGTTGCGGCTGTGCCGCGACGCCGACCAGTGGAGCGTGGAACGGGAGGGCCCGGGGTCGCACTACGAGCTGACGCCGTGCTTCAGCGAGTCCCAGGCCCGAGCCGAGGTGCGGCGCCTGATGGGGCGCACCGCGCCGGCCAACTGGCGCCGGGTGGACGTCCCGAGCCACCGGCCACGACCCTCACCGGGGTCGCCGGACTGAATCCGCCGCACCGAGGGAATTAGGGTCGCGACATGGACAGCGACGCCTGGGACGCCCGGTACGCCGCCGTACCGGATCTGGTGTGGAGCCGGGAGCCCAACCGGTTCGTGGTTGAGGAACTCGCCGACCTGCCACCGGGGCGGGCGATCGACCTCGCGGCGGGTGAGGGCCGCAACGCGCTCTGGCTGGCCGAGCGGGGCTGGCAGGTCACCGCCGTGGACTTTTCCGGGGTGGCGATCGACCGGGGCCGTCGCCTGGCTGACGAGCACAAGCTGTCCATGGCCTGGCTGGTCACAGACCTTGCCGGGTACGTGCCGCCGGCTGGCGAATTCGACCTGGTGCTGATCGCATACCTGCACCTGCCGGCCGACGAGATGGCCGTGGTGCTGCGCCGGGCCGCCGCCGCGCTGGCCCCGGGCGGCACTCTGCTGTTGGTGGGTCACGACCTGGCCAACCTTGAGCACGGCGTCGGTGGCCCGCAGGATCCCCGGGTACTGCACACCCCGGAAGCGGTGACCGCTGCCTTGCCGGGGCTTCGCGTCGAACGTGCCGCCACGGTGCGCCGTCCGGTGCCGACGGACGACGGCAGCGTTGACGCGCTGGACACCCTGGTACGGGCGGTACGGGATCAGACCTGACTCACGGCCTTTTGCCCAGTCCCGCCGGGTCAGCCGGTGTCTGTCACGCGTACTGGGGAGATTCCCGCAGCGAATCGAAAGCGATGTGGAACGCCAGGCCGCCCAGCACGGACCCCATCACGTACCGCTGGACGAGCAGCCAGGTCGGACGTCGCCTCAGCAGCTCGGAAATGCTGCCGGCGGTCACCACGATGATCGCGTTCACGGTGAGCGCGATGCAGATCTGCGTCAGGCCGAGAATCAGGCTCTGGAGCGCGATCTGGCCCCTGTCGGCGTTGACGAACTGGGGTAACAGGGAGATGTAGAGGATCGCGATCTTCGGGTTGAGCAGGTTGGTGAGGAATCCCATGGTGAACAGCTTGCGAGGCGGATCCATGGGAAGTTCCCGGGGGGCGAAAATGGAGGAGCCTCCGGGTCGCACCGCGTTCCAGGCCAGCCAGAAAAGGTACGCCGCGCCAGCCAGTTTGATCACCAGGTACAGGGTCGGTACCAGGGCGAAGAGGGTGACAATACCGGCGGTCACGGCAATCAGATACACGAAGAACCCGGCTGCCACGCCGAGCAGCGAGATCAATCCCGCCTGCCGGCCCTGGGTCACCGAACGGGAAACCAGATAGATCATGTTAGGGCCCGGAGTCAGGACCATGGTCAACGCAATGGCGGCTATCCCCAACAGCGCGGTGAGACTAACCATCGTCTTCCCTCCAGAATCGGCCCATGCTCGCGGCGGCGGCGAGAGCGGGAGCAGGCACCGCATGCGCATGGTGTTTCAACAGGACTTCCTGGGATGCGCCATCCGGTGTGGGCGGTGCTGGGGACGTTGGGCCTGTCACTGACCTCCTGAACGTCCAGCAGGTCGGCGGCCACTGTACCACGGGCGACTGATTGTGCCTCTACGTATTCATGGCGCGGTAATCACACCTGTCAAGAGGCTGGGCGGGGGTATCCACTGTGGTCTTTCCGGTGCTCGGTCACAATGGGCGAAAGGGCAGGTGAACGGGACGTTGATCGAGGTGCCCGGCTGGCCTGACCGACTGGCGCGGCGATATGCACAAGTCATGGGCATTGCCCCGGCACCTGTTACCGTGCGTGATTTCCTTGTTTCGATTGGATGCCTGCCCTAAGCTGTGCGCCAGTTCTCGTCATCGAGACTGCGCAATCGCCGGGACTGCGCAATCAAGCAGTGGACAGTTCTCTGTATCCGAATAAGTCCTTGGGGAGGCGGAGGACGGTATGCGACGCACAGCTGTGGTGACCGGAGCGAGTAGTGGCATCGGGGCGGCAACGGCCCGGAGGCTCGCGAAGGACGGGTTTGCGGTGGTCGTCGCAGCCCGGCGAATGGACCGCCTGACGACTCTCGCCGCCGAGATCGGCGGCCAGGCGGTGCAGCTCGATGTCACGGACGTCGCTTCTGTGACACGACTGGCCGAGGCGGTGGCGGCGTGTGAGGTCCTGGTGAACAACGCGGGCGGCGCGTTGGGAGGCGACCCGGTCGGGTCGACCGATCCGGCCGAGTGGGAACGCATGCACGCGGTGAATGTCGTGGGAACGCTGCGGGTGACCCAGGCGTTGCTCCCCCTGCTGCGCGACGGCGGGGGAACCATTGTGAACATCACGTCCACCGCCGCATTCGTGAACTATGAAAGTGGCGGTGGTTACAGCGCCGCCAAGCACGCCCAGCATGCCCTCACCGAGACACTCCGGCTCGAGCTGTGTGGCGAGCCGGTAAGGATCGTGGAGATCGCGCCGGGGATGGTGCGTACCGAGGAATTCGCACTCAACCGTTTCCACGGCGACGCCACCAAGGCCGCCGCGGTCTACGCTGACGTCGACCGTCCTCTGGTCGCCGATGACGTCGCCGAATGTGTGGCTTTCGCGGTCGCCCTGCCCCAGCACGTCAACATCGACCGGCTTGTGGTCCGTCCATTGGCCCAGGCTGCCCAGCACAAACTGCACCGAGGTCCGCTCTTTCCCGAAACTCACCGCGACTGAGCGGCAGCACGGGAAGCCATTACGAATACACCGCTCCGTCCGTGGCCGGGGCCGACCGCGTGGTCGACGCTGTGCCGTGATGCGGGCAGCACCGAAGCACCTGCCTGTCAGCCGAGGAGAACCAATTCGTGAACAGCTACCGGGAAAGTCTCACTCCGCAGATGCGGACGTACGAGGACCTGGCCGACCGCGGTCAGATGCGGTACCTGCCGTACCTGATGTACTTCCAGCGCGCCGATTACCGTTCGCCGGTCGTCAACACTGACCGGCTCGGTTTTCGTATCGCCCACGGAGTCAACGCGACGGGCTCGGTCGCGGGTGAGCGGCCGGCTGGCCCGGTGCGGCTGTTCGCCGGCAGTTCCACAGCGTTCGGCCTCGGCGCGACCAGCGACCAGGCCACCTTGCCGTCACGCCTGTGGTCGAAGTACGCGCCTTCCGCACCGTGGTTCAACTTCGCTGGCACGGTGTACAGCACCGCGCAGGAACTGATCCTGTTCCTGCTGCACCGGCACCTGTTGCCGGAGATCGAGGAAATCATCATCCTGTCCGGGTTCAACGCGGTGGCTCTCGCGCGGCTGCCGGAGTGGCAGCGCGGTGAGCACGGTGCGTTCTTCTTCTGCGGCGACTACTACGAGCAAATGGAGGAATTGCGGGCCCGGCACCGCCAGCCCTCCGGGCTGCTTGGACGTCGGGCTCGCAAGCCGGACCCGCCGGCCGCCGAAGGGCCGCCGCCAGCCTCCGAAGCCATCGCCACCGCCGTTGAGCTGACCACCCGTCACCTCGCCGGTTGGCAGCAGTTGATCGCCGGCACCGGGGCCCGCCTCAGCTACGTCTTCCAGCCGCTCGCCACGTGGTTGCGCGAAGAGCCAGCTCCGGAAGAAAAGCAGCTGTTCGAGGAGTTGGACCGAATGTCCAAACTGGGCACCTGGGAGAAGCTCTACGGCGACGTCTCTTCGATGGAAGCCGGACGAACCTACGCGGAAGCGCTGCGGGTCGCCTGTGAAAAGCAGCAGGTCAATTTCCTCGACCTGAATCCGGTGCTGCGCGCGGAGGTCACTGACAAGGACTGGCTCTACGTCGACCGTGCGCACTTCACAGACCACGGCCACGACGTGGTCAGCCGGGTGCTCGCCGAATCTCTGAATCTGCGCTGATCGGCCCTCCGTCCTCGCGACCCATCGTCAGAAAGGTCGCCGCCATGGGTTTCCTTCGCAGGATCTTCAACAAGCTGTTCCGCCGCAAGCGCAAGCCGGACAACGACGCGTCCATCTATCCGATGTTCTGAACCGCCGTCGGCGCCCGGCGATGGCACTCACCCCCGGAGGGAGTCGAACGTGCAACATGCCACCACTGTTGTCGCTGACGGCCCCGGTACCGACGCTGACGCCACGGCTTCGGCGCGTGCCCTCTACCTGAGGGTCGGCGACCCGGAACTCGCCGTACCGGGCGGACGGATCCCCGACGCGCTGCGAACCCAGTTCGAACGGGCTGTCGCGGACGATCCGGCAACCATCGACGCGCAGCGGAAACGGGCGGGTGAGTGGGCAGACGTCGAACGCGACCGTTACCAACGGCTGCTGTCCGACGTGGCCGCCGGAACCCGGGAAGTGCTGGTACGGCGTGCGGCGCTGGGCTCTGCGCCTCTGGCGCTGAACTCGGGGTCCTGGTTGCAGTGGCTCAGCAGTCCGGGCAACGCCGATGATCCCGTCACGTTACGCATCCTCGCCCTGTACGCGGAGGACCTGGGTGCCGGCCACCCACGGGCGTCCCGGGGGGGTGCGTACCTCACGCTGCTGCGGGGGCTGCGGCTGTCCGAGTACGCGGCTCCCGCCAGCCGGATCGCGGGTGACCAGCGGATCGCCGATGTCGCGTTCTATCTTCCGACGACCCTGCTGACCGCGAGCCGGCGGCCGAACGAGTTCCGTGGCGAACTGCTCGGCGCCGACCTGTGCCTGCGCACCGTGGGCCTGCTTCCCGCGCTGGATATCGTCCGGAAAACGGTCCCCACGGCCACCGACTGGGACGTGGTGGACCCGGGCCGTGGCCGGACCGCGCCCCAGTCCAGCGCGGCCGAAGCCTCGCTGGCCGCGGTCGAACACCTGGTTGCCACCGACCCGGCTGCGGAGGCGGCGGTCAGGCTCGGCTTCGCCTGGACGTTTGAGGCACTGCGGCATTGGAGCGACCGGCTCCACGCCGAACTGCTCGCGGCGCTGGACCCGGCGTACGACATGGCGGAGCTGTTGCGCCTGCGGGCCCGGGAAGGCTCGGTCTACCACCAGGATTTCGAACTCGCGGGCCGGCCACTGTCGCAGTGGCTGCGAGACTGCCAGACCGACCCTTCGGGGCTGCTGCGGGTCCTCGCGGAATCCAAACTCATCAAGCCGGGCCGCTCCGACGCCAGCCCGCTGGTGCGTGGCCTGGCCGGGGAGCGGGGGCCGATGTTCCGGGTGTTCTCCCCGGAGGACCTGGTGGTGATCCGGCGCTGGATCGACTCGCTGCCCCCCGAGCCGCCTTCGGCCGCCACCCACCCGGCTCGCTCCGGCGCTGCCTGGGGACTTCCCGCGTCCCTGCCGTCCTGGCTGGACGAGGGTGGTGGGAACGGGGACGATCCCGAGCCGACCAGCGTTCGGGACGCGTACCACCGGCTGATGCGCCGGGAGGAGACGCCCGCGCTACGCCGGTACGCGACCGGGTACGTGCGTGGCTGGCTGGCCCGCTCTCGGTACGGCGTCAACCGCGACCATCCGCTGCCGCCCCGCTGGGACCCGGAGGGCCTGCGGCCCTGGCTGGTTGACCAGCACGACAAGCACGGTCGCCAGTTCGAGGAGAGCAGCGGGGTTCCGTTGCCGTCCCGGGAAGCCCTGATCGACTCGACGGTCCAGCTCGCCCCGCTGACCCTGATCGACGGGGCCTGGCTGCAGGGCTTCACCGACCATGAGCATGCCTCGTCGGAGATCGGCCACTTCCTGTTCGAGACGTACTGGGACGAACTCGGCAACGGCGAGCCCCGGTTGAACCATCCACTCATCTACCGCGAGGTGCTCGCCGAGATGGGGATCAGTGTGCCGCCCACCGACTCGGCGGAGTTCGCCCACTGGTCCGGCTTCCGGGATGCCTCGTTCGAACTGCCCGTCTACTGGCTCAGCGTCGGTCGGTACCCGCGTACCTTCCTGCCCGAGATCCTCGGACTCAACCTGGCCATGGAACTGTCCGGAGTGGGCGGAACCTACCGGCGGGCCAGGCTGGCCCTGAGGAAGTACGGCTTCAGTACCCGGTTCGTCGACATCCACAACACCATCGACAACGTGGCCACCGGCCACTCGGCCTGGGCTGCCGATGCCATCGACGTGTTCATGTCGTCGATTCCGCTCGGCCCGGAGAGCGCCGCCCAGCAGCGGGCGTGGGAGCGGATCCGGGTCGGATACAGGTCACTCAACCCGCCCGACGGTTTCCGTGCCCGGCTCGCGGGCAGGCTGGGACGGCGGTCAGGCGGCGTCCGGTGACTCCGGTTCCCGTCCCTTCAGGAGGCACCCACATGTCTGACCTGGTCCTAGGGATCTCTGCCTACTACCACGACAGCGCGGCAGCACTTGTCGCCGACGGGGTGCCTGTCGCCGCGGCGCAGGAGGAGAGGTTCAGCCGGCGTCGGCACGACTCGGCTTTCCCGGCACAGGCTGTCCAGTACTGTCTGCGCGAGGCGGGCGTTGGTCTCGGGGACGTGGCCGCCGTGGCCTACTACGAGGACCCCCGCCTGAAGTTCCAGCGGGTGCTCACCAGTTTCGTCGCTTCGGCCCCGGGTGGTTTCCCCGCGTTCGAGGCCGTCCTGCCGAGCTGGTTGTCGTGGAAGCGGCGCACCGCCGACGTGGTGCGGCGTGAGCTGGCCGCCCTCGACATGGGCCCGGTGCCGGAGGTGATCTGCCGGCGCCATCACGAGTCGCACGCGGCGTCGGCCTTCCTGCCCAGTCCCTACCCCTCGGCTGCCGTGCTCTGCATCGACGGGGTGGGCGAGTGGGCCACCACCACGCTGTGGCATGGCCGGGACAACACCGTGGAGCCCCTCGCCGAGCTGCGGTTTCCGCACTCGCTGGGACTCCTGTACTCGGCCTTCACCTACTTCTGCGGCTTCAAGGTGGACTCCGGCGAATACAAGGTGATGGGCCTGGCCCCGTACGGGCAGCCCCGATACGCGCCGCTGATCCGCGAGAAGCTCATCGATGTCAAGCCGGACGGCTCGTTCCGGCTGGACCTGCGGTATTTCGAGTTCCTGCGGGGCCGGGTGATGACCGGACGTGGCTTCGAGGAACTGTTCGACGGCCCGCGCCGCCACCCGGAGAGCCCGGTCACCGAGCGGGAGTTCGACCTGGCCTCGTCGGTGCAGCAGGTCACCGAGGAGGTGGTCAGCGGGTTGGCCCGGACCGTCCGGGAACGGACCGGGGAGCGCTACCTGTGCCTGGCCGGCGGCGTGGCACTCAACTGTGTCGCCAACGGCAAGGTGATCGACGAAGGAGTCTTCGACGAGGTGTGGATCCAGCCGGCGGCGGGGGACGCCGGCGGGTCGCTGGGAGCCGCGCTCATGGTCGCCGCGGAGCGGGGTAGCCCGGTGCGGGCACACGTCGGAACCGGGCGGGACGCGATGTCGGGCTCGTTGCTGGGTCCCGGGTACCGCGACGACGAGATCCGTCGTTATCTCGACGGGCTGGGTGTGCCGTACACCGAGCTCGACCCGGACACGCTCGTGGAGCGGGTCGCGGCCGAGTTGGCCACCGGCAGGATCGTCGGCTGGTTCCAGGGGCGGATGGAGTTCGGGCCCCGCGCGTTGGGGTCCCGTTCGATCCTCGGGGACCCGCGGGATGCCGCGATGCAGTCGACGATGAACCTGAAGATCAAGTTCCGGGAGTCTTTCCGGCCGTTCGCGCCGTCGGTTCTGGCCGAGAACGCGAAGGACTACTTCGAGCTGAAGCAGGACAGCCCGTACATGCTGGTGGTGTGTCAGGTGGCACCGGCCCAGCGGGTCGCGAGCTCGACCCCCGCCGGGGTCACCGGACTGGACCTGCTGCGGGTACAGCGCTCCACCGTCCCAGCGGTGACCCATGTTGACCTGTCAGCACGGGTGCAGACCGTGAGCGAGCACGTGAATCCCCTTTACCACCGGCTGCTGACCGCGTTCAAGGAACGCACCGGCTGTGCCGTGCTGGTCAACACGTCGTTCAACGTACGCGGCGAGCCGATCGTCCAGGCACCGGCCGACGCGTACGCGTGTTTCATGCGGACCAACATCGACCTGCTGGCGCTCGGCAACTTCCTGCTCGAGAAATCCGAACAGCCGGAATGGCGCGAGGACGGCGACTGGCGCACGGCAATCCCGCTCGACTGACCACAACGCGACCTGACCCTGCGACTAGGAAGCCACAGCTATGCGGAAGATCCTGATTTTCCTGTTGTACTACCTGGTCATCACTCCGGTCGGGACGGTATGGCGCAGCGTGCGGGACCCGCTGCACCGGGCGCGAGAGCCGCACCGGGACAGCTACTGGAACGATCTGTCGCCCGCGCCGTGAACACGTGTGGCCCGCTGACGGATCGCGCCGCCGTCGGCGTCGAGCCGGTTATGCCTTGCAGGTATCGCATCCTTTCGGACGCGTTCATTCATCGGAGGGACAATGGCACCCAACGTTCGGATCATGCGTCACCGGCTTGATAACGGCGTTCGCGACCTCCTCGGTAAAGAGCTCGCGGAGCGGATCGCCGTCACCAAGCTGGACTCCGACGTCGACGAGGCGATCCTCTCTGGTATCGGCGCGCACTCGCTACGCCGGTATCTGCCGGGAGAGATCCTGGACGTGCTGCACGTGTTCGCCGCGACGCGCAGTCACGCCCTGCACCTGAGCAACCTGCCATTGCAGGTCTTCCCGCCCACGCCGGTCACCGGCTTCGGTGTCGAGACCGAACTGGCGGTGACAAACGCGCTCCACTTCGGACTCATTCAGCTCCTTGGCCTGATCCCGTTCGCGGTCCGGTACGAGAACGACGGCCGGCTGATCCGTAACGTGGTACCGAACCCGGCGGCTTCCGGGGTCACCAGTTCCTGGGGGTCCGATTCGGAGTTCTTCTGGCACAGTGACAATCCGAACCTGCCATTCGGGGAGCCGGGAGCGGATCCTCGGCTGTTCATCCCGGGCTACCTCACCTTCTTCGCGGTACGCAACGAGGAACGCGTGCCGACCGACATCATGGCGATCGAGGATGCCGTCGCCGCGGTGGACCCGGATACCCGGCACCTGCTGCGGTCACCAGACTTCACTGTCGGCTCCCCGGCGTCCAACGACGTCGATGAGAACGGCGATCCGCATGTGCTGAACGGCGTGCCGATCCTGGAATTCGACGGCCATGGGCCACGGGTGCGGTTCGACCGGGGCACGACCAATGGCCGCGCCGAGCCTGCCAGGGAGGCATTGGAACGCTGGGTGCGGGGGCTGGCGACCGCACCGTCCGTACAGCTCGTCATGACCTCGGGCGACTTTCTCATCTTCGACAACTACCGGGTACTGCACCGACGGGGCGCTTTCGCCCCCAATCCCGCTGCCTCGGCCCGTTGGCTGCGGCGCTGCTACGCCAGTTGACCCCCACCCACCGACCCTGGGAGTAGACACATGTACCGAATCGCGATGATCGGTGGACGACCGGCTCCTATCGCGGGTGCCAAGGAGTTGGGCATCGATGTGGTGTTGGTCCACGAGGAGGGCCAGTACAACCCGGCCATCCTGGCGCACACCGAGCGGGTGATCCACGCGCCGATCAGCGATGGTCCGGCGATCCTGGAGGTCCTGCGACCGCTGCATGCCGAGCGGCCGTTCGACCGGGTGATGACCACCACCGAGCCGGCCGGGGAGTCCACCGGCTACGTCGTGGACGCACTGGGACTGCCAGGTGTCACCGAAGCGACCGCGCGGGCCTTGAAGGACAAGTCGCTGATGCGCCAACTGCTGGAGAAGCATGACCTCAGCCCGGTGCGGTACCGGTCGGTCGGCAGCGCGGAGGAGGCCATCGACTTCCTGGAGGACGTCGGGGGCCGCATCGTCATGAAACCGGCTGATGGCGTCGCGAGCCTGCACATCCATCCGGTGGAGACACCCGAGCAGGTGCGGCGGGCATGGCAGCATCTGACCGAGGTGGGGGTCATCTCGATCCTCGCCGAGGAGTTCCTCACCGGTCCGGTGGTCAGCGTGGACTCGTTCTCGTTCGGCGGCCGGCACGTCCCGATCGGCTACTCCGAGTACCGGATGAACGACCGGTTCGTGGAGTGGGAGGTCAGTACCCCGAGCCGGGTGGCCCAGCCGTACCTGCCGGAGCTGCGGCAGCTGACCGTACGACTGCTGAACGCCGTCGGCCTGACCGAGGGCCCCTCGCACAGCGAGTTCGTGCTCACTCCCGACGGCCCGCGGGTGTTGGAGTCGCACGCCCGACTGGCCGGCAGCGGGGCGCCCGAGCTGGTACGGCGAGCGTTCGGTTACGACCTCAACCGGATGATGCTGACCGTCCCGCTCGGCATCGACAATCTGCCGGAAGCGTCTCCGGACCCGATCGCCGGTGCCACTGCGCTGTTCTTCACTCCGGACCCCGGTCCGATCGTCTCGATCACCGTCGATGAGGACGTGCCCGCCGTGGTGCGGCGGATTCCGGAGGGCGAGGACCCGATGGTGTTCATGCCCTACCTGGACGAGCTGCGGGACCTGCCGGCGGCCGCGGTCATCGTGAAACATCCCGGTGATGTGGTGCCGCCCCTGCTGACGGTCATGGACTGCAGCTCCGGGTACATCATCGCCACCGGTCGCGACCGGGAGGACGCGGTCGCCCGCTGCGAGGAAATCAACAGTGCCATCCACTTTGAGATCGGCTGACCGGGGTTCCGGCGGCCGTGCCGGTCGCCGGCACGGCCGCCGGAACCCGGCACCGCAGTTCCGCTCGCGGAGAGGAAGCAAGGGATGTTCCGAGTAGCTTGGGTAGGCGGTCGGCCAGCACCGATCGCCGGTGCCAAGGAGTTGGGCATCGACGTGGTACTGGTTCACCAGGAGGGTCAGTACGAGCCGGCCATCCTGGCGCACTGTGAGCGGGTGGTACACGCGCCGCTCGCCGACGGCGACGCCATCGTTGACGTGCTGCGCCCGCTTCACGCCGAGCGGCCGTTCGACCGGATCATGACCACGTCCGAGCCGTTTGGCATCTCCACCGGGCATGCGGTGGACGCGTTCGGCCTGCCAGGGGTGGGCGAGGCCGTCGCACGAGCGTTGAAGGACAAGTCACGCACCCGTGAGCTGCTCGAAAAGCACGACGTCAGCCCGGTCCGGTACCGCGTGGTCCGGGGCGTCGAGGAGACCGTGGCGTTCCTGACCGAGATCGGTGGTCCGATCGTGGTCAAGCCGATCGACGGCGCGGCGAGCCGGCACATCCTTCCGGTCGCTGACTCGGTGGACGCGCGGCGGGCCTGGGTCCGGCTCGGGGACGTGGGTATCGGCACCGCACTGGCCGAGGAATTTCTCCCGGGTCCGGTGGTCAGCGTCGAGTCGTTTTCGTTCGGTGGCCGGCACGTGCCGGTCGGGTACTCCGAGTACCAGGTCAACGAGCGGTTCGTGGAATGGGCGGTGACCACTCCGAGCCGGCTGGCCCAGCCATACCTGTCGGAGTTGCGGGAACTGACCGTGCGGCTGCTGGACGTGGTCGGTCTACCCGAGGGGCCCTCCCACAGCGAGTTCGTACTCACCTCCGATGGCCCCAGGGTGTTGGAGTCGCACGCCCGGCTCGGCGGGCATGCTTTGCCACACCTGGTACGCCGGGCGTACGGTCCCGACTTCGCCCGAATGATGTTGACGGTTCCGCTCGGCATCGAGCAACTGCCGGCCGAACCGCCGGAACCGGTCGGTGGCGCGTCCATCCGGTTCTTCACTCCCCGGCCGGGCAGGGTCGCCTCGATCGACATCGATCCGGGGTTGGACGCGGTGGTCCGGCGGACTCCGTTGGGTGAGAGCACCGATGTGTACCTGCCGTACCTGGATGAGCTCCGTGACGCTGAGGTGGGGGTGGCGATCGCCAAGAACCCCGGCGATGTGGTGCAGCCCCTGCTGACGCTCAGCGACTGCAGTTCCGGGTACGTCATCGCGTCCGGTCGCGATGCGACCGAGGCTGAGGAACGGTGCGCCACAGTCGCCGCACAGGTCCGGTTCACCATTGAGGGGTCAACGTGACCCCGATCGAGCTGGGGACCGAAGCAGCGGCGCGGGACCGGGGGGCGGCTGAGCTGTTGGAACACGCCCGAAAGGCGGTTTTGGCGCGTGTCCCCGCCGACGACCCGCTCGCCGCGACCGCGGCACACCTGATCGGCTGTGCCGCGGACGTCGTGGCACTGATCCCGCGCCGCGACCTCACGGCGGCTCAGGAAGCGCTCAGTGCGGCTCGGGCCGCCGTCACAACGGCCACGTACGCGGTATGGCTGGTCCACGATGAGGCGGGAAAGGAACCAACGTGACCGGACACATTGTGGTGATCCACCGATGGCGCGACAGCCATGCGAGATATCCGCGATACCTGGACCACAGCCGGAACACCGTGACGTACATCAGCACCGAACTGGCCCTGCCCGGAATACCCGCCGCGGCGGCTGCGACGGAGATCGTCCCCGCCACCGACGATTTCGACGTGGTACGCCAGGCAACGGCACGGCTGGCATCCCGCTTCGGGCCGCCAACCCGGTTGATCGCGCTCAACGAGGGCGACCTTGACACAGCCGCCCAGCTACGCGGGTACCTGGGATGTCCCGGACAGGACCCGGCGAAACTAGCGCCCTTCAGGGACAAACTCACCATGGCGCAGCGGGTGGCGGCGGCTGGGCTCCGAACGCCTGCCTTCGCTGATGCCCCGAACCGGGACGCCGTACTGGATTTCGCCAACGAGCACGGCTGGCCGGTGGTGGTGAAGCCACGGCGAGGGACCGCCAGCCGTGGCGTGTTGTATGTGGGCTCCGCTGCGGAACTGACCGCGCTGACCTGCCTGCCGGCGGAGGACCGGCTGGTGCAGACGTACTGCGCGGACCCGATCTATCACATCGACGGATTGTGGACCGGCACCATGCTGGGACCGTGGCGCGCGTCGCGTTATCTGAACACGTGTGTTGACTTCACCACCGGGGCGGTGCTGGGTTCCATCGAGGAGGACAATCCGGACCTGTGCCGGCCGTTGGGAGAATTCACCGCGGCCATCGCCGCCGCGTTGAGTGACGAGCCCTGGGTGTTCCACATCGAGGTCTTCGTCCATTCGACCGCCAATGGCGTGCCCTCGTTCACGTTCTTGGAGGCCGGTTACCGGGTCGGCGGGGCGGAGATTCCGTTTCTCTGGCGCGAGGTGCACGGAATAGACCTGATGGCGGCTGCGGTCGACGTCCAGATGGGACGCCAGCCGGCACTGCCGGCCGACAGTCGGCACCGGGTCGGTGGCTGGCTCCTGGTGCCCACCCCGGTGCCTCCGCCGTGCCGGGTGGTGGCTGTGGATCTTTCAGACCGGGGTGAGAATGGGCCGTACGCACAGGTCGTGCCGCCGGTTGGATATCAGATCCCACGGGTTGGCGGTTATGAGCACGTCGGTGCCCGGTTCCGTTTCCAGGCGGCCACCAGCGCCGACGTCGAGAATTCGATCCGCAACACCGCTTCCAGTTTCCGGTTGGAGTGCGTACCCGAAGCGGTCGAGGGTCAGTCTGGTGCCGAGGCTCGCGGCTGATCGATAATAGTCCCGAAGATCCCAACTCCGGGGTCTCGATCCACCATTCCGAATCGTGTCGTGGTGTGCGGCTCGCCATCTGACATGCCGGCCCGTTACGGCATGAGGGCACGCGCGCGAAGTCCACTCAGGAATCAGGAGCCGACCGTGCCCGTCAAGCCATCGCGGCCCACTGCCGCCCCGAGCCTTGCCAGCCGTGAGTTCCGGTTGCTGTTCACCGGGGCCACGGCCAGCAAGATGGGCACTCAGATCGGAATCGTGGCGATTCCATTCCTCGCCACGGCGACTCTGGGTGTCGGTCCGGGGCAGGTCGGTTTGCTGACAATGCTGAGTACGGTCGCATTCCTCCTGATCGGACTTCCGGCTGGCGCGTGGGTGGACCGGCTACGGCGACGGAATGTTCAAATCGTCGCCGACCTGTCCCGAGCCGCTCTGATCGGCTCGGTTCCGCTGGCCTGGGCGATGGACGCCCTGACGATAGAGCAGCTTTATGTCGTGGTGTTCCTGTCCGGAGTGGCGGCCGTGTTCTTTGACGTCGCCGCGCAGAGTTACCTGCCGTACGTGGTCGGACCGGATGCCCTGGTTCCGGCGAATGCCCGACTGGGCAGTGTCGACGCGGCCAGTCAGGTGGCCGGGCGCAGCCTGGGTGGGTACCTGATCGAGGCTTTCACCGCACCCGGTGCGCTGGTCGTCACCGCGTTCGGTTATCTGTCGTCGGTGGCGTGTCTGGGATTCATCACCCGTCGGGAACCCCGTCCGCAACGGCGATCCGACGCCCGGCTGTGGCGGGAGGTTCGGGAGGGAGCCGGATTCGTACTCCGCCACCCGATCCTGCGCCCGATCGCGATCGCCGGTGCCGGCACCAACTTCTGTGTCCACATGATCCTGACCATGGTCGTGGTGCTGTTCGTCCACGACCTGCGGGTGTCCGCCGGGGTGATCGGGATCTTCCTCGCCGCGGGTGGTGCCGGGGTCTTTCTCGGGGCGCTCACAGCCCGCCGGCTCGCCGGCCGGCTGGGCTCGGGACGCACCCTGTGGCTCGTTGACCTGGTACTCGGCCCGATCGCGGTGCTGGTCCCGCTGGTGCAGCGCGGGCCCATGCTCTGGCTGGCCACCGCCGCCTGGATGGTGGTCACATTCCGGGTGGGCGTCACCAATGTGATCCAGATCAGCCTCCGGCAGCGGATGACCCCGGAACGACTGCTCGGCCGGATGAACGCCACCATGCGTTGGATGCTGTTCGGCGCGGTGGCGTTGGGTGCCGGAACAGCGGGTCTGGTCGGCGAGTACTTCGGGCCCCGCGCCTCATTGTGGGTCGGGGGTGTCGGCCTCACGCTCGTCTGGTTGCCGGTGTTCCTGTCCCCGCTGCGCGGTATGCGGGAACCGGACGCGGACAGTGGCGCGGTTCGTCAGGGCGCGCTGTCGCGATAGCGCACCCGAACGAGGGACTCTCCGTCACAGTTGCTTTCGCAGGAACGGCGGGATGGAGGCCACTGCCTCCGCAGGTACGCCGCGCAGCCGGCATTCCACGGCCAGGTAGCCGTCGTACCCGGTGTCGTCGAGAGCCCTCAAGACGCCCTTCCAGTCGAGGTGGCCAGCTCCGGGCTGGAACCGGTTGGAGTCGCTGACCTGGACGTGGCCGATGAACCTGGCGGCACCGTGGATGGCGCTCGCCGGATGGTCCTCCTCGATGTTCATGTGGTACGTGTCGGCGGCGACCCGCAGGCCCCCGATGCCCGCTTGGCTGACCAGGTCCCCGGCTTGGTCCAGCCGGTTGACCATGTGGTCCTCGTACCGGTTGAGCGGCTCCAGGTACAGCTCGACCCCCTCGGCGAGCGCGTGCGTGCCCAGGGTGCGCAGCGCGTCGAGCAGCACCTCGCGGTCTTCGGTTTCGCTGCGGGGCGGCTCGAACGGGGGGAGCCGACGGGAGAACATGCCGTACGAGGCCGGGGTGACCACGCCGCTACCGCCGAGTTCGGCGATCACCGACAGTTGCGAGATCAGCTGCGCGATCGCGTCCCGGCGTAGTGCGGTGTTGAAGGCCCCGATGAAGTGCAGCATGTCCACGCACACGGTCGGCATGACGACCCCGTTCGCGGCGGCCTGACGTAGTTCGGGGAGCCGGTCCCGGAACTGGAAGTCGCCCCGGCCCCGCAGTTCGATCGCGTCGTACCCGGCCGCGAGTGCGAACTCCCACTTCTCCTCCAGGGTGTCGCCGGGGAGCAGTTGTTCCTGGCAGGCCAGTTTCATGAGGATTCCGTTCCGAATTCGAGGACGACTTGCAGGGCGTCTGCTGGGCGGGTGTCGAGCAACTCGTACGCCTCGGTCGCCCGCTCGACCGGTAACACGTGGCTGACCAGCGGTCCGACATCGACGGCACCCGACGCGAGTTGGCCGAGGAACACCCGTTGCAGCCGGTCCGGGTTCCAGCGTGGCGTCAGCCGGGGAGGCACTCCACCGATCTGGGAGCACACCAGTTCCACCCGGTTGTGGTGGAATTCCTCGCCGAGCCGCAGGCCCGTACCGTCGCCCTGGTAGAAGCCGGCGGCCACGACCCGACCGGCGACCGTGACGGAGCGGATCGCCTCGTGCAGTGCGGGATAGGCACCGCTGATCTCGATCGCCACGTCAGCGCCGACACCGCCGGTACGCCGGCGGACCTCCTCTGCCGCGCCGGTCGCCGGGAGGGCTGCGACCGCGCCGTACCACTCGGCGGTCTTGCGCCGCGCGAGGATGGTGTCCACCGCGATCACGGCACCGCCGTTGAGCGTGGCCAGGCGGGTGGCGAGCAGGCCGATCACACCCTGCCCGAAGACCGTGACGGTCTCTCCCAGATGCACGTCAGCCGCGAGTACGGCGTTCAGCGCGACCGCGCCGACCCGGGTGAATGACGCGGCGAGCGGGCTGACGCCGTCCGGCACCTGATGCCCGGCGAGTCGTTCGGCGGGCAGCACCGCCTGGCTACGGTGCCCCCAGATGCCCCAGACCAGGTCGCCGATCACCGGATCGGTGACGCCCTCGGCGACTTCGACGACCTCACCGACCTCCGAGTAGCCCCATCCGGCGATCGGGTACTCCACACCCCCCGTGCCGTTCGTGAACAACCGGGTGGTCGGATCCCAGACCCTGGTCAGGTACGGGTTCGTGCCCCGGTACGCGGTGAGTTCGGTGCCGGCGGAGATCCCCGAGAAGCGGGTACGGACCCGTACGTGGCCGGGTGGGAGCGGCTCCGGGTCGGCGGCGACCAGGTCCACCTGACGTGGGCCGGAGAACTGGACCACGGCTTCCACGCATGTCCTCCTGGGGTTGCCGGTACGGCGTTCGTGACGAAAGGTTGATCAGAGATCGTGCGATCGGTCATCGGCAAGCGACCTGGCGCTGGACCACGACTGCTTGGCGATCATCGTGTGATGTGGACCGATATTTGTGATCATGTGCTGAACGTTGGCGGCAGTCTAGACGTTGTGAGCCAGCAATCGGTAGGGCAGGGCCCGCCGATGATTGGTCCGGGCGGGCACCCGGGCAACGGGCGTGTTCTGTAACGAACTGACAGCGAGAAGTCAGGCGGGCTTTCCGCCCGTCGGCGTGCCGACGGGGGTTTCGGTTTCGCCGTCCCGGAATCCACCGGTACCCGAAAACAACCAGGTGGCAGGCCATGTCCGGCCGCTTCCCGGTCCGGAATCACGATGCTGAAGAAACCTCAATCGAGGCGCCTCGCTCCGGCGCATCAGGAATCATGCCTTGTGTTCCCTGTGGAGTGATGTTGCGATGCAGGACTATCAAGCCGCTCGTGCGAAGGAGCAGCGATGCGCACAACAGCAAGGTGGCGGCTGGCCTCAGCCGTGCTGGCAGTCGGAGTACTGGGCGCGATGTCATTGGCCGCCTGTTCGTCGGACGAGGAAGCGGGCGAGCAGGCGCTCATCGTCTGGAGCTTGGAAAACCAGACCGAACGGATTCAGGCCGCCCAGGCCACCGCGGATCGGTTCAGCAAACAGTCCGGCGTCGACGTGAAGGTCGTGGCGGTCGACGAGAACCAGTTCACCCAGCTCATCACGTCGGCGGCGGCGGCCGACGAGCTTCCGGACGTGGTCGCCGCGCTGCCGCTGGCGGCCGTATGGCAGATGTCCGCCAACGAACTGCTCGACACCGAAGCGGCCGCCGCCGTGGTCAAGGATTTGGACGAGGGTACGTTCTCCAACCGCGCCCTGACGCTCACCCGCGACGGTGGCACGCAACTCGCCGTACCGTCCGACGCCTGGGCTCAGTTGCTTGTCTACCGCAAGGACCTGTTCGAGGCCGCCAAACTGCCCGCACCGGACAGCTTCGAGGCGATTCAGCGGGCGGTCGGGAAACTCAACAAGAAGGACCTCGCCGGGATCACCATGGCCACCGTGGCGAACGACGCCTTCACCGCGCAGTCCTTTGAATTCCTGGCACTGGGCAACAACTGTCAGTTGGTGGACGACGCCGGCAAGGTGACGCTGGACGCGCCGCAGTGCGTCGACACGTTCGGCCTCTACGGTGACCTGGTCAAGAACTACTCCGTAAAGGGTGACCAGGACGTCGACACGACCCGTGCCGCGTACTTCGCTGGCAAGGCCGCGATGGTGCTCTGGTCCTCGTTCATCCTCGACGAGATGGCCGGCCTGCGAAACGATGCCAAGCCGAGCTGCCCCGAGTGCGAGAAAGACTCCGCGTTCCTCGCCAAGAACAGCGGTTTCGTCACCGCTGTGAAGGGCCCGGACGGCGGCGAGCCCGCTGGGTACGGCGAGTTGACCTCCTGGGCGATCACCAACGGTGCCGACAAAGCCGCCAAGGACTTCGTGAAGTTCATGATGGATGACGGTTACCTCGAGTGGTTGGGCGTCGCGCCGGAGGGCAAGTTCCCGGCGCGCAAGGGCACCGCGACCGACCCTGAGAAGTTCAGCGACGGTTGGAACGGACTGTCAGCCGGCGTCGACACCAAGAAGCCGCTCAGCGACGTCTACCCGGCCGACGTTCTGGACAGCCTGCGGAACAGTCCGGACGCCTTCGCCCGGTGGGGCATCACCCAGGGCCAGGGCAAGCTGGTCGGTGCGACCCTCGGCGAGCTGCCCGTACCAAAGGCGATCAACGCACTGGCCGGCGGCCAGACCGACGCGGCCGGCGCCTGCAAGCAGGCCACCGAAGCGGTGAAGTCGATCCAGACGTCTCTGGAGTGACCGTGGTCACCACCCGTACCACCCCGGCGGCGCCGCCCACCCAGCGGCGCCGCCGGGCCGGGCCCAGCCTGCGCCAGCGCGAGAACCGCGCCGGGCTTGCCTTCCTGTCGCCGACGTTCCTGGTCGTCACCGTGGTCGTGATCCTGCCGATCCTCTGGACGATCATGCTGGCGTTCCAGCGAATCCGCCTGATCAACATCAGGCGCGCGGGAATCTTCAGCGAGTACACCCTGCACAACTTCACGACCGTGCTGAGCTCGCCGGGCTTCTGGGGTTCGTTGTGGACCACGGTGGTGTTCTCGGTCGGTGCCACCGGGCTGTCGATCCTGCTGGGCCTTGTCGCCGCGCTCGCGCTGCGCCGGCCATTCCCCGGCCGTACCCCGGCGCGGGCCGCGATGCTGCTGCCGTACGTCGCACCGGTCGTCGCCGTGACGTTCGTGTGGGAGGTGATGCTCAACCCGCAGTACGGCATCGTCAACCACTGGGGCACCGAACTGCTCGGCTGGGACCAGCCGGTCGCGTTTCTCAGCCAGCGGGAGTCGACGGTGTTCGGGGTGCCCGTACCGACCGCGCTGCTCACCGTCATCGGGTTCGAGGCCTGGCGTTACTTCCCGTTCGCGTTCCTGTTCCTGCTTGCCCGGCTGCAGGCCGTACCGTCCGAACTGGAGGAAGCGGCACTGGTCGACGGGGCGACGCTGACCCAGCGGTTCCGGTACGTGCTGCTGCCGCAACTCGGCCCGGTGATCGCGTTGCTGTGCGTGCTGCGGTTCATCATGACGTTCACCAAGTTCGACGACGTCTACCTGCTCACCGGCGGCAGTGCCGGCACCGACGTGGTGAGTGTCCGGGTGTACGAGTTCCTGACCGCCCGGTTCGATATCGGAGCCGCCGCCGCGCAGGCGCTGGTGCTCGCTGTCGCGATGGTCGTGCTGCTGGCGATCTACCTGAGGTTCTTCGCCCCGCGCATCGAGGAGGAGGTGGGCCGGTGAACCGCGACGTCATCGAGAACCGGGTCTTCGGTGTGCTGCGCTGGGTGGTCATCGCCGGGCTGGTCGCGGTCACGGTGTTTCCGTTCTGGTACATGGTGGTGCTGTCAGTGCGCCCGGTGGACCGGGTGGTCCGCGATCCCGGGCGGCTCTGGGTCACCGCCCAGGAGTTGACCGTCGACACCTACCGCGCCGTGCTGCGTTCGGTGGCGGACGGCGGCCAGGGCTTCGTGTCCCTGCTCATGAACTCCGCGTTGGTGTCGTTGGCGACCGTGCTGCTCACCCTGCTGGTCGCGATTCCCGGCTCGTACGCGGTGGCGCGGCTGCGGTTCTTCGGGCGGCGGCAGGTTCACTACCTGTTCCTGGCGGTCTACCTGTTCCCCAGCATCCTGTTGGCGATCCCGCTGTTCGTGCTGTTCACCCGGATCGGGTTGCGCGGCTCGTTGGGCGGCCTGGTCTTCGTGTACATCGCGCAGACCATTCCGGTTTCGATCTACATGCTGCGCAACTACCTCAGTACGATCCCGGAGAGCCTGGACGAGGCGGCGGCGATCGACGGTGCGAGCCGGTTGCAGTGCATCTGGAAGGTGACGCTGCCGCTCGCCGCCCCGGCGATCATGGCGAACGCGCTGTACATCTTCATGATCGCGTGGAACGAGTTCCTGTTCGCGTTGCTGTTTCTGGTGGAAAACCGGGACAACTGGACGGTTTCGTTGGGGCTGGCCCAGCTCTCCGGCGGCATCGAGGTGTCGAAGACCATACTGATGGCCGGGTCGGTGGTGCTGACCGTACCGATCGTGGTGCTGTTTTTCGCCGCCGAGCGGATGCTGACCGAGGGGCTGACAAGTGGCGCGGACAAGGGCTGACGCTTGCGGACGGAAGGCGGTGGGTACGGCATGAGCGCCGTCGCGGTGGGACTGGTCGGCGGCGGCCCGTGGGCCGAGCTGGTGCACGCGCCGATGCTGGCGGCCGGACCGGAGACCAGGCTGGCGGGGATCTGGACCCGCCGGGGCACGTCGCCGCTGGGTGAGCGGTACGGCGTACCGGTCACCGGGTCGTTCAATGACCTGATCGACTCGTGCGAGGCTGTGGCTTTCGCCGTGCCGCCGGATGTCCAGGCGTCAATGGCGACCCTGGCGGCCAAGGCCGGTAAGGCGCTGCTGCTGGAGAAGCCGATCGCACTCACCCTGGCGGGTGCTGCGGCGCTGGCCGCCGCCGTCGAGCGGGCCGACGTGGTCTCCCAGGTTGTGTTCACGAAGCGCTACCACCCGCGTACCCGGGACTTCCTGGCCGCCGCGGCCGATTTCGCGACCCTGGGTGCCCGGTCGTGCTACGTACACGGGGCCCTCCTGGGCGGACCGTTCGCGACCGGCTGGCGGCTCGAACATGGGGCGTTGCTGGACCTCGGGCCGCACGCGCTGGACCTGATGGACGCCGCGGTCGGGCCGATCGAGTCGATCCGGGCCGCCGGTGATTCCCGCCGCTGGGTCGAGCTGACCTGCACGCACGCGAACGGTGCGATCAGTCAGGTGTCGTTGTCCGGCAGTGTGCCGCTGCCCCACGCGGTGACGACCATGGAACTCTACGGCCCGGAGGGCATCCTGTCGTACGACACGGCTGATATGGATCATGAGGAGTGCTGGCCGGTGGTACGCCGTGAGTTCGCGGAGGCGGTACGGTCCGGCAAGCCGCACGAGCTGGACGTGCACCGGGGCGTGGCGATCCAGCGGCTGCTCGCCGCCGCCGAGTGCAGCATCATCGTCTGACTCCGCCGCCACCCCGGCCCTTTTGCGAGATCTTGGAAACGTACCGCGATTATGTAGCGGTAGCTTTCCAAGATCTCGTTGGAGGGCCGTCGTCGGACCAAGCCGCAACCCGGAACGCGATGTCAGGCGACGCGATGTCACACGCCGCGGTAGGTGCCGACGCACCACAGGTTGTCGTCGCTGTCCCGGAGATCGAACTCGTGGGAGCCGTAGTCGGTGTCGTGCAGCGGGTGCAACACCTCGACGCCCGGCATGTCCTTCACCCTCGCGAAGGCCTGGTCGACAGTGGCGGCATCGGCGGCCACCACGTACACACCCTGTGGCCCGAGATCGCCCCAGGGCCCGGACCTGCCGCGGGCGCTGAAAATGACACCGCCCCCGTCCGGCCAGCGCGCTTCGGCGTGCTCCACGACCCCGTCGTCACTCCGGTACATCGCGGTGACCACGAACCCGAGACCCTCGGTGAGGAACCGGACCCCGGCGTCGACGTGGGTGAAGCCGACGGTCGGCCACACCGTGGGAGCGGGCGGACCGGTCAGGCGGCTCGCTGTGGAATCGCTCATGTGGTCGATTCTGCTCGCTCGCGAGCTGTGACGTGACTAAACGGGCTGTCACGTGCCGAAGTCGGGGAGAGTCAGCGTGCCGTCCTCGTTGAGGGTGAAGCCGGGGTTGTACGCGATCTCCCAGACGTGCCCGTCCGGGTCGGTGAAGCAGCCCGCGTAACCGCCGTAGAACGTCTCCCTGGCTGGCTGCGTGATCCGGGCTCCGGCGCTTGCCGCCTGTTCCAGCACCTGATCCACCTCGGACCGGGACCGTACGTTGTGCGCCAGCGCGACCCCGCCGAAGCCGTCCCTGCCGTCGTCGTTGACCCCGGAGTCGTCGGCCAGCTTGTCGCGTCCCCACAGCACCACTGCCATGCCGCCGGCCTGGAGGAACACGGTCTCCTCGACCTCCTGGCCGTGCCAGCCGAGCCGCTCATAGAAGGTACGGGCACGCGCCAGGTCGGTCACTCCGAGTGTGATCAGACTGATCCGCTGCTCCACGGAAGCAGGATAGGGCATGGTCCGGACCGCGGAGTTCATTTGTATGTGCCATTGCGCAAGAAATGCGATGCCAGAACAGCCGGGGCGCATCACTATTGGTCCCACGAGAAAGCGTTTCGGTAAGGTTTATTGTCGTATTGGCGACAACTCATCGCGAGATTTCCGCACGGTCGATCGACGGACCGACACACAACGATGTAATCCCTTCGCGTCCCCTGTCTGTCGCGCGCCGATGGCTGGCCGCGCGCCCGGGATCGGCGCGCTCCGACGTTGCCGAGTGTGACCGTCATGGCCAGAACCGCTGGTGACGCAGGTGCGGCGGGCAGCGGTGGGGTCCCGGTGCGGCACCCGCACGACGATTCAGTAATGGGGAAGTCTATGGTGAAGTGTCCACTTTGACGGAAACCCGGTAAAGCACTCAGCGACAGCAGACGTCACCGGCCGACCGTACCCCTCGAAACGTCCCCGGGTCTAGAGCGTTGACGTTTTCGAAGTCGTACCCGATGCTGTATCCGCACCCGGGTGAGTGACCTATTCGGACCAACCCGGGAAGGGGGTGACACATGTCCGAGCAGGAGCTGACTGCGGCTCTGGAAGAGGTTCTCGCCTCCATGACCGCTGACCTCGACGAGTTCGAGGACGACGTGGAAACCGCGGCCCGTGCCGTGAAGTGGTAGAAGCAAGCCAGACCGTGGCGGGCTGGTCTCCCGGCCCGCCACGGTCCCTACCGGACCGGGAGGCCGCTGAATGACCGCGACGTTGAGCACCGGACATTACCCGCTGCCAAGCGACGAAGACGTTGAGTTCTTCGGCCTCCCGCGTGCTGCTCTCCTGATCCTCACCGGCACCGGCACCGGGAACGACGCGGCCGGGTGGCGAGCCTGCGTCGACGCGGCGGTGGAAACGGTCGCGCCGTCGATCGTCCGGGTCGACCGGGTCGGCCCCGGATATGTGAACTGGGGTGGACTGCGGCAGGTACGCGCCGCGCTGTTGCCCATTGTGGAGCGGGAAGCGCCGGAACTGCTGGGTGAGGAATGGCTCGACGCGGCATGGAAGATGGCGGAGCCGTACCGCGCGCGCGAGGTGGGCGTCGGCTACCTCGCCGAGGCGGTGACGTTCGCTGTCACCCGCCGGATCAGCCGGGAATCCCACCAGTCGGCTCAGATCATCGACCGGGCGGCACAGGCACTGTTGCGGTTACGCCGGAGCTGCCCCCCGTTCGGCGGCGGCCTCACTCTGGTCATCGACGACCTTCACGCGTGGGACCGGCCATCGCTGCGCTGCCTGTACCGGATGGTGGCTCTGGCCCGCCCTACGGACCGGATGTCGGTTGTCGGTTTCGCTGACGCGATGGGGCAACCGGCCGACCGGGACCCGGACGATCCCGGCTCCCGGATTCCGGCCGCCCGTCACCGGTTCTTCCAGCGCATGGCGTCCGCGCAGCCGGTGCGACTGGTCGCCGTGGCGCCCTCGGACCCGCCCGGAGCGGGCGACGACGTCAGGGGAGCACCCGCGGAGCAGCCGGTCGAGGCAGATCGCGAGGACGTGCCGCAGCGGTACGACCTGCTGTTGCTCGCGATGGGTGACGCACTGGTGTTCCAGAACTACGAACGGGTTTTCGACCTGGCCCGATTCGCCCTGCACCGGGCAGCCGACCCGGATCAGGAAGCACAGGCCCGTCGCCTGATAGCCATCGCGGACGCGCAACTCGACGACTTCGGCCTGGCCGCACAGAACCTGGGCCGCGCGGCGCGACTGACGCCGGACTCGGGCTTCGCCGCACACCTTCACTACCTCACCGGTCTGATCGCGACCAAGCGGCACTATGACCTTGACAGTGCGGACGCCGCGTACCAGCGGGGTCTTGCCGCGCTGGGCGATCCCGGTGAGGAGGAGGATGTGGCACGTCGCGTGGAACGCGCCTGGCTCCACAACGGACAGGCTCTGGTCCTCGCCCTGCGTGCGAAGGCAGCTCCCGACGCGGAAACTCGGCAGCAGTCCCTGGCCGCTGCGTTCGATCTTGAACTTCGAGCTTTCTCCCTGGTACGCGGCGTGCCCGGGGCGGCACCGGCCTACCTGCGGCACAACCTCATGGCGAATCTGACTTTCCTGCTGGAGATTTCCGGGCGGTTTGACGAGGCGGTGTCGTTCTGGCGTCGGGCCTTTGAGACGTATCTCGCCGGGGACAGCCGGGAATTCGAGGTCGCTTTCGATGCTCGGCTGGGTCTGTTGTTGGTCAAGGCTGGCAAGGTGGATGACGGTGTGGCCGTGTTGCAGCAGGCCCGCCAGGTTGCCGAGCAGGTGTCCGACCAATTCGGCGAGGAAGAGCTGTGCCTGAAGCTGGGCTATGCGCATACCGCGCAGGGCGACCACCGGAAGGCCTATCTCTGCTATCTCGACGCGCTGCGGCTGGGGAGCCGGCTCCGGGAACCGGACATCTGCCTGGACGCGCTGGTCGGCATGTTGTGGGCACTGGCCGACGCTGGAGCGAGAGAGGAATTCACCGCGGTGTGCGGGATCGTGGCGCGGGCAGTGCCGGACAGCCCGTTGGCCCAGCGCCTGACGGAAGCCACCGGAGCGGAACTCGACCTGGCCGAAGCCCTGACCACCGCGGGGGTGCTCCGGCCGAGGCCGTCCCCCAAACTTCGGGCCTATATACCCGGAGTCGATCTCGAGGGGACCCCGACCCAGGACCTCAACCGTTACCTGGTGTGGGGTGAGGGCAGACTGCCACAGCGTCCACAGCAGACCCTGGAGTCAGATCGATGACGGTGAACCGAATGGTTGCGGTGTGTGGTAGTCGCAAGCCCGCACCTGGAGTCGAAGGCAGGTCGGCCGCCCGGGAGTTGCTGCGCGCGGTGTGCGCCGGAGCGACCGAAGCCGGTGCCACACCAGAATGGCTGGACCTGCGTGACCTGGACATCCCATTGTTCGATGGGCGCGGGGCCGAGCAGTTCCCGGACTCGGACCTGTCCCGGGCGGCGAAACAGATCGCCGCCGCGGACGTCGTACTGCTCTCGGTCCCGGCCTACTGGGGCGGTCCGGCCGGGGTGGTGAAGAACTTCCTCGACCTGCTCGGCGGGCCGGCCTACGACGCGCCACCCGACACCCCGCCGCCGCTGGACGGAAAGGTGTTCGCGCTTCTGGTGGTCGGTGCCGACCAGGTGTCCGCGCCAGCGGCGCAGGCCGCGATGCGGCTCACCCTGGCGAGCATGGGCGCCTGGGTGGCACCGCGCTGCGAGATGGTGGCGGACCCCCGCACATTGCGGAATGTCGGCCAACTCCTGGCCCGTCTGAAGGACTTCGGCGGCTACGTCGCGGCGCTCACCCCGCCGGTTCGAGGCGCCGCCCGGTGAGCGTTCCGACCCGACTGCCCGGACCAGTCGCGGACCGGCTGGTGGACCGGGTTCTCAGCAAGGCGATCGATTCCGGGCTGCTGCCCGAGGGCAGCCTCCCCGACTGGGCCGGGTTCCGGGAGTTCCGGCAGCGCGTCCGCGACGCCTTCCAGGTCCCTGAGACCTCGGTCACGCCCCTGATGGCACGGCTGTTCTACGGCGTGGCGTGGCTGGCCAGACCCGCCCGCATCCTCGTGGTGGGCAGCTTCTACGGCAATACGCTGGTGTGGCTGGCCGGACCGGGCTTCGGATCCGCCCCGCCGCGCTATTCGGGACACTTCGCACTCGGTGTGGACACTGACGCCACGGCGGTCGCTGGGGCCCGGGAGAACTTCGCCCGGCTCGGCGCGGACCACCGGACAGCGTTGCGGACCCAGGACGGGCACACCGTACGCGATGAGCCGTTCGACCTCGTGCTGTTGGATGCCGACGACCCACAACGGCGCAAGGCCGTCTACCTCAGCCTGCTGGCCACGTTGCGGCCGTGTCTCGCGCCCGGGGCACTGGTGTTGGCGCACGACATCTGCGTGCCGGTCTTCGCAGAGCAGATGGCCCGTTATCGCCAAGTCGTACGCGATAACGATATGTTTGCCAGCTCGATGTCCATGGAGATCGACCCCTGCGGATTGGAGCTCAGTCTCGTGGTGGATCACCCCTCAGCCCTGGGTTCGGACGCTCGATGAGCATCATCACGGTTGACCGGTTACGGCGCACGTACACCCTCACCGAAGGCCACTGGCGGCGACGCCGCCGGACCATCGAAGCGCTGAACGGGATCTCCTTCGAGGTTCCGGCGGGCGAGCTGTTCGGGCTGGTCGGCCCGAACGGGGCCGGCAAGACAACCACCGTACGGATCCTCTCGACACTGCTCCATCCCAGCGGCGGCAGCGCCCGGGTGCTCGGTCTGGACGTCGCGACCCAGGCTCAGGAACTGCGAAGGCGGATCGGCATCCTGTTCGGTGGTGAGCGTGGCCTCTACGGCCGGGTTTCCGGACGCCACAACCTGCGTTACTTCGCCAACCTCTACGGCATGTCCCGCCCGCATGCCACCCGGCGGATCGCCGAACTGCTGGAGCGGGTCGGGCTGGCCAGCCGGGCTGATGACCGGGTTGACACGTACTCGCGGGGCATGAAGCAACGTCTCCACATCGCCCGAGCCTTGCTGCACGAGCCCGAGGTGGTGTTCCTTGACGAACCCACGATCGGGTTGGACCCGCTGGGTGCCCGCGAGATCCGTGACCTGGTGCGACAGTTGCGGGCCAGCGGCCAGACGATCCTGCTCACCACGCACTACATGCCTGAGGCGGATGAACTGTGCGACCGGCTGGCGGTGATCGCGGCGGGTGGCCTGCTGGCTGTGGCCTCGCCCCAGGAACTGCGCGCCCAGGTGCCGGACATGTACGTGGTTGAGGTGACGCTACGTGAGCACCGTAGCGATGTCGTGGCCGAACTGCGTCGACTGTGTGGTCCCGACGGGAGCTTGAGCATCGAGGAACGCGACGGCCACCACGTCGCCAGCATTCAGTCCATGCGTTGGCGTGACCTCGTGGAGAGCATCCCGGCAACGCTCGGCTGGGACGCGATCGGGCCACTGATGGTGCGGGAACCATCGCTGGAGGACGTCTACCTGCGACTGATCAGCGGAGCTTCGGCTCCGCTGCAGGCGGTGTCCGGATGACGCTGACCACACGGGCGTTCGGCGGGGCACTCGTCATGCACATGCGTTTGTACATGTTCCGCCAGAGCCGCATCATCACCGGCCTGGCCATGCCGGTCGTGATCGCCGCGATCGCGGTGCTGGTGCTGCGGCACGACGCGGCCAGCCCGGAGAAGTACTTCCGCGTCATGATCGGCAGTGGCATGGCGGGGATGTGGGGCGCGGTGCTCGGCACGGCCATGCTCACGCTGCGCCGGGAGCGTGAGTGGTACGGCACGCTGCCGCTGCTGATCGCCACCCCGGCCAGGCTGGAAGCCATCTTCGGGGGATACCTGCTGGCCGAGGCGCTCGCCGGGTTCCTCGCTGTCGTGATGAGCCTGAGCGCCGGGGTCCTGCTGCTCGGTTCGCCGGTCCAGGTCACCAGTCCCGCGACCCTCCTGGTGTCACTTCCCCTCGCGGCCCTGGCGATAGCCGCCGTGGCGTTGCCGATCATGCCTCTGGTGCTCCAGGCTCCGCTGCTCACCCGATGGATCAATGGTATGGACTATCCGGTGTGGATTCTGGCGGGATTTCTGTTCCCGATCTCCATCCTCCCCGGTTGGACCACTCCGCTCAGCTACGCGCTGCCGGCGTACTGGGCGAGCGAGGCCCTACAGCAGGTGACGGTTCCGCCCGGTGGCGCGGTCGGAACCTGGGAGCGGGCCGCGCCGCTCTGGTTGGCCACGGCGGTGCTGTGTGCCGTCTATGTGTGCGGCGCGTTGCTCGTGCAGCGTCTGGTGGTTCGACGCCTGCACCGCACCGGCATATTGATCGCGGAGTGAGCGATGCTGGCCTTTTTTGAAAACGCGACCATCAGCTTCCGGGCGCTGTACCGCTGGCTCACCCCAAGTTCCTATCTGGCCACCCGGATCATCACCCCGATCGAGGAGATGCTGGTGTTCGGCCTGCTGGCGGCATACGCCGGGGGCGCCACAACCGTGCGGTACATGGTGATCGGCAACTGTGTGGTGCAGGTGTGCCTCGGTGGGCTGGCCGCCGCCAACACGGTGGCTGAGGAACGCGGGCTCGGTACGCTGCCGCTGCTGCTCGCCTCGCCGGTGAACCGGTTCGTGAACTATTTGCAGCGGGGCACCTGGCACATCGTGGACTCGATCGTCTCGGTGACGGTGGCCTTCGTCATGGCCGCCACCCTGTTTTCGATCGACTACGGACGCACCGACTGGCTGTCGGTGAGCGCCGCGATCTTCGTCGCCACCCTCAGCTCCGTGTGCCTCGGGTTGCTGCTCGGCTCGCTGGCGCTGGCGTACGCCGACTTTTTCCTGGTCCTGAACCTGCTGTGGATGTTGATTCTGCTGGCCACGGGCGTCAACGTTCCGGTGTCCGCGCTTCCGGGCTGGTTGCAGGCCGTCAGCCACTGGCTGCCGTTCACCCGCAGCCTGCAGGCCGCTCGCGATGCCATCGAGGGCGCGCCACTGTCCAGTGTCGCCGGTCCGCTGCTGGCCGAACTCCTGCTCGCCGTGGCCTACCTGGTGGTGGGATACGTGGTGCTGCGTGAGCTGGAACGGCTGGCGAAGTACCGCGGCACCTTCGAGCTCACGTAGGAGTCCGGGTGCGGGTACTGATCACGGGGGCGGGGCTGCTCGGAGCTCATGTCGCGGCCGAACTCACCACCGTCGGACACTCCGTGGCGATGCTGGACGTGATGCCCGACGACCGGTACCTGCGGTGGCTCACCGGCGGGTCGGACGTGCGGGTGGAGCGGGGCGATGCCAGAGACCCCGGCGTGGTCGCGACCGCGCTACGTCACCATCACGCTCACGCGGTGGTGCACACCGCCGCCCTGCTCGGGCGTAAGGCAACCGCGAATCCCTACCTGGCGTTCCAGGTCAATGCCGGGGCCACCGCCGCGGTCGCGGAGGCCGCCAGGCTCACGAAGGTCTCCCGCATGGTGCATGTCAGCAGCCTCGCGGTCTACGACTGGCACAGCGCGACAGCGGACGCCACCGTGGACGAATCATTCCCCACCGCTGCCCGTACCCCCTATTCCGCCAGCAAGCTGGCCGGTGAGGCGGTGGTGGGCTGTTACGCGGCGAGCGGCTGGCTGGAGGTGTGCGTGCTGCGGCTCGCCGGGGTGTACGGCCCGGGACGCCATCGGGGCGGTGCGGTCTTCGGTGGGCTGTTGCAGCAGGTGATGCGCCGGGCGTTGGGTGGGGAGCCGGTCACCGTCCCGGCCCGGTTGGACGGCCACGAGTACCTGTACGTCGCGGACGCCGCGCGGGCGCTGCGGCTCGTCCTGGAACGCGAACTGACCGGGGTCTACAACGTCGGGACGGGACGTACCTACTCGGTCGCCGAGGTGGCGGAAGGGTTGAGAAGTGCCATCCCCGGGGGGTCGGTCAACGCGGCGGTCGACCGGTCCGCACCCCCGGGTCACCTCGATGTCACCCGGATCCGCCGCGCACTTCCGGAGTGGTCTTGCACCGGACTCGACGCCGGTTTCGCCGCACTGGCGCGAGCGCTGGGCCAGAATCCCTGGCTCTGTCACGAAACCAACCTGATGGAGGGACAACGATGAACGTCCTTGTGCTCAGCGGGAGTCCCCGGCCGAAGTCACGTACCCTGCTGGTCTCGAACCTGCTGGCGCAGTTACTGAACCGGGCGGGAGCCAATCCCACGGTGTGGGACCTGGCCGAGCGCCCGGTGCCGATAGCGGATCCGGAGTATCACTCCGACCCGACAGAGAACCCCGACCCTGTGGTCTGGGACCTGGTACGCCAGGCCAATGCGGCCGATGCCTTCATCCTGGCGTCGCCGGTCTACCACAACTCGTTCAGTGGTGTGCTCAAGAACGCCTTGGACAACTTGTCGATCAGCCAGTTTCACCACAAGCCGGTGGGGCTCGTCGCGTTCGGCGGCTCGCTCACCTCGGTCCAGGTCTGCGACCAGTTGCGGACGGTGGTCCGGGGGTTGCTCGCGATCGCGGTGCCCGCACAGATCGTCGCCGTCGGCGCGGACTTCACCGTCCCGGAGGAAGGGCAACTCCGGATCAGCAACCCGGATCTGGTCGGCCGGGCACAACGGATGATCGACGAGTTGGAACGGTTCTCCGCCGCGCGCGCCCGGTCGGAACAGGCCAGCCGGGCATGACGGCGACCCACCAGAGCACCGATTTCAGGGTCACTCACCTGGACAACGGCATGCGCGTGCTGACCAGTGCCCGTCCCGGTGACACGGTGTGCGCGATGCTGTTCGTCACCGCTGGGTCACGCTACGAAAGTCGCGACAACTCCGGTGTCGCGCACATGCTGGAGCATCTGTTCTTCAGCGGTACGGCGCTGCGCCCGTCGCTGCGCGCGGTGGCCAGCGAGATCGACTCCTGGGGCTGCCGCTTCAACGCGTTGACCGATCACGAGTACACCGCCTATTACGTACACGGTGCCGCGGAGTACGCCGAGCCGGCGTTGGAACTGATCGGCGATCTGATCCAGAATGCGGTGCTTCCCCCGGAGGACATCGAGCGGGAGCGCAAGGTCGTCCTGGCGGAGTTGCGGTCCCGTCAGGACAACCAGCGCCAGGCGTGCCGGCAGTTGGCCAACCTCGCGCTCTACGGCGACACCCCGATGGGCTGGGACACGGTCGGTTTCCCGGACGTGCTGCGCCGGCTGGACCGTGGCGAGCTGATGACGTTCCGGCAGGCGATCTACCAACCGGCCCGCATGATCGTTTCGGTGGCCGGGCCGGTGTCTCACGATGAGATCGTCTCGGTCGTGGCCCGGACGCTGGGCACGATGGCGAAGTCCGCGGACCCGGTGGTGCGGCCAAAGCCAGCGGCGTACCAGCCGCCGGTCAACCTGGCGGAGATCCGGGACAGCCGGCTCGCGCACCTCTGCCTGGCCGGCCCCGGACCAGCGTACGACCAGCCCGAGCACGAGATGATGGCGGCGCGGCTGATGAACTCCATCTTCGGAAAGTCGATGAGCAGCCGGCTGTTCACCGCGATCCGAGAGGACCAGGGACTGTGTTACGTGATCCGGTCCACCATGGACCCGGGTTCGGATGTCGGCGCGTTTCTCACCGCCACCTCTGTGGGGCCGGACAACGCGACCAGGCTGGTCGAGTCGGTGTCGGCGGAGATGGTCCGGTTCGCTGATGACGGACCGACGCCAGCGGAGATGGCCAAGGCGAAAGCCATCGTGAAAGGGACCTCAGCCCTCGACCGGGAGGACGCCACGGCGCTCGCCCGGTTGTCCGCTTTCGAGTTGATGCACCGGGGCTTCGTGCGCAGTCGAGCCGAACGTGACGCGCTCGCTGATCTGGTGAGCGAATCGGACGTGGTGGCGGCGGCCCGTCGGTACCTGGACCCGGCCAACCTACGGTGCGCTCTGGTGGGGCCGGCCAGCGCGATCGACCAGCTCTCCGGCAGCAAGTGCCTACCCTCGGACACCTGGCGCGTCGGAGGCTGACTCCTGCCGTCGGGCGACCCGGTCCCGGTCAGCCGGCCGGTGCGGGGACGGCGCGCACCGGGATCCGCTTCGTGCGGTCATACCACGCGTCGATCGCGCCGGCTCCGTACTTGCCCTCAAACAACGCCAGGGTGTGCCGGTAAGCGTCCACATCGGGGGGAAACGGCTCGTCACGGATCGGTATCTGATGGCCCCGCACCCGGACCACACCGGTTCCGGCAGCCACCAGGTTGCGGTACCAGTCGGTGCCTTTCCCGTGGTCCCTGGCGTGAGCCAGGAAGTACAGCGCGCCATCGGCGTACACGTACCAGAGTTCGACCCGGTGCGGCCGGCCGGTGCGTCGGCCGGGCACCGTGAGAGTGATGCCGCTGCTGGCCGTGAGTGCGGCTTCGGCCTCTGACGACAGTGGACTCACGCGGCTCCACCCGTGACCAGGTCGGTTGTCTCGATCCAACCCTTCATCCGATCCAGCGCGGTGACCAGGCGGTCCGTGCTGACCGCGAAATTGAGCCGTACCCGTTTGGTGCCGGACGCGCCGAAATCCGCGCCGGGGCTCAGCAGGACACCGGTCTGCTTCGCGCAGTGCTGTACGAACGTCGTACCGTCAAGTCCGGTCGGAGTGGTGTCGATCCAGGTGAAGAAACCCGCGGGCGGTTCGGCACATGGCAGGCCGCACCCGCGCAACCGGGCCAGCGTCAGGTCCCGGTTGTCGCGCAGGAACGTTCGCCGGGCATCGAGGTAGTCGCCGGACACCCGAAGGCAGGCCAGCGCACCGAGCTGCGCCATCGTGGGTGTCGACATGGTCGCCCGCCAGTGCGCCTGCGCGATCCGCTCGGCCAGGTTCGCGGTGGCGTGCAGATAGCCCACCCGCCAGGCGGCCATTCCGTAGCTCTTGGAGAAGCTGAACGCCGTGATGATCCGGTCGGCCAGCTCCGGCGTGTGCACCGCCGGGCTGACGTGTTGGCCGTCGAGACAGAGGTCCCGGTAGACCTCGTCGCTGATCACGTACAGCTCAGGTGACGACCTCATGAGGGAGCCCAGACGGTCGATCCACCCGGGCTCGGCGATCACACCCAGCGGGTTGGCCGGGAAGTTCCAGATCAGAAGCCGGGCCCCGGGAACCAGTGTGGACAGGACGTCCCAGTCCGGGGCATGCCCGGAATCCGGGTCGCCGAGTGGGTAGCCGATCACCCGCAGCCCGAGGGTCATCGCGGCCTGCCGGTAGAGCGGGAAGCCGGGATCCGGGATCAGCACCGTGTCGCCCGGACGGCAGACCGTGGCCATCGTGGCGAAGATGCCGAGGCTCGCGCCTGTGGAGACCACCACCTGCTGTGGCGTCGCCGGGATACCTTCCCGCTCGGACAGGTGTTCGGCCAGCGCCGCGCGGAGCCGACGTAGCCCGCCCATCGGGGCATATCCGCCCAGGCCACGGGCGATCGCCTGGACCGCTACGGCCTGCGCCTCCCGTGGTGGCTCGTATCCGGGGTCGCCGATCGACAGATCGATGGGTTTGTCGCCGCCGCCGGTCACGCCGTGGCCCCGCTGGCAGTGGTGCCGAGCAGTTCGGCACAGAGCGGGTCACCGGTCCGTGCGAACCGGTCGAAAAATTCCTCAGGTTCTTTCTGGTCCACGTCCAGCAGGGTCCGTTCTCCGAAGTGGCGGGCGATCGCCTCTGCCATGTGAATGCCGATCAGGTTGATCACCGGCAGCCGCGGATTCTTCAACACCGCGCTGACCCGCCGGCTCACCTTTTCGACGGTTTCGTGGTTGAGCATTGCCATCAATTGCTGGTACGCGAACATGGCTTTCGCGGTCGCGTCGATGTTGTCCACGAGCTGTGCGTACTTGAAATAGTGGAACGGAATGCCGCGGTCGCGCAGCCCGCGTAGCGGTTCCAGTACCGCGAAATTCGCGATGCCTTCATTTCGGATCAGGAGCATGACCCAGCGTTGAAAACGCTCCGCGGTGCTGGGGTCGGACTCCGCGGCGCGAGCCGCTTCGCTGCTCAGCGACGCCGAGAGCTCGTGATAGTAGGTGTGGGACAGGAAGAGCAGCATTTCCTCGGCATCCGCGCCGTGGTACAGGCCGAAAAGCTGACCGCCGTCCGGCGCGCCGTAACACGTCGTCATCCCAGGGACGGGATACACCACGATGGGCACGTCCCGCCGCTCGGGAATCATCGGTAGAAACGGGGCTATGACCTCGACGGACTCCGGCAGATGAGCGACGATGTGGTCGCGTGAACGATCCTGCCCCGCCCAGAATGACGGGTCGGTCATCCGCTCCACCGCGAACCATTCCTCCGGGTCACGGATGATGTGTCGGGACTCGGATCCGAATGCGGGCTGTTCCGCGACGACCGCGGCAACGGAGGCCGCGTCGGTGACACCGCGTAGTGCCCGGTAAACGTCAAGGTTGAGCGCCACGTCAATGGCGAGCATAAGGCCCCCACGAATCACCAGATAACAATCCAGGCATTCTGGCTGAGCCTACCGTCTCCCGCACCACGCCGAAAGGAGTCCGGCTGGGATGACCGAGTCGTTGACAGGCGCGGCACGCCGGACACCCGCTTCCGCTCCGCGAACGCCTGCATGTCCTGATCACCACCCGGTCATGCCCTCGGTACGACGTGGCCAGCGCGGTGGCGATCCGGGTGCCGTGGCCGACCTCACCGACCCGGGCCACGAACCGCTCCACCTCCCGCAGCACCGACGCACCCCGGCGTACCGGGTGGTGAAACGTACCGTCTGCGAACCCGCGTTGCCGCGTACCGCCATCGCGACCCCGAACAACGCGGCGGCCTGGACCGGCGCCGCCCGCCGCGCTGCCGCCGGCAGCGCCCGCATCCGCTTGAACCGGCCCGCCACCGTTGCGTACCCCCACATGGTTTGTGGACTTTTGGTTGTTAAACCGGGCCCGAAACCAACGAGAAATCGAATAACCGTTGGAACGCGCGGAGGGGTCGCACTGGAAGTAGCCCTCGCCTGCGCATCGCTCCGGTCGTCGCGCGCGGTGTCTGTCGGTACGGGCGGCGCACGGGTCCGGCGGCCGTTCGGGATCAGTCCCGTGGTGACAGCTCGGGCCCGTGCACCGGCCGTTTGACGTGGCTACGTCGTAAGGCTCCGATGTGCTCGGTCATGCCAAATTTCCCGGTTCACTGCGACCGTACTCACCAGATCTTGGTCGATTTGTACGGCTGGGGCCGTACAAATCGACCAAGATCCCAGTATGCGGGTTACTGGTAGGTGCTGCGGTGGGGGCGGATCGCGTTGGCGATGTCGTTGATGGGGTGTTGGGGCCCGAGGAGTTCGGCGAGTCTGAGGTGGACGCCTGTCACGGATGTGTCGGGAAGGTGAAGGTGTGGGCTCAGCCCGAGTGCGGTGACGAGTGCGGCCAACGCGACGTCTTGGGGGTGGGGTTTGTAGAGGCGTGCGACGTCTCGGATGCGCATGCGGGCGCGGACGGTGTGTGTGGCCTGTGCGGGCAGGTGGGCCAGTGTTCGGAAGAACCAGAATCTGCGTCGGGTGACTGTGTGGAGGATTCCGGTGGCGACCAGGTGGTCGCGGACTTGTTCGTACAGGCTGGTGGTGGCGAATTCTTCGATGAACCGATGCGTGTCCACGGTGCCGCCCATGCGCCAGAGCAGGGTGAGTGCGGCGTCGTTGATGGTGTCGCCGGTGGCGCTGACGTCGAGCAGGGTGACCTGTCCGTGGGTTCGCTGCCAGGTGCC
>DASUSI010000032.1:0-21489 GCA_036375165.1 Micromonosporaceae bacterium | reverse complement strand
CCACCGTCGCCACCGCCGCCCGAGACCTGCTCCGCGCGGCGGAACCGGCGACACCACCAGCGCCAGCGCCGACCGCGGACCACCCGACCAAAGCTCCTCGACCCGCCCACACGGCCGGTGGTCGCGTGCCGCCCGCGGCGGTTCCGCAGCGCTGCCTGAGGCTCATCGAAGGTCATGCGGGATGGATCTTACGCAAGTCCGTGTATGCGGTGGCGTTCAGCCCGGACGGCCGCCTGCTCGCCACCGGCAGCGACGACAGGACAGTGCGGCTGTGGGACCCGGCCACCGGCGATCCGATCGGCCGACCCTTCACCGGCCACACCGACTGGGTGCGGGCGGTGGCGTTCAGCCCGGACGGTCGCCTGCTCGCCAGCGGCGGCGACGACAAGACGGTGCGGCTGTGGGACCCGGCCACCGGCGGCCCGATCGGCCGACCCCTCACCGGCCACACCGGCCCGGTGTGGGCGGTGGCGTTCAGCCCCGACGGCCGACTACTCGCCAGCGGCAGCTACGACAAGACGGTGCGGCTGTGGGGTAGTCCGTAAGGATGCGCCGCCGGGCCGATACCGACCGCGCCGCCACAGTGGATCGAGTATGGACCGGGTGTCCTACAGGCCGGTGAGGGTGAGCTCGAAGGAGTAGCGGGAGGCCCGGTAGACGTGGTCGCCGTACTCGATCGCCCGGCCATGGTCGTCGTACGCGGTGCGGCTCATGGTCAGCAGCGGTGCCCCCCTGGTCTCGTGCAGGGTGCGCGCCTCGGCGGGTCGGGCCTTGCGGGCGCTGATGGTCTGGCTGGCCATCTTCGGGATGATCCCGGCGCGTCGCAGGATCTCGTACAGGCCCCGGGTCGCCAGCTCCTCCGGGGTCAGGGCAACCCGGTCGGCGGGCAGGTAGTTGTGCAGTAGCGCGAGGGGTTCGTCGTCGGCGTAGCGGAGCCGCTCGACGGCGTAGACCTCGGTGCCGTCCGCTACGCCCAGCGCGTGGGCCACCGGGCCGGTGGCGGATCGCACCCGGAAGGACAGCACCTCGGTACGCGGTTCGCGTCCCGCCTTGACCAGGTCGTCGTGCAGGCTGGTGAGTTCCAGGGGCCGGCGTACCTTCGGCTGCACCACCTGGGTGCCAACGCCCCGCCTGCGGACCAGCAACCCCCGGTCGACCAGATGCCCGATCGCCCGGCGCATCGTCGGCCGGGACAGGCCGAGCTGGTCGGCGAGCGCGATCTCGTTGTCCAACCTGGTACCGACCGGCAACTCACCCGACTCGATCAGGTGTTCCAGATGCTGCGCGACCTGAAAGTAGAGCGGCACCGGACTGGACCGGTCCAGCGGAACCGTCAACAGCGGGCGGGACACCAGGCACCTCACCGATCTCACACCAGCCCACCCCTCCGCGACGCCGCTGGTGGGCCGGTGTTTGCCGCGCGGGGGTCCCGGTAACCGGGTCCGGTAAGTATCCCATACACATTAGTAAGTCAGATAGACAGAATGTAAGGACAAAGTATTGACTCGATCGACGCGCCGGGAGTAGAAAGGCTGCGTCAGAAACCATGGATGCCCGTCAGGTGGCGGCGGTACCCCGGCGGGGATCCCGACCCACGGAGGGGCGTACAGATGCGGGTGGCACTCATCGGCGCCGGCCGGATCGGCGGGCTGCACGCGGCCACGCTGCGACATCTACCGGAGGTGGAGTCGCTGCTGATCGCCGACGCCGACGCCGAGCTGGCTCAGTCGGTCGCGGCAGCTGTCGGCGCTGACGCCGCCGGCAACGTCGACGTGGCGCTCAAGTCGGACCTGGACGCGGTGGTGATCGCGGCAGCCACCTCCGCGCACCCGGAACTGGTCCACCTGGCCCTGGACGCCCGACTGCCGGTGTTCTGCGAAAAGCCGGTCGCCCCGGACCTCCCCGGCACCCGCGACGTGATCGCCCACGTGGCGGCCAGCGGAGCGCCGCTGCACGTGGGTTTCCAACGCCGGTTCGACGCCGGATACCGGACGGTTCGCGAGGCGATCCGGTCCGGTCGGCTGGGCTGGGTGCACACCCTGCGGGCGTGCACCAGTGACGCCGCGCCGCCGGCCGCGTCGTACCTCCCCGGCTCCGGCGGCATCTTCCGGGACTGCCTGGTGCACGACTTCGACGTGATCCGCTGGATCACCGGACGGGAGGTGGTCGAGGTGTACGCCACCGGTGCGAACAAGGGCGACCCCTGCTTCGCGGCGGCCGGCGATGTGGACACCGCGGCGGCCCTGCTCACCCTCGACGACGGCACGCTCGCCACGGTGACCGCCACCCGCTACAACGGCGCGGGGTACGACGTGCGGCTGGAAGCCTGCGGCTCGCTCGGCAGCGTGGCCGCCGGGCTCGACGATCGGACCCCGCTGGACTCCGCCGAGCCCGGGGTGAACCGCCCCGCCGGGCAGCCGTACCAGACGTTCCTGGACCGGTTCCACGAGGCGTACGTGGCGGAGTTGCACGCTTTCACCGAGATGGCCGCCGGACGGATCGACAGCCCCTGCACCGCCGAGGATGCCCTGGAGGCGCTGCTGGTCGCCGAGGCCGCCGACCGTTCCCGGCGGGAGGGCCGCCCGGTCCGGGTGGCGGAGGTCCGGGATGTCGGCTAGGTATCGGCTGCTCGACAGGGTGGCGGCGGCCCCGATCTCCTGGGGGGTCTGCGAGGTCCCCGGCTGGGGCCACCAACTTCCCGTCGACCGGGTGCTGGCGGAGATGCGTCGGCTCGGGATCACGGCCACCGAGTTTGGTCCGGAGGGCTTCCTGCCCGCCGACCCGCGGGTCCGACAGGATCTGCTGACGGCGTACCACCTGAAGCCGGTCGGCGGATTCGTCCCGGTGGTGCTGCACGACCCCGGTCACGACCCCCTGCCCGGAATCCACCGGACGTTGGACGACTTCCTGGTCACCGGGGCGACGGTGATGGTGCTGGCCGCCGCGACCGGAAGGGACGGTTACGACGCCCGGCCACGGCTCGACGACGCCGGCTGGAAGACGCTGCTGTCCACCCTGGACCGGATCACCGGGCAGGCCGCCGGTCGCGGCGTCACCGCTGCGCTGCATCCGCACGTCGGCACCATGGTCGAAACCCGCGCGGAGGTCCGCCGGGTGCTGGACGGCTGCGAGGTACGGTTCTGCCTGGACACCGGCCACTTGCTGATCGGTGGCACCGACCCCGCCGAGCTGGCCCGGGACGTGCCCGACCGGGTTGCCCACGTCCATCTCAAAGACGTCGATGCCAGGCTCGCCGAGCGGGTACGGGCCGGGGACCTGAGCTACACCGGAGCGGTCCGCGCCGGGATCTACCGGCCGCTCGGCCGGGGCGACGTCGACATCGCCGGAATCGTGGCCGCCCTGGAGGATGTCGGTTACCAGGGCTGGTACGTGATGGAGCAGGACACCGTGCTGACCGCCGAACCGTCCGGGGAAGGCCCGATCGCCGACGTCCGTGCCAGCCTGGACCAGCTGCGGGAGCTGGCCCGATGACCGGACTCGAGGTGCTCACCGCCGGACGGGTGGGGGTCGACATCTACCCGTTGCAGACCGGTGTCGGCCTGGAACAGGTCACCTCGTTCGGCAAGTGGGTCGGCGGCAGCCCCACCAACGTGGCGGTCGCCGCAGCCCGGCACGGCCGCCGTGCGGCGGTGGTCACCGGGGTGGGTGACGACCCGTTCGGGCGGTTCGTCCGTACCGCCCTGGAAGGCTACGGTGTTGATCCGCGGTACGTGGCCACCGTTCCCGGACGGGCCACCCCGGTCACGTTCTGCGAGATCTTCCCGCCCGATCACTTCCCCATCTACTTCTACGGCCGCGACCCGGCCCCCGACCTGTTGGTCTCCGACTTCGACCTGGACGCGGTACGGGAAGCCGGGGTGTTCTGGGTGACGGTCACCGGACTGTGCGCCGAACCCAGCCGCTCGGCCACCCTGGCGGCGTTGCGCGCCCGTCGCGGACGCGGCATCACCGTGCTGGACCTGGACTATCGGGCCCAGTTCTGGCCGTCCCGGGCCGAGGCCCGGCGCTGGGTCCGCGAGGCCCTGCCCCATGTCACCGTCGCGGTGGGCAACCTTGACGAGTGCCATACCGCGGTCGGCGTGACCGAACCCCGCCGCGCGGCCGAGGCGCTGCGGGAGCAGGGTGTCGAACTGGCCGTGGTCAAACAGGGCCCCAAGGGGGTGCTCGCCGACGCTTCGGCCGGCGTGGTCGACGTGCCCCCGCTCCCGGTCGAGGTGCTCAACGGGCTCGGAGCCGGGGACGCGTTCGGTGGCGCGCTGTGCCATGGCCTGCTCGCCGGGTGGGACCTGCGCCGGGTGATCCGGTTCGCGAACGCGGCCGGTGCCATCGTCGCGGCCCGGCTCGCGTGCTCGGATGCCATGCCGACCAGCGCCGAGGTCGAGACGCTGATCGAGGAGGCGGGGGATGGATGACTTGACGGCCCTGTTGGAGATCCGGGTACACCGGCCGGAGGCGATCGCGCAGGCGGCGCACCGGCGGGTGCGCCGGGAGTCCCCGGTCGGGCCGGGCGGCAGACTGTTGATCATCGCCGCGGACCATCCCGCGCGAGGCGCGTTGCGGGCCGGTGACCGGCCCCTGGCGATGGCGGACCGGATGCGGTTGCTGGACCGGCTGCGGCTGGCGCTGTCCCGTCCCGGCGTGGACGGCCTGCTCGCCACCGCCGACGTGATCGAGGACCTGTTGCTGCTCGGCGCGCTCGACGGGGAACCAGTACTGGACAACAAGGTGGTCATCGGTTCGATGAACCGGGGCGGGCTGGCCGGCACGGCGTTCGAGATCGACGACCGGTTCACCGGGTACCACGCCGACGCCCTGCACCGGATGCGGTTCGACGGCGGGAAGATGCTGTTTCGGATCGATCCCGCCGACCCCGCCACCGTGGCGACCATGCAGGCCTGCGCCCGCGCGGTGGACCAACTCGCCGAGCGGGGTCTGATGGCGATGGTGGAGCCGTTCATCTCGCACCGGGTCGACGGGCGAAGCCGCAACGACCTGTCCCCGGAGGCGGTGACCCGTTCCCTCACCGTCGCCAGTGGACTCGGCGCCACCAGCGCGTACACCTGGCTGAAAGTTCCTGTGGTCGACGACATGGAGCGGGTGTTGTCCGCGGCCACACTGCCGGTGCTGCTGCTCGGCGGTGAGGTGCCGGCGGACCCGGACGCCACGTACGCCCGGTGGCAGCAGGCGTTGCGACTGCCCACGGTACGGGGCCTGGTGGTGGGGCGCGCCCTGCTCTACCCGCCTGACGACAACGTGTCCGGCGCGGTCGACACCGCCGCCAGCCTGCTGGAGGGAGCCCCATGAGCGAGCTGCATCTTCCCGCCGGCTCGGCAGCCGACACCGGATACGCGCTGGCGGTGAGCCCGGAACGCGCCGGCTGGACGTACTCCGGGCTCCGGGTGCTGAACCTGGCCGCCGGCCAGTCGCGCAGCCTGCACACCGGCGAGGCGGAGATGCTGGTGCTGCCGCTGGCTGGAACCTGTGCCGTGCGGTGCGACGGCGTGACCCTGTCCCTGACCGGGCGGCGGGACGTGTTCTCCCGGGTCACCGACTTCTGCTACCTGCCACGGGACGCCTGGGTGACGATCGCCTCCGAGGGGGGCGGCCGGTTAGCGCTGCCGTCCGCCCGATGCGAACGTCGGCTCCCATTCCGGTACGGGCCCGCCGAGAACGTGCCGATCGAGTTGCGGGGCGCGGGCGCGGCCAGCCGGCAGGTGAACAACTTCTGCTCGCCGGACGGGTTCGAGTGCGACCGGCTGATTGCCGTCGAAGTGCTCACGCCCGGCGGGAACTGGTCCTCGTACCCGCCGCACAAGCACGATGAGCACCGGCCCGGGGAGTGCGTGCTGGAGGAGATCTACTACTTCGAGGTCGCTGACGGAGGCATGGGTTACCAGCGGGTGTACGGAGCGGCCGAGGTACTCGCCGAGGTCCGCACCGGCGACGTGGTGCTGATCCCGGCCGGCTGGCACGGGCCGTCGATGGCCGTCCCGGGTTACCACCTGTACTACCTGAACGTGATGGCTGGCCCCGGGGAGCGGGCCTGGCTGATCTCCGACGACCCGGCCCACGCCTGGATCCGCGACACCTGGCCGGACCAGTCGGTCGACCCGAGGCTCCCGCTCACCACGTGGAGGCAGCCATGACAGCCCGGCTGACGGTGGCGCAGGCCCTGGTGCGGTTCCTGGCCAACCAGTGGACCGAACGGGACGGCACCCGCCACCGGCTGGTCGCGGGATGTTTCGGGATCTTCGGGCACGGCAACGTGGCCGGGATCGGTGAGGCGCTGTTGCAGGCCGGTGACCGGTTGCGCTACTACCAGGGCCGCAACGAGCAGGCGATGGTGCACGCCGCCGCCGGGTACGCCCGGATGACCAACCGGATGTCCACCCTGGCCTGCACCACGTCGATCGGGCCGGGTGCCACCAACCTTGTCACCGGGGCGGCACTGGCCACCGTGAACCGGCTCCCGGTGCTGCTGTTGCCCGGGGACGTCTTCGCCACCCGGGTCGCCAACCCGGTGTTGCAGGAGCTTGAGGACCCCCGTTCGTACGACGTGTCGGTGAACGACTGCCTGAAACCGGTGTCCCGGTACTTCGACCGGATCAACCGGCCGGAGCAGTTGCCGTCCGCGCTGCTGGCCGCCTGCCGGGTGCTCACCGACCCGGCGGAGACCGGCGCGGTCACCCTGGCGTTGCCGCAGGACGTGCAGGCCGAGGCGGACGAGTGGCCGGAGGAACTGTTCGACACCCGGGTCTGGCCGGTACGCCGTCCCGTCCCGGACGCCGCCTCGGTCGCGGCGGCGGTCACCGCGCTGCGGCAGGCGCGCCGGCCGCTGATCGTGGCCGGGGGCGGGGTGATCTACTCGGAGGCCGCCGGGGCGCTGCGGGAGTTCGTGGCCGCCACCGGGATTCCGGTGGCCGAGACCCAGGCCGGCAAGGGATCTTTGCCGTACGACCATCCGTCGGCCGTCGGGGCGGTCGGTGCCACGGGCACCACCGCGGCCAACGCTCTGGCGGCCGAAGCGGATCTGGTGCTCGGCATCGGCACCCGCTACAGCGACTTCACCACGGCGTCCCGCACCGGTTTCGCGCACCCGGACGTGAGGTTCGTGAACCTCAACATCGCCGGCTTCGACGCGCACAAGCACGCCGGGCTGGCTCTGGTCGGGGACGCCCGCGCCGGGATCGAGGCGCTGGGTGGCGGGTTGCGTGGCTGGACCGTCGACCCGGCGTACCGGGAGCGGGCCCAGCGGCTGGCCGCCGAATGGGACGCCACCGTGGAGTCCGGGTACCGGTTGGGTCACCGGCCGCTGCCGGCGCAGAGCGAAATCATCGGTGTGGTCAACGAGGTGAGTGGGCCGCGCGACGTCGTGGTGTGCGCGGCGGGGTCCATGCCCGGCGAGTTGCACCGGCTGTGGCGGGCCCGGGACCCGAAGCAGTACCACGTCGAGTACGGCTATTCCTGTATGGGGTACGAGATCGCCGGCGGGCTGGGCGTCAAGCTGGCGCTGAACGCCCGAGGCGAATCAGACCGCGAGGTGTTTGTCCTGGTCGGCGACGGCTCGTACCTGATGATGGCCCAGGAACTGGTGACCGCCGTGGCCGAGCGGGTCAAGTTGACCGTGGTACTGGTGCAGAACCACGGCTTCGCATCCATCGGTGGACTGTCCGAATCGGTCGGTGGCCAGCGGTTCGGCACCCGCTACCGGTACCGGGACCCGGCCACCGGCCAGCTCGACGGGGACCTGCTCCCGGTGGACCTCGCGGCCAACGCCGAGAGCCTGGGGGCGGACGTGCTGCGCGCCGGCAGCGTGGCCGAGTTCCGCACCGCACTGCGCAAGGCACGGGAGGCCACCCGTACCACCGTGGTGCACGTCGAAACCGATCCGCTGGTGCCCGCACCGGGCAGCGATGCCTGGTGGGACGTACCGGTCGCGGAAGTTTCCACCTTGGACACCACCCGGGTCGCCCGGGAGCGGTACCAGGCGGCCAAGCGGGCCCAGCGCCGATACCTGTGAGGAACCCACGATGCGTACCATCGAGCACTGGACAGACGGCAAGGTGCTCTCCGCCGCCACGGGCGAGGCGATCCGCGGCATGGAGGTGGTGGAGTTCGCCCGCGGCATCGGGTACCTGCTCAAGGGGGAGTACTCCGAACAGGTCTCCACCGACGTGGACAGTTACTCGTTCCGGCAGCCGATCCGGATCCGCGCCGGGATCACTCCGTTCAACTTCCCCGCTATGGTTCCATTGTGGATGCACCCGGTCGCGATCGGCACCGGAAACACGTTCGTGCTGAACCCGGCGAACGGGATCCATCCGCGTCGGTCCGGATCGCGGAGTTGTACGCCGAGGTGGGCCTGCCCGGTGGCGGTGGACGCGATCCTCGACCACCCGGACATCGCGGCGGTGTCGTTCGTGGGATCCACCCCGATCGCCAGGTACGTGCACCAGCGTGCCTCCGCCGCCGGCAAGCGGATCGGCCGGCCAACGCTGCGTGGAAGGCCTCCGGCCCAGGCCGGACACCACCGTGCCCACCCGCACTTCCCGACGGCGGTGTGAGCCGCCCCGAAGGTCCAGCCACACCCGAAGGCCCCGCGGCGCAGCGGGCAACCCAAACCCCCAAACCGAAAGCCCGGTGCCCGCACCGGGAAGGAAGCCGGAGGAATCCATGATCTCCAGGAAACGAACATCCGGTACGGCGTACCGGCGACTGCTCGCCTCGCTGCTGGTGGTGCCGCTCGCCCTGACCGCGTGTGGCGGTGAGGAACAGGGCGACAACGGCGGCGGCGAGGCGGCGAGTGACCTGTCGTTCGCCGTGGTCTCGCACGGCAGCGCGGGCGACAAGTTCTGGGACGTCGTGAAGAGCGGGGCGGAGCAGGCCGGCGAGGACCTCGGGGTCAAGGTCAGCTACCAGGGTTCCGGGGACCCGAACCAGCAGTCCCAACTGGTCGACAACGCGGTCAGCGAGAAGGTCGACGGCATCGTGGTCTCGATGGCCAACCCCGACGCCCTGAAGGAGGCGATTGGCAAGGCGGTCGCCGCCGGGATCCCTGTGATCACCATCAACTCGGGTGTCGAGCGGTCCAAGGAGTTCGGCGCGCTGACCCACGTCGGCCAGACCGAGCGGATCGCGGGTGAGGCGGCGGGGGAGCGGCTGAAGTCCGAGGGCGGCGGCAAGGCGCTCTGCGTGATCCACGAAGCCGGTAACGTCGGGCTGGAGGACCGCTGCGCCGGTGCCAAGGGCACCTTCGGCGGCATGCAGAACCTGCAGGTCAACGTCAGTGACCTGGCCGACACCAGCTCCAAGATCAAGGCGAAATTGCAGTCCGACACGTCGATCGACACCGTGTTGACCCTGAACAACGGGGTGGCGATCGCCGCCCGGGACGCGATCCGGGATGCCGGGTCCAAGGCGAAACTCGCCACCTTTGACCTGGACAAGGACGTGCTCGCCGCGATCAAGGCGGGTGAGATCGCGTTCGCTGTGGACCAGCAGCCCTACCTGCAGGGCTACCTGCCGATCTCGTTCCTGCACCTGTACAACACCAACGCCAACTCGGTCGGCGGTGGCCAGCCGGTGCTGACCGGACCGGGTTTCGTCGACAAGTCCAACGCCGACACCGTCGCCGAGTACGCGGAGAAGGGCACTCGCTGACACCGGGGACCGGAGGGGTGGGAAACACCCCACCCCTCCCGACCCGACCCCTCCCGTCCCTGAAGGGAGCGCACCATGACCACTGCGGCCGCTACGGCGGACGAACGCGTCGCGCCTGTCGGACTGCTGCGCCGCCTGCTGATCCGGCCCGAACTCGGCGCCGTGGTGGGGGCGATCGCGGTCTTCGTCTTCTTCGCGTCACTCTCGCCGGTGTTCCGGTCCGTCGACGGCATCGCCAACTGGCTCGACCCGGCGTCCACCCTCGGCATCATGGCGGTGGCGATCGCACTGCTGATGATCGGTGGCGAGTTCGACCTGTCGGCCGGGGTGCTCACCGGCACCAGTGGCCTGGCGCTCGCGATGCTCACCAGCGAGTACGGGTGGAATGTCTGGCCGGCGATGCTCATGGGGCTGGCGTTGGCCCTGACCATCGGACTGTTCAACGGGATCATGGTGGTCCGTACCAAACTGCCGAGCTTCATCATCACGCTCGGCACGTTCCTGATGTTGCAGGGCATCAACCTGGGTGTCACCAAAGCGGTCACCGGGAGTGTCCAGATCAGCGGGATCGCGGATGCCCCCGGGTACGAGCTGGCCCGTACGATCTTCGCCTCGACCGTGCCGTTCCTCGGTGTCCAGTTCCGGGTGGCGATCTTCTGGTGGCTGGCCGTGACAGCGGTCGCGACCTGGTTGCTGCTGCGTACCCGGGCCGGTAACTGGATCTTCGCGGCGGGCGGCGGTGAGGCCGCGGCCCGCAGTGTCGGGGTTCCCACCACCAAGACCAAGATCGCGCTGTTCATGGCCACCGCCTTCGCGGCCTGGCTGGTCGGCACGATCCTCGCGCTGCGGTTGACCTCGGTGCAGGCGAACACCGGTATCGGCCAAGAGTTCATCTACATCATCGCGGCGGTGATCGGGGGTTGCCTGCTCACCGGAGGTTACGGCTCGGCGGTTGGTGCGGCGATCGGCGCGGTCATTTTCGGAATGGCCGACAAGGGCATCGTGTTCGCCGGCTGGGACAGCGACTGGTTCAAGTTCTTCCTCGGCGTGATGCTGGTGCTGGCGACGCTGACCAACCACCTGGTACGCCGGTACGCGGAGGAGAGGCGGAGATGACGGAACCGCTGCTGGAGGCGCGGGACCTCACCAAATACTTCGGCAGCGTGATCGCGCTGCACGGGATCAGCACCACGGTCCGGGCCGGCGGGGTGACCTGCGTGCTGGGCGACAATGGTGCCGGAAAGTCCACTTTGATCAAGATCCTTTCTGGGGTGTACCGCCCGGACGCGGGGGAGTATCTGGTCGACGGAGAACCGGCACGGTTCTCCAGCCCACGTGAGGCGCTCGACCGGGGCATCGCCACGGTGTACCAGGACCTGGCGATGATCCCGCTGATGTCGGTCTGGCGGAACTTCTTCCTGGGCTCTGAGCCGACCAAGGGCTGGGGCCCGTTCCGCCGGTTCGACGTGGTGGCGGCGAAGCGGCTCTGCCGGGAGAACCTGCTGCGGATGGGCATCGACATCCGGGACCCGGACCAGCCGGTCGGCACGCTGTCCGGCGGGGAACGGCAGTCCGTGGCGATCGCCCGTGCCGTCCATTTCGGAGCCCGGATGCTGATCCTGGACGAGCCGACGTCCGCGCTCGGTGTCAAGCAGGCCGGTGTGGTGCTCCGCTACATCGTGCAGGCCCGGGACCGTGGCCTTGGCGTGGTCTTCATCACCCACAACCCGCACCACGCGTACCCGGTGGGGGACCGGTTCCTGGTGCTCAACCGGGGGCGCAGCCTCGGCGACTTCGGCAAGGGGGAGATCAGCCGGGAGGAGCTGACCCGGATGATGGCCGGTGGCGCGGAGCTGGAGCAGCTCAGCCACGAGCTGGAGCGGGGTGCCGACTCGAAGGTGGCGGCGGTGGGTAGGGACCTGGGGGAGAGCGCGCAGCATCTCGACGCGGCGTCGGGTTGACCGGGAGGCGGGTTGACCGGGAGGGCAATGGCTGTCGAGCTGACCGAATCGGTGGACGTGTCCGTACCGGCTGAGCGGCTCTGGCACGCCGTGACCGACTGGCACCGGCAGGGCGAGTGGATGCTCGGCACCACGGTGCGGATCACCGCGGGTGACGGCCGTTCGGTGGGTTCCCGACTGGCGGCGCGTACCTACGGCGTGACGGACCTGATGGTGATCACCGTGTGGGACCCGCCGAGACGTTGCGAGGTGTCGCACACCGGCCGGCTGGTCCGGGGGGTCGGGGTGTTCGAGGTCCGGCCCCGGGGTCCCGACGCGGCGACGTTCCGGTGGCAGGAGCGGTTGGAGCTGCCACTCGGGACACTGGGGCGGTGGGGCTGGATCCTGGTACGTCCCGGATTCCGGGCCGGGCTCAGGGTGTCACTGGGACGGCTGGCCCGTTCCCTCGGCCACTGACCCCGATCCGCCCATCGACAGGATGTGCCCGATCACCCGGGAGTAGTCCGTGTCTGCCAGGCCGGCCCGTTCGGCGTCGGCGAGCCAGGTCCGGACGGCGGCCAGCAGCCGCAGGTCCCGCCGGCTGGCGGCACCGGCATCCAGGATCAGGTCGGCGTCCTTGCGGGCCAGCGCGAGCGCGAACCGCAGCGGGAACTCGCCGCTTTCCACCGCGTCCCGACGCCGCTCCGCCGCCGCGGCCAGCGGCGTGGCGGCAAGTACCTCGAACGCCACGTCCCGGGGCAGATCCAACCCCTCGGCCAACGCGAGGGTCTCACCGACCAGCGACAGCGTGCCGAGCAGCGCGGCGTTGGCGACCAGCTTGGCGGCGCTACCGGCCCCCAGTGGGCCCAGGTACTCCGGGGTGCCGAGCACACCGAACAACGGTGTCCACTGTCGCGCCAGGTCCGCCGGTCCACTGACGAAGATCCGCAGGCTGCCGGACTCGGTCTCCGAAAGGCTGCCCAGCACCGGGGCGTCCAGCAACGGCGTACCGGTGGGCAGCGCGGCCTCCAGCGCCGCCACCGACTCTGGTGCCACCGTGGACATCTGCACCACGGTGGTTGACCCGGCGGCTCCGCGCGCCACCCCGTCGGGGCCCTCGGTGACATCCCGCAACGCGGCCGGGTCGGACACCATCAGCAGCGCGATCTCGGCGCGGGCGGCGGCTGCGGCCGGGGTGGCGGCCTGCCGGGCCCCGAGCGCCACCAGCGGTGCCGCCTTGGCCGTCGTACGGTTCCAGACGATCATCTGGTGTCCGGCGTCCAGGAACCGCCGGGCCATCCGGCTACCCATGGCGCCCAGTCCGATCACGGCGACAGTCGTCATGCCCGCATGATCGCACGGCTGAGCGCTCAGCCCTGTTGCGGATGCCGCAACCCGGGATGGTCCGGCGGCATGCTCTGCCGTACCACCCACCAACTCGCCGCCAGGCACAGCGCGATCAGTGGCCAGCTCAGCGCCACTCGCGCCACACCCAGGGCGATCACCTGGCCGGCGGCCCACAACGGCAGCAGCACTGAGATCCGCAGCAGGTACTGCGCCACCCACACCCAACTACCTCGCTGGTACCCGCGCAGCAGCACCGGATCCCGCCGCCAGGTTGTGCGCTGTCCCAGCACCCCGCCGACCACTACGCCGAGCAGTGGCCAGCGCAGCGTGATGCTGACCAGCCACGCCAGCGCGCTGGCCGCGTTCGAGACGATCTGAAGCAGGAAGAAGTCGGCGGCCCGGCCGGTCCGCAGCACGATCAGGACCGCGACCACGACCCCCAACAGGCCCAGCAGGACGGCTCTGGGCCGATCCCTGCGAAGCCACCGCCACCCGGCGACGCTGCCGCCGGCCACGAGCGCGGCGGTCGCGCTCCATCCGATCGACCCGTCGGTGATCAGCCAGCCGGCGACGAACGCCACCGGTGGCAGCGTGGCGTCGAGCGCGGCCCGCCGGCCACCGAGGAGGTCGGCGAGCGACTCCCGGCGGGGCCTGTCCGTGGTCACCACACCGGGCCTCCCAGGTCATCCGTTGACATCACCCAATGTCGCGGAACCCATACCGCGGTGACAAGGGACCAAGGTCGTCAAGACTCCAATGGCGACCATTCGCGTCACCGCTGTGTCACAGGTTCGTGTCACAGGTTCTCGACCGCGCCCACCAGTTTCATCAGAGATTCCTTGGCGTCCCCGAACAGCAGCCTGGTCTGCGGTTGGTGCAGCAACTCGTTCTCGATGCCGGCGAAGCCGGGACGCAGCGACCGCTTCAGGAACACCACGGATTTCGCCTCGTCGGCGGCGAGGATCGGCATTCCGTAGATCGGCGATCCGGGAGAGGTACGGGCCGCCGGGTTCACCACGTCGTTGGCGCCGACCACGAGCACCACGTCGGTGGTCTTGAACTCCGGATTGATGGCGTCCATCTCCTGGAGCTTCTCGTAGGGCACCTCCGCCTCGGCGAGCAGCACGTTCATGTGGCCCGGCATCCGTCCCGCAACCGGGTGGATCGCGTACCGGACGTCGATCCCGCGCTGCTCCAGCAAATCGGCGAGGTCCCGCAGCGCGTGCTGTGCCTGGGCGACCGCCAGTCCGTAACCGGGGGCGACGATCACCTTGCTGGCGTACCCGAGCTGGATCGCCACCTCGTCGGCGGTGGTCGCCCGCACCGGCCGGTCGGTGGCGGTGGTGGCGCCCAGGGTGGAGCCTCCGGCGAACGCGCCGAACAGGATGTTGGTCAGCGGTCTGCCCATGGCTTTCGCCATCAGGCGGGTGAGCAGGATGCCGGACGCGCCGACCAGGGTGCCGGCCACGATCAGCAGGGTGTTGCCCAGCACGTACCCTCCGGCCGCCACCGTGATCCCGCTGAACGCGTTCAGCAGCGAGATCACGATCGGTACGTCGGCACCGCCGACCGGAGCGACCAGCAGCGGCCCGAGACCGAGACTGACGACCGTGAGGGTCAGTGCCGTCCACAGTGGCGCGTCCAGGGCAATCCAGACCCCGGTTACGAGGGCGACCAGTACGCTGACCGACGCGAGAACCGGCATGCCGGGGAAGACCAATGGGCGACCGGTGATCAGCTCCTGGAGCTTGCCGAATGTGAACAGTGACCCGGAGAACGTCACGGCGCCGATCAGCAGCGTGAAGGCGGCCACCGCGACCTGGGATCGCGGCGTGGCACGGTCGGGACCGGCCAGTTCCAGCAGCGCCACCACGGCACCGGCCGCACCGCCCACGCCATTGAACAGCGCTACCATTTGCGGCATCGCGGTCATCGCCACCCGGCGCGCGGCCAGCACACCGACGGTGCCGCCGACCACGATCGCCGCCAGGACGTACCCCAGGTTGTCCGGCCGCTCGACGGCGAAGACCACGGCCACCGCGATCACCGCGCCGACCGCCCCGATCGCGTTGCCCAATCGGGCGGTGCTCGGGGAGGACAGTGCCTTCAAGGCGATGATGAAGCAGATCGCGGCGAGCAGGTACGCCAGCCCGGCCCATGTGGGGCTCATGACCGGGGCTTCCGGTCCCGGCCGGCGGGCCGGCGGAACAACCGCAGCATCCGGTCGGTGACGACGAACCCACCGACCAGGTTGACGGCCGCGAGCGCCACCCCGATCAAGGCGAGGGCCACGCCGGGCCCGGTCTCGGCCCGGCCGGCCACCACGATGGTGCCAACCAGGATGATGCCGCTGATCGCGTTGGACCCGGACATCAGGGGTGTGTGCAGGGTGGAGGACACCTTCGAGATCACTTCGTACCCGGCGAAAGCCGCGAGCACGAACACGGTGAGCAGGCTGATCGCGTCCACTCATTCCTCCCGGGGGCTGGTGGCGGGTCCGTCCGCGTCCAGCATCTGGCGCGTCGGCTCGTGGCGGACCTCGCCGCCGTGGGTGACGCAGCAACCGGCGACGATCTCGTCCTCGAAGTCGGGGTCGAACGCGCCGTCCCGGACCATCAGCAGCAGCAGGTTCACCACGTTGGTGGCGTAGAGCCGACTGGCGGCGCCCGGCATCTGACTCGGCACGTTGCGGCCGCCCCAGACGGTCGCCCCGCCGATCTCGACGTCCTCTCCGGGCCGCGATCCCTCGACGTTGCCGCCCTGCTCCGCGGCCAGGTCGATCACCACCGACCCGGGCCGCATCGCGGCCACCATGTCCCGGGTGACCAGCAGGGGCGCGGGTCGGCCCGGCACCGCTGCCGTGCTGATCAGTACGTCGGCGTCGGCGACGTGGGGGGCCAGCAGTTGCCGCTGCTGGCGTGCCCGCTCCTTCGACATCTCCCGGGCGTAGCCGCCGGTGCCTTCCAGCGACGGGAGATCCAGGTCGACGAATTTGGCGCCGAGGCTGCGGACCTCCTCGGCCGAGGACTCCCGCACGTCGTACGCCGAGACCACGGCACCCAGCCGGCGCGCGGTGGCGATCGCCTGGAGTCCGGCGACACCGGCTCCCAGCACCAGGGCGCGGGTCGGGGCTGCCGTGCCCGCGGCGGTCATCAGCAATGGGAAGAAACGGTGCAGTTTCGACGCGGCGACCAGCGCTGCCCGGTACCCGGCCACCATGGCCTGGGAGGACAGGGCGTCCATCGACTGCGCCCGCGAGATCCGGGGCACCAACTCCATGGCGAACGAGGTCCTGCCAGTGTCCCGTAGCACCCTGACCAGCTCGAGTTCCTCGCCGGTCGGCAGGAACGAGACCGTCACCCCAGCCGGAGCGAGCCGCGGTACCTGGGACACCAGGGGAGGCTGGACACCCAGCAGCACGTCGCCGCCGTCCAGCGCGCCGTCGTCGACCGTCGCGCCGGCCAGTCGGTACGCGTCGTCGGGGTACCGGGCGTGCCCTCCGGCACCCGGCTCCACAGTCACATCGAGCCCCGCCGCGGTGAGCTGGGAGACCTGTTCCGGCACCAGGGCGACGCGACGCTCGTCTGGGCGGACCTCGCACGGTACGACAACCCTCACGCGCCGTACCCTATGGCAGACACCTGTCCGTGAGAAGGTCACGGGGGTCGGTACCGCCCCCAGCAGCCGATGCGGAGGTCCCGGTGTCACAGGGGGTTACGGAGCACCCGGCGGGGTACCCACGGGTTCGTGGCCCAGATCGCGTTTCTTCTCGCTGACATGTTCGAGGACTCCGAGTTCGAAGTGCCGTGGAACCGGATGACCGAGGCCGGACATCAGGTGGCGGTGGTCGGCCTGCAACGTGCTGCCGAGGTCGCCGGCAAGAAGGGTGCCCGAACGGTGGTCGACCTGGCGGTGGCGGAGGTCCGGCCCGACGAGTTCGACGCCCTGGTGATCCCGGGCGGCTACTCACCGGACAAGCTGCGGGTGGACCCGGTCAGTGTGGACTTCACCAGGCAGATGGTCGAGTCGGGTAAGCCGGTGGCGGCGATCTGTCACGCCGGTTGGCTGCTCGCCGAAGCGGACGTGGTACGCGGTAGGCGGGTCACCTCAGTACGGAACATCCGCACCGACCTCATCAATGCCGGCGCGGAATGGGTAGACGAGGAAGTGGTGGTGGACGGTAACCTGATCACCTCCCGTAATCCCGACGACCTTCCGGCGTTTTGTCAGGCACTGCTCGACCACCTGAAGTGACTCCTGCGGTCTGGCCGTGACCAGGGCCTTCAGGGCAAATCACCAGATCCGGGGTCGGGGGAATCCCTCCACGTGACTCCTTGACGGTCGGGTTGCTGGCATGTCCGTGACCGGGGGCCGATGGAGCGGCTACTGTGCTGAGACGTGGCCCAGGCCACATGTGGTACATCACCAGGCCCTGGTTCGCCGCGGCGCGGCCCCGACTTGGGGAGCACACTCGGCAGGCCTCCGTGAAGGAGTTTCGTCCATGAAGAGATCAACACCTTGGGTTGCCGGCGCCATCGTCGCCGCCGGCAGCCTGGTCCTGGCGCTCGGCCTACCCGCGGCCCAGGCGCACGAGACGATCGTCCGGTCCGACGACGGTGCGTATGACAACGCGGCCGTCACCCACGTCCACCATCAGCACGGTGGCGAGACCGGGCATCTTCCGGCCACCTCCGAGAACGTGGACCTGGTCGGCAAGGCGGCCGTCAACCAGGACCAGGAGGGTCGGATCGCCGACGTCGGCGTGTTCGGCAACTACGCCTACCTGGGCGCGTTCACCGACCCCCGCTGCCAGAAGGGCGGCGTCTACGTCTTCGACATCTCCAATGTCAGCAAGCCCAAGCAGATCAACTTCATCCGCACCGGCACCAACAGCTACGTGGGTGAGGGCGTCCAGGTCATCCACATCGACACCCCGAAGTTCACCGGCGACGTGCTCGCGATGAACAACGAGGTCTGCGGCAAGGAGAAGGCGGCCACCACGGGCGGCATGAGCCTGGTCGACGTGACCAACCCGAAGGTCCACAAGTACCTGGTGGAAGGCTTCGGTGACACCGACGTGGTCGGCACCCGGGCGAACTCCAGCCACAGCGTGTTCATCTGGGACGCCGGGGACAAGGCTTACGCGGTCATGGTGGACAACCAGGAGTCCACCGATGTGGACATCGTCGACATCACCGACCCGCGTAACCCGGTGCTGATCGCCGAGCACGACCTGGCCGCGATGTACCCGCAGATCCTGCAGGCGGGGCTCGACGAGGTCTTCCTGCACGACATGATCGTCAAGAAGATCGACGGTCGTCAGGTGATGCTGTTGTCGTACTGGGACGCCGGTTACGTCAAGCTCGACGTCACCGACCCGGTCAACCCGAGCTACCTGGGCGACACCGACTTCACCAACCCGGACCCGGAGCTGCTGGAGTCCACCGGCGAGTCCGAGGCGCCAGAGGGCAACGGGCACCAGGCCGAGTTCACTCTGGACAACCAGTACGTGATCGGTGCGGACGAGGACTTCTCGCCGTACGCGTTGATCGGGCGCAACGACACCGACGGCACCGTGATCAACGCCGGCCAGGGCAGCGACACCACGAAGCTGGAGCCCGGCCAGACGATCTCGGGGCAGTCCAAGTTCGTGGGCCGGGCCTGCACCGCCGACCCGGCACCTCCGGCTGGCGACGGCAGCCAGATCGCCGTGGTCGAGCGGGGCGTCTGCACCTTCACGGAGAAGGTCGCCAACGTCGAGGCGGCGGGTGGCTACGCGGCTATCCTGATCTTCAACCGGACCGGCTCGGACGCCTGCAACTCCTCCCTCGGGATGAGCGTGGCCGGTAACATCCCCACCTTCGGTGTGGCACCTCGGGAGCAGGGATTCGCGATCTTCGGCGCCGCTTACGACGACGCGGAGTGCGAGGCCGGCAACGGTTCCCAGCAGGCCCCGATCGCACTGGGCACTCTGGGTGACTCGCTGACGTTCAGCTCCTACTTCGACGGCTGGGGCTACGTGCACCTGTACCAGAACAGCGGCGGGAAGCTCGCCGAGCTGGACACGTACGCGTTGCCCGAGGCGCACGACTCGGCACACGCGACCGGTTCCGGTGACATGTCGGTGCACGAGGTGGCCACCTCGCACCAGGACGCCAGCCTGGCGTACTTCTCCTACTACGCCGGTGGCTTCCGGGTGACCCGGATCCAGGACGGCAAGCTGGTCGAGACCGGCCGGTTCATCGACGAAGGTGGCAACAACTTCTGGGGTGTGCAGGTCTTTGAGCGGGATGGCGTCGAGTACGTCGCCGCCAGCGACCGTGACTATGGCCTGTACATCTTCCGGTACACCGGCCCGTAACCCGGGGCGGTTCTGAACCATCCAGTCGGCTGAGGGCCGGATACCACAAGGTGTCCGGCCCTCAACACTTACGGTGACGAATTCAACAATCGCCTTCAAGGCTCTGGTCAGGACCTGGCCGGTACGTCATCCTCTCGGGATGCCAATGGAACTCCTGTACTTCCTGCTGGCCGCGACCGGTGCCAGCGCGTCCGGATGGCTGGGCTGGCAGTTCGTGGACTGGGTGCTGGTGCGGCGGTCCGGCTGAGACCGCCGCACCAGTCGTTTCGTCGGCGTCGTCGCGGTCGTCACCGTCCCAGTCGTCGTCGGCGAACTCGTCTACCAGTGGTGTCACCGGGATCATGGGCCGGAGTCTGACACCACTGGTTTGCCAGTTTCTGTCGTCTTTGTATCTTGATTGCTAACGTTCAGCCCTTCGTGCCACCGGCGGTGAGTCCGGCCACCAGGTGACGCTGGGCGAAGAAGAACACCACGCCCGCCGGGATGGTGACCAGGACTGCGGCGGCGGTCAGGTACTCCCACTGGGGGTTGAACCGGGGTGCGAACTGTTGCATCCCGTACGCCAGGGTGAACCGGCTGTCGGTCTGGATGAACGCCGACGCGTACGCCACCTCGCCCCAGGCCGTGAGGAACGTGTAGAACGCGGTGACCGCGAGTCCTGGCCGGGCCAGCGGTACCACCACCCGCCAGAACGTGGCGAGCGGTCCCAGCCCGTCCAGCGCCGCGGCCTCGTCAAGGTCGCGGGGGATGGTGTCGAAGTAACCCTTCAGCATCCAGGAGCAGAACGGCACCGCGATCGTCAGGTACGCGATCATCAGCGACCCGAGCGAGTTGATCAGTCCCAACCGTGCCATGATCACGTAGATCGGGACGATCAAAATCGAGACCGGGAACATCTGGGTGATCAGGAAGATCCACAGCAGGGATCGCCGACCCGGGAAGTTGAACCGGGACACCGCGTACCCGGTCGTCGCGGACAGCAGAATGCCGATCGCCATGGTGACCGTCGCGACGATCACCGAATTGAGGAACCAGCGCGGGAAGTTGGTCTCCGCGAGCACGTGAATGTAGTTGGCGAGCGTCGGATCCTCCACCAGCCGCAGGTCCGAACTCTGCACCGCGTACCCGGGCTTGAACGAGGACAGCAGCACCCACGCGATCGGGAACAACGAGATGAACGCCGCTGCCACCAATGTGGCGTGCAGCAGCAGCGACACCAGCGGGTGCCGTTGGCTCCGGCGCCGCAACCCGGACGCCGCCACCTGCGGGACGGCAGTCGCCACCGTGGTGGCCTGTACCGCGGTTTCGGCCATCATCACCACACCTCTCCCTGCTTGCGCAGCGCCCGGCGGTAGGTCGCCGCGAACACCAGCAGGATGGACAGGATGAGTACGCCGTACGTGGCGGCGAGCGAGTAGTTCCGCAACCCTTCGAACGCCGCCCGGTAGGCCCCGGTGACCAGGATCTCGGTCTGCCCGGCCGGTTGTCCGGCGGTGACCAGGAAGATGATCGGGAACATGTTGAAGGTCCAGATCGTGCCGAGCAGGATCACGGTCATGCTGACCGGCCGCAGTCCGGGCAGGGTGACGTTGCGGAACCGCTGCCAGGGTGAGGCTCCGTCCATCTCGGCGGCCTCGTACAGCTCGTTGGGAATCGCCTGCATCCCGCCGAGCAGGGCCACCATCATGAACGGCACGCCGAGCCAGATGTTGGTCACGATCGCGGTGAACAGCGATGTCCAGCGGTCGGCGAACCATTCCACAGGTTCGAGGCCGAACGTCTCCAGGACGACGTTGAACACCCCGAACCTCTCGTTGAACAGGAACCTCCAGGCGAAGGCGACCACGAACGCGGGCACCGCCCAGGGCAGGATCAGCAGCACCCGGTAGACCGCCCGGCCGCGCACCGGACGGTTCAGCAGGCTCGCCAAGCCCAGCCCGATGCCGTAGTGGAAGACGACGCAGACCACGGTCCAGATCAGCGTGGTCCAGAACCACTGCCAGAACTCACCCACCTCGCCGCCGAGGACCCGGGTGTAGTTGTCCAGCCCGACGTACTCCCAGGCGTCCGGGTTCGGTCGGCACTCCTCGCCCCCGCCGAGGGTCCTGACGCACACCTCGGTGCGCTGGTTGGACTCGTTGAGGTTGGTCAACGACATCC
>DASUSI010000031.1:0-3464 GCA_036375165.1 Micromonosporaceae bacterium | reverse complement strand
CCGGTGCCGGTGTCATAACCGATCAGGTACGACAGCTGCCTGCCCCGGGGGCCGGACACCGAACCGGAGGCGAACCAGATCGGGGACACCCAGGTGACCCCGGACACGGACCGGATCTGAGCGACCGCGTCCAGCGGCACTGCCGAGGCGCTCATGTGCATCGTCCTCACCCCGTCCTGGGAGATGAACACCTCCGCCGGCGAGCTGCGGATGTAGCGGGTGACCTGGTCGATGGCGCCGGCGAAGATGCCGCGGAGCACGAGCACCAGCAGCAGCGCGGCGGTGACTCCGAGCACCGTGAGCGCGGCACGGCGATGTTCGGCGAAGAGGAACCGCCGCCCGACCGGCACACCACGGGCGCCGAACCTGCTCGGTCCTTCGGGGGGCGGGACGTCGGTGCGCATCATCGGCTCCGGAAGGCGGTGGCTGCGTCGAGCCGGTTGAGCCGGCGCGCGGGCAGCCACGCCGCGAGCACCGCCATCACGGCGGCCGCAGCGGCGGTGCGTGCCACGGTTTCGGCCGTGAGTGCGACCGGGAACGCCGGTCGCCACCACGCCAGCAGCTCACGGGTGAGGAGCAGCAGGAGTACGGCGACGACGGCACCGGCGGCGGTGAGCGCGACGGTCTCGGTGACCGCGACGCGGCGGATCCGGCCCGGCGTGGCACCGAGCGCCTTGAGGACGCCGAGGTCGCGTTGTTGTTCGGTGACCCGGGTGTAGGCGACGAGTGCCACGATCAGCGTGCCGGCCGCAAAGGCCACCCCGACCATGAGCTTGACCGGTGACCCGTAGATCTTGGTGGCGAGGGTCAGCGAGGCCTCCCGCAGCTGCGTCGGGGTGCGGACGGTCAACCCCTGGTCGCGAAGCCGTTCGGCGACGCGACCGGGGTTGTCGGTGCTGACCAGGACCGCGCCGGTGGTGTCGCCGGCGCCGAGCATGCCGGTCATCGCGTCGGCGGTGGTGAACAGCAGTGGGGTCATGAACATCGCAGTGTCCTCGGTGAGGCCGACGACCCGCATCTGGTGCCCGAACATGGCGAGCCGGTCACCGAGCCCGAGACCGTGCTGGTCGGCGAAGAGTGCATCGACGGCGACCTCCTCGGCGGTCGCCGCTGCCCGGCCTTCGGCGAACGACCAGGGGCCACCGGGTCCCCCGGTTTCGCTCGCGACCGCGGCCACCGCCGCCTTGCCGTGCGGCAGCTCGAGGATCAGGTACATGGTGCGGATCAAGGACGCGTCGGTGACTCCGGGCACCCCTTCGATCGCGGTCGCCGTGGCGGCGGGGAGCACGCCGGGGTCGGCGAACAGGCTTCGTGTGCCGGGCGGTACCACGACCAGGTCGGCGCCCAGGTGGTCGTCGTAGACGGTGACCCGCTGCTGGACACCGGTCCACAGGCCGTTGAGAAGCAGCATCAGCATCAGCGCCAGGCCGATGCCGAGGATCCCGGCCCCTGTGCGGACCGGCCGCGCTGCGAGCAGCCGGGCGGTGACCGGGACCTGACCCTTACGCGGTGACATGGCGGTCACTTCCTCTACCACGGACGAGGTACGCCGCGTTTCGGCGGAGTCGCTAGACGGTATGGAGTGACCGCTCGCGGGTGAGTGGTTGCGGGCCGGGGCCTCGCTCACACATGTTCGTGGGTTACCGAGCAGGGGCTGCCTGCTCGGCCTATCCGACAGTTGTGGGAGGCCCCGGTGTTTACCGAGCGTACGAGTGTTGGGCTCGACGTGCACGCACGATCGGTCGCGGCTGCGGCGATCGATGGCGTCACGGGCGAGCTGAGCCAGTCCAAACTGACCCCGTCACACGACCACATCAGGTCCTGGTTGCAGGCCCTGCCGGGTCCGGTGGCGGTTACCTATGAGGCGGGCCCGACCGGGTTCGGGCTGCACCGGAGCCTGACGGCGGCCGGGATCCGGTGCGTGGTCGCGGCACCGTCGAAGCTCCAGAAGCCGTCGGGTGATCGGGTGAAGACCGACGCCAAGGACGCGATCCACCTGGCCCGGCTGCTGCGAATGGATGAGATCACCCCGGTCGTCATCCCGACTGTCGACCAAGAGGCCGCGCGTGACCTGGTGCGTGCCCGGGAGGACTGCCGCGGAGATCTGATGCGAGCCAGGCACCGGTTGTCGAAGCTGTTGCTGCGCCACGGCATCGTCTACTACGACGGGGACGCCTGGACCGGCAAGCACGACGCCTGGCTGCGCAACCAGGCGCTGCCCCAACTGACCTCGAGGGCCACCAGGCTGACCTTCGATGCCGACTACGAGAGCGTCTTGGCCGTCAAGGCCCGACGCGACCGGCTCGATGCCGCGATCGAGCAGATGGCCGCCGAGTCGGAGTTCACCCCCCTGGTGCGTCGGCTGGGATGCCTGCGCGGGATCAGCACCCTGACCGGGTTCGCACTCGCGGTCGAGATCGGGGACTGGCACCGGTTCACCGGCAACACCATCGGGTCCTTCGTCGGCCTCGTTCCCTCGGAGTACTCCTCGGGGACTTCCCGAGTGCAGGGGTCGATCACCAAGACCGGCAACACCCACGTACGTCGACTCCTGGTCGAGGCGGCCTGGCACCACCGCGCCCGCTACCGGGTCGGTAAGACCATGCGGGACCGCTGGGACCTGGCCTCGGCAGCAGCTCGCATCCGTGGCGACGAGGGCAACCGGCGCCTGCACCAGCGGTGGGTCAAGTTCATCGAGCGCCGCAAGCGCCACACCGTCGCCAACGTCGCCGTCGCCCGCGAACTGGCCGGCTGGTGCTGGTCCCTCGCAGTCATGGACGAGTAGCACCCGCGATCTGCTTCGTCGACCAGCACGCTGGTGGCAGCGCGTGGAGCGACCCGCGACACAGCTATGAGCAGCACCTCACGTTGGGCAGCAATGACCTCCTGGGTGCGACGCTCGACCCTAGACAAGCGGTCCCGCTCCAGCCGAACTCCCCGTCCTGCGGTAGCCAACCCGCGCATATCAGCCTGACCGCGCGTCGCCAACGACACGCTCACCAGCCAACGGACGACGACGCACGAGGCGCCCGCCCCGATCACTCCGGGACGGGCGCCTCACCCCTGCACTTGACAGGGGGTCACTCCATATCAGCTGTACCCGGCCATACCGGAGCCGCCACCTGGCACTGCGCATCCGCGGGCCGATGCCTCGTCATTGCGGCTCCGGAATCACGCCGCACCCCTCGGGCGAACGCGGCTCGGGTGCTGTCGCCTCCAGGGGAACGTTTAGCGTGTGAGGGCGCGGGGTCAGGCCCATGTGCCGCGTCTCTGGTTCCGGTGCCCATGGCAAGGCTGAAGTCGTGGAGCTGATCACCGTATCGTCAGATCGTGGATGCTGACGTGCGCGCAGCCGTGGCCAGGTCGCACCTGCACGCCCTGCCGCCCGACGTCCTCGACGGGTTGCTGGCCGGCGCGGTCCGTGCCAAGGTCCAAGCCGGTTCGATCACCCACCGGGAAGGCGA
>DASUSI010000030.1:0-66341 GCA_036375165.1 Micromonosporaceae bacterium | reverse complement strand
GACGGCGCGCCGCCGGGAAGGCGGCGCGCCGTCGCACGCTGGTAGGGATACCGCAAACCTCAGTTCTCCGACATGAGTTCCGCCCCTGCCCAGTCGAATTCCGGGTCGGCGGAGAAGTCCACTGCGATCTCGACGAGTTGTTCCACGTACTTGTTGGCGTGGTGGCCGCAGAAGAGCAGATCGCCACCCCCGGCCAGGACCACACGAAGTTTGGCGCCCGCGCTGCAACGATCGCAACGCTCGCTGGCAGCGGACCACACCGCAGTCGGCGGCGTCATTGTCGGGGTCATCGCCTCCTCCTTCGCTTGACGGCCTGACCGGTCGTGCTGGTCGACGGTCTCACACATGCTCCAACACGCCGTCCCCTGGACACGTTCCCCAGATGCCTTGAGGCGATACACGTCACACGACGCCTGGCGGTTCGTGGCGGTCAGCCTGCCATACCAACGGTCACGAGACGGATACGGTCACGTCACGAGACGTTCATCCGGCTCGGCCAGACCTCGGTGCGGCGACCAGGACAACTTTCGTGATGACGGTCTGGCCCGGTGATCAGTCGAGGTAGTCGCGCAGCACCTGGGAACGGGACGGGTGACGTAGCTTCGACATGGTCTTGGACTCGATCTGGCGGATCCGTTCCCGGGTGACCCCGTACACCTGGCCGATTTCGTCCAGCGTTCGTGGCTGCCCGTCGGTCAGCCCGAATCGGAGTCGCACCACGCCCGCTTCGCGCTCTGACAGCGTCTGCAGCACCTGCTGCAACTGGTCCTGGAGCAGGCTGAAGGAGACCGCATCGACAGCGACAACGGCTTCGCTGTCTTCGATGAAGTCGCCGAGCTGACTGTCGCCCTCGTCGCCGATGGTCTGGTCCAGTGAGATCGGTTCACGGGCGTACTGCTGGATCTCCAAGACCTTCTCTGGGGAGATGTCCATCTCCTTGGCAAGCTCTTCGGGCGTTGGCTCGCGGCCCAGGTCCTGGAGCAACTCGCGCTGGATTCGGCCTAACTTGTTGATCACCTCGACCATGTGGACCGGGATCCGGATGGTGCGGGCCTGGTCGGCCATCGCCCGGGTGATCGCCTGACGGATCCACCAGGTGGCGTACGTGGAGAACTTGTAGCCCTTGGTGTAGTCGAATTTTTCCACGGCGCGGATCAGTCCCAGGTTTCCCTCCTGGATCAGGTCCAGAAACGCCATGCCACGCCCGGTGTAACGCTTCGCCAACGACACCACCAGCCGCAGGTTCGCCTCCAGCAGATGATTCTTGGCCCGCTCCCCGTCCCGGGTGACCCATTGCAGGTCCCGGCGTACCTGGGTGGACAGTTTCTCGCCGGAATCCTCTGCCTGGCGCAGTCGCTCGGCGGCGTACAGGCCAGCCTCGATCCGTTTGGCGAGTTCCACTTCCTGTTCGGCGTTGAGCAGCGGCACCTTGCCGATCTGCTTCAGGTACGCCCGTACGGAGTCGGCCGATGCGGTCAGCTCGGCGTCCTTGCGCGCCTGTCGCAGCGCCTCGGACTCCTCGTCGTCCCAGTCGAAGTCTTCGCTGTCGGAGAGTTCGATCGGCTCGTCCACCGCGATACCGCCGTTTGGAGCTTCCGGCCCAGTGCCGGCGGCGCCGGGCGCAGCCTCGGTGCCGCGACCGGACCGCTTCCCGGCCGCGACCTTCTTGGCCGCCTTGCGGGAGGGCTTGCGCTCGCCGACACCGTGGTTGGGCTCCGCCGTCTCGGCTGCGGGTGCCGCTGTCGGAGTGGCGTCGCCGGTCTTCTTCGTGGTCTTCCGGCCGGTACCGCTGGTGGCCTTGGCGGTGGTCGCCCTGGACGCGGGGGTCGCCGCTCTGGCGGCGACCACCTTACGGCGGTTGGCGATGCTGGCAGACCCGTCGACCACGACGGTCACCCCCGCTTCGGAAAGCGCCTTGAGGACCTTTTTGCCCTGCACGGGCGTCATCCCCGCTGCTGCCATCGCGTCGGCGACCTCCGCCGAGGCGATCTGGCCGTCGGCACGCGTGGCGCGTGCGACCAGTGAGTCGGTGAGTGCGCGGACGTCGCTGCCGGTGGTGCGGCGAACTTCAGTCACGAACGACCTTTCTCAGGGCGTGAGCATGCACAGCCGTACGGCCATGTTCGGTTTGCCTGACCGGGGCCCTCGCGAGACGCCGCGTGGGCAGGCGTGAATTGTAACGCCGTGCGGCGGCCATCATCTGCTCGCCGACCGGGATGGCGGCTTCCCCAGCCCTGGAAGGATGGGGCGAGTGTCGAAACCAGGCGGTGTGCCCGACCCTCGTGAGCTGCTCGAACTGGCGGTTGATCTGGTTCGGGCGGGTGCGGAGTGCGTCAGGTCGATGCGCGAGGTGGCAGCGTCCGGCGTGGTCACCAAGAGCACGCCCACGGACGTGGTCACCGCGGCCGATCGCGCCACCGAGCGGCTGGTCATCGACCGGCTGCGGGAGTTGCGGCCGGGAGACGACGTGCTCGGTGAGGAGACGGGGACCCACCCCGGCCTGGACCGGCCTGGTGTGGTCCAGGCCGGGGTGGACCGGGTCCGCTGGCTACTCGACCCCATCGACGGGACCGTGAACTTCCTGTACGACATTCCGTACTACAGCGTGTCGCTGGCCGCAGAGGTGGCGGGCCGGGTGGTGGCTGGCGCGGTACGCAATCCCGTCAGCGGTGAGGAGTGGACTGCGGTCGCCGGGCAGGGTGCGTACCGGGACGGCCGCAGATTGTCTGGCTCGTCGGTATCGACGTTGTCCCAGGCGCTGCTGGCTACCGGATTCGGCTATGACCCCGCACGTCGGGCGCATCAGGCGCGGGTCGTCGCGGAGTTGCTTGACGAGGTCCGCGATATCCGCCGGCTCGGCGCGGCTTCCTTGGATCTCTGCATGGTGGCCGAGGGCAGGGTCGACGCCTTCTACGAGAAGGGGCTTGCCCCCTGGGATCTCGCCGCTGGAGGCCTGGTGGCGCGGGAGGCGGGACTGCGGGTCACTGGGCTGGACGGGGACCCAGCAGGCACTCGGATGGTGCTGGCAGCCCCCGCCGCTATCCACCAGGTACTACATGACCGGCTGGTGGCCTTGGACGCCGCCGGTGGACCTTGAGCCGCCGGGTCGTCAGCGGCTGGCAGTGGCGGCTGGTGATCGGAACCGGTCAGCACATGCCGGGTGGTGGCGAGGGATCGCCGATCGTACGGAGCGCGTCGTTGACCTCGGACGGGCTGGCCAGCTGCTGAAACTGCTGACCCAGCACGACGTCGATGATGCCGTTCCTGCGTTCCGGGTCGGGGAGCAGGTCCGCGTTGATCAAGTAGGCGGTCAGCAGGTGTGCTCCACCAAGCCCTTTCGGGCCGAACCGCAACTCCGCCGTACCCTTGACGGGATCCGGGTCCGGGTCGTTGCCGACCTTTTTGATCTTGAAACCACGGGATTCCAGCTGGTCGGCGATCTTCTTGGCGAGGCCCGCTTCGTCGGTGTCGTTGTAGACGTTCACGGTGAGTGCTTTGGGCTCCGGGATCGCGGTCGCCGCTGGCTGTTCGCCCTCCCCGCATCGCCGCTCGGCGGCGACTTCGTCGGGCTGGCTGTCGCGCAGGATCGCCCACACGACGAACACCGCTGCCAGGGCCGCCAGCGACCCCACGATGAGGAGCGCCCGCGCTCGCGCCAAGGTCATTGGTGGCTCTACCCCCTGCCGTCATCGCCGGCGATCCGTACCCGCTCCTCCTGGCGAGCAGACTAGCGTGCTGCCCTCGTGGCGGGCTCGTGACCACCCGGTGGCGATGTCGTCATACGGTGATACTGGAAACACGATCCGCGATTCGGCGTCCGAGGTTCCCGATGCTCCGGGTCGGCCCGGCGCCGGAGGCCGGGTGCCCTGAATGGGAACCGACCCGGATGTGCTGTGAGGACCATCCCGACAGAGCCCGTGTGTGACCTGTGTGATACCTGATCCGGCGTGCCGACCGGACAGTCCTGGATCAGTCCCCTATCTTGTGTGTCGCTTGGGTCACAACGGGAACAACTTGCCGGTCTACGGCGTACTGAATTCCGAAAGCCAGGTAAGGTACCCGGCTCGGTGGGGCCGTTTCCGTGATCGGTGGTGGATGCACCCTGATCCCGGGTAAGGAACACATGTCGTCTGGCGTTGCACCGGGCGCAGTACTGATACAGGAGTGTGACACCGATGGCCACGGACTACGACGCACCGCGTCGCGACGAGGTTGAGCTGGGGGAGGACAGCCTGGAGGAGCTCAAGGCCCGTCGCGGCGATGCCCAGTCGGGCACCGTGGACGTGGACGAGGCCGAGCTCGGGGAGACGTTCGAACTACCGGGTGCTGACCTGACCGACGAGGAACTCACTGTCAAGGTATTGCCGATGCAGTCGGACGAGTTCCGCTGTTCCCGGTGCTTTTTGGTGCACCACCGGAGCCAACTCGCTGAGGAGCGCAAAGGCGAGTTGGTGTGTCGGGAGTGTGCCGCCTGACCTGTAGCGACTGCGCCAGGGAGCAGTGATGCCCACAGCAGAGCAACCGTCAGGTGCGGCGGCTGGAAAGCCGAACACCGACGCGATAGCGGATACCCTGGCCCGGCTGACCAGCGAGGCGGCTGAATCCAAGGAACGTCAGCGGTTGATGGGCCGACTGGTGGCACAGGTTGCCGGGCGGGCCCGGGAGGCGGGCTGGTTGCCCGGCCCCCAGCGGGTGCTGGGTGCGGCAATCGACACCCTGCTGGAAATCGCCGAGCGACTACCGGTGAGGGATCTCGACACCCTGCGGGCACACCACCCCGGGCTGTCCGAGAATGAGCTGGCCGACCGGATAATCCGCAACGCCTCACGTACCACGGCGGCGGTCGGTGCGGCCGGAGGCGGGGTCGCGGCGGTCGAGTGGGTGGCGCCACCGACCCTGCTGAGCGCACCCGTGCTGATCACCACCGAAACCATCGCGGTGGCCGCGGTCGAGCTGAAGCTCATCGGTGAGCTGCATGAGGTGTACCGGGTGCCGGTGCGTGGCAGCGCGGTGCAAAGAGCCACGGCGCTGTTGACATCGTGGGCTTCCCGCCGCGGGATCAGTCCGCTCAACCCGGGCAGCGGAATGAGTGCCGTGCTGTCCACCGCGACCCGCAAGGAGATCCGTGACCGGTTGCTCCGGCGGTTCGGTCGCAATCTGACGACTCTCGCGCCGTTGCTCGCCGGAGCCGCGATCGGTGCGGAGCTGAATCGGAGAGCTACCCGTGCGGTCGGTGAGCAGATCCGCAACGACCTTCGTCGGAAGCGGCCCGGACAGGTCATCGACGGTGTCGCGATACCGGGGCCAGCACCGCATCCAGATGCCTAAGCGCCGCCGGTGCCGGGTTGTGCAGATGCCGCTGCCCTGACCGCCGCGGCCAGTTGGTCCGGCCTGCGGCAGCTCACCACCCAATACGGTGTGGGGTCCTCTGGGTCGGACAAGATCACCTTGGCCACACCCCGGATCCACGGTCGCTGCACCACGAAAGCGAAGGGGTGAGCGCGGGGCCCGAGCAACTCCCGCTTCTGTTCCGGACTCAGCAACTCCACGGCGGCGATGTACCGCACCGGCAGTCGGGCGTCGTCGACCTCGAGCACGTCGCCCGCCACGGCGATCCGGATCCGGCCAAGCCACCACAGGCCAACTCCGGTGACCGGTAGGAGAATCGCGTACGGCACCCAGGACCGCAGTCCCGGTGCCCCAAGGTGGATTTCGGCGGCCAGCAGACCCGCCACCGAGAACCCGACGATCCACAGCCACCAGGGCAGGAACAGCCGTTCCGTGTACCGAAGCGGGATTTCGTCAGGCACTCCCCGAGGGTACGGGTGTCCCGGCCGGCGGGGCGGGGCACCCGGCTCGTGACGGACCTGCCTATAGTCCTGCAAGCGACGCGACGGCGGGTGAGCACCGCGGTGGGTGAGGAGCGGACACACGAAGCCGAGCGCGGGCATGTCTCGGGGAATCAGCGGGATCCGGGCCGTCCGGTGCCGGGTACCCCCGCGTGGATTGGATCTGTCGGGAGAGCGGAGCGTGGCGTGACCCATATCCGAGCCGGGACCGTCGACGTGCTGGTATGTCGGATCGACCCCGATGTACCGGTTCCGGCATACGCACACCAGGGTGACGCTGGTGCCGACCTGGTCGCTGCCGAGTCGGTGGAGATCCCCCCGGGTGGTCGGGCGTTGGTCCGTACCGGGCTGGCGATCGCACTTCCAGAAGGCTACGTCGGGCTGGTGCATCCGCGTTCTGGCCTGGCGGTACGTCTCGGAGTGACGGTGCTGAACGCGCCGGGTACCGTCGATGCGGGTTACCGTGGCGAGGTCAAGGTCAATCTGATCAACCATGACCCGGCGGTGACTGCCCGGGTGATGCGCGGTGACCGGATCGCGCAGTTGGTGGTGCAGGCCGTGGAACGGGCGCGGTTCCACTTGGTCGCCGATCTCCCCGACTCCAGTCGTGGCGTGGACGGACACGGCTCGACCGGAGGTTTCGGAGTCCAGCAGCAGGAGGCAGCGGAGTGAATCTCTTCCGGCGCCGCCGCCCTGGCCGGCACGCGGAGGACGGCGACATCTTCACTGAGACGGCCGCCACGGACGGTGACGACGATGAGGAGGCCCTCGAAGAGTACGTGGGCGGCCTGTCCGGCGACGAGGCGCCCGAGCGGGAAGGCGGACCGTACGACGTGTCGGAGGTCCCCGACGGCGACGACCTCGAACGCCTGGATCTGGGGAGTTTGAAGATTCCGCGGGTGGACGGTGTCGAGATCCGGATGCAGGCGACTCCGGAGGGGGACGCCTCCGACGTGGTGCTGGTGTCCGGTGACAGTGCGCTGCAGGTGGGAGCGTTCGCCGCACCCCGTACGGATGGAATCTGGCAGGAGATCCGCGACGAGCTGAAAACCTCGATCGTGGCCGAGGGCGGCACGGTGGAGGAGGGCCGGGGCCGCTTCGGCGTGGAGCTGCGGGCCCGGGTCCGCACGCCGAACGGCCCGAAGGATCTTCGGTTCGTCGGTGTCGACGGTCCCCGATGGTTTGTTCGAGGGCTCTACCAGGGGCGGGCGGCCACGGACGCCGCCGCCGGCACCGCGCTTGACGAGTGTCTCGACGGACTGGTGGTGGAGCGGGACAAGGACGCGCGGCCGGTACGTGAGCCGCTTCCCTTGCGGTTGCCGCAGCAACTCGCCGAGCAGTTGGCGGCTCAACAGGCCGAGCCGCAGGCCGGCGATGAGGGGCGGGATCACACGGCGGATGACGGCCGGGGTTCCGTACGCCGTCGCTAACCGGATTCGAAGTAGAATTTTCGTGTGCCGTCCGTTTCGGGAAGGTTGCCAGGATGGTGAATGATTCCGAGCGTGCTGAGCCTCCGTTACGTCGGTTCTTTCGCAGGCTGGTCGCCTCCGACGCCGAGTTGGAGGCCGAAGAACTGCAACGGGCGACCTTGCGTACCGGCTGTACCCGGGCGTCGGAAGCATGTCGCGGCCAACTGGTCGCGGTCACGGGTCGGCTGCGTACCGTGGTATACACGCCTCGCACCAACTGGCCCACCCTGGAGGCCGATCTCTTCGACGGCAGTGATTCGGTCACCCTGGTGTGGCTAGGTCGTCGGCGTATCGCGGGGATCGAGCCGGGACGGCACCTGACGGCGAAGGGACGAATGGCGGTGCGGGACGACCGCAAGGTCATCTACAACCCGTACTACGAACTGGAGCCGCCCAGGTAACCGCGACCTGCCCCGCCGTACCAGCACAAGGAGCTGCCGTGACCGATCAGGCACAAACCGCCGACCGTGACGGATCTGTCGAGCCCAGTTTCTCCGAACAGCTCGCCGAACAGCTCGGCGGGGTACGCGGGCTGACCGAGTCCAGCATCCCGGTTCTGGTGTTCGTGGTCGTCAACGTGATCTGGTCGCTCAATCCGGCCCTGATCGGGTCGGTGGCGGTGGCGCTTGGAATCGTGGCGTTCCGGGCGGCCCAGCGGGAGCCGATCCGGCACGCGGTCAACGGCCTGTTCGGCGTGGGCATCGGCGCGGTGATCGCGTGGCGTACCGGCGACGCGAAGAACTACTACCTGCCTGGCATCCTGATGTCGTTCCTGTACGGGGCACTACTGATGCTCTCCGCGGCTGCCCGGCATCCGGCCATCGGATACGTCTGGGCGGTGATCGCGGCCGGCGGCAAACACACCTGGCGCCACCGGGCGCGGCTGCTGCGTACCTTCCAGTGGCTGACCGTGCTGTGGGCAGCCACCTTCCTGCTCAAGGGAGTGGTGCAGGGCTGGCTCTGGCTGGTGAACGAGCCGACCCTGCTCGGCATCGCACGGCTCAGCATGGGGTACCCGCCCTACCTGCTGCTGCTCGGGGTGACCGTCTGGGCGGTCCGCCGTGCCATGGACGCGGACCCCGCCGGGGTGGAACCGGTGGCTGGTCCGCAGTCGGCCGACCAGGACCCGCGCGGTGCCGAGGCGGCATCCTGACCACAGGCGTCGCATGGTCGCCTGCGGTTGTCAAGGGAGGACTTCATGGCGGATACGGCCAGCACACCGGTCCGGGTGGAGCGATGCCTGAAGCGGGTTCGCACCTACCTCGGCGGCGAATTGGTCGCCGACACCAGGAGTCCGTTCCTGGTGTGGGAGAACCCGTACTACCCCACGTACTACCTGCCAGTGCGAGACGTCCGGGCGGACCTGGTGCCGACCGGAGGCAGTCGGGACACACCGGGACTGGGCAACGGCACACTCTACGACGTCGTGCTCCCCGTCGGGAAGGCCGCAGGCGCGGCGTGCCGCTATCACAACTCCACGCTGGAGCCGTTGCGGGACCTGGTCAGGCTGCGTTGGTCCGCGATGGACGAATGGTTCGAGGAAGACGAGCCGGTCTATGTCCATCCGCGTAGTCCGTACACCCGGATCGACATCCTGGCCAGTTCCCGGCACGTCCTGGTCGAACTGGACGGAGTGACCCTGGCGGACTCCCACCAGCCCCGGATCCTGTTCGAGACCGGTCTGCCACCGCGCTACTACCTGCCGCAGGCCGACCTGCGGATGAACCTGCTACGACCCTCGGACACACTCACGCGATGCCCGTACAAGGGAACCGCGACCTACTGGCACGTCGCGGTCGGTGGCACCGTGCACCAGGACCTGGTGTGGTGCTACCGTTCACCACTGCCGGAAAGCCAGAAGATCGCGGGTCTGGCCGGTTTCTACGACGAGCGGGTCGACCTGTGGCTCGACGGTGAGCGGCAGCAGCACTCCTGACTGTCCGGTGTGGACACCGTCCGATGTGGACGAGTCGGCCTCAGCTCACCGCGCGGTCCGCGCCCAGCACCACGTTGCGAACCGACTCTTCCACTTCCGCGACGCAGACGAACACCAGTTCGTCGCCCTCTTCCAACGGGTCGTCCGGTGTCGGCACCAGCACCCGTCGGCCTCGTACGATGGCAACCAGCGCACTGTCCCGGGGAAGCCGCAGGTCACGTACCGGGTGCCCGACGTAGGGGGCGGATCCAGGTAGCGTGATCTCCACCAGGTTGGCCTGGCCCTGCCGGAAGGTCATCAACCGCACCAGGTCGCCGACCGTCACGGCCTCTTCCACCAGAGCGGCCAGCAGCCGCGGCTTGCTCACCGAGACGTCCACTCCCCACTGCTCGTTGAACAGCCACTCGTTCTCGGCCCGGTTCACCCGCGCCACCACCCGGGGCACCGCGAACTCGGTCTTCGCCAGCAGCGAGACCACCAGGTTCACCTTGTCGTCGCCGCTCGCCGCCACCACCACGTCGCAACTCGCGACATCGGCCTCCAGCAGACTGGACAACTCGCAGGCGTCAGCGAGCAGCCACTCCGCGGCGGGTACCCGCTCCGGGCGCAACATCGCCGGGTCCCGCTCGATCAGCAGCACCTGGTGGCCGTTCTCGATCAGCTCCTGGGCGATCGAGCGACCCACGTTGCCCGCGCCCGCGATCGCGACCCGCATCAATGGCTCCCCTCCGGCGGTCCGCTCGCCGACTTCAGGACCGTATCGGTGATCTCATCAGTTACCAGCATGAAGACCTGGTCGCCGTCCTGGATCACGGTGGACCTGGTGGGCAGGGTGCCGATCCCGAACCGGATCAGGTACGCGGCCCGGGCACCGGTCACGTCCTCCAGTTGACGCAACGGTCGGGAAACCCAGGTCGGGTGGACCGGAACCTCGATGATCGACACCGCGTTCGTAGGATCCCGCCAGATCTCCGCGTGTCCCTCCGGGACGATGTGCCGCATGATCCGGTCCGCGGTCCAGCGTACGGTGGCCACCGTGGGGATCCCCAGCCGCTCGTACACAGCCGCTCGTTTCGGGTCGTAGATCCGGGCCACCACACGCTGTACCCCGAACGTCTCGCGTGCCACCCGGGCCGAGATGATGTTGGAGTTGTCGCCGGAGGAGACCGCCGCGAAGGCCTCCGCGTGCTCCACGCCGGCCTCCACCAGCACGTCTCGGTCGAACCCCATCCCGGTCACTGTCAGGCCACCGAAGTCGCTACCCAACCGCCGGAACGCCTCCGGCTTCCGGTCGATGATCGCCACCGAGTGGCCCAGGGCTTCGAGGCTTTGGGCGAGGGTCGACCCGACCCGGCCGCAACCCATGATCACGACGTGCACGGCAGCCTCCAGGAACCGACTCGTTACGCCCGGTGCATGCGGCAGGCTACACCGATCTACCCACGGTAGTGCCTGCGTGCCGACGACTGTTACTCCGGGACGTATGCTGACCGCCGTGGCAAGCCCCACCTCGCTACTGAAGCGTCTACTGCTGGGCCGGCCGTTCCGCACCGATCGTCTGCAGCACACCCTGCTCCCGAAGCGGATCGCGCTCCCGGTGTTCGCCTCTGATCCGCTCTCGTCCGTGGCGTACGCCCCGGAACAGATCTTTCTGGTGCTTTCCGTGGCCGGGATCGGGGCGTACTCGTACGGACCGTGGATCGGGCTGCTGATCGCCGTGGTACTGGTCGCCGTGGTCGCCTCGTACCGGCAGAATGTCCGCGCGTACCAGTCCGGCGGCGGCGACTACGAGGTCGCGAACGTCAACCACGGCCGTGGCTTCGGGTTGGCCGTGGCCAGCGCACTGCTGGTTGACTACGTGCTGACCGTGGCGGTGTCGATCGCCGCCGCGGCTGCCAATGTCGGATCCGCGGTGCCGTTCGTGGAACACCACCGGGTGCTGTTCTCGCTGGTCGCGATCGCACTGCTGGTCGCGGTGAACCTGCGGGGCGTGAAGGAGTCCGGCACCGCGTTCGCGATCCCGACGTACGGGTTCGTACTGGGGATCCTGGGGCTGGTGGCGTACGGGTTCTTCCGGATCTACGTGCTCGGCGAGCCGTTGCGGGCGGAAAGCGCCCCGTTCGACCTGCGGACCGAGGATGCGCCCCTGGCCGGGCTGGCGTTCGCGTTCTTGCTGCTGCGAACCTTCTCCTCGGGATGTGCGGCGTTGACCGGCGTGGAGGCGATCGCCAACGGGGTGCCGGCGTTCCGTCCGCCCAAGGGCAAGAACGCGGCCACCACGCTGCTGATGATGGGCGCCATCTCGATCACGATGTTCCTGGGCCTGTTGATGCTTGGCCGGGTGATGGACGTGCGGATGGCCGAGGACCCGGCACGACAGTTGGTCGGCGCACCCGACGGCTATCACCAGAAGACCATGATCGCCCAGCTCGCCGAGTCGGTCTTCGACCATTTCCCGCCCGGGTTCTTCTACGTCGCCGCGGTCACCGGCCTGATCCTGGTGCTGGCCGCGAACACCGCGTTCAACGGCTTCCCGGTGCTCGGCTCGATCCTCGCGCAGGACCGGTACCTGCCCCGGCAGTTGCACACCCGGGGCGACCGCCTGGCGTTCTCCAACGGGATCCTGTTCCTGGCGGTGTTCGCGAGCATCCTGGTGGTCGCGTTCGACGCCAACGAGAGCGCTTTGATCCAGCTCTACATCGTCGGGGTGTTCGTCTCCTTCGTGATCTCCCAGAGCGGGATGATCCGGCACTGGAGCCGGTTGCTGCGTGCCGAGCGGGATCCCGCCGCGAGGCGTCGGATGCGGCGTGCCCAGGCGACCAACGCCTTCGGCTGCGTGATGACCGCCAGTGTCCTGGCGATCGTGCTGGCCACCAAGTTCACCCACGGCGCGTGGATCTCGCTGGTCGCGATGGCGGTGATCTACCTGCTGATGCTCGGCATCCGGCGGCACTACGACAGGGTGGCCGACGAACTGCAACCGTCCCACGAACGGCCTGTGCTGCCGGCCCGCAACCACGCGATGGTGCTGGTCAGCAAGCTGCACCTGCCGACCCTGCGGGCGCTGTCCTACGCTCAGGCCACCCGGCCGGACACTCTCACGGCGGTGACCGTGAACGTGGACGAGGAGGACACCCGCGGGTTGCAGGCGGAATGGGATGAGCGGGACATGCCGGTGCCGCTCACCGTGATTGATTCTCCGTTCCGGGAGATGACCACCCCGGTGATCGACTATGTCAAGTCGATTCGCCGTAAGAGCCCCCGCGACGTGGTCACCGTGTTCATCCCGGAGTACGTGGTGGGGCGTTGGTGGGAGCACCTGTTGCACAACCAGAGCGCGTTGCGGCTGAAGACCCGACTGCTGTTCGAGCCCGGGGTGATGGTGACCAGTGTTCCCTGGCAACTGGAATCCAGCGAACTGCGCGACCTGGCGCGGCTGGACCGGCGGCTCGGCGGTCACGGCTGGCCGTCGGAGGACGAGTCGGCGGACGATCTCGTGTTGCGCAAGTGACCACGGCACGCCTCCCCGCAGTCGGGGAGCTGCTGGACCTCGACATCGGGCAGGTGGCGCACGGCGGGCACTTCGTGGCACGACACCAGGGGCAGGTGGTGTTCGTGCGGCACACCCTGCCCGGTGAGCGGGTCAGGGCGCGGGTCACCGAGTCCCGCCGCGGTTACCTGCGTGCCGACGCGGTCGAGGTGCTCACCGGATCGCCGGACCGGGTGGCCACACCGTGCCCGTACACCGGCCCGGGACGCTGCGGCGGCTGCGACTTCCAGCACGTCGCACCCGAGGCGCAGCGCCGGTTGAAGGCCATGGTGGTGCGGGAGCAGTTGCTGCGAATCGGTGGGCTGACCGCCGCCGAACTCGACGGGTTGCCGGGTGGATTCACGGTGGAGTCGTTGCCGGGCGGAGCGCTGGGGTGGCGTACCAGAGTCCGGTACGCGGTGTCCGGTGACGGTCGGGCCGGGCTGCGTCGGCACCGCTCCCACGAAGTGCTGCCGGTCGACCGCTGCCTGATCGCGGCACCGGAGATTCAGGCAGCCCCGGTCACCGACAACCGGTGGTCCGGCACATCCGGTGTGCTCGCGGTACGCGGTGCTGGTGGCGAGGTCACGGTGTGCCGCGAGCGATCCGGGGGTCTGACGCTGGTGAGCGGTCCCGCCGAGGTGAGCGAGCACGCGGCGGGACGGGACTGGTGGCTGCGCCCAGACGCGTTCTGGCAGGTCCATCCAGCGGCCGCGGACACCTTCACGCGATACGTACTGGAGCTGCTGGAGCCCCAGCCGGGGGAACACGCCTGGGACCTGTACGCCGGTGCCGGGTTGTTCGCCGCTGCCCTGGCGTCTCGGGTGGGGCCGGGGGGCCGGCTGGTGATGGTGGAGTCGGACCCAGGACCGGACCCTGGGGGCAACCTCGTCGACCTGCCGCAGGTCCGGGTGGTGCGAGGTCGGGTGGAGCGGGTACTGGCTCGCCGGAGTATGCGCCACGCCGACATGGTGGTGCTGGACCCGCCGCGTTCCGGTGCGGGTGGCCAGGTGGTTCGCCGGATCGCGGCGGCCGGACCCCGGGCGGTGGCGTACGTGGCCTGCGACCCAGCCGCGCTGGCGCGCGACGTGCGGACCTTCCGCACGCTGGGCTGGCGGCTGGCCTGGTTGCGCGGCTTCGACGCCTTCCCGATGACCCACCACGTCGAGTGCATCGCCCTGCTGGTTCCGCCTACCGTTTCCGGCGCGGAAGCGCGCAATCAGAGGCGGTAGCGGACCTTCATCTCGATCAGTTCAGCGTCCGGGGTGGTGTCCAGCGCGGCGAGGACCAGCCTGGCCACGGTGTCCGGTTGGATGTACTGGTCCGGGTGGTACTCGGCACCTTCCTGTTCCCGTACCGACCGCTGCATCCCGGTCGCGGTACGGCCCGGGTGGATCGAGGTCACCCGCAGCGACCGTTCCTCGGCCCGGAGCGCGTCCGCCAGCGCCCGCAACCCGAACTTGCTGGCGGCGTACGCCCCCCAGTTGGGGCTGACGTTGAACCCCGCGCCGGAGTTCACGAACACCACCTGGCCCCGGGCCGCCCGCAGCGCCGGCAGCAGCAGCCGGGTCAGCTCGGCGGCGGCGGCGAGGTTGACGTTCAGGTGGTCACGCCAGACCTGGTGCGGGGTGTCGGCAATTTTGCCGAGGGTCACGATCCCGGCGTTGTGCACCAGAACGTCCAGCCGCTCCAGTCGGGGCACGACCGATTCCAGCGTCTGCGGGCGGGTCAGGTCCGCGACCACCGGTCGGACTCCCAGGGCAGTCAGCGTCTGTTCGTCGCGGCCCACCCCGTATACGTCGTCGCCGCGCTTTCGAAGCATTTCCACGAGTGCCGAGCCGATCCCGCCGGTCGCTCCGGTCACCATCACGATCGCCATACTCAACAGGTTGCCAGACGGGCGGCAGGACTAGACTGGCCGACCATGAGTGCCGGTGACAGCGAGGCCCACGCAGCGCTTCTCGCGCAGGTTCGTACCCCCGCCGATCTCAAGCGTCTGTCGCCGGAGGTGCTCGGCGTCCTGGCCTCGGAGATTCGCGACTTCCTGGTCGAGAAGGTGTCCCGGACCGGCGGGCACCTCGGGCCGAACCTGGGAGCTGTGGAGTTGACGATCGCGCTGCACCGGGTGTTCGACTCACCCGCTGACCGGATCCTGTTCGACACCGGGCACCAGGCGTACGTACACAAGATCCTCACCGGCCGCCAGGACGGTTTCGACGAGCTGCGGCAGCGTGGCGGCATCTCCGGGTACCCGAACCAGGCGGAGAGCGATCACGATGTGATCGAGAACTCCCACGCTTCCACCGCACTGTCCTATGCCGACGGGCTGGCCAAGGCGTACACCATGCGTGGTGAGAACCGGCACGTGGTGGCGGTGGTCGGGGACGGAGCGCTCACCGGCGGGATGTGCTGGGAGGCGCTCAACAACATCGCCGCCGCCAAGCGCAGCCGACTGGTGATCGTTGTCAACGACAACGGCCGCTCCTACGCCCCCACCATCGGTGGGCTCGCCGACCATCTCGCCAGCCTCCGTCTCAACCCGCAGTACGAGAAGGTGCTGGACCTGGTGAAGGACACGCTGGGCCACACCCCGCTGGTCGGAGCGCCACTGTACGAGGCGTTGCACGCGATCAAGAAGGGCCTCAAGGACGCCGTGGCACCGCAGGCGATGTTCGAGGACCTCGGCATCAAATACGTCGGCCCGGTGGACGGCCACGACATCCCGGCTCTGGAGCGGGCGCTCGGCCGCGCCAGGCACTTCGGCGGCCCGGTGATCGTGCACGCGGTGACCCGCAAGGGCTACGGTTACCCGCCCGCGGAGAACGACGAGGACGATTGCTTACACGGACCACCGGCGTTCGACCCGCGGACCGGAAAACCGCTCGGCTCGTCCGGTCCGAAATGGACCACGATCTTCGCCGACGAGCTGGTGACGCTCGCCGAAGAGCGACCGGACATTGTGGGCATCACCGCGGCGATGGCCATCCCCACCGGGATCTCCAAGCTCGCGGCGAAATATCCGGGCCGGGTGTTCGACGTTGGCATCGCCGAGCAGCACGCGGCCACGTCAGCCGCCGGACTCGCGCTCGGCGGCATGCACCCGGTGGTTGCGGTCTACTCCACGTTTTTGAACCGGGCGTTCGACCAGGTGCTGCTGGACGTGGCGATGCACCGGCTTCCGGTGACCTTTGTCCTGGACCGCGCCGGAATCACCGGCCCTGACGGCCCCAGCCACTACGGCATCTGGGACCTTTCGGTGTTCGGGGTGGTGCCCGGGTTGCGGATCGCGGCACCCCGCGACGCCGTCACGTTGCGGGAGGAGCTGCGGGAGGCCGTGAACGTCACGGACGGGCCGACTGTCGTGCGGTTCCCGACCGGTACCGTGCCCGACGACCTGCCGGCGGTGGAGCGTCTGGGTCGCGGCCTCGACGCGGTCGACGTGCTGCACCGGTCGCGACGCCGGGACGTCCTGCTGGTCGCGGTCGGCGCGTTCGGGCACCTCGGCGTACAAACGGCGGAGCGGATCGGCGAGCAGGGGTACGGAGTCACGGTGGTCGACCCCCGTTGGGCACGCCCGGTGTCGCCGCGCTTGGTCCAGTTGGCCGCCGAGCACCGGCTGGTGGTCACGGTGGAGGACGGTATCCGGTCCGGCGGCGTCGGTACCGCGGTGGCGCAGGCGCTGCGGGACGTGGACGTCGCCACGCCGGTACGCGACGTGGGCGTGGCACCGGGGTTCCACCCGCACGGCAGCCGGGGGCAACTGTTGGCCGACCTCGGGCTGACGCCGCAGGACGTGGCTCGGGAAGTCACCGAGTGGCTGTCGCGCCTGGACGAGATGGCCACGCCCAGTCCCGCGCTGGACGGGGCCAAGTGAGCGCGGCGGACACCCATTCGGTCTCAGATGTTCAGTAGGCTTCCCAGTTTGGTCACCGTGTTCCAGTTGCGTGCGGTAACCGTGAGCTTCAGGTGTTTCTCCACGAACGCACCGACCGACGGGGCGGCCATCAGGCCGTTCGGGCACCACTGGTAGATCACCCGCTGTCCGATCCGTACCCGCTGCGGGTCGAGTGCGACCGGATCGTTGCGGGCCAGCAGCGCCGGGTCAGGGGTTTCGGAGAGGAACAGCGCCATCAGCTTCGAACCGTTGTCAGCGACATCGGCGAGTGGGTTGTCCTCGATCACGACCCGCAGTTCGTCGCGGGTGCGCAGCAGGCATGCCACCCGTAGGCCGAACTCCCGCCCGATCGCCTGCTCGATCTGGCCGCACAGCGCCTCCGGTCCGGTGTCGCTGCCGAACACCGCATTGCCGCTCTGCAGGTGGGTACGCACGTCGGACAGTCCCAGGCCGGAAAGCAGCGCTCGCAGGTCCGCCATCGGGATCCGGTTCCGGCTGCCCAGGTTGATGGCGCGGAGCAGGGCCGCGTACCGGGTCATCTGGTCAGCGTAGCCACCGCCTGGTCCGGCCGCCGCGGGAAGGAGCGCCCCGGCGGCACCGTTGGCACCGGGGCGCTCCTGTGGGAGGAGTCACCAGTTGGGTTGGGACGGGGAGGCTGGCAGCGGTACCCCGGGTGGGTGGATCACGTACGTGACACCGCCGCTGTGGTTGAGCCAGACACTTTCGAACTCGGCACGGCCGAAGGTCTTGCGAACCTGCGCGTCGCTCGGTGCGAACGGGTCGTTCATCACCGGGTTACCGGCGGCGTCGAACCCCACGATCAACGCGAGGTGCCCATTGGTGCCGAAGTCCGCACCGGGCACCTCGTTCTTCTTCCACGACGCGGACACCACCAGTGGGATCCCGGCGGCGATGAACCGCTCTGCCTCGTTCAGCGAGCGCAGCCGGGTGACGAAGCCCTCCAGGCCGAACCGGGCCGCGTACGCGGTGTTGAACGGCCAGTTGCCGGCACCGTTGTAGCTGTAGTCGAAGACGTGCCGGGCGGCGTAGTCCACCCAGGGGTCGGTGTGTGGCTTGGGCTCCACCCAGTCGTAGTCCCCAGGTGCCGGGCCGGTGCCCCAGTAGGCCACGGCCATCGACGTTGACGTCGGGCTGCACCATGCCTCGCCGCCGTTGTCCCACTGCGGGTAATGGCCGATGTGGATCTCCTGCGAGTACTGCGGCACCGGCAGCGTGCGCACCACCCCGGACGGAGTGCTGGGGGTCAGCTTGCCCGGCGCGGGCAGCTTGGACGCCACCGCACCGACGGTGCGCACCGACGGTGTGTCGCCGCTGCCGGCCGGCCGGAGCAGGACCACCTGCAGCTGCCAGCTGGTCCACGCACGGCCGTCTCGGGCGATGAAGGTGTCGATGGCGACGAACCCGTCGTCGTCGCCCTGCGCCGGTACGGAGGTGGCGTGGATCTCGCTGTCACCGGCGGCCCAACGGCCCATGATGTACCACTTCGTGAAGGTGCCCAGTTGGTTGACGCCCCGCATGTTGACCTGGATCCAGGTGCCGCCCGGGGTGTCGGCGTTCCAGGACGGGATCGCCTCGGTGGCGGCGTGCCCGGGAGTCACCAGGGGAGAGGTCCATCGGGCGTACTCGTACCGGCGGGCGGAGCCGTCGCCGAACGGGTCAGTGTAGTCCAACGTGCCCACCGGGCTACCGATCGTCAGCGCGTCGCCCGCCGTGGCCGCGCCATCCGCGCTGCCCGCCGCGAACTCGGTGCTGCTGGTCCACCTGGTGTAGGTGATGTCCCTGCCCTGGGTGTCCGCCTTTTGGGTGGCGGCGGAGACGGTGGCGGTGCCGCTTGCCATCAGCGCGACCACAGCGCCGCTCGCGACCAGCACACGGACCAGATGTCGACGTGATCTCATGGAGGATGCCTCCAGGTTCTGGGGTGATGGCCGGACGGTAGGCCGCCAGGGTGATTGCGTCAAGAGTTGCCTAAGTCCAAATACCTACTGGAGATTTTTACCGACCCGGGCGCACCACACCACCGGCCGAAGGACGCGGGATCAGTGGCCGTCATGACAAGATCATGGCGGATCGCCGTACGTGCCGCCAGGAGCCCCACCGGTGTCTGTCAGGTGAGCCCACCCGGGGGATGGTGCCACGGTCGGGTGGCGGCACATGCTGGCGGCATGGTGGACAGCTCGTAGGAGGGCTTGATGGACGGCATGGTGGAAGCAGCGGATGGGTTCGATCAGATCAGCGCGCCCTCCCGGGTAGCCGGACCCGATGAGGGCATCGGGGTCGACGAACTTCAGCTCGCGACCCGCAACCACGGCATGCCGCTGGAGGCGCTGCGGTACGACATCACGCCCGTCGGCCTGCACTACCTGCTGGTGCACTACGACATTCCGGCCGTGGACAGCGCCGAATGGCGGCTCACCATCGACGGAGCGGTACGCCGCCCGGTCAGCCTCACCCTTGAGGAGTTGCGCGGTCGGAGCGCGGTGACGATGCCGGTGACCCTGGAGTGTGCTGGCAACGGCCGGGCGCGGTTGCTGCCGCGTCCAGTGAGCCAACCTTGGCTGAACGAAGCCGTCGGCACCGCGCAGTGGACCGGTACCCCACTCGGGGCACTGCTGGCGGAGGCCGAGCCGGAGTCGGACGCCGTGGACGTGGTGTTCACCGGGGCCGACCACGGGATTGAGCGCGGGTTCGAGCAGGACTACCAGCGTGGGCTGCCACTTGCCGACGCGATGCGCGACGAGGTGCTGTTGGCGTACCAGATGAACGGTCTTGCACTGCCGCCGCAGCACGGTTTCCCGCTTCGGCTGGTGGTTCCCGGCTGGTACGGCATGACACAGGTGAAGTGGTTACGGTCGATCACGGTCACCGACAGGCCGTTCACCGGGTTCCAGAACGCGACCGCCTATCGGCTCAAGCAGCACCCGGACGAGCCCGGGGATCCGGTAACCCGGGTCAGGCCGCGCGCCCTGATGGTGCCGCCGGGGTTCCCGGATTTCATGTCACGGCAGCGCACGATACGGCCCGGCGGGCATCAGCTGGTGGGGCGGGCGTGGTCCGGCCAGGCCCTGGTGTCCAGGGTGGAGGTGAGCGTCGATGACGGTGCCACCTGGACAGACGCCGGCCTCGAGCCGGCTGTGGGACCGTGGGCGTGGAGCCGGTGGACGTACCGATGGAACGTGGCCGACACCGGCCGGTACGTGTTGCTGGCGCGGGCCAGCGACGTCGCCGGCAACGTCCAGCCGGTCGACGCGGGGTGGAATCTTCAGGGGATGGCGAACAACTCCGCCCAGCGGGTCGTGGTACACGTACAGCCCTGACCGGGTCCTCCCGGACGGCGAGGCGGAGAAGCCGGGGCTACTGGCCGGCGAGCGCGGCGGCCAGTGGCCCGGCGGTCAACCTGATCTGCCACTGACGGGCACCGTAGCCGGCGAGCGCGTCCACTGTGGTCCGCTCCGACGGTGGTTCCGGCGGTGACCACGCCAGCCGACGCACCGAGTCCGGAAGGATCAGGTTCTCCGGCGGAACCGCGATCTCCTCGGCGATGCGGTTGATGGCCGCGCGGCAGCGGACCAGGCGCTCCGCGGCGGCCGGGTCCCGTTCGGCCCAGCGGTGGGGCGGCGGTGGCCCGTCGCTCGGTGTGGTGGGAGTGGGCAGTTGGTCGTCCGGCAGTTGCCTGGCGTCGGTCAGGGCCCGCAGCCAGACCCGGGCCAGCTTGCGGGTGGCCCGGCCGCCGAACCCCGGCAGCGCGGTCAGCGCCTGAGCATCCGCCGGGTCGCCCTGTGCCGCGGCCATGATCGCCGCGTCGGGAAGAATCCGTCCCGGAGCGACGTCCCGGCGTCGGGCGATCTCGTCTCGCGCCTGCCACAGGGCACGTACCCGCGCCAAGGCCCGGGCACCCCGGGCCTTGTGGATGCCGGAAGTGCGCCGCCACGGGTCAGGACGAGGCCGCGGCGGTGGTGCGTCGAGCAGTGCGGCGAACTCTTCCTCGGCCCATCCCAGCTTGCCCTGCCGCTCCAGTTCGGCCGCGAGCGCGTACCTGAGTTCGATCAGCAGTTCCACGTCCAGCGCCGCGTACGTCAGCCAGGATTTCGGTAGCGGACGGTTGCTCCAGTCGGCCGCCGAGTGGTGCTTTTCCAGGGTGTAGCCCAGCAGCCGCTCCGTGAGAGCGGCGAGTCCGACCCGTTCGAAGCCGGCCAGCCGGGCCCCGAGTTCGGTGTCGAACACCTTTCTCGGTCGCATCCCGGCGTCGGTCAGACAGGGCAGGTCCTGACTGGCCGCGTGGAGCACCCATTCGGTGTCCACCAGGGTCTGTCCGAGCGCGGCGAGGTCGTCAAAGCCCAGGGGGTCGATGAGGAAGGTGCCGGCGCCAGCGCGACGCAGTTGGATCAGGTACGCCCGGTGGCTGTAGCGGTAGCCGGACGCCCGTTCGGCGTCGACCGCGAGTGGCCCGGTTCCCTCCACCAGCCGCTTGGTCGCCTGCTCCAGGGCCTCTGCCGTCTCGATGGGAGCTGGAGTGCCCTCCCGGGGCGTGGTGAGGACCACCGGTGTCTGCGCCGCGTCCGCATCGTGTGGATATGTTCCATGTGCCGGCTCGGGAGCTTGCCGGCCGCGTTCTCCCTGGTGCGGTGGTGGTCCTTGGGTCACCTGCCCACCGTACGAGGCAACGGGCGGATAGCCGAGGACCGCCCCGCCTCCAGGTGCCGTTCAGGCACCATACTGTGGGCTGCGCCTGGCCGGTACGGGCAGGGGAGGACGGGGAGCATGACGGTGACCAACGGCGAGGGGCCGCCTCCGGGCCTGTCCGACGGCGTCCAGGATGACCGGCCCTGGTCCGGTGGCCCGGTGCCGGACCCCTTCAGCCTGCTGAATGCCGTCGACCGGTCATCAGGTCCGCCGTGGCTCGGTTACCTCGCCCTTGGCCTGTCCGTCCTGCTCAGCCTGGTCGTGCTGGTGCAGGAGACACAGCTGTCCGAACTTCGGGAGCAGGCGGAACGCTCGTCACGCGACGCCGCGGCGGCCGGGCACGTGTACCAGCGGCGGCTGGCGGAGCTTGAGGACCGTACCGACGCCCTCACCGAGCGGCTACGCCGCACCCTGGACCCGGTCGCGGTGGCGAGGCACGCGCTGCCCAGCGTCTTCCGGGTGACCGCGGGTCGAGCCAGCGGTACGGCGTTCGCGATGGCCCGTACCCCGGACGGCGGCACGTATCTGCTTTCCAACGAGCACGTGGTGGAAGACGTGTCAAGGGGCGACAAGATACGGCTCAGTCGGGAGGGGACCAGGCACACCGCGATGTTGTTGGCCGTCAACCCCCGGGGAGACGTCGCGTTGCTTGAGACCCGCACGATGATTCCCCTGCTGCGGCTGGCCACCGCTCCGCCGGTTCCCGGGGAACCGGTGGTGGTGGTTGGTGCGCCGGCCGGCCTGGAAGACACCGTGACCAGCGGAGTGATCAGTAAAATCCGACCGATCCCGGGTCGCAGACAGCGGTACATACAGTTCGACGCGGCGATCAACCCTGGCAACTCCGGGGGGCCGGTGCTCGACGCGGGTGGCAGGGTCGTCGGCCTGGCCACGGCGAAGGTGATGGATGCCGAGGGGATCGGCTTCGCGGTGCCGATCGGGGTCGCCTGCGACTCCTTTGACTCCATCTGTTGAGCTGGAGTCAAGCTGGCGCTGGGCTGGAACCGTCGGCCGGTGAGCCGGATCGGCTGATCGAACAGTGCGCACAGGTACCTGGAGACGCCACGACGGGGACTCCCCGGGCGAGAACGGAAGGCGAGACAACGATGGGTCACCCCGGATACGGGTCCGGCGGATACCAGCCGGACCAGCCACAGCAGGAGCCGGCGCAGCCCGGCTGGGGCGAACCGACGCAACAGCAACCACAGTCCCCGCCGTCACAGCCTGTCTGGGGACAGGCCCAGCCGCACCAGCCGGGCTGGGCCGAGCCGCAGCCGCCACCAGCCCAGCCGCCCGGCCCGCCGGCTCCAACCAGCCCCGGGTACGGCGTCCCGCCGGCCGGCACACCGGAGTTCGGGCCGCCCCCGACCAGTGGCCCCGGATTCGGCACCACCCAGCCGGCGGTGTCACACACCATGCCGATGCCGCACCTGCCGGGCGGTCCTCAGTCCGGGCCACCGCTCACCAGCCCGGCACCGGCCGGGAAGAGTCCGTGGCCGGCGGTGTTGGCGGGTACGACAGCGTTGTTCCTGGTGGTTTCCCTGGTCCTCGGTGGTTTCCTGATCTCGACCAACGACAAGCTCGATGCGGCCAACCGGACTGTCGCCACCCGGGACTCGACGATCAGCGACAACGAGAAGAAGCTCAAGGCGTTGCGGGAGGATCTCGACACCGCCAACGATGAGCTTGAGCGCAAGCAGGGCGAAAACGAGGACCTCACCGATGAGAAGGAGACCATCGCGAAGTGCCTGAGCCTGCTGTTCGAGTTCCTGGAAGCGGCCGGCAGGAACGACGAGGCGACCGCCCAGCAGAAACTCAGCGCGCTGCGGGTGCCGTGTCAGAACGCGCAACGGCTGATCAGTTGAGCGATCAGCGGCAGCAGGTGCCTGGTCAGCCGGCGGAAAGGGCACTCACACCGGGTGGCGGCAGGCCAGCGGCGGACCCCAGGAGCAGGCACCAGGCTCGCAGGTGGGGTGCCAGGTCGTCCTGAAGCGGGGTCCAGGACGCGCGGATCTCCAGGTCTGCGGCGGCCGCCGGCCCAGCGAGCTCGCCGAATCTGGTGGAAGTGGTCTGGGTGACGGTGCCACCGATCGCGGTGTGGTGTGCGCCGCAGCTGTCCAGCGCGTCGATCAACCAGCTCCAGCCCACCGCCGGCAGCAACGGGTCGGTGACCATCTCGACGTCCAGTTCAGCGGTGATGTACGTGACCAGCCGCAACGTGCCCTGCCAGGAGTCGTGCCCCGCCGGGTCGTGTAACAGAACCAGCCGGCCGGTTGCGACCTCGTCGTCGTCGCGCAACACCGTGGCCGCCTGCGCGAAGGCGTACGGGGCCAACCGCCGGGGCGGTGCGATCTCCTCGAGCAGGATCTCCTCCCGCGGGCGCACCGCACGCAGGCCACCCACGGCACGGGTGAACGCCTCGGGGACCGCGGTCGAGGACACCATGGAGTGAGCGTATGCCGGTGCCGGCAGGCAGGTCGGCAGCCACGCCGAGATCGACTCGTGTCACGATGACGCTGATGAGCGACTCACGCACCACCTCCGACCAGCCGGTCCTGCTCCGCGCCTGCCGGGGCCGGCCAGTGCCGTACACCCCGGTCTGGTTCATGCGTCAGGCGGGCCGTTCCCTGCCGGAGTACCGGGAGATTCGGGAAGACGTGCCCATGTTGGAGGCGTGCCGCCGGCCCGAGCTGGTCACCGAGATCACCCTGCAGCCGGTGCGCCGGCACGGCGTGGACGCCGCGATCCTGTTCAGCGACATCGTGGTGCCGTTGCAGGCGGTGGGGGTGGACCTGGACATCGTGCCGGGAACCGGTCCGGTGATCGCCGAGCCGGTACGCCGTTCCGAGGACCTCGCCCGGATTCCGCCGCTGCACCCCGAGCAGGTTGAATTCGTGGCCCAGGCCGTACAAAGCCTGGTGGGGGAGTTGGAGGGAACTCCGCTGATCGGCTTCGCCGGGGCTCCGTTCACCCTGGCCAGCTACCTGGTGGAAGGTGGGCCGTCCCGGGACCAGGCCCGTACCAAGGCGCTGATGCACGGTGACCCTGGGCTGTGGGCGTCGCTGCTGGACCGGCTCGCCGAGATCTCGTTGACCTTCCTGCGGGTGCAGGTGGAGGCGGGCGCCCAGGCGGTGCAGCTGTTCGATTCCTGGGCGGGCGCCCTGTCAGCGACTGACTACGCGACGTACGTGCAGCCGCACAGTGTCAAGGTCCTGAGCGGCTTGGCCGACACCGGGGTGCCGCGGTTCCACTTCGGGGTGGGCACCGGGGAACTGCTTCCACTGATGGCGCGCGCCGGTGCCGACGTGGTGGGGGTGGACTGGCGGGTGCCGCTGGACGAGGCGTCCCGCCGGATCGGCCCGGAGTACGCGGTGCAGGGCAACCTGGACCCGGCGCTGCTGCTGGCGGACTGGTCGGTGGTGGAGCGGGAGGTACGCCGGGTGCTCGCCGAGGGCGCGAAGGCACCGGGCCACATCTTCAACCTGGGCCACGGGGTGCTGCCCGACACCGATCCCGACATCCTCACCAGGGTGGTTGCCCTGGTGCACAGCGCGTCCTGAGGCTCGGTCGGATGCCGCACATCGTCGTGGTCGGAGCGGGTATCGCGGGGCTGGCCGCCGCCCAGGCGCTGCGGGGCGGCGGGGCTGAGGTGACCGTCGTGGAAGGGACCTCGCGGATTGGGGGCAAGCTGCGGACCTCCCCGGTCGGTGGGATCCCGGTCGACGAGGGGGCCGAGGCGTTCGTGTTGCGGGCACCCGAGGGCAGGGCACTCGCCGAGGCGGTCGGGCTGGGTCCGAGGCTGGTGTCGCCCGTCACCTCGTCGGCGTCGCTGGTGGTGCGCGGCGCGCTGCGTCCACTGCCCGGCCGCACCCTGCTCGGCGTACCGGCCGAACCGGAGCCGATCCGGGTGACTTTCGGGGAGCAGGCGGCCCGCGCTGTGACCGACGAGCCGTCGCTGGGCGGGTCGCCGCTGACCGAGGACGTGGCGGTCGGGAACCTGGTACGCCGCCGGCTCGGCGACGAGATCACCGACGGACTGGTGGATCCGCTGCTCGGCGGGGTGTACGCGGGTCGGGCCGACCAGCTCTCGCTGCGGGCCACGATGCCCGCGGTGGCCGACTGGCTGGCGGCGGACCCGTCGCTGGTACGCGCCGCACTGCGCTCCCTGGACACGGGGACGTCCGGCCCGGTGTTCGGCACCGTGCGGGACGGGATGGGCGGCTTCGCGCAAGCGGTGCTGGACGCGTCAGGCGCGCGGCTGCGGCTGGGTCTTCCGGTGCGCGAGATCCGGGCCGAAGGTCGACGGTTCCGGCTGGTCGCCGGACCGGCACCGGCGCCCACAGCGATCGACGCGGACGGTGTGGTGGTCGCGGTGCCAGCGGCGAAGGCCGGCTCCATGCTGCGTGACGTGGCGCCGTGGGCGTGCCATGAACTGTCCCGGATCGAGTACGCCAGCCTGGCCATCATCACCTTGATCTATCCCAAGGTGGCGCTGCCCGCCGGCAGCGGGCTGCTGGTCCCGGTGACCGAGGGCCGTACCGTCAAGGCCCTGACGTTCTCCTCGCAGAAGTGGGCCCATCTGGACGACGGACGCCACACCGTGGTCCGGGCATCGATCGGCCGGTACGGCGAGGAGCGGGTACTGCACCGTGACGACCCGGACCTGGTCGCCGTCGCGGTCCGGGAGGTCGCCGAACTGACCGGGGTGAGCGCCGTCCCGGTCGCGAGCCGGGTCACCCGCTGGGGTGGCGGATTGCCGCAGTACGCCGTCGGCCACGTCGACCGGGTACGCCGGATCCGTCAGGACGTGGCGCAGCGCCCAGGGCTCGCGGTGTGCGGGGCGGCGTATGACGGGGTCGGCATCCCGGCGTGCGTCCGCTCCGGGTGGACCGCCGCGTCGGCGGTCCTGGCGAGCTTGCGAGAATCGGGGATATGACCGGTCCTTCGCAGTCCGCCAGCAATCCGAATGCCTCCCGGATCCGGGAGTTGAACGACACCATCCGTTACACGATGTGGTCGGTGTTTCGGGCGGCGAGCCCATTTCCGGCGCTCCGGGACGACCTGACCGGCGAGGCAGAGGCGCTCATCGAGCAGCTCGCCGCCAAGGACGTGGTGGTGCGTGGCACGTACGAGGTATCCGGCCTGCGGGCGGACGCCGACCTGATGGTGTGGTGGCACGCGGCCAGTTCGGATGCGCTGCAGGACGGGTACGGCCTGCTGCGCCGCAGCGCCCTGGGGCGGCACCTGGCACCGGTGTGGTCGGCGATGGCGCTGCACCGGCCGGCTGAGTTCAACAAGAGCCACATCCCGGCGTTTCTGGCCGGCGAGGCGGCCAGGACCTACCTGTGCGTGTATCCGTTCGTCCGCTCGTACGACTGGTACCTGCTGCCGGACGCCGAGCGCCGGGACATGCTGGCCGAGCATGGCCGGATGGCGCGGGGCTACCCGGACGTGCGTGCCAACACGGTGGCGAGTTTCGCGCTGAACGACTATGAGTGGCTACTGGCGTTCGAGGCCGACGAACTGCACCGGATCGTGGACCTGATGCGTGACCTGCGAGCGTCCCGGGCGCGGCTGCACGTCCGGGAGGAAGTGCCGTTCTTCACTGGTCGGCGGCGCGGCATCGGGGAGATTATCGCGGCGTTGCCATAGCCGGCCGCGCCATCGGCACGTGGGGGATGCCGTCCTCCACGAACTCCGGCCCGGCGGCTGCGAACCCGTACCGGGCGTAGAAGCCGACCAGGTGGCTCTGCGCGTCCAGGCGACACGGCCGGTCCCCGATCTCCGCGAGCGCGTGTGACATCAACCGGCCGGCCAGGCCGCTGCTCCGGCCCTGTCGGGCGGTGCAGACCCGGCCGATCCGGGCGGTCCCGTCCGGATCCTGGACCAGCCGCAGATAGCCGACCGGTACGCCGTCCCGCGATGCCCAAAGGTGCAGCGTGCCGGGTTGCGGGTCCCGACCGTCCAACTCCGGGTACGGGCACCGTTGCTCCACCACGAAGACGTCCACTCGCAGCTTGAGCAGGGCGTACAAGGTTCCGGCGTCAAGGTCGGCGAACCGTGCGGCGTGGATCGCGATCTCGGTCACGTCTCATTATCAGTTGTGTGAGGGTGCGTGGCCGGGTCGGCTCAGCCGTGGTGGGCGCCGACCGCGTCGCGGAGTTCCTCACCGTGCTCCACACCCGCGGCCCGCGCACAGTGGGCGCAACAGAAGAACCGGCCGGCCACCTCGACCCCGTGTCCCACGATCTTGCATTCACAGTGTTCACAGACCGGGGCCAGCCGGTGGATCGCACATTCGAACGAGTCGAAGGTGTGACTCTCCCCGCTGACGGTACGGACCTCGAACGTCATCCAGTAGTCGTTGCCGCAGACTTCGCAGAGCGCCATGATCCCCCCTTGTCGGCTTCGTGGTCCCTGGTCGAGCCTGCGCCTGTTCCGCCTCGCGGGCAACCTGAACGGTGACGGGGATACCCCGGTACCGGACACGTAGCGTCGTGCCGTGCCAATGGAACGTCTCCTCGCAGCGGTGCCGCCGACCGCGTTGGTGCTCAGCGGTGTCGTCAGTGTGCAGCTCGGTGGTGCGATCGCGAAACAGCTGTTCGCCCTGACCAGCCCGATCGGGGTGGTCACACTGCGACTGGTGTTCGCGGGGCTGGTCCTGGTCGCGTTGTGGCGTCCCCGGGTCCGGCTGGATGCCAGGGCGGTCGGGGTGGTGTTGGCATTCGGCACCGTGCTGGGGGTCATGAACACCAGCATCTACCTGGCGTTCGCCAGGATCCCACTCGGCGTGGCGGTCACCATCGAGTTCCTCGGGCCGTTGCTGGTGGCGATCGCCGGCTCGCGCCGCTGGCTCGACGCGTTGTGGGCGGCGCTGGCCGGAGCCGGAGTGCTGCTGCTCACCGAGGGCGCGGAGGGTGCCGTGGACTGGTTGGGCGTCGCTTTCGCCGGCCTCGCCGGGGCCTGCTGGGCTGGCTACATCCTGCTCGGAGCCCGGCTCGGCAGACACACCCCGGGCGGCACCGGGCTGGCGCTCGCCACCGTCTTCGCGGCACTCGCGATCGCGCCGTTCGGGATTGCCGAATCCGGCACCGACCTGCTTTCACCACGGCTGCTGGTGCTCAGTGCCGGGGTGGCGGTGCTCTCCTCGGTCGTGCCGTACTCGCTGGAGATCGAAGCGCTACGACGGATGCCAGCGCGGGTGTTCGGCGTGCTGATGAGCCTTGATCCCGCGGTGGCGGCGCTCGCCGGGCTGGTGATCCTGGGCGAGTTGCTGTCACCGTCCCAATGGATCGCGATCGGATGCGTGGTCGCCGCCTCGATCGGGGCTACCCGTGGCACCCGCAACCAGCCGCGTGACCTGTAGCGAGGTGGGTCAGGAGCCGGTGGCCTCGTCGGCCAACCACAACCGGTGCGCCGCGTCCAGCCGATAGCCGACGCCGCGCACGGTGGTGATTGTCGGCCCCCGATCGGCGAGTTTGAGTCTGAGCCGGTGGATGTGGACGTCGATCGTGCGCTCGCCACGCATGAAGTCCTCCTGCCACACGGCGAGGGAGAGTTGCTGGCGGGTGAAGACCCGGCCGGGGTGGCGCGCCATGTGCAGCAGCATGTCGAATTCCCGGCGGGTGAGCTGGACCGGTGTACCGTCGAGGGTCGCGATCCTGGAGGCCGGGAAGAGCTTCAGCGGCGCGGCGACTGGCCCGGACGCGACCGTCGTTCCCGGTGCCGACGGCACGGGTACGGTCCGGACGGTGCTCCGGTCAGTGGCCGGGGTGCGGATGGCGTCCCCGGCGGCGTCCTGGGGTGTGGTGGGAATCCGGTGCCCGACCCGGGAGCGATCTGTCGCCGGCGGGTTCTCGCGACTGCGTACCGATTCCACCGTGGTGGCGACCGTGACCACTGACGCGCCGTCCGGCAGGTCGGTGGCGAGGTTCCACAGGTTGTCCTCGATGTCGTCGGCCGCGCTGATCGCGTCCGCGCCGGTGATTGTGACCGCGACGGTGACGGTGACCTGGGGTGTCGCGGGCCCGGGTTCGTGCGGGGGTCTGGAGCCGGACTGGTCCGTGGTGTGATGCCGGACGGCGTCCGGGTGCGGGCGGGAGATCACGGCTGGGGGCATGGAGGCTGCGGGCATGAAGGAGTTCCTCCCCGTGGGTATGGCGTGGAGGGCGGTGGCGCTGTTGTGGGCGTCGTTCAACCGGTTCGCACGGATGTGTGGGGAACCGGTCCGGGGGACTCCGGATGTGCCGCCCGGTGACACTGACCGGCAGAGTGGTCAGCCACGGGACGGCCCCCGCAGGGGCCGTGTCCCGACATGGTGCGGCACGCGAAGTTCACCATGATGGCCGATGTTAGCGACTCCGTCGTCCGACTTTGATTGGCTCTACGTGAGATGTATTTCACCCAACGCGACTGTCGCGCTGGGTGGGATAGTCCTGGTCGCCGGCGGGTTCCAGGGTCAGGCTGATCGAGTTGACGCAGTAGCGTTGATCGGTCGGAGTGTCGTAGCCCTCGCCCTCGAACACGTGGCCGAGGTGCGAGTCGCAACTGGCACACCGGACTTCGGTGCGCACCATGCCCATGCCGCGATCGGTGAGGTACCGGACCCGCTCGCCGGCCAGCGGCGCGAAAAACGACGGCCAACCGCAGTGCGAGTCGAACTTCGTCTCGCTGGAGAACAGTTCCGCGCCGCACGCCCGGCAGCGGTAGACGCCCCGGGTCCTGGCTTCGGTGTACTCGCCGGTCCAGGGCGGCTCGGTGCCTCCCTCCCGGAGTACGTGGAACTCCTGCGGCGTCAGCTCGGCGCGCCATTGCGCCTCGGACTTCTGGGCCTGGGTCATGGACCCAACGGTACGCATCCGGTTCGGCATCCGGCACCTGGCTGTCCGACCTTCGGTCCGGCCCGCGGGTGGCGGCTCGCGCGAACATCGACGGACCCGGTGACACGCCGGCAACACACCGGGGCTACGGTCAGCAGGTGTCTCGCAGGTCGCGGCGTGAGACGATCGGCGCACACTGCGGCCGGCCAGCACCCGCGTGGCGCTGGCACGTGGCGGAGCCGGCTGGGGAGGGGCGATGCCAGAGGACAGGCCCCTCGCGAGCTACCGTCCGACAGTACGGCAACTGCTGGGGCGTACGGTCCAGGTGGGCCTTGTGGTCGGCACCGTGGCCACGGCGGCTGTCGTGGTGGTGGCATTCTGGGGTTCCCGCTCACCACTGGTCTACCTGGTGTTCGTCCCGCTGGTCGCGACCGGGGTCTTCGTGGTGTTCTCCGAGGTGATGCGGCACGGCGGCGTGGACGCCACCGCGCAGGGCCTGACCCGGGTGGCATACCGGGCCTCCGCGTCCCGTTTCGTGGCGTGGCATCAGGTGCTCGACATCCGTACCGAGCGGCAGGGCTGGTACACCTTCGTGGTGATCGGGCAGGTCTCCGGGACCCGCTGGCGGCTTTTCGCACCGTACGACGGGAAATGGCTGTGCCGGGACCCGGAGTTCGAGCCGAAGGTCTTCTACCTGCGCAACCTGTGGGAGACGTACCGCACGGGCAGCGTCGGCCGACCCGATGCCGCCAAGGGCCCGGCCAGGGACCCGGAGCCGCCAGGCCCCTGACCGGCCCGGGTCAGCCGTGGTCCTTGCCTGCCGGTCGTACGGTCAGCCGCACCACCTGGGGGTCGTGGTCTGACGCCTGGTCGGCGTATTCGGCGTTGATGTGCACGACGTCGTACGCGTAGCCGTACGCATCGTCGTCGCTGAGCGACTCCGAGACCAGGATCTGGTCGAGTACCTGGGAGTTGCCGTCGAAGACGTACGTGTACCGCTCGGGTTCGGGAAGTTCCCGGGGCAGGTCGACCATCGAACCGTTGCCGACCAGAATGTCCACCGTCCGGCTGAACTCGAAGTCGTTGATGTCCCCGAGCACCACCACCCCAGCGTCCGGCTGGATCGCGAAGATCTCGTCCAGGAACCCCCGCAGCACCGTTGCCTGGGCGTGGCGTTGCTGTTCAGAGCCTCGGGTGGGCGGCTGGAACCGGCCCATCAGCGGCTGGTCACCGCCCTTGCTGTTGAAGTGGTTGGCGACCACGACGAACGTCTTGCCCCGGAACCGGAACTCACCCGCGAGCGGCTTGCGGGAGTCCTGCCACGCTGGGTTGCCGGGATCGACCCGGCCGGGGGAGAAGCTCAGGGCGACCCGGTTGTCGATCTCGATCGGCCGGGTCGCCGTGGTGGCGTCCCCGCCTGGCCGGTCCACGAACTCCAGCTCCCGGTCGGTGCGGAACAGGAAGCCGACCCGGATATTGCCGCCCGGCTCGCCACCATCGGTGAGGTTCCGCGGGTCGATCTGCCGGTAGTCGTACCGGGGGCCGCCGACCGCCTGGACAGCGTCGACGAGTTTCGTGTAGGTGACGTCAGCCGTGGTCACCCCGTCGTTGCGCGGACCGGAATTGTCCTGGATCTCCTCCAAGGCGATGATGTCCGGCGAGGCCAGATGCTCGGTGATGCCCCGGGCGAGTCGTTCGAACTTCGCCGCCGGGTCGCCCGGATCCAGGTTCTCCACGTTGTACGTGGCGACCGCGAGCTGGTTGCTCGCCTGCGGTGCGGTGGTCTCCCGGGGCAGGCCCACCGACTCGACCACCGGGCGGGCCAGCGCCAGTAACTTGTAGTTGCCGAAGCTGTAGTCGAGCACCCCGTCGACGTTGCCGGGCAGTCGGTCCCCGGTGTTGGCTACCGGGATCGACGCCAGGACGTCGTCCAGGATCACCCGTTCGGTGTTCGCGTCCAGGTACGTGTACCGCACGCCGCCGCGAACCGTCCTCGGTTCACCGGCACCCGCGGGCAGCACGGACAGTTCTCCGAACCGGTTCCGGGGGCCGGTGGCCACCGCGTCCGCGACCCGTACCAGCATCCCTTCCAGGGACTCGTAGAAGTCCAGCCCGTGTCGGCTGGGGTCGAATCCGGCCTGTTCCACGTCGCCGGGGGCGTCGGCGCGCACCGGGACCGGCGGGGTGAGCCCACCGGGACCGAGCCCGGCGGCGGTGGGCGGCTCAAGCCCGGTCCCGGTGACCGTCACGGCCGGCGACGTGAGCTCGGTGGTGGTGAGATTGGTGGGGTCGTTGCCGGGCCGGAACTCGGTGACCATCCCCGAGACGGTGACCTGGTCGCCTGCCCGCACCGATGGGGCGGTGCGGGTGAACACGAAGATGCCCTCGCTGGTGGCGGGGTCGGCGTCGGGTTGCGGATCCTGCATCCAGAAGCCGTTGCGGCTGATCGCGGTCACGACCGCCGCCACGTCGGTGACGGACTGTCCAGCCAGCGGCGAGCGGTGGGCCGCACCCTGGATGTCGTGGATCGCGATCCCTTCCGCGGCCGCAGCTGGTGTGGCCGCCAACACGGCCTGCCCGGACGCCAACGCCAGCACGCTGAATATCGCCAACGTGTACCTGGTGCGGCGGTTCCGGCAGACCGGCCGCACTCCAAATCCGACACGCACGGTGTGACCTCCTTCGGTGAGGCATGTCCGCTCTGCCTACCAGGTGACATGCCGATCTGTCAGTGCTCTTCGACTCGGATCTTGAGAAGTCACCGCGGCTGTTTCGGGGCGGCTTTCCCGATCGCGGCAGGGATGTCAGGGCGGCGGGCTAGGGTCGCGGGCATGGGCGAGGCGGTGGAGTACCAGGTCGGCGGGCGTACCGTCCGGGTGTCCAACCCCGGCCGGGTCTACTTTCCGGAACGGGGCTTCACCAAGCGCGATGTGGTGGAGTACTACATCGCGGTCGGTGATGGCATCCTGCGGGCGCTGCGGGACCGGCCCACCACTCTGGAACGGTGGCCGTCCGGCGTGTTCGAGGGCGCGAAGCTCGCCACCCGCCAGGACAACCGGGGTGACGCGTTCTACCAGAAGCGGGTGCCCAAGAACGCGCCGCCGTGGGTTCGGACGGCTCGGATCGCGTTTCCCAGTGGGCGTACCGCCGACGAGGTCTGTCCCACGGAGCTCGCGGTGGTGGCGTGGGCGGCGAACCTCGGCACGATCACGTTCCACCCCTGGCCGGTACGCCGCGACGACGTCGACCACCCCGACGAATTGCGGATCGACCTGGACCCGCAACCCGGCACCGACTTCGCCCACGCGGTGGCGGCCGCGACCCGGGCCCGGGAACTGCTCGACGAGTTGGGCATGGTCGGCTTCCCGAAAACCTCGGGCGGCCGAGGCGTGCACGTCTACGTGCGGCTCCGTCCGGAGTGGACGTTTGTTCAGGTACGCCGGGCCGCGATCGCATTCGCCCGGGAGTTGGAACGCCGCGATCCGGACCGGATCACGACCTCCTGGTGGAAGGAGCAGCGTGGGGTGAAGGTGTTCGTGGACTACAACCAGATGGCCCGCGACCGCACGATCGCGTCGGCGTACTCGGTGCGTCCGAACCGCCGCGCCACGGTGTCCACTCCGGTCACCTGGGACGAGCTGTCCGACGTGGAGCCCAACGACTTCGACCTGGGTACGGTGCCGGCCCGGGTCGTCCAGCGTGGCGACCCGCACGCGGGCATCGACGATGTGGCGCAGTCCATCGAGCGACTACTGGAGTGGGCGGAGCGGGACGAGCGGGAAGGCCGTGGCGACCTGCCCTACCCTCCGGATCATCCGAAAATGCCGGGGGAGCCGATGCGGGTGCAACCCAGCCGGGCCAGGCGTCCCCAGGACGCCACGGACGCTTGAGAATCGGAACGCGAGCCGGTTCAGCAGGTAACCCCGGATCTCGGGGTCTTGAGGTCGATCAGGTAGTCGTCAACCACGTCGTTCAGGCAGCCCGATTTCGGGTACGCGGTATGCCCCTCCCCCCGGTAGGTGACCAGGATCCCGGTACCCAGCAGCTTGGCGAGGGCGCCTGCCTGCTCGTACGGGGTCGCCGGGTCACCGGTGGTGCCGATCACGAGGATCGGCGGCGCACCGTCGGCGCGGCCGTACGGATACGGATCGTGCGCCACCGGCCAGACCGCGCAACCCAGGATGGACAGCGCCAGCGGAGCACCGAACAGCGGGTACTTGCGGCGCCACTCCTTCTGCAGCCGGCGTACCTCCGCCACTGACGGGGCCTTCTCCTCGTCCACGCAGTTGACCAGAGTGAGAATCTCGAACGAGTTCGGGTAGTCGCCGTCGGCTTCCCGTTCGTTGAACGTGTCGACGATCTGGAAGATCCCGTCCGGGTCACCACGGTCCAGTTGCCCCAACGCATCGGCGAGCCGAGGCCACCATTCCTGTACGTACATCGTGTAGACCACCGCGGACAGCACCCACCCCGCGGTCGCCTGTCGGCCGTCGCTTCCGGAGGCCGGATCCTCCCGCGCTTCGTCCAGCAGTCGCCGTACTGTGTCGCGGGCGTCTGGTCCGGACGGGCACTGGCTGCGACTTTTCTCCGCGCACCACTGCGCGAAGTTACCGAACGCACGTTCGAACCCAGCCGCCTGGCCCTCGCTGCCTTCGATCTCGTCCTTGGCGGGGTCCACCGCCCCGTCCAGCACCATGGCACGGATCCTGTCCGGGAACAGCTTGGCGTAGACCGCGCCGAGCAGGGTGCCGTACGAGTAGCCGAGGTAGCTCAACTTCTTGTCACCCACCGCCTGGCGGATCGCGTCGATGTCCCGGGCGGTCTGCTCGGTGGAGAAGTACTCCAGATCCTCGCCGTACTTGTCCCGGCAGTCGTCGATCATCGACTCGCTCAGGTCGACCACCTTGTCGAACTCCCGCTGACCCACCGGGTCCGGGTCAGCGGCGATCATCGCGTCCGTGTCGGGGTTGGAGAAGCACTCCACCGGGGAGGAACGACCCACGCCACGCGGATCGAAGCCGACGATGTCGAACCGCCGCAGCACCTCGAAAGGCATCGTGAGGGACAGGTAGACCGCGGTGTCGATGCCCGAACCTCCTGGACCGCCCGGATTGATCACCAGGGAGCCGACGTGTCTACCCGGGCGCAGCCGCTGCGACCGGGCCCGCAGCAGTGCGATGTCCAGGGCTTCGCCACGGGACGGATCGGCCCAGTCCTTGGGCACCTTGATCGTGGCGCAGTCGAACCGCACGTTGTCCGGCGGCTGCTCTTCGAGCGTCTCCTCGGCAACCTCCGGGCAGGGCCTCCAGTCGGCGACCGGCACGGCGGCGTCCGGAGCGGCGGTGCGTTCCCCGGTCGCGTCCCGCCACCGCGCGCTCGGTGTGCCGGCACACCCGGCCAGCAGGGCACCGACTGTGGACAGCACCGCCAGGGTGGTGAGCGGGTGCCGTGAGGTCACGGTCTCTCCTCAGGTCGGCCGGCGAGCACACGATCCACATCGAAGCGTACGGGGCGGTCCAGTTGGTCGTACCTGCATGATCGCGGATCCCGGTCGGGCCGCCACCGGACGAACTGGGCGGTGTGCCGGAACCGGTCCCCCTCCAAATGGTCGTACGCCACCTCGCAGACCAGGTCCGGACGCAGCGGCAGCCAGGACAGGTCCTTGGTGCCCGACCACCGGCTCGGGGCCCCCGGCACCCGCTGGCCGTCGGAGAAGCCGGCCCACGGATGGTCCCCGATCTCGGTCCGGTACGGCTCCAGTTCGGCCAGGAGTTCTCGGCGGCGGGCCGCGGAGAACGACGCCGACACCCCGACGTGGTGCAGCATGCCCTTGTCGTCGTAGAGGCCGAGCAGTAGCGACCCGACGGCGTCCTTGGACTCCACCGCCGACTTGTGCCAGCGGAAACCGGCCACCACCACGTCGGCGGTACGGGCGTGCTTCACCTTGTACATCAGCCGCTTGCCCGGCGCGTACCGCAGTTCGGCCGGCTTGGCGACCAGGCCGTCCAGCCCGGCACCCTCGAACATCTCGAACCACCGTCGGGCGGTGTCCAGGTCAGCGGTGACCGGGGTGAGGTGGACCGGCGGCCGGGATGACGCGAGCGCCGTCTCCAGCCGTGCCCGCCGCTGCGGGTACGGCCTCTCAAGCAGGTTCTCGTCGCCCAGTGCCAGCAGGTCGAATGCGATGAAGCTGGCCGGGGTGGTCTCCGCGAGCAGCTTCACCCGGGAAGCCGCCGGATGGATCCGCTGCCCCAGGGTGTCGAAGTCCAGGCGGGGCAGCCCGTTGCGCAGCACCGCCACCAGCTCACCGTCGACCACGCAGCGTTCCGGCAGTTCTCGTCCTACGTACTCGATCACCTCGGGGAAGTAGCGGGTGAGGGTCTTGCCGCCCCGGCTGGCCAACTCCACCTCGTCGCCGTCCCGGAACACGATGCACCGGAAGCCGTCCCATTTCGGCTCGTACGTCATCCCCGGAGCCACCGGGAGCTGCTTCACGCTGCTGGCGAGCATGGGCTCGACCGGCGGCATCACGGGAAGGTCCACTCCGCCAGTCAACCAGAAGGGGCCGACAGCTTCCTCAAGAAACCGGGCATGCTCGCTGAGCTGGGCGGGTGTTGGGACACCGGTACCACGGAGGACTCCGATGACTCTCGCGGCGCTGGCACCGGTCACCTGGGTGCTCACCGTGCTGGTTCTGGTGCTGCTCGCCGCCCTCGGCGTCGGATGAGACGCACGGGACCTTTTCGCGACCCAGTGGGTCGTGTGGCACCTGACCGATCCGGGGGTGTCATGGGCACGGTGGGGTTGGAGGTGGTTTCGATGCGAGCGGTTGTCGCGTACGAGTCGCTGTTCGGCAACACCCGTCAGGTCGCGGAGGCGATCGGGGACGGGCTTCGTACCGGGTGCCAGGTCGACGTGGTGCCGACCGACAAGGTGTCGCCGGAGGCCGCCCGGGAGGCGGACCTGCTGGTGGTCGGCGGGCCGACGCAGGCGTTCCGGGCCTCGTCCCGCAAGACGAGAGAATCGGCCATCCGGTCCGAGAAGCCGGAGGCAACGGCGAACGCCACCAGCGCGGAGTTCGGTGCCCGGGAGTTGATCGGCAGTCTGCCGCCGGGGGAGGGGCGAAGGCGCGCCGCCACGTTCGACACCCGGATGGACAAGCCGAGGATCATCACCGGGGCGGCCTCCAAGTCGCTGGGGCGGCTGCTGGAGCGGGCCGGGTACCGACTGGTGGTGCCGCCGGAGAGCTTCCTGGTGGGCGAGTACCGGGGCCCGCTGGTGGCAGGCGAGCTGGCGCGGGCCCGGGACTGGGGCGCCCGGCTGGCCAGTCTCGCCGTACCGACCGCCTGAGTTCTCGACCGGACATCGTGTGTTGGCCGCACCCAGCACTCATGGCGCAATGACCCGCGGCTGGTCAAAAGGTGCGGGCCGCCGCGATCCGCAGGCCCCGTTGCAGTAGCCGGGCGTCACCCAACAGGGTGCGCAGTCGCCGTTCCAGCCCGGCGATCGGCACCAGGTTCTGCGGAGCGCGGGGATCCTTGTACGGCGTGGACGCGAACCGGGGCAGTGTCACCGCCGACACGTCCGCGTGCCAGGTCACCGCGCCGACCGGCTGGTCGGCGGCGCACTCCAGGCGTACCACGCCGGCCCACGGGTGCGCATCCGGGCCGGGCAGCCTCAGATACCAGGAGTAGCGGTTCCACGGAGCGCCGAGCAGAAACACCGGGGTTCGCTGCCCCGGTGCCAGTCCGGTCACCACCCTGCCCAGCTCCGGGTCCAGGTACTGCTTGTGGTGGGTCTTGGCATAGCCGAGGGTGCGGGGCAGGGACCGTCGCCCGCGCAGCGGGCCATCGACCAGCAGCAGGTCGTCGCTGCCTTGCCGAGCCACCTCACTGACCCGCACTTCCAGCTCGTAGAGCCGGCGTTGCAGCTCCTGCTCGGCGTGGCTCGGCTCCTCCCCAGCCACCCGGTACGGCCGGTACACGGCACGCGGATGGGCGGCGATCGGAGCCAGTTCCGGGCCCGGGGAGAACACCGCGTGCGCCACCTGTGACCCGACCAGTCGTGCCGCACCGAGCGCGAGGTCGCAGCGCACCACCCCGGCGGCGTACGAGGCGCAGATCCCCTGGTGGGAGGTGCCGTCGTCGTCAGTCACCCAGATCCGGGCGTCGATCCGGCGCACCCCGTCCACCAGTAGCACCGTCGATGGTGGACGGACATCCCCGGCGGGCAGCAGCGGCTGCCAGGCGCTCGCCGGGCGCTCCACGTTCGGGTCCACCGGCGCGGTGGTCGCCGTCCCCGGTGCCTGCTCGCCCCGCTCGTATGAAGCCGTGTACCCGGGATCCCAGGCGTCGACGTGCAGTCTCACCACGGCGACCACCTGCCGCTCCCGGCCACGGTTCGTGAACCTCTGGCTGCGCAACCGACCAGATATCGACAAACCGTGGCACAGCCGAAAGCCGGGGCGCAGGCGTGGCGCATCAGCTCGTCACCCGTTCCACCTGTGCGGTACGCGCGTCCTTGGACACCTCGAACCTCACCGGGATCCGTTCCGCGAGCGCCGGCACATGGGTGACCACCCCCACCATCCGGTCACCCCGGGCGGCCAGGTTCTCCAGTGTCGCGGCCACCGTGTCGAGGGTCGCCGCGTCCAGGGTGCCGAACCCCTCGTCCAGCACGATCGACTCCAGGCTGGTCGCCGTCGTGGACATCCCGGCCAGCTGTTCCGACAGCGCCAAGGCCAGGGCCAGCGACGCCTGGAAGGTCTCGCCTCCCGACAGGGTCCGCACCGCCCGGCGCAGGTCCGCGTCGTGGTGGTCCACCACCGCGAAGTCGCCCTTGTCGTGCACCAGGTCGTACTGCCCGCCGGACAGCTCGCGAAGGATCTCCGACGCGCCCGCCACCAGCAGGTCCAACGCCTCCTCCAACAGCCAGCGTTCGAACATGTTGGCCTTCAGATGTCCGGCCAGGGTTTTCGCCATCAGGCTTTGGCGCTGGTACGCCGCGCACTGCTCGCGCAGTCTGGCCGCCTGCTCCCGGCGCTCGGTGATCCAGCGCAGTTCCCCTTCGGCCCGCTCCACCGCGACCGCCGCCGCTCGGGCGTACTCGCCGTCCGTGGGCGGCTTCAGCGCGGCGGCCACGAACAGCTCGTCCAGGTTGGACCGGGCCCGCTCCACGTCAGCTCGGGCGCGCTCGGCCGCCGGTACCCGCTCGCCGCGCTGGCCGGCCCGCAGCCGCGACTGGTTCACCGCCCACTCGGCCAGGCATCGCCACGCCGTACCCAGGTCGTCCCGGTCGACCGGTGGCGGGCCGAGGGTGGCCAGGCCGTCGCGTACCTGGTCGAACTCCCGCCACGCCTCGGCCTCGGCTTTCCGCGCCGACGCTTCCGCGTCCCGGGCCAGCCGCTGTTGTCCCCGGGCCCGACGCACCGCCGCTGTCGCCTGGTTCAGCCGGTCGGTCACCGCGTCGACCTCGGCGAGTCTCTGGGCGAACGCTGCCGGGCCGTCGTGGCCGGCGAGCCGCTGGTCCAAGTCGGCGATCCGGTTGCTGAGGTGGTCGCCGTGGGCTCGGGTCCTGGTCAGGTTGACCTCCAGGTCGCGTACCGTCCGGTCGGCCTTGTCGCGGTGCTCCCGGGCGGCGGCCAGCGCGGCGCGCGCCTCGGCAAGCCTTGCCGGGGGCGTGTCGTCCGGCAGCGACTCCACCGGCTGGCGGCACACCGGGCACGGCTCCCCGGCGGCCAGGTGTACCCGCAGGTCCGCCGCGAGGTCCTCGGCTCCGGCCCGGGCCAACTCAGCGTCCGCCCGGGTGTAGCCGTCCTCGGCCTCGACCAGCGCCTCCCGGGCAGCTGTCAGTTCCGTCTCGGCGACACCGACCGTCTCGGCGATCCCGTCGGCCTCGGCGCGAAGCCGGTCCCGCTCGGCGTACCCGTCGAGGCTGCGGCGCAGCGTCGCCGGATCCGGCAGTGCCGACAGTTCGTCCCGCAGCGCGGACTCCGTGTCCTCGGCCAGCATCGCCTCGGCCGCCGCCCGCTCAGCGTCCGACCGGGCCTTTTCCACGGTCGCGGCGAGTGCGGTCACGTCGGCGGGCGGACGTACCCCGGTCAGTTGGCCGATTTCGGCGTCCAACCGTTCCAGCGCCCGCCGGACCTCGGTCGCCGCCACGCGTGCCGTTTCCAGTTCCGGGAGTACGCCGTCGACGTCGGTCGTCAGCCCGCGTGCGAGTTCCAGCCGGCCGGTCGCCGACTGAAGCGCCGCGTCGTCCACGTCGGACAGGTCTTCGAGCACCCCGACGAGTGTGGTGGCCTGCTGTTCGGCGTCCCGCTGCAGCTGGCCGGCGCGCTCGCGTACCCGTTCGTAGACGTGCAACCCGAGCAGGTTCACCAGGATCTGCTGCCGTTGCGCTCCCTTGGCGTGCAGGAACTGCGCGAACTGGCCCTGCGGGAGCACCACGCAGGTGACGAACTGTTCGTACGGCAGCCCGACCGCTTCGACGATCGCGGTCTCCATCTCGGTTGGTGTCCCGGCGAGGACGTCACCCAACTCGGTGACCCGGGCGTCCAATGTCGCTGGGTCGAAGTCATCCGGCAGCCGTTCCAGTCCGGCGTGGGCCTGTTCCACCCGGGTGCCGGCCCTGCCCACCCGGCGCACCACCCGGGTGGCCGCGTACCGGCGGCCTGAGGCTTCGAAGATCAGTCGGACCCTGGCCTCGGGGCAGGACGGTGCGAGCGCATTCGACACCGAGCGGCGGTCCACCCAGCGGGGGACCGTGCCGTACAGCGCGAAACAGATCGCGTCCAGCACTGTGGACTTGCCTGCCCCGGTCGGGCCGACCAGCGCGAAGAAGTCCGCCCCGGCGAAGTCCACCGTGGTTTCCTGGCGGAACACCGCGAAGCCGGCCATGTCCAACCGCAACGGCCTCATGCCGGAACCACCTGACCGGGTGTCATTGCACCTCCGCGTAGAGCTGGTCAAAAAGGTGCCGAACCGCCGGGTCGTCGTGGCCGCGCTCGGCCAGGTACGCGGCGAACAACTCGCGCGGGCTGCGGCCCTCCCGCGCGGCGCGTGGCGCGGTGCCGGGTTCCGGCAGCGCGTCCGGGTCGATCCGCACCTCCAGCGCCCGGGGCAGCAGGTCCTGCACTTCCTCCCGCAGCCCGGCGCGGGGTTTCTCCCGTATGTACACCCGAAGCCACGCCTCGCCCGGGTCCAGGGCCGCCAGTTCGGCCAGCGTGCCGCGCACGGTGCGCAGCGGCACCGCCGCCGACAGCGGCACTTCCCGCAGCCTCGCCGGGGTGTCCGGAGTGATCTCGACCAGCAGCACCCCCGGGGTGTTGTCCTGCTCCCCGAAGTCCACCGCGATCGGGCTGCCGGAGTAGTGCACCGGACAGGGAGCGTTCACCGCCTGACGGCGGTGCAGGTGCCCGAGCGCGACGTAGTGGGCGCTGGCCGGGAACACCGTGCCGGGCACCGCGTACGCCTGGATGGTGTGGGCCTCCCGCTCCCCGCCTCCGGCGCTCGCCCCGACCACGGTCAGGTGCGCGGTGACCAGGTTGACCGCGTCCGGCCCGAAACCCTCGGTGAGCGTGGCGAGCAGCCGCCGCACCAGGTCGGCGTACGTCTGGTTGGCTTCCGCGCCGGTCAGGTCGAACATCTCGGTGGCGCGTACCGCGTACCGCTGGGACAAGAACGGTAGCGCGACGCACCGCCACGGCTCGCCGCCGGCCGTGACCCCGCTGACCAGGTGGTCGGTGGCGGGCCCGACCGTGCCGCGCACCGTGATGCCGGCGGCCTCGGCCCAACTCCGCAGCGCGTGCAGGGTGGCACCGTTGTCGTGGTTGCCGGCGATCGCCACCACCTCGGCGCCGGTACGCCGCAGTGCGGACAGCGCCCGCACCACGATCCGGGTGGCCTCAGGGCTCGGGGCCGCGTTCTCGTACAGGTCACCGGCCACGATCACCAGGTCGGGCCGCTCAGCCTGGGCCACCGCCACGATCTCGGCGAGCACGGCGATCTGCTCCTCGACCCGGGAGTGCCCCTTGAGCACCTTGCCGACATGCCAGTCGGACGTGTGCAGGATCTTCACGCCACTCCCTCGATCTGTGGCACCGTGTCGTCCCTGGCACTGTAGAGCCGCGCCCCGACACGCCGGGGTACGCCACGCCCGCGCCGCGGTGCCCGGGTCAGATCTCCAGCACCCGCCGCAAGCGCCGGGTTGAGCCGGCTGGAGTTGGACGAGTCCGCAATGCCTCGTCAGAACGGGATGTCGTCGTCGGAACCCTGAGCCGGTGCGCCCACCACCACGAACGGGTCGACGTTGCCGACCACCGAGCGTGAGCTGCCAGCCGGGCGTGCCCCGGCCTCCGACGGCCGGGTGGCCCACGCCGGGAACGGGAATTCCACCACCAGCGGCACCGGGATGTCCGGCTGCGCCACGAACATCGTGCCCGGCTTGGCGAGCACCGCCCGTTGCCGCTGCGCGGGCGGCAGGTAACCGTACTCCGGACGGGTGGCCTCGGCGGCGTCGAGCCGGCCCACCACCCGGATCGCGGAGTTCGCCACGATCCGCCGTTCCACCTCGCTCGCGGTCTGCTGCGCTCCGATCAGGATCACCCCGAGTGAGCGGCCCCGCTCCGCGATGTCCAACAGGATCTCCTTGATCGGGCTGGAGCCTTCCCGAGGTGCGTACTTGTTCAGCTCGTCGAGCACCACGAACAGCAGCGGCCGGGCGGTGCCGCTGCGCTCCTTGCGTTCGAATTCGTTACGCAGCGTGACCCCGACCACGAACCGTTGTGCCCGCTCCGGCAGGTTGTGCAGGTCGACCACGGTGACCTGGGCGCCGCCCTCGGTGGTGATGCTGTGGGGCCGCCGTTCCGGCAGGTCGCCGCGGATCAGCCGGGTCAGGTCCCGCCGGCTGGACGACAGCCGACGCAGGAACGCGTTGGCGGTACCCAGCCCGACCGCCGAACCCGTCCACGCCGAACGGGTCTCGTCGTCGGTGAGTCGGCTCTCCAGGAACTCCACCAGGCTCGGGTAGTCCCGGATGATCTCGCCGTCGACCAGCACCGCGCCGCCGTCGGCCGGCATCGCGTCGCGCGCCAGCTTCGCGGTGACCTGGTGCACCACCATCGTGTACTGCTGCCGCTCGTCGTCGGCGTCCGCGAACACGAACGGCAGCAGCTTCTGCCCGCAAAACTCCCGCAGCGTCCAGTAGAACGGGTCCACACCGGTGGTACGCGACGCCACGTCCGGGGTGGCGTCGCGGTCCCCGACCCGGGGCGGCGCGTACACCCCAACCGACTTGAACGCCTCCGCCGGAAGCCCCAGCCGCTGGTACGCCGCGCGGGTCTGATCGTCGAGCCGGATGTTGTCGTGGTCGAGCAGCAGCAGGTCCTCACCCTTCACGTTGAAGATCAGGGCCTTGGTGTTCACCGCCTCGGGACCCAGCGTGGGGGAGCGAAACAGCGAGTAGAGCAGCCAGGTGGCGAAGCTGGTCTTGGTCGCCACCCCGGAGATCCCGGAGATCGACACGTGCGCGCCCCGGGTGCCGTCCAGGAAGTCGGCGTTCAGGAACACCGCCTCGCCGTCGCGGCCGAGCCCGACCGGCATCTGGCGTTCCATCTGGTCGAAGTACAACGCCACGGCCCGTTCCAGGTCGGTCGCGCGGTGCACCGGCTCACCGGGTCGCGGCGGCACGTACACCTCCGGCTCGACCCGGGTGGTGGTGATCTCGGCGGCCTCCTGCACCTCCGCCGGAAGGGTGCCGTCCGCGATCAGGAACACGTCCGAGTCGAACTGCACGCCCTCGTGCCGGGCCCGCACCGCCGTCACCACCCCGGAGATCGCGACGCTGGTGCCGTCCGGAAGTTGCCGATGGGTCACCACCACATCGTCCAGTTGCAGGTAGCGGCCCTGCTCGACGGCGACCCAGAAGATCAGTGGGGTCGCGTCGGTGGTCCCCAGCACCCGGCCGACCGGCTCGCTCGACACGGTCATCGGCACCTCCACGGCTGGACAGCTGTCTCCCAGCATCGTGCCCTACCCGGGGTGCCAGGTCGGGTCCGCCGTGCCGGTGCCGGGTCAGCCGGGTGGTCCGACCAGGTACCGCAGTTGCGCGAACTGGCCGTCCTGGACCACCTGGGCCAGCCGTAGTCGGGACGACATCAAACGGCGCGGCAGCAGTGGCGCACCAGCGCCCAGCGTTACCGGTGCCATCCCGAGAACGATCTCGTCGAGCAGGCCGTGGTCGGCGAACTCACCGACCAACTCGCCGCCACCGACCAGCCAGATGTTCTTCCCGGCCGCGGCCCGCACCATCTCGCGGTGCACCGGCCGGACGTCGCCGCTGACGAACCGGATGTCCGCCCCGGGCACCGCCGGCAGGTCGCGGTGGGTGAAGACCCAGCAGGGCCGGTCGGCGTACCACTCGCGCCAGCGTTCCGGCCGATCCAGCAACCTCTCGTGGTCGCGCACCCACAGATACGTGGTGGCGCCCATCGCGAACGCGCCGACGTCCGCGAAGAATTCCCCGAAACGGTCGCGGCCGCTGCGTGGCGACTCGACCTCGAAAAGCCAGTCGAGGGAGTTGTCCGGGTCCGCGATGAAACCGTCGATGCTGGTCGCCGTGTAGTACTGGGTGCTACCGCCGTTCCTGTCCACCGGACCACCATGCCACCAGGCACCGACAGTTCCGGGCGGACTCAGTTCAGCAGGTGAGCGTTCACCGCGCGTACCCGATCTGCCAGGTCCGGGATCTCGACCACCTCGACGCCCGCGGCGCGGAGCAGTTCATCGCCTTCGCCGTCGACGAACAGCACCGGTTCCCGCAGCGCGTACACCACCCGCCGGATCCCCGCGTCGATCACCAGCCGGGCACACGGGCGGGGCCGGGACTTGCGGGCACTGCACGGTTCAAGTGAGCTGTAGAGGGTGGCGCCGGGAAGCCGGGGGTCCCTGGGATCCAGTTTGCGCAGCGCCGCCTCCTCGGCATGTTCGGTCGGGTCCCGCTCCCGCGACCAGCCGTTCGCCAGTTCCGCGCCGGAGACGTCGACCAGCACCGCACCCACCGAGAACGCGTTCGGCGACGGCGGGCAGCGCCGCGACAGGTCGATCGCGCGGGTCAACCACTCCCGGTCGGCATCCGGCTCAGCCATCTCGCGGCTCCATGGCGTACCGCAGCAGTACGCAGCCGCCGAGGCGTTCGGTACCGAGCAACCGGGCCGTTCCCGGCACGCCCGCGCCGGGTCGCAACCATCGGGGGGCTTGTGGGTCCGCCACGAACCGGGGAGCCACCACAACGTGCAACTCGTCGGCGAACCCGGTGGACAAGAACCAGCTCAGGATGCCCGACCCGCCCTCCACCATGAGCCGGCCGATCCCACGATCCGCGAGGTCACCCAGGATCCAGGGGAGGTCCGGCGAATCTCCGGCGTCGAGCACGGTGGCACCCCCGCCCAGCACCTGTCGGGTCTTCTCGACCACGCCGCTGGCCGCGTACACCAGCTTCTGGACGTCGTCGCCGGCGAAGAACCGGGACCGCGGGTCCAGGTCTCCGCTGCGGGTCACCGTCACCTTCGCCGGGCTGAACGGCAGGCCTTGGGACACCCGGGCTCGTTGCCGGGCCTGGGAACGCACCCGCAGCCGGGGATCGTCCCGGCGCACCGTGTTGGCCCCGACCAGGATCGCGTCCACGCCGGCCCGGACCTCGTCGACCCGGTCGAGGTCCACGTCGGACGAGAGCACCAGTCGCTCCGGCCGGGTGTCGTCCAGGTAGCCGTCGATCGAGACCGCGCAGCTCAGCAGGACGTACGGTCGGTCCTTCACGCCCCGAAGCCTATGCCGTGCGTCCCGTCGCGGCGGTACGCCCTGGCTTCGTTCTCCACCGGCACGCTGGTCACGTTCCGCCGGTGAATGCCTGGTGAAGCCCCATCACGTGATCAGTCGCCACCCGGTGATCCCCACGGCGGCCAGCAGGCCGACCACACCACCAACCGTGAGCAGCAGGATGGCGACGAGCATGGTCCGGCGTAACAGCCGGTAGTGCCTCGGAATCTGGTGCGGTGCCAGGCGCGACAACACCGGATCGAGCGGTCTGATACGTCCCGGAAGCTCATACACCTGGCGACCCCGGAGCGCCCCCTGCACCAGCCAGCGCACCGGCTCCGTGATCCACACCGCGGGTACGTCCAGCCCGGACACGAAGTAGCGCACTTCGCCGGCCATCCGGTCCAGGGTGCGTATCGGGTTGCCCCAGCCCATCTGGTCCAGCCAGTCCCGCACCGGATCCGCCCCGGACCCGGCGGCCAGTGACTGTCCCACTCCGGTACGACGTAACGCGTCGATCTTCGAGACCACCACGGCCACCCGGCCCAGCCGTCCCCCGTCCGGCCGGGTACGCAGGGCCCCGACCAGCCGGTCGATGACGTGCGCGGGATCCTCGGTGGACGATGTGACGTCCGACAGACCGGCCACTTCGGTGGGGGTCAGCGAGCGGCGTACCGCGTCCAGTGAGAGCGGGTCAACGACCAGCAGCAGGCCCGTGGCCAGGTCCAGGTAACGCTGCCAGGCGATGCGCTCGCTGGTGGTGTAGTGCTCGCCGGGGGGATCGAACAGGTAGAGCAGGCATTGCGGGCCGCCGTCCAGGGCCACCTCCAGTACCGTCGCCCGGGCCAGCTCCACCGCGGTACGCGGCACCGGCTGACCGTCCCGCAGCGCGGACAGCCGTCCGGCGAACCGCTTCGCTTCGCCGTCGTCGGTGAACCCGACTCCGTCCAGAGCACCGAGCGCGAGGTGTGCGTACGTCGTCTTGCCGGCACCCGGGCCGCCGACCACCGGAAGATGCACCAGCGGAGCCTGGCCTACGCCGCTGGTCAGCGGCTGGTGGCAGTGCGGGCAGTATCCGGTGAGCCGGCCGCGCCCCAGCAGAACCGAGGTGGGCAGGCCGGTACCGCAACGGCACACCCGGCGCAGTACCCCGTGGCGCCCCGGCACCAGGTCGTTGTGCCGGGCGTCGCACCCGGGGCAGCCGTACTCCGGCCGGACGAACCCCCGGTAGCAGCCCGGGTGCGGACAGGCTGGACGGGTCCGCCTGGCGGAGACCAACACCTCGTCCAACCCCCGTACCAGCAGCCCGGCGGCCAACTGGGCACCGCCCGCCAGTCCGGCGGCCACGGCGTAGCCGCCGGACACCGCCAGCACCAGTGCGGCACACGCCACAGCGGCCGCCAGCAGTCCGGCCACGGCGGCGAGCCACAGGGGCACCAGGGCGACCGCCTGCCAGCCGCTGATCAACAGCTGGGTGGCAGCGGCGGCGAGCACCATCATCGGGCGGGCCGCCACGCCCACCACGTCGACCAGCAGCACCAGGTGGTCCCGCCACACCTGCCCGGCGAGGTAGCGAGGGTAGGCCGGCTCTCCCGATGGCTCCGGCACCCGGGAGGGGCCGTCGTCGCGGTCGGGAGTGTAGGTCCGCCACGCCGCGACCAGCAGCCGTGCCACGAAAGCACCGACCGCCACGGCGAACACCGCGACCGCGATCACCGCCAGCACCGGCCAGACCAGCCACCACAGGTAGACCGCCGCGACGGCGGCGAGCACCAGCAGGGGCAACCTCATGGCAGGTCCCCGGCCGGCCGGCGAAACACCGTCCGCCAGCCGCCACCCGCCTCGACGACCAGTGCGCGCAGGTCGTCGGCGAGTCCGCCGCCACGGTGTTCCAACGCCCGGTGCACCCGCCGGAACCCGACCGGCCGGCGGGACAGCGCCACCAGGTAGTCGTGCAGCGGTCGCACCGTCACCCGGTGTCCCCGCAGCCGTACCGCGATCTCGGCCAGGTCGACACGGGTTTCCGGTTCGTCGGGAAGGTGTGTCAGCCAGTCGTCCACCAGCAGCTCCCGGGTCCCGGGTGCCGCGTTGCTCAGTACGTCCGCGCGTCCGGCCACCGGCAGCGCGGCGATGGCCGCGGCACCGTGCCGCAGTGCCCGGCGTGCCACCACCGGATCGGCGTACGAATACCACCACGCGAGTCGGTCCGCCGATTCGGCCAGCCGTTGCGTGGCCCGGCCCTCGGCGCGGCCCTCGGCGATCCCCATGGCGCCCAGCAGCACCCGGGCGCTCGCCGCCAGCCGGTCGGGAGCCGCGGCCAGCGCGCTGTCCGGTGCCCCTGGCTCAGGCGGCTGGTCGAACGGCGCGTCGTACGGCCAGGACTGGCGGATACCGGCCGGGTACCGGCTCGCGACGCTGCGGGCGAGCACCGCCGTGCCAGGGTCCGCCAGGTCCGCCTTTGCCAGCGCCTGGGTGACCAGGGCCCGTACCTCCGGCAGGTCGGTCACTTCCTGGCCCAAATGTTCCAGCAGCCACAGGCACTCGACGGAGCTGGGTCCGGTGTCCCTCCAGAGTTCCGCGACGGCACGCGCGAGGTCCTCGGATCCGGCGGAGGCCGCGAGGCCCACCAGGCGTCCGGCCATCTCGGTACGCCGATCGCTGTGCCGCCGGCCGTGCCGCGCGTAGAGCAGCCGGGCCACCTGCGGGGCCGCCGACCAGTCACGGTCGACCAACAGGTCGGCCAGCCGGTGTCCGTCGTCGCCGTCGAGCAGTGCGTGCACGGTTCGGCCGTCCGCGCTGGCCAGTGATGCCGCGGTACGGTCCAGCAGCCGCATCTGGTCGTGATCGGGCAGCGCTTCCAGTACCCGCAGCGCCGTCCCCTGGTACCGGTCTGCCACCGGCTGACCGCGGCACAGCGCCAGCAACCCGGCCGCCGCGTCCAGCCCCGCACCCCGGCTGGTGCTCCCAGGGATGACCCGGACCGCGCTGGCCGCGACCGCGCAGAGGGTGTCGATCTCCGCCAGGTCACCAGCCCGCCACGCTGCCGTGACTGTGGCCGCGTACAGGCTGTGCGGCATGCCGTCAGGCGGATTCACCGAGTCGAGGTGGAACGCGAGGCCGTCGGCCCGACCCACCGACCACGCCTGTGGGGTGGTGCCGACCAGGTGGTGGCGGGCCAGCCTCGGTTCGGCGGTGTAGGTGACGAAGGAGAGGTCCCGGGCGACGGCGATCGGCAGCGAGTAGGACACGGCCGCGATCCACAGCGCGACCCGGTCCACGTCGTCACTGACCAGGATCACCGGACCGGCCCGTCCGGCGAAGGTGTCCCGGGTGGCGTCGAGGAGGGCGGCGAGCAACTCGTACCCGGTCTCGCCGGTGTTGGCGAGCAGCCCGGTGACCCGCTCCGGATCAATCGCGTCGCCGGCCGTCACGGAGTCCAACTCGGACAGGGCACATGCCGGTGTGCTCGCCCAGAACGGAGCCCGCCACAGTTCGATCGGCCGCAGCCCGTCCAGTTCCGCGCGCGACGCGATGACGGCGTGGCCGAGGAAGTTGCCGGGCCGGCCGGTGTAGTCCTCCCCGAGGTAGCGGCAACAGACCAGGACCGGTCCGTGGCGGGTCCGGTCGTACGCCAGGGAAACCGGGCACTGCTCCACCGCCCCCGACCCCGCCGGAGGCCGGTAGGTCATGAACCGCTCGATCAGCCGCTCCGCGTCCGGCGGCGTCTCCACACTACGCGCGGTGAACTGGAAACCGGCGCGACCGGTGGCGTCCTTCGGGAGGGAGGCGTAGTGCAACTGATGCGCCATCTACCAGGTCCCGCCGCTCGGCCGGGACTGTCCGGGAGTGCCGTGACCGGCGTCCAGCATCCCGTACCGGTGCAGTAGCCACAGCAGGGGGTCCTCCACCCGGTACGGGCGGATCCCGCCCGGTGCCACCACGCCATCACGGGGCAACCCGCCGAGCGCGGACAGCCCGAAGAATCCGTACTCGGCGTAGTTGTGCTGCAGGTAGTGCTCGAGGCCGTCGGCGTGCCAGCTGTGCAACAGGGCCCGTACCTGCTCGTGGACCGCTTCCCGGTCGTCGAGGTCCAGGCGTGCCGAGCGGGGCCTGGGCTGGTGCAGCCGTGACTGCCGCGCCAGCGACGGCTGGAGTACGTCGATCTTGGTCAACGCGACCGCGAGCGGCACTTTCAACCGCTGTCCCGGGCGCAGTTCGTGTCCGGAACGTAGGGTCTCGGTGACCCGACCCAGCACGTGCAGCGGGTTGGTGTCGCCGTCCGGGCCGGGAACGCTCCGGGCGTCCTCCCGGGTGTCGGAGCTGGCACCGGGAAGTTCCAGCGGGTCCACCAGGAAGATGATCGCGTCGGCGGCGGTGAGGTAGCGCAGGTGCAGATCGACCAGGTCCCTGCGGCCCAGGTCCTCGCCGGCGGTGTCGAACATCACCAGCGCCAGTGAGGTGTCGTGCCGCCGGAACCGGCCTTCCCTGGTGCGGCTGAGCAGGTACACCATGGGCCAGCGGATCTCCGTGGCCGCCGACTGCGTGGTCGGCAGCAGTCGGTGCTCACCGAACAGCGGCCTGGCGAAGTCCTGCTGGTAGCGGTCGATGGTGCGGTCGTCGCAGGCCACCAGGGAGGTCTGAAGTTCGCTGCCGAGCCGGTGTTCCAGCTCGTGCAACAGCACCGCGATGTACGTGCTCTTCCCGGCGTTCTTCGCACCGACGAGGGCCACGATCCGGCCGGGGGTCTCGCAGTACTGCGCCGGGAGCTGGTTGTGACACGAGGGGCAGACCCGCCGGAAGGTCTCCTGGCCGCACCGGGGGCAGTTGGCACGCTGCCGCCGGCCGTCACCGGAGAACACGGGCGGTAGGGTCGCGGCGACTGTCGAACCGAGATAGTCGGCGAGCACCTGGTCGACCTGCGGTTGGCAGCCACTGCCCCGGCCCGGTGCGCCACCCTGGCAGCGGAACCGGACCGCGCGCCGCGGTGTCACAGTGAAGCAGTATGGACAGGTGATGCCGCCGGGCGACAGGCGCGGTCCGGATCGGGCCGGTATCCGGGGATGGATCACCGCTACCGCCCCCGCAACTGGACGACCGGCGGATCCCGCAGCTCGACCACCTCGTCGGTGGACTCGTCCGCCGAGGCGAAGCAGCGTAACCAGTACGGGCCTCGGGGGGCCGGCAGCCGCAGTCGTAGTGGACTGTCCGGGGACAGCCGAACGTCGTCGAGTTGCCGCAGTACCTCACCGTCGGTCGCGTGTAGCGGCATCACACTGCCCCGCCGCAGCACCACCAACAGCGTGCGCAGCTGAGCCGGTTGTCCGGTGCGCACCGCCACGGTCAGTCGCCGACGCCACGGCGGCCCGGTCCGGGCCACCTCGTACCAGGCCTGTACGCGCCCGGGCACCTGGACGGTGACCGGGGCTCGGACCGGGTGCGCCGGTGTGACGGGAATCAGCTGGATCTCCAGCGGCCGGTTTCGGCATCCGCTGTCAGACCCGTCGTCGAACGGAAGCCACGCCCCGCCCTGTGAGCGGTACCCGCCTCGGGAGATGGTCTTCTCCCGCCATCGCGGGTCGCCGCCGTGCCGGGCCCGCCAGCGCAGCCGTACCTCGGTCAGCTCCGGTGGCCACTGCCAGCGGACCACCACCTCGTCGCCGAGCCGGTCCGCGGCCGGGTGGCCCGGCGTGGGCAGTGCCGCCGGGATGGTCGCCGGGAGCGATTCCCGCCCGGTTGCGGGCGCCGAGCGTCCGGTACGGGGCGGGGTCTTCGAGATCGGACCGCGGCGGGTGGCGGCCGAGCCGACGGCCGGCGCATCGTGGCCGGGTGGGGTTGCGGGGTCCGGACCCGCGGGAGCTGGTGATGTGGCGGTGGCCGGATCGGGCGACGGGGTCGGCTGGACGGCCGGGGTGGCTGGTGTCGCGGCCGGCGTCGGGTCGCGGTCGGAGTCCCCGCGCGGTTCCGACCGCACGGCGAACGCCATCCGCCGGGCGTCGTCCCCGGCCAGCCCCAGGGTGCTCGACGCGAAGTCCACGAGGGCTCGGGCGGAGGCGCCTTGGCGGTGCCGGACCCGCAACTCCTCGGCGATCTCGTAGCGGGCCAGTTCGGCGATCCCGTCCGCTCCCCGGGAGTCGGCGAGAGCCTTGAGGGCGACCAGCACTGTGCTGGCGAGTGTCCGGCTGCCGTCGTGCGGCCGGGCCGCCCAGGCCCGGTCCACGGCCGCCACCGTCTCGGGAGTCACCTGCCGGTCTGGTCGCCCGGCCACCGCAACGCCGTGCCACAGGGTCACCGCGCCCTGGGCGAGGGCGTCGTCCCGGCCGTCGAGCAGGAAGTCGGCGGTGTGCCGGCACCCCAGGGTGCGCAGCGCGATCCGGTACCGCGGGTACCCGGTGACCGGTGGCTGCCGGGGCAGCGGATCCGGCACCACGACGTCAACCCCGGACCCGGCCAGCAGCCTCGCGACCGCTCCGGATGGCACGCCGTGACCCGCGGTGAGCTCGGCGACCAGTTCCGGGGTGATCCGGCCCACCGGTACCGCCAGGTCGACGATCTCCGAGCGCAGCCGCTCGGTCCGGTCCCGGTTCCCGGACTCGGCCTGCTCGATAGCGGCGCGAAGCGGGCCCAGGTCACCGGCTGCGGCCCGGTCGAAGGCGCGTGCCAGCCGGGCGTGGTCGGCCTCCAGTCGGGCCACCAGCCGGCGGTACTTCAACTCGCGTCGGGCCCGCCGCCAACAGCCCAGTACCCGCGGCAGCGTCGCGGCGATCCGCGGGGCGGACAGCGGCATCGACAGTCCGTAGCGGACGGTCAGGTCCGCCGGAGGCTGGCTGTCCGCGAGCCGTGCCGGCTCCAGCACGTCGCGGGTGTACTGCTCCTCGTCGAAGTCCATCGGGTCTGAGCGCATCGGTTGTGGCCCATCGGAGTGGCGGATCAGTTGACCTTTACCCGGGACAGGGCGTTGCGGGACCGTGCGACGTCCTCCTCTGACATCCCACCCACCTGGATCTCCAGGTCGAGGCCAGGTTCGGCGGTGCGCTGCGAACCGTCCCGGTCGGCCCGCTCAGCGGCGGTGACGTGCAGCAGGCCACTCGCGTCGAGGTGGAACGTGACGTCGATCGGCCATCCGGCGGGCTTGCCCGGTGGCACCGCGATCGGTCCCGAGGCGATCAGGCGGTTGTCCGAGGGCAGTTCGGACTCCACACTGCCGGCCTGCTCCATCACCTGGACCCCGACCTCCCCCTGGTCGTCGTAGACCGTGTAGAAGGTCCGCGTGGCGTCCACCGGGAGCGGGTCGTTGCCGTGGATCAGGTGCACCACGTGTTCGGTGTCCTCCTCCGTGGACAGGCAGAGCACTCCGAAACCACGCGACGCGACGGTACGGATCTGGCGCTTCGCGATCGCGGCCTCCTGGCTCACCGAAAGCCCAGCCCAGCGGGCCATCCGCGCCGCCTGTTCCCGGCCGTCCCCGCCGGAGCGCAACAGTCGCCGGTACGTCTCCTCGAACGCGTACAGCGCGGCGCCCTTGGCCACCGACAGGTCCGGATCGTGCAACTTCGGCTCCCGGCCCAGGTCCTGGCGCAGCCGCCGGGCCACGGCCGGCATCTTGGTCGATCCGCCCACCAGGACCACTTCGTCGAGGCTGCCGCTCCCGCGCTTGCGTGCCACGTCGAGAGCCCGTCGGGTGATGTCGACGGTGCGGTCCAGCAGATCGCTGGTGATCTCCTCGAACTGTTCCCGGGTGATGGTCACGGTGGTGACCCGGCCTTCGTGGACTACCCGCATGGTGCGCTGCTTCGCGGTGGACAGGCGTTTCTTGACCTCCTCCACCTGCGCCCGGATGTCCTGCACGGTGGCCGGGTCGTCGAGCGGGTGGGAGGCGTCCGGATGCTGCTCGACGAACGCTTCGACCACGTATTCGGCGATCCGCTCGTCCCAGTCGACCCCGCCGAGTTCGTGGTCGCCGTCGGTGCACACCACCTGGATGTCGCCGTCGCGCATGCTGATCACTGTGGTGTCGAAGGTGCCGCCGCCCAGGTCGTACACCAAAATGGTGCGGTCGGTGTCGGGTGCCAGCACGCCGTACGTGATGGCGGCGGCGATCGGCTCGGACAGCACGTCGATCACGTTCAGTCCGGCGATGCGCCCGGCCTTGCGGGTGGCATCCCGCTCGGCGATCCCGAAGTACGCCGGTACCGTGACCACCACGTCGCGTACTGGCTGACCGGCGGCCACCTCGGCGTCGGCCGCGAGCTTGCGCAGCAGGAAGCCGGAGATCTCCTCCGGGGTGTACGTCCGGCCGTGCATCTTGAGCGTGAGGTGCCGGCCCATTTCCCGCTTGATCAGTTCGATCACCAGGTCCGGCTCCAGGACGGCGGTGTCCTTCGCGGTGGCGCCCACCACCACCTCGTCGGGTGCCTCGAAATACACCGCGGAGGGTGTGGTGTCGCTTCCCTCGTTATTGCGCAGCACGGTCGGCCGGCCGCTCTCGTCAACATATGAAATGCAGGAGTACGTGGTGCCGAGATCGATTCCGAAGACGGCCACTGCTCATCCTCCCGAACGGGGTCTGGTCCTCTGGTCGGTGCGTAGCTGCCCGATCACCACGTCGGCGCGACGGGCGATCATTTCTCCCCGGGTGAACCCGTCACTGAGGGCTTTCACCACCGTGCCGTCCAGTGCTTCGTCGGCCACGTCGGCGGTGTCCACGGGTCGGTGCCGGGTCGGGTCGTACGGTTCTCCGGGTTGCGGCGTGAACGGTGCCACGCCGGTGCGTGCCAGTGCTTCTGAGAGTTCCTCGGCGATGGCTCCGAGGAGCGGGCCGGCGTACTCGGTGGCGGGAGGGGTCGGACCCGACCAGCGGTCCGCCTCACGCCGAGCCATGTCGTAGAGCCGGTACAGCGCGCCGCGGACCGGTTCCAGCATCACGTAGAGGTCGCGTTGCCGGAGAGTCTGGTTCTCCGAGTGCAATCGGTCGATGACGGCTTCCCGGTGGGCTGCGCGTTCCTGCTCCCGGGTGGCGAGGACGCCGAGTTCCGCGCGGATCGCGTGAAGCTCGGCGAACAGCCGGCCGGCGATGTCCGGTTCCGGCGGGGGGGTGGGGAGACTGTCGCCTGCCGGGCCAGCCGTGCCGATCTGAGCAGCCGCGGTGTCCGTTGTCTCGCCCCGGTTGGACTGCACTCTCACGCCCCGAGATGGTCGATGGACTGTAGCTGTTCAGTAGAGCCGGTCCGCCGACGAACCGTCCACCCGTGGAGCCTGGTTTCACGTCAGGAGGTTCTGATTGGACAGCCTCTATTGGACCGGTTCTGGTTGGACGGTTTCTGGTCGGGCGGAACATGGACTGTGCGAATGGAACACTTTGCGAATGGGACACGGTGCGAATGGAGCATCGCCTGGCAAACCTAGCCGCTGACCGCACGGTGGGAAAGGGCATGTACACGACCTGTGAGGTTAGCCGGGACGACGGATGTGTCCGGTTACGCCGCGCGGGTGTACCGGAGCAGCAGGTTTCCGTCCGAGTGAAAGACGTTACCCAGCCTGAGCTGGCGCGCCGGGGACCCCGGTCCGGCGATGATCCGGCCGGAGCCGGACCCGGTGAGCAGCGGGGAGACCGTCAGGCACAGCTCGTCCACCAGATCGGCCGCCAGCAAGGAGCCGAACAGCCGGGGCCCGCCCTCGCAGAGCACCTGCGGCAGGCTCCGCTCGACCAGCGCGGCACGCGCCGCCACGAGGTCGACCTCGGCGTCACCCACCACGACCACGTCCGCCACCGACGCCAGGCGTCGCCGCCGCTCCACCGGGGATCCCCGATGAGTGACGACGATCGGGCGTACCGGTGCCTGCGCCAGCGCCGGATGATCCGGGTCCAGCGCGAGCCTGCTGGAGACGACTGCGAGGACGGGGCACGGATCCAGCCCCGCGGTTTCCCGCCACTGTCGCCGGACCGGATCCAGGCGCAGCGGTCCGTAGCCTTCCTGGCGGAGTGTTCCGGCGCCGACCAGCAGTACGTCGCAGAACATCCGGAGCAGCCCGAACACCTGTTTGTCGCCGGGGCTGGACAGCCCTTCCGAGTGCCCTTCCAGGGTCACCGCGCCGTCCGCGCTGGTGACGAAGTTGACCCGCAGCCACGGCTGTTCCCGGGGCGGGGGCGCATACGCCGCCATCACGTCGGCTTCGGACAGTTCGTCCAGGTGCGAGCCGGGCCAGAGCTGGCGCATCGACGCCGCCTAGATGGCGTCGCCGATCGACACCTGGGGGGCCGGGATGCGCATCCGGCGCAGGGTCAGTGACCGCATGATCGCGTACGTGTAGAGGCCCCCGGGCCGCTGTGTGGTCGTCGGACAGCGGTCCCACACCAGCCGCTTCACCAGCCGGGACAGCAGAACGCTGTCGATCACCACGGACACCAGCAGCACCACCCACATGGCGTCGAACGCGAACCGGACCGGGTTGGGGACCCCCGGCCAGGTGCCGATCAGGATCACCACGGCTCCGGCGAAGAACCAGGTGCCGATGTTGCGGCGGGCATCGACGATGTTGCGTACCAGGGCACGTTCCGGTCCCCGGTCCCGGGGTGGCAGGTGCTTGTCGTCCCCGGCCATCATCGCGGCCCGCGCCTCGGCACGTTCCTGCTTCTGGCGCCCCCGCATCCTTCGGTACGCCTCTTTGCGGTCCTTCGGCGGTGGTTCCGCGACCCGCTTGCGGGCTTCCCGCCGCTTCGGTGTGGCGCGGCCCTTTCCCGGCGTGTACGCCCTGGGCTTCACGCCGGCACGTGGGCCGGTACGGTCCTGCGAGTCGGCGGCACTCGTACCCGCCTGGGTGATTGGCTCGTCAGCGGTCGATCCAGCGGCGGGACCGGCGTTCTGGGAGCGGCGGCGGAACAGCGAAGGCACGTGGTGCAGATTAGCTGAATCGGCTGGCCGTGCTGGTGGCGGGAGAGGGTTGAGGCGGGATCCGGGGGAGGGCGCCGGCCAGGCTCTGCCGCTGGCACCGGTTCGCGGCCGTCGACTTCGACCACACCAATCGATACTGTATTGGCGGGATTACCAACAGTGGTGTCGCGACCTGAACCTCGGGGTGCCCGGTGGCGGTGAAGAACCCGGCGGTGAAGTGTCCGGTGCGCCGGAAATCGTTCCCGCCGGGCACCGGTCGCGATCTTCGACGGTCCACTCCTCGGTCACGCCAGCCGTGCGGTTCTGACGCTGAGGCGGCTTCCCGGCGTGCCATCCCGGATCATCACCAGTGGGGAGAGCCATGCAGCGGACAGACGCCACCCAGCGGACCACTCAGATGTCACCGGGCCGGAGGTTCGTGGAGGCATTCGCCGCCAAGGGACTCGGAGCCGAGGCGGAGTACGACGTCACGGTCACAGACTCGTTGACCAGCTCGCGCCGCAAGCCCCGCCACCCGGCTCGCAACATGCTCAAGGTGGTGGACCTGTCCAGGGATCCGCAGCAGTTCTACTGGCACGAGAGCCCGCCACGGCCTGACGACCCGAGGATCGACGGCTCGGGCGTGCGGCGGGAGTTGGCCAGCCGGTTCCACCGCTCGCCGATCCCGGCACTGCTCCCCACCACCGCGTGGGTCCAGGTCCCACCGGGCCTGTGGGAGGACCCGGACAGCTTCGAATCGTTCATCAACTACCGGTTGATCGTCAGGCTGTGCACCGCCGAGAACCATACGATCATCCGAGGTGAAAGCGGTCTGCTGAACACCCTGGGCATCGCGCGGATCACCGAGCAGGGTCCGTTCGGCTCCACCATCCTCGCGGCGTGCAACGAGGCGGAGCAGATGGGCGGCACCGCCGATGGTCTGATCATCAACCCCGTCGACTACTACACGTCCATGGGGCAGGGCCGCCTGATGGACGACCTGGAGCGAAACGGCGTCTTCATCGTCAGGACCCGACTGGTCGATCCGGGCACGGCCATCGTCGGCGACTTCGGACACGGTGCCGTGCTGTTCGACGCGGGGCGCTCCGTGATCCGGTTCGCCGACCCGCCTCCGGGCACCTTCGTGGAGCCCGGTCTTGCCCTGATGGCCGAGATCTACGAGCGGGTGGTGGTCAATCTGCCCAGCAACGTCTTCGTGGTCAGCCTGTAGGCCGGCATGGCCAGGACGGTTCCACCGGACAGCCCTCTCACCAGGGACGATCCCGACGTCCTCGTCATCGGCGGCGGCATCGTTGGCCTGTTCTGCGCCTACCATCTGCGTCGCCGGGGAGCCGATGTGACCATTGTGGAGCGCGGTACGGTCGGCGGCCCGCAGTCCTGCTCGTACGGGAACACCGGGTTCGTCGGTACGCAGGGCGCGGTTCCGCTCGCCGAACCGGGAGTGCTCGGGCAAGGGCTGCGCTGGCTGCTCGACCCCGAGAGCCCGTTCCACATCAGGCCCCGGTGGGACCCCGAACTGCTGTCCTGGCTCTGGCACTTCCGCCGTGCCTGCACCGAGGAGGCCGCCCGGGCGGGCTTTCGGGTGCTGGTCGGCCTGAAGCGGCGCAGCCTTGACATGCTGCGCGAGCTGTCCCGATCCGATCGTCTGGCCACGAGCTTCACCGCGGCCGGAATGGTGCTCGCGTTCAGAACGCCGCAAGGGTTCGACAAGGCCTGCCGGCTCGTGCCGCAGGCCGTCGAACACGGCGTACCGTTGCGGGTCCTCGACCCGGGGGAGCTACGGGACCTCGAACCCGACGCCGACTTCGACATCCACGGCGCCCTGTACAACGAGGACGGAGCCGGTCTTCACGTTCCGGACTTCGTCATCGAGTTCGGCAGGATGCTGCGGGACATGGGAGTCGAGATCCGTGAGCACGCCGAAGTCCGCGACTTCGAAATCAGCCGGGGCATGGTGGCCCGGGTCAACACGACGTACGGCGAGTTGCGGCCACGCGAGGTGGTGCTCGCCGCGGGGGCCTGGTCGGCGCGATGCGCCCGCAAGCTCGGTGTCGGGCTGAAACTCCAGCCTGCCAAGGGCTACAGCGTCACCGTGAAGGCGCCACGCGGTGGGCCGCACCGGCCGCTGCTGCTCGGTGAGGGGAAGGTCGCCCTGATGCCGCTCGGTGACCGGTTGCGCATCGCCGGAACGCTGGAGTTGGCCGGTATGGACACCGCGATCTCCATGCGACGGGTGGCGGGCATCATGCGTACGGTCCACACCTACCTGCCACGGCTGGAGAGGACCGAAACCGTCGAGATGTGGAGCGGATTTCGACCCTGCACTCCGGACGGACTTCCGTTCATCGGCCGCGCCGGACCGTACCCGAACCTCTCCGTCGCCTGCGGACACGGTCACATCGGCATGGGACTCGCACCGGCCGGCGGTGAGTTGATCGCCCAGATCATCACCGGCGAGCAACCGGACACGGACGTCGCGCCGCTGCGTCCCGACCGATTCGGCACCCGGCGGCGTCGGCTCTCTCTGGGAAGGCGGTGACCACGTTGGCCCGTGAAGCCGGAACCAGGCGCGACGTCACCATCGGCGTCATCTGCATGGACACCTCCTTCACCAAGATCCCGGGGCACATCCGCAATCCAGGCACATTCGACTTCCCGGTCAGCTACCGGGTGGTGCGGGGAGCCACGGCGGAGCGTGTGACCGGCACGGATCCACCCCTGCTCGGGAATTTCGTGGCGGCGGCGCGAGACCTTGAAGCCCAGGGCGCGGCGGCGGTCACCTCCGGCTGTGGCTTTCTGGCCATCTTCCAACGGGAACTGGCCGATGCCGTACGGGTTCCGCTCTATTCCTCCAGCCTGGTCCAGTTGCCGATGGTGCACCGGATGTTGCGCCGTGACCAGCGGGTCGGACTGCTGCTCGCCAGGGAGCGCACGTTCACGCGGCGACACCTGGAGGGCGTCGGCGCCGAGCAGATCCCGGTGTGCGTCGTCGGCATGGACGACCAGCCGGAGTTCCGCGAGGTGATCCTCGATGCCCGCCGCGACGACCTGGACCCGGACCGGCTCGGGCGTGAGGTGACGAGCCAGGCGGAACGGCTGGCGCGCGGCTACCCGGACCTGGGTGCCCTGATCATCGAATGCACCGACCTGGTGCCCTATGCGCACGCCATCCAGGAACGGCTCGGGCTACCGGTGTTCGACATCGTCACGCTCACCGAGATGGTCCACCGCAGCCTGACCCGCGGCCCGTTCGGCTGATCCACCGGACGTCGCGTCACGCACGTTCGAACCGCGCCCCCATGGCGTCCAGCTTCGCCTCGAAGTCTTCGTACCCGCGGTTGATCAGGTCCACCCCGTGCAACCGGGACGTGCCCTCGGCCGCGAGTGCCGCGATGAAGTGACTGAACCCGCCACGCAGGTCCGGGATCTCCAGTTCGGCGCCGTGCAACTTACTCGGTCCGGAGATCACCGCGGAATGCAGGAAGTTGCGCTGGCCGAACCGGCATGGAGTGGCACCCAGGCACTCCCGGTAGAGCTGGATCGTGGCACCCATCTTGACCAGCGCGTCGGTGAAGCCGAACCGCTGCTCGTACACGGTCTCGTGGACGATCGACAGGCCCTGCGCCTGCGTCAACGCCACCACCAGAGGCTGCTGCCAGTCGGTCATCATGCCCGGGTGCACGTCGGTCTCCAGGGCGACCGCGGACAGTTCGCCACCGGGGTGCCAGAACCGGATCCCCCCGGTCGGGGAGTCGTCCACCTCGAACGTGCCGCCCACCGAGCGGAACACGTTCAGGAAGGTCATCATGTCGACCTGCCGGGCCCCGCGCACCGACACGTCACCGTGGGTGGCGAGCGCGGCGCAGGCCCAGCTGGCCACCTCCAAGCGGTCGGGCAGCGGTCGGTGGGTGTACCCGGTCAGGTGCGGCACGCCCTCGATTCGGATCACCCGGTCGGTGTGCACGCTGATGATCGCGCCCATTTTCTGCAGTACGCAGATCAGGTCGATGATCTCGGGTTCCACGGCGGCGTTGCGCAGCTCGGTGACACCTTCCGCGCGCACCGCGGTGAGCAGCACCTGCTCGGTGGCGCCCACGCTCGGATACGGCAGTTCGAACTTGGTGCCGTGCAGCCCGCCCGGCGCGGTCAGGTGCAGCCCTTCCGGGGTCTTCTCCTCGATCGCGCCGAACTCCCGCAGCGCCGAGAGGTGGAAGTCGATCGGGCGGTCACCGATCCGGCAGCCGCCGAGGTCGGGAATGAACGCGTGGCCGAGCCGGTGCAGCAGCGGCCCGCAGAACAGGATCGGGATCCGGCTGGAGCCGGCGTGCACGTTGATTTCGTCCGCGTGCGCCCGTTCCACGTTCGACGGATCGAACACCAGTTCGCCGTCCGGGCCCTCGCTCACCCGCACTCCGTGCAGTTCCAGCAGCCCGCGCACCACCTCGACGTCGCGGATCGCGGGCACGTCGTAGAGCCGGCTGGTCGACTCGCCCAGCACGCTCGCCACCATCGCCTTGCTCACCAGGTTCTTGGCTCCACGGACCCGGATTTCGCCGTGGAGCGGCACGCCGCCGTGCACCACCAATACGTCGTTCATCGATTCCCCTCGCGGTCGTACGCGGGCAAAAGGCCCTCGGAGAAGCGCTCGCTCACGCTCCCACGGGGACGCCGTTGTGCGGTCATGCGGCCGGGGTGTCGCCGTGGCTGCCCAGGGAAGGCTCGGCCCCCGGGCGGGCGACTCCCGAGCGGGGTAGCTACGCCGGTTGAGGATAGCCACATCGCGCTCGCGAGGGATGCCCACCCGGCCCGGTGCGCCACGTCCGGCGGTTCGGCAGACTGGTCGCCGTGCGGGTGCTGATCTGTCCCGACAAGTTCGCTGGCACGCTGTCCGCGCCGGCGGCCGCGGCGGCGATTGCGCAGGGTTGGGCGTCGGTCGCACCGGACGACCGGTTGGTGCGCAAGCCGCTGGCCGACGGTGGCCCCGGCTTCCTGGACGTGGTCGCGGAGGCTGTCGAGGGGGTCGGGATTTCAGTGCGCACGTGTGACCCGCTCGGCCGGCCGGTGCCCGGAAAGGTGCTCCTGGTGGGGGACACCGGGTTCGTCGAGAGTGCCCAGGCGTGCGGACTGCACCTGCTGGAGGCGTCCGAGCGGGACCCGAAACGCACCACCTCCTACGGGCTCGGCCTGCTGATCGCCGCCGCGGTGGAGTCGGGTGCCCGCCGGGTGGTGGTCGGACTCGGCGGTTCGGCCACGAACGACGGGGGAGCCGGCATGCTCGCCGCCCTGGACGCCGCGCCGCTGGACGCCGCCGGCCTGGCCCTGCCGTACGGTGGTGCCGCCCTCTTGGGCTGCCATGACCTGACCGGTCCGCCGCGGACTCGGGAGGTGGCGCTGGTGGCGGCCACCGACGTGGACAATCCGCTGCTCGGGATCCACGGCGCGACGGTGGTATTCGGACCGCAGAAGGGGGCGAGCCGGGAGGACGTGTTGCTGCTGGACCAGGCGCTGGAACGGTTCACCTCGGTGCTGCGCGAGCGGTTGCCGGAGTGCCCACCGGATCTGCCGGATCTGCCGGGTGCCGGGGCCGCTGGCGGTATCGGTGCGGCGCTGTACGCCCTTGGCGCCACTCGGGAGTCCGGGATGGCTCTGGTGCGCCGGATCACCGGACTCGACCGGGCGTTGGACGGTGTGGACCTGGTGGTCACCGGCGAGGGCAGCTTCGATGCCCAGTCACTGCGTGGCAAGGTGGTGGCCGGGGTGGCGGAGGCCGCCCTGACCCGCGGGTTGCCGTGCCTCGTGATCGCGGGTCAGGTGAGGGTGGGTCGACGGGACATCGCGTCGGCCGGGATCACCGGGGCCTACTCGGTCACGGACCATGTCGGCAGCCTGGAGCAGGCGCTCGCCCGTCCGTGGGAGGGTCTACGGTCGCTGGCCGCCCGGATCGCCGGGCAGTGGTCCCCGAGGCGGTGACTTCCCGGCGCGCACCGGACCAGGGCAGCGAGCCGTGGCGGCGATGCCAGGGTTGGTCCTGTTTTTCTGGGGCGAAAGTCCCTTTTCTTAGTGTTATCGCGGTGGGTTAATATCCTGGTAAACCCCTATATGTCCCTGATCGAGGCAATGTCCCGGCTCTCCGGGCTCGACATCTGCCGGCTTCCTTGATCACGGTTTTCCCCCGCCCTTGTGCAACTATGGGGGTGCCCGACGGACCGGTGTCCTTCCGGTGTCGGCGTACGTGGCCAGAACCGGCTAGTAGTTCGAGGAGCAACACGTGACCGTTCAGCAGACCACCGAGACCGGGCAGACCACCACCGAGGCCACCGGAGTCGTGCTCAGCGACGCCGCGGTGGCCAAGGTGAAGGCCCTGCTCGCCCAGGAAGGCCGCGACGATCTGCGGCTGCGGGTCGCGGTGCAGCCCGGCGGGTGCTCCGGCCTGCGCTACCAGCTGTTCTTCGACGAACGGTCCCTGGACGGTGACAACGTCACCGACTTCGACGGGGTCGGGGTCGTGGTGGACCGGATGAGTCTGCCCTACCTGATGGGGGCGTCGATCGACTTCGTCGACCAGATCGACAAGCAGGGCTTCACCATCGACAACCCGAACGCCTCTGGCTCGTGCGCCTGCGGCGACTCGTTCCACTGAGGGTCGCGGGCCCGGGGTCGCGCCGCTGACCGCGCGGGCTGCCCCGAAAATGCTTGCCGGGATCGGCGGCCGGGTATCAACACGACGTCGTCGGCGAGGCTGTCTCGTCGTGCGCCACCGTGCATGACGGCCCGCCGGCGGCGCCGCCGGGTACCTGAGCCGCGGTATCACCGTGATCGGTATTCTGGCCCGTCGCAACCGTCTCCTCGACAGGGATTCGCCTCATGAAGATCGCGGTCACCGGCTCGATCGCCACGGACCACCTGATGCACTTTCCGGGCAGGTTCTCCGAGCAACTCCTCGCCGACCAACTGGACCGGGTGTCTCTCTCCTTCCTGGTCGATGACCTGGTGGTGCGGCGCGGCGGGATCGCGGCCAACATCGCGTACGGCATGGCCCAGTTGCGGCAGAGCCCCGTCCTGGTGGGAGCGGTGGGCGCGGACTTCGCCGACTATCGGTCCTGGTTGGAACGTCACGGTGTCGACTGTGAGTCGGTCCACGTCAGCGAGATGGCTCACACCGCCCGGTTCGTCTGCACGACCGACGACGACATGTGCCAGATCGCGTCGTTCTACGCCGGCGCCATGTCCGAGGCCCGCAACATCGAGCTCGAGCCGGTGGCGGACCGGTTCGATGGCCTGGATCTGGTGGTGGTCAGCCCCAACGATCCGGAGGCGATGCTGCGGCACACCGAGGAGTGTCGGGAACGCGGGTATTCCTTCGTCGCCGACCCGTCCCAGCAGATGGCCAGGATGTCCGGGGACCAGATCCGACGGCTGGTGGACGGCGCGACGTACCTGTTCACCAACGATTATGAGAAGGGCCTGCTGGAGTCCAAGACCGGCCTGTCGGGTGAGCAGGTGCTCGAACGGGTGGGTATCCGGGTGACCACGCTCGGCAAGGACGGGGTGGAGATCACCGGACGAAAGCTCGATCCGATCCGGGTGCCGGTCGTGGTGCGTGTGCAGCCGGCGGACCCGACCGGGGTGGGGGACGGTTTCCGGGCCGGCTTCCTGTCCGCGCTCGGTTGGGGACTGTCACTGGAGCGCGCCGCCCAGGTCGGGAACCTGGTGGCGGCCTTGGTGCTGGAGACCATCGGCACTCAGGAGTACGTGGTCAAGCCCGAGGAGTTCTGTCATCGGCTCGGCGATTCGTACGGGGACACAGCGGCTGAGGAGATACGAAACCACCTGGTCGTGAGCTGATTACACTACGTAATCCCAAGATCACGTGTGTCACGTCTAGTGGGTTAGTTCACCGGGGACTAGCGTCTGCACTATCCATAGACGGAGGTGCCCTTATGACCAACGGTGGTTCACTCCCCGGCATCTTCAGTAGCCCGAGGACGCGGCGCGAGGTGCTGCGTAACTCGGGACTGATCGTCCTCGGCTCAGCGCTGGCCAGTGCCTGCGCCGCCGAGGAGACGGCCCCGTCCGGCTCGGCAACCGGCGCACCGAAGGAGACCTTCGCGGAGCCGGCCAGCAAGCTGTCGGGGAGTCTGAAGATTCTGCTTTGGAGCCACTTTGTACCAAGTCATGACAAATGGTTTGATACTTTTGCCAAGCAGTGGGGCGAGAAGGTTGGTGTGGAGGTCACGGTCGACCACATCGACGTCGCTCAGGTACCCACCCGGATCGCCGCGGAGATTCAGGCGAAACAGGGTCACGACCTGATCCAGCACATCGCACCACTGGCCCAGTTCGAGCCCAGTGTGCTCGACCTCAAGGACCTCACCGACGAGGCCTCGAAACGTTGGGGCGAGCAGCTCGAACTCTGCCGCAAGTCCAGCCAGAACCCGACCACCGGCAAGTTCTACGCGTACTCGCCGGGCTGGGTGCCGGACCCAGGCAATTACCGACGCTCCCTGTGGGAGTCGGTCGGGATGCCGGAGGGTCCGTCGACCTGGGACGACCTGCTCGAAGGCGGTACGGAGATCAAGAAGTCCAAGGGCGTGCAACTGGGCCTTGGGATGTCGCAGGAGATCGACTCCAACATGGCCGGCCGGGCGCTGCTCTGGTCGTTCGGCGCGTCGATTCAGGACGCCAGCGAGCAGGTGGTGCTCAACTCACCTGAGGCGATCGCCGCGGTGGAGTTCATGACCAAGCTCTTCAAGGGCTCCATGACCAACGAGGTGTTCAGCTGGAACGCCGCGTCCAACAATCAGGGCCTCGCGGCCGGCAAGATGTCGTACATCCTGAACTCGATCTCCGCGTGGCGGACCGCCCAGGAGGTCAACCCCTCGGTCGCCGACGACATCCACTTCGTGCCCGCGTTGCAGGGTCCGAAGGCGACCCTGGCGGCCCAGCACGTGATGTACAACTGGATGGTCCCGAGCCATGCGAAAGGGGTGGACGCGGCAAAGGAGTTTCTGCTGCATTACACCGCCAACTTCGCTTCGGCGACGTACCACTCGAAGCTGTACGACTTCGCGGCCTGGTCCAAGACCACGCCACAACGCGACGACTGGCTGAAGAAGGATCCGTTCGGGGCGAAGCCAGCCGACAAGCTGGCGTTCCTGGCCGACGCCACCAAGTGGAGCACCAACGTCGGCCACCCCGGTCCGGCCAACACCGCCGTGGGTGAGGTGTTCGGGACGTTCATCATCCCGAACATGCTCGCCAGGGCCGCCCGGGGCCAGGTTTCGGCGAAGGAAGCGGTGGCCGATGCCGAGGCGCAGATCAAGCCGATCTTCGAGAAGTGGCGTGCCCGTGGCCTGGTAGGCGGGTGAGATGGCCGTCGTAGAGGTCCGCGACTTGCACAAAGTGTACGAGGGGGGTCGTGCGCACGGCCGGGTCC
>DASUSI010000029.1:0-16102 GCA_036375165.1 Micromonosporaceae bacterium | reverse complement strand
CGCCTTCTCCAGCGGTGTGAGCGACGCGTGTCCCTCTTGTGATTCGTGAAGGATAGCCCTGCCGCTTAGAGAACGGTAAGTTCTCTAAGTGACCCCGGGAGCATCGACCTGGGGCATCCAGGCGACGCTGTGAAGGACGGGGAGAAGCCATGAAGCTTGTCGCACCGCTCAGTGCTGTCGGCAGGGGCGACCTCATTCTTGCCGGAGGTAAGGGTGCGAACCTCGGGGAACTCATCCGCGCCGGCTTCCCCGTCCCGCCCGGCTTCGTCATCACCACCGACGCGTACCGAATGATCGTCCGGTCCCTCGATCTCGACATCGCCGAGCAGACCGACGGGGCGGCGACCCGCGCCGCCTTCGAAGCGGTCACCGTCCCGGATCGGTTGCGGACGGCGATCGTCCGGGCCTACTTCGAGATGGGCGGCGGACCGGTCGCGGTCCGCTCCAGCGCCACCGCCGAGGACCTCCCCGGGGCGACGTTCGCCGGCCAGCAGGACACATACCTCAACGTGCTGGGGGAGCCGGCGCTGCTCGAGGCGGTACGCCGGTGCTGGGGTTCCCTGTGGACAGACCGCGCCATCGCGTACCGCGAGAAGCGGGGGATCGCCACCGGCGAGATCAGCATGGCCGTGGTGGTGCAGACCATGGTCAACGCCGAGTACGCGGGCGTGATGTTCACCGCCAACCCGGTCACCGGCAACCCGGACCAGTTCGTCGTCGACGCCAGTCCTGGTCTCGGCGAGGCCGTGGTGTCCGGCCTGGTCACACCCGACCACTACGTGCTCGACAAACGTGGCAGGGTGCGCGAGTGGTCCCCGGGCCGGCGTGAGGTCGTCATCACGGGCACGGCAGGCGGTGGAGTGCGGCATGAGACCGGTGATCCTGCCACGGCGGAACGGCTGCCCGACGCCGCGCTGGAGCGACTCGCCCTGCTCGGCAACGACGTGGCCCGCCACTTCGGAACACCACAGGACATCGAATGGACCTGGGTGAGTGGCCGGGTGAGCCTGGTACAGGCGCGGCCGATGACCGCCCTGCCGCCACCCCCGGTCCGGCTCGGGCGGTTGCAGCGGCAGCTCGGTTCCGTACTGCTGGAATATCTCCCGGTACGCCCGTACCCGATCGACATGTCCACGTGGATACCGCACGGTCCGGCCGGCCTGATGGCCAGGGTGGTGGCGCATTTCGGAATCCGTGGCGCGTTCGAGGACCTGCTGAGTGAGCGGGACGGGGTGGTCGAAGCGTTCGTCCCGCCGTCTCCGCGCCCGTCGTGGGGCATGCTGCGCGCTCCGTACCGGATCGCGTCCCTGGCGCGGCGCCACGACCCGGCCCGGTGGACCGAGGACCCACGTTTCACCGACTTTCTCGCCCAGGTGCGCGAGGCCGCGGGTGAGGATCTCGCCACCATGCCGTGGCCGCGACTTGTCCGCGTACCCAGACAGGCGCTCAGCCTGGTCGATCCGATCACCGAGCTTCGCATCGGGTACCTGCCGCGAACCGGCCTGGCGCTGCTGCGCCTGCTGCTCACGCTGGCCTTGCTGCGGCGTACCGCCCGGTTCGGTGACCTGATCCTCGGCGCGCACACCCGGACCACGGACGCCAACCGCGAGCTCGAAGCCCTCGCCTCGCTGGTGCGAAAGAACCCCGACCTCACAGAGGCGGTCAATGCACTCGACCTGGACCGGCTCAAGGAGTTCGACGAGTTCCACGCCGCGTTTCAGGCTTTTCTCGCCGAGTACGGGCACCGCGAGACCGTCACCCCGATCCTCGTCACCCCACCCACCTGGGGCGAGGCACCCGAGACGGTGCTGGGGCTGGTCAAGGTGCTCGCGGCAGCGCCGCCGAAGCCGGTCGACCCGGCTGGCGCGGCGATGCGGGAACTGTTGTCGCACCCGTGGCTGCGAAGCGCGAAGCGTCGCGCCCGGATCACCCGTTGGGTTCAGGCAGCACGCGAGGGCATCGCGTTCCGCGAGGACAGCCACTTCTACTTCACCCTGCCACTGCCGATCCTGCGCCGGTCCCTGCTGGAGATCGGCCGGCGACTTCGCGACGTGGGCGTACTCCAGGAGCCGGAGGACGTGTTCCACCTGCGGTTGGAGGAGCTTGAAGCCATCAGCGACGTGGCCGGGCTGCGGGAAGCGGACAGGCACCGGTTGCGCTCGCTGGTCCGCGCCAGGTCGACCAGGCGTGACGAGCTGGCAGGGATACGGCTGATCGACCCGAGCCTGGTCTTCCCGACCCGCCGCCACGGCGACGCCCTGGTCTCCGGCACGCCGGCGGGTGGCGGCATGGTCACCGGACCCGTCAAGGTGATCCGCGAGCCAGCCGAGTTCTCCAAACTGGACGGCGGTGACGTGCTGGTCTGCCCGTACACGAATCCATCGTGGACGCCGCTGTTCCAGCGCGCCGTCGCGGTCGTGGTCGACGTCGGAGGGACGGGGTCACACGCCGCGATCGTGGCCCGGGAGTACGGCATTCCCGCGGTCATGGGAACCGCCGTGGGTACCGACGTGCTGACCGACGGCCAGGTGGTGACGGTCGACGGTGACACCGGCCGGGTCAGCGCCGCGGGTTCTTAGGATCGGCCCCGTGGTGACCGATCATCGCAAGCTGCCCCGCCGTCGTGGCGAGGCCCTGAACGCCGCGATCTTCCAGGCCACGCTGGACGAGTTGAGCGAAGTCGGGTACGCGAAGCTGACCATGGAACGGATCGCGGAACGGGCACGGGCCAGCAAGGCGTCCCTGTACCGGCGGTGGCCGAGCCGGATCGAGCTGGCGATGGACGCGGTCTACCACGCGATGCCGGACCTGCGCTCGCCACGCGACACCGGCAGCCTGCGCGGTGACCTGCTGGCGATGTTGCGGCGGATCGCGGAACTGCTGGCCGGGCCGGCGGGGGAGGCGTTGCGCGGGGTGCTCAGCGATGTGGTCCACGATCCGGACCGCACCGCGCGGTTGCGCCAGAACTCGCAGGGCATCGGCCGTAAGGCGATGCGGGAGGTGCTCCGGCGCGCGGTGGGACGCGGCGAGATCCGAAGCGACGCGATCACGCCGCAGCGTCTGGAGGTCCCCCAGGCGATGCTGCGCCACCATTTCCTGTTCACCGGCACCATCCCCGACGATGTGATCATCGAGATCGTCAACGATGTTCTGGTGCCCCTCTTCACATCCCATGTGGACCCTTGAGCGTGATGGCCGGCAATTGAGTCCTGCGTTCGCGCTTGACGCATCCCAGAGGTACTTCCGCGAGTCAAGCCGCATACAGTGACTCCCTGGTACGCATCACCCGGTCACGAAAGTACGGGTTACGGATGCTCGTGACGCTCACCACGTCGACCGCACGGCCGAGGATCCGCTCCAGACCCTCCTTCAGCGTGAAGTACGTACCGAAGTAGTCGAACCCCGGACGGTCGGCGTCGAACTCGACGAGCACGTCAACGTCACTTGTGTCGACGTCAAAGGAGTCCCCAACGGCGGAGCCGAATACGTCGAGGCGCCGAATGCCGAGCCTTCGGCACAGGGCTTCGATCTCCTGCCGCCTCGTTTCGATCAACGGGTGCACGCCTCACCTCCTTGTCTGACTCTGCCTCACCATGGCGGCCCGGGGGCACGAGCCTTTCGATCCTGGGCAATTGCGAATCGTCCGTACCCGCGATCTTGGGAGTTTTGGGCTGTTCCGGCAGCCCAAAACTCCCAAGGTCTTTCCGGTGTGGAGGTTGTTATGGGGCTTTTCTGTGGTTGGTGATGGTCGTTGTGGTGTCGCGGAAGGTGGTGTCGGGTTGGTGAGTGATGAGGTTGTGGAGCCAGTCGTGGATGGGTCTAATGAGTGTGTCGTCCTCGTAGAGGTGCCGGGTCAGTTTGAGGGCGGTGACCAGGCCGGTGAGTGAGAGGGCGCGGGGGCCAGCCTCGTTCACGCCGGTGCGGTATTGGTCGATCATGCGGCGGATGCGGCTTCGGGCCCTGACGGGGTACGCCCGTCGGGTCGGTGTGTGGGTCAGCATGCGGAACAGCCAGAAGCGTTTGTGGGCGATGCGGTGGATGATGCCGGCGGCGGTCAGGTCGCCTTGGACGCGGTGGTAGAGGCCGGTGTCGGCAAGCCGGGTGATGAAGTCGTCCAATCGGAGGGTGCCGCCGGCGTGTGAGAGCAGGTTGAGTGCGGTGTCGGTGATTCGGTCGCCGATCGGGTCGGCGTTGAGGACGGTGATCCGTCCGGGGTCCCGGGTCAGGGTGCCGAGTCGGACGTTGTCGGTCCATCCGAGCGGACGCGTAGCGGCTCGCTGATGCGGTGCGGAGTGGGTCGGGATCTAGCAGATTTCCGGGGGCAGGGGTTTACACAGTTCGGCGCGGCCGCAGTGCATCACCAACCTGCACGCAGTGCTACTTCATGAACTCCTCGAGATCGTCGACGGTCCAGTGGGCCTGGCGGAGGATGGACCAAACAGTGCCGGGTGCGAGGCTGCGGTGAAGGGGTGTCCCGCGTCAAGAACCTGGCCCAGTTTTCCTGGGTTGAGAGTTGTGCCTGTTGATGTTGCAGGTGGATCTCGATCGGTCGCCGCCGGCGAGGAGTGGCTGACCAGTGCACAGTCCCTCGTCGTGGCTCGGCGGGCAGCTATGGCGCGACCCACGCCGCCGGCCGCACGGGTCCGGCCAGTGAACACCAAGGCACTCAATGGTTCGCGGCTACGACCCCTTGGTTGCCTGGCTGAGCGCGTCGATCTCGGCGGTATCGAGCCCGAAGCTGAGCGCCCCTGCGTTCTGGGCGGCCTGATCGGCATTCTTGGCGCCTGGGATGGGCAGCACGCCCTCCTGCTGGATCAGCCAGCGCAGGGCGACCTGACTCGGGCTCTTGTCGTGGCGCGATCCGATCTCGCGCAGCAGTTCGGTGAGGCGGTCCAGCCTGGTGAGGTTGCCACCACGGAAATAGCCCATGTAGCGCCGCCACCCGGCGGGACGAGCGGTCGCTGAATACTTGCCGGTCAGCGCGCCCGAGGCCAGCGGCATGTATGCGATCAGGGTGACCCCCAACTCGCGGCAGGTGTCGAGCACCCCGTCGGTCTCGGGATCGCGGTGCAGCAGCGAATACTGCACCTGGTTGGAGGCGAGCGGGATGCCCCGGCGGGCGAGTTCCGCCTGTGCGACGCGCATCTGGCGGGCGCTGTAGTTGCTCACCCCCACCGCGTGGATTGTGTCCGCCTCAACGGCGTCAGCCATCAGCCTCATCAGCGCGGGAATCGACATCCACGGTGAGGGGTAGTGGACCTGGTAAAGATCGATCTTCTTCCGCCGTAGCCGGCCGAGGCTCCCCTGGAGTGTCGCCGGCAGACTATTGGTACGGGAGAAGAAGCCGAGGGGAAACTTCGTCGCCACCACGACATCCTTGTCCGCGGCCAACTCGCCCACGCGTCGCTCTGAGGCACCTTTGCCGTACATGGCGGCGGTGTCCAGGAAGTTCACTCCGGCGGCCAGGCTGGTCTCCAGCGCTGCTCGCTGCTCGTCCACACTGCTGGTCGGCCCGTACGCGTTGCGCGCGGGGTTCCACCGGGGCACGGTCGACATGTCTCCCCAGACCATTGCCCCGATGCCCAACCGCGACACTCGAAGATCCGTTTGTCCCAGCGTCGTCCGGGTTGTGCCGTGCTCGCCCGTCTCAGCCATGTCGCCACCTCGCTCCAACCAATCGTGATACCGCGAAATGCCTCTTGGCACCACGCGGCAGCACGTGAGCAAGCACTACGTCTACACCAGGCCGTCCGAGAAGGCCATACAAACGATCAAAGACACGGTGAAACCCGGGTGTCAGGGGCGGGTGAGACCGATGTCGCGTGATCCTCAACTGAGACAGCTCAGCGACTGGCCTCGGTCTCGGACCATCGGCCGGCGTGAGATCGGTGCGGCACGCCGTCATGCTCCTTGTCTGGCTCGACACCGAGGAAGCCGCCAGACTGTCGGGCCCACAGCGCGGCGTAGAGACCGCCACGCGTGAGCAGGGCCGTGTGTGCCCTCCTCGACGATCCGTCCCGCGTCGAGGACGACGATCCGGTCCATCCGCGCGATCGTCGAGAGCCGGTGCGCGATGGTGATGACCGTCCGACCTTCCATCACCTGGTCGAGCGTGTCATGGATCGCCGCTTCGACCTCAGAGTCCAACGCCGAGGTGGCCTCGGCAAGGTCCGCTACCTGCAACGTGCCACTGCCGGCGACAAAGCCAGCACACCGACGTGGGCGTCGTAGCCGCTGCGACATTCAGCGGCTTTCCCACCGCAACCCGCCCGATACTCGCGTGGACTGCTGAAAGCCGCACGGTTGCTCCAGGACGGAGTTCGCTGTGTCGCAGAGCGTCGAGGAGCACACCGGTAGCCGGATCTCCCGGATCCGGAAGCAGCGCGGGCTGACGCAGCAGGGACTGGCGATGCACGCTCATGTGTCCACGTCGCTGTTGTCAAAGGTCGAGTGTGGGCAGAAGCCCGCGTCTCCAGCCTTTGTTGCTGCCTGTGCCCGCGCGCTGGGTGTTTCCACGTCCGACCTGCTTGGCCAGCCGTACGCCGAAGAGTTGCGGCGTGACCGGATGGATGCGCTGATCCAGCCGATCTGTGAAGGGCTGGAGAACGCTCTGGACTGGGAGACCACCCACCCCGCTGCATTGTTCTGGGCTGATATCAAGCGGGTCCTCGTGCAACGCCGTCAGGGCAGGAGGGTGAGTGCCGGGGTGTGCTTGGGACGGACGACGCTGAAGTGACGGCGGTCGAGGGTCGCGACGCGTTCTACTCCGAAGCGTTCGGCCACGGCGATCACCGATGCGTCGACTCCGCCAAGAGGGAAGTCGGCGTACTCCAGGACCAACTCGCCCATGCGCTCCAGGTCAGCCGGGGTGAGGTGGACCAGTTCGAAGGCACCCCGGGCGACTTCGGCGAGGAAGGCGGCTTCCAGCCTGGGCCAGCGTTCCAGCAGCCAGCACACCTCGGTCAGTACCGGGCTGGGCAGCAGACGGCGGCTGGTCATCGAGCCCAGAAGAGAGGCGCACTCCGCATGGCGGCCGTCACCTGCATTCAGGGCTGCGGCGAGCGGACCGGTGTCGAAGACGATCGCGTTCACGCCTGGTCGCCGAACCGCTCGCGCATCCGCTCCCGGATGTAGTCATCATGCCGCTCGGCTAGGTCCTCCGGCCCATTGACCGCGCCGATCAATGCCAGCAGCCCGTCCGGGACCGGCTGCTCCTCATCGGGACGCGGGGGGAGTGCCTCGGCGGCCTGTGACAGTTCCTCGTCCTGGGTGACGAGCAAGCGCAGGCGACGTACCTGGGCTGGCGTGAGCCGGTCCACCAAGTGGTGCATGTCCTCATAGTCGAATGCTGCGGTCACCCAGCCAGTTTAGGGTCGCACCTCCTACTCGCGCCCCTGCCTTCCAGTAGCTTCACCTTGGCACGCACACCTACCGGAAACCAGCCGTCCTGGTGCACTGCGGCATCGGCCTGCTCTCCGTTGTCATGGTCCGCGAGCTCACTGGTGTGCCCGAGGGTAGCCGGCGGCTGTTGGCTGGCCGGGGTGCTGATTGTTACGCGGCCAGGGCCCGCGACCCGGCCACGTGCGGTCCGGGTCAGCGGTCCCGCCTTGAAACCGCAGCGAAGGGTCGTCGAGGTCGGCGCAGTCGAGCCGGATGATGGCTCACGCGACGCGTACCTCGACCGGGCGGTGATCACATCCGTAACCTCGGGAGCGGGGGTGTCCTCGAAGCAGAGTTCCAGAGCCTCACGGAGGTTGGCCAGGGACTCCTCGATGGTCTCGCCCTGGGAGGTGACCTCAACCTGAAGGCAGCGCGCCACGTACCACTCGCTCTCATGAGTGATCGCGGCGGTCAGGCACAGTGCGTGAGCCGTCATGCCGCCAGCCTGACACGCACCTATTCTGGCCGGGCAGCGGTAACCCGCCCGATACCCGCGTGGACCCGGCTGGAAGCCGTACCCAGCCTCGACAGCCCCGCGATCAGCGAGACGGTCATCGCGGACGGTGACGAACTGCTGTCTTGCTCCACTATCTGCCGCTGACATTGCCGCCAAATGGACGACTTCGAACGTGCGATCGAACTCGCTGAGAATGTACACATCCCGCGTGGTTGGACCCGTTCTCGGGCGGGGCATCACTGGATGGATCTCGGCCGTGCCCACGCTTGGGCGAGCCGGCCGGAGCAGGCGCTGGATTGCCTGCAACAGGCCCGGCGTATCGCGCCGCAACAGACCCGCTACCACCCGACCGTGCGGGAGACCGTGCTGGCCCTCAAGCGGCAGGAGCGGACGCGAAGCGGCTCGCTGATGCGGTACGCGGAGTGGGTCGGGATCTAGCAGATTTCCGGGAGCAGGAGTTGCACAGTTCGGTGCATTACCAGTCGGCAGGCTGGCGTTCAGTCAGGACCCCCGCGACCGGGCGAACGGTCCGGGGGCGCGGCCAACGCTGATAGGAGTGTCGACATGTCGCGCTGTATCGCCTGTGCTTTCACGTCGCGGGGGCTTCTCATGCCCGCCTCGGGCCGTCTCCTTCCCTGGACAGGCCCGGAGGGCAAGCCGTGCTATCTCGTAGGCGGCGGCACCGGATACCTGTCTCGCTTGGCCGACAGTATGGAGGCCACCCAGCTTGACCTGGCTGGTGAGCTCCTTGAGGAGGCCCGGCGCATCCTGGACGGGCGTGAGTGGACACCGAGCGAACTGCACGAGCTGGCTGTCCAGTTGACCGAAGCGCTCGGCAGCGTTCATCGCATCGCAGTGAGCCGCGCCCGCCTGCCCGCGCCAGCCTATGAGGATCTTGATGCCATCGACGACCGGGACGAGGACGACCAGCGGAACGCCCGCAGTCTGCCAGACGTGCCTAACCTGTCCCGCCGTCAGTGACCATTCCGGCCGGGTAACTGCCGCATTCGACCGGGCCGACCCATGCCGAGAATCTCCCGGAGGCCGGGCCCGTGGCCGCTGTTCAGCGCCAACGTCACCCGCCCTTGAGACGTCCGTATCGGGCCTTCATTTGGCGCGATATCCTAACTACTGTGGATATCATGACCGCAGCATACGAAGATGTCCCGTTCAGTGAGTTGCTGCACCATCCGGCCGTGACCACGCGCCGCTTGGAGTCGGTGCGTGCTCTGCGGCTCCGGCGACGCGACGCGGAGGATCTCGCCCTGATGCGGGTCGACCAGATGGAACGGGATGCCACTGTCGTTGACTTCACGGCCCGCCTGCTGGCAGGTCTGGTCAGGACCGGGAACATCGAAGCCCTCCGGCAAGCGCTGCCCGAAGCCCTACCGTGGACGACGTTCCTGCCGCCGGAGGACGTCGATACAATGATCTCTGAGCTGGTAGACACCGCAAGCGGCGCCGTGGCGTTGGACAACCTTGCTCCGATTGCGCTTCTGCTCACCCAGTGGCGGCACAGCGCTGAGATCTACGCGGACCCCGACCTATTCGCCATCCTTACCCGCGAGCCCGAAGGCGATCTCGGGCCGGTGCCCCCGCCGGAGGTGGTTGAGTGAGCCCGAAGCGCGGAGACCGGGCCGCTCCACCCCCGATTGACAACGAGTACGACATCCGATTCGCCGCACCGAGGCAGCCAGCGGCTGGGAACACTTGAGCCGACACGCGCCGAGCAACCTGCGGCGGGTGTTTGAGAAGATCCGCATCGCCCCGAGGGCCACCGATAACCTCGACCGTCGTCACCGACTCAAAGGCAACCTCGGTACTGGCATGTTCAAGGGCCAGGAATTCGAACGCTGGCAGTACGAGATCACGGCAGGCGGACGCGTCTGGTATCTGATCGATGACGTCAACCGCACAGCCTGGATCACCTACGCCGGCACCGGCCATCCCAAAGCGACTGATTGAGGCCGCCTGACCTGCCAAACGGCAGTTGCTCCAAATCAAGAATGAGATTCCAGCATGTTTGCATGGCTTTGGGTGCCGCGGAGCATGCCTGGGTGCCCCGCCATCAGTGGCCATCCTGGCCGGGACGTTTGGTCTCCTGGTTTACCGTTTACTATACTCGGCTGGTGGCTACCGGAGAGTGGGAGATCTACCTCGTCAACGAGGTGCGCGACTGGATCGACAGCCTCGACCCGGCCACCCACGCCCGCGTCGTGCAAGCCATCGACCTGCTCGCCGAGGCCGGACCCGGGCTCGGCCGGCCGCTGGTCGATACGATCCACGGCTCGTCGATGGCCAACCTCAAAGAGTTACGCCCCGGCACCGTCCGGATCCTGTTCGCCTTCGACCCGTGGCGCTCCAGCATCCTGCTAGTCGCCGGAGACAAGGCCGGACACTGGAACGAGTGGTACACCGAAGCCATCCCCCTAGCCGAGCAACGCTACGAGACCTACCTGAAAGAACGAGCCGAGGAGGAGGGTCGACAACGATGAGCAGCTACGTGCGCTGGAGCGACATTCGCGCTGACCACGTCGAACGGGCCGGCGGCACACAGGTCGTCGAGGAAGGCAAACAGGAACTGCTGGCCACCGTCGTCGGACACCGCCTCGCCGAGGTCCGCCGCACCCGGGGTCTGACCCAGCAGCAGGTCGCCGACCGCATGGGCGTCACCAAAGGCCGCATCTCCCAAATCGAGCAGGGCAAGATCTCCGGGCAGGATGTGCTCGCCCGCTACGCCGCTGCCCTCGGTGGCCGTCTACACCAGGCCATCTACTTCGACGACGGCAACATCGCCGCCATCGCATAACCCCTTACTCACCATCCAAGATCAACTTGGCGAGAAACACCGGCGGACGGCTCATCGTCACTACCTCCTGGTCAGGGACCTACATAACCCCTGAGCTACAAAGTCTGACACGCCACATACGGCAAAAGCCGTCCTCACCCTCGAACGCGACGTCGTGAAATGACGATGGAAAAGGCTCATTGACTGCGGATGCGCCGGATTTGCGGGCGTCTGATCACATCGACAGATCCGCCAACCAGAGTACGACTTGATCGTACACTTGAACTTCGCACATGCCGAGCTATCGAGTGGTATGCATCAGATTTGGTGGCATGTTAGTCCGTATAATCTGCGTATCCCATATGCTTAGAGCACGGAACGTCTAAACCTCGAGGATAGAAATCGTGTCTGTCAGAGCCGGGCTCGTCGCCGTCTATCGGTGATCGCATAGTGACTCACGCCATGGCGTGCTGCTAGTTCACTAACATCAACCCCGCCCTCAGTCAGCACTTCATCGATGAACGGGCAGATTTGCTCTCGTTCGTCGGTGTCGATACTGCCGCTCGTCGTCTCCTGATGCCTGCCGCGCTGTTCGCCCTAGCCGAACCGGATCTACCCGGGTGGGGTGCTCAGCGGGCCCCGCGCGGCAGGCAGGCTGAGGGTGAATGTGGCCCCGGTACCGAGCCCGTCGCTGGCGGCCCGCAGGTCACCGCCATGCGCTCGGGCCAGCGCACGCGCGATGGTCAGCCCGATCCCGCTGCCCCCGGTGTCGCGGCTGCGGGCCGGATCCGCCCGGTAGAACCGGTCGAACAGGTGAGGCAGGTGTTCGGCGGCGACGCCTTCCCCGGTGTCGCACACCGCCACGTTGACGCCATTCCGGCCGGTGGTGGTCTCGACCGTGACGGTGCCACCGCGCGGAGTGTGACGTAGCGCGTTTCCGAGCAGATTGTCGAGGATCTCCCGTAGCCGGTCCGGGTCGGCCACCACGCGGGCCGGCACCGTGTCACGGTGGTGTTCCAGCCGTACCCCCTTCTCGGCGAACCCGGCGGTCGCGGCCCGGACCGTCTCATCGATCAGGTCCCGGGCATCCAGCGGTTCGGGACGCAGGTCAAGCCGGTGCTCGGCGGCACGTGACACGTTGTCGATGTCGTCAGCGAGGCGGCGTAGCCGGCTGGTCTGCTCCCGCATGGTGCGCCAGGTGTCCGGGCCGGACGGGATCACCTCGTCCTCGATGCCTTCCAGAAAGCTGTCCACAGTGGCGATCGGGGTACGCAGCTCGTGGGCGAGGTCGGACAGCAGTTCCCGGCGGCGGCGTTCGGTGTCCTGAAGGGTGGCGGCCATCCGGTTGAAAGAGTTGTCCAGGATCGCGAACTCCACACCGAGCCCACTCGGGGGGACCCGGGCGTCGTAGTCGCCGCTGGCGATCCGGGTCGCCAGCGTGGCCATCTCGGCGATCGGACGGGTCAGCCGCCGGGTGATGAACCAGCTCACCGCCAGCGACGTCACCAGCCCGGCCGCCACGGCGATGGACAGGGACACCAGCAGGGTCCTGGCCAGTGCCTGGGTCAGGTCCTCCGCCATCGGCTCGGACATCATCGGACCGGGCATCGAGTGGGTGTTGGCCCGGAACAGGCCCGGCGCGACGACCACGGCGACGAGCACCAGGGTCAGGGCGCCAGCGGCCACGATCAGGGCCTGGGTGGCGAACAGCCGCAACGCCAGCCGTTCGCCGCGTCGTGGTGTGGACATCACCCCGCCCCCATCCGGTAGCCGACCCCCCGCACGGTGCGGATGTACCGGGGGTGACCGGCGTCGTCGCCGAGCTTGCGACGCAGGTTGCCCACGTGTACGTCGATCACGTGGTCGTCGCCGTACCACTCGCCGCTCCACACGTGCTCCAGCAGTTGGCGGCGGCTGAACACCACCCGGGGCTGCGCGCTCAGCGTGTCGAGCAGGTCGAACTCGGTACGGGTGAGCTCGACCGGCCGGCCCGCCACGCGTACCTCGCGGGCGGCGGGGTCGACCTCCAGTTCCCCGAACCGGCGTACCTCCGCGTCGGGGTGTTCGGGTGCCCGTGGCCGGCGTAGCATCGCCCGTACCCGGGCGACCAGCTCACGCGGTGAGAACGGCTTGGTCAGGTAGTCGTCGGCTCCCACCGACAACCCCACCAGCTTGTCCACCTCGTCGCTCTTGGCGGTGAGCATGATGACGTACGCGTCGCTGAACGACCGAATCCGCCGGCACACCTCGACGCCGTCGATGCCGGGCAGCATCAGGTCCAGCACCACCACGTCGGGACGGTGTTCGCGGGCCCTCGCCACGGCAGACTCGCCGTCGGTGGCGGTGACCACGTCGAACCCCTCCCGGGTCAGGTAGCCGGACACCACCTGCAGCAACGGCGGTTCGTCGTCGACCACCAGCGCGCGGAAGCGGGCACCGGTGGCGCCCGCCTCCGCACGACCAGCATGGCCAGCCCGCATCGCTATCCCTCACTCATCGCGACGTACCGGCCGTGCCAGGTGTGGTACCACACCGCGCCGGTGTACGCGTTCACCGACATCATCCCGCTGATCTTCCCGTTGCGCGTGGTGTGCAGCGTGTAGTAGCCGGGGAACAGTTCCGGCTCGTGGGCGGAAAGCCCCTGCCGCCGGTCGTCCAGCCAGCGCTGCGCGATCCGTGCGGCCTCGGCAGGGGACACCCGGACCGGGGTCGCTGTCTGGCCCGGGTGCATGCCGTAGCTGGTGTTCCACATCATCGCGGGCCCGTACTCCAGTCGGACGCCGCCGTTGGCGGGGTCTATCAGGACTTCGGTGCCGCCCTTCCCGTCGGCGGTACGCAGCTCGGCGTAGAAGCCGTTGTCGAACTCCATCACCTCACCGGCCCGCAGGTTCCACCGGTCGGCGAACACCTGCGCCCGCTGCCGGGCCGCGTCCAACGAGTCGACCGGTACGCCGTTGCCGGGCAGGACGTAGCCGCCCATGCCGCCGGACCCGTTGCCCGCCATCCCGTGTCCGGGCATCATCCCGGAGTCGGATCGCGGACCGTACCCGGAGCCGCCCATCATGTCCGGACCGTGCCCTGACCGCGTGACCATCGACATCGACGCCCACGTCGCGATGGTCAGCAGCCCACCGAGTGCCACGACGACCAACGCGATCAGTACGGCCCTGTGGCGCGTCATCATCCTCACCGCCGTCCTTCCCGGGTGGCGGTGAGCTCCTCACGCGCCCGCCGATACTGCTCGGCGTCGATTTCACCCATGGCGAACCGCCGGTCCAGGATCTCCAGCGCGGTCTCGTGGCCGGTGCGGCTGCCAGTCGAACGGACATTCGGCAGTAGCGCGACCACCGCCCACACGATCAGGCCGATCACCAGGACCCAGAACAGCCCCATGAAGATCCAGCCTGCGGGCCCCATGCCCCATCCGTACCCCATCATCGCCATCACCCGTTTCGCTCTGCTGTTGGCTGATGGCTTCATGCTCGGCCGGTGGTCTCAACGAACCATGAGCCCGAACGTCAAGATCTGATCAAGACCTGACGGTATGGGTGACTCGAAGTCCCGCAGCCAACTGAGCCTTTCCGCGTAACGACGTGTCGCGTTGGGTGATCATGTGGTGCGGCCGTGCTCGATGTGGAGGAGTACGAGAGCGGCTGCGACGATCTTGCCGATTCTCCAGGGGCAGAGGCTGACGCGGCGTAGCGCCTTGAACGTCGTCTTGAGCAGGGAGTTTCCGCGTTCACCGATGGCCCGTTTGGCGTTGTGGGTCTTGTTATGGGTCTTCTGCTCGTCGGTGAGCTTGCCGCCGGAGGGTTTCTTGATCGCCACGGTGATGGTCTCGGCCTCGCCCTCGTAGCCAAGGTCGCCTAGCACCGGCAGGCCGGCGGCGGTCCACGCGGTCAGCGCGGGCAGGATCTCGGCGTGTGCCCGAAGGGCGCTGGTGTCGTGCTCACGGCCGGGCCTCACCTCGGAGGTCCACAGCGGCCACCCGTCGGGTGCGGTGATGACCTGGATGTTCCCGCCGTGGCGGTGGTGCTTGCCCGACCACCAGAGGTCCACGCCCGGGGTGGGTCCCGGGACCCGGCAGCGGTCGGTCTCGATCACAGTGCCGTCGACGGCAACGTGCTCGTGCCCGGCGGCCTTGGCCGCCAGCAGCGCCGAGTGCAGCCCGGGCGCGGCCGCGGCGAGCACATCGATGCCCTCGTGCAGGTAGTCGTAGGCGGTGGAGCGGCCTATGCCGTTGTCGCCGGCCAGTTGCGCCACCCGGGTTCCGTCGAGAAACCAGCGGATGACCAGCACCGCCTGCTCGAAACACCCCAGCGCCCGGGTTTCCTTGCGGGTGGCTCGCCGCTGCCGCTCGGCGCGCAACAGCCCGGAAAGGCAGAGCACGGTCTCCTCGCGCACGGTCAACGTAGCGGCGTATGTGACACTCATCTTCGACGCAGGACCTCTATGAAGTTGATCTCTGGAAGGACCATCTTCATACCGGGGTCCTGCGTCCCTTTCGCGCACCGCGACGGCTCGGCGTGTCGCCGGCCCGGCGATTGATCACAGAGCGTCAACAGCCGTTACGCGGAAAGGCTCACTGTCATACCGCCCCATCACAATCCCAGGTTCGTGACCAAGAACCGCTGAACAGGAAGTGGCCGGTGCTGCGGAACTGAAAGGCCCGGACGCTTTTGCGTCCGGGCCCCAGTTATTGACTCAGCATTTGTTGTATCAGGCTGGGAATGTTTCACTGAGTACCAGGATGCCACTACCCGCCGGCTGGTAGACGTTCACTGTGAACGACGTGAACTCGACATCGGTCACAGTCGCGGTCCACTTCGAGTTCGGGCAGGTCGGCACGTTCGGGACGGTCGGCGTCGCCGTTGTAACGGAGAAGTTCGCCCGCCCGTTCTTGACCTCCACGTTCGTCACGGTACCGGTCGATGTGACCTCGGTGCGCTGCCCTGGCGCCACGTTACCGCCGGGGTTTTCGCAGTCCACCGACGCGATACCGTTAGCGATCACCTCGACGTCGATGTTCTGGTTACCCAGTCCCGCGACAGAGCCGGAAACCTGGAGTTGCGTGCCCAGGTCCGTGGAGCGTACCTGGCCAACGAAATGCGGGTTCTGAGCCAGTGCTGGCGACGCGAACCCGAGAACAACCCCCATGCATAATGCGAAGAGAACTACAATTCGGCGCATTTCTATGCCTCTCAGAGATATGAAAGAACAGTATCAATCAGACGGATCTCGGACACGTCTGACCACCTCGTGGCCCTGTGGCATCACGGGCCCGTTGCGTATATTGCGGGCGCGCAGCTAATGTGTCCGAAGGTGACCGAACGGCGGACTGCGTGATCGAGGCGGCTGGTTGCTCAAACGGAGCGCAATGCCAAAAGGTGCGCCATATGTCATGCGCGACTCCCACG